>JBCDJN010000136.1:0-12058 GCA_039414355.1 Planctomycetota bacterium | reverse complement strand
TTGGCGCCGCGATTGGCCCAGATTTTATCAGCGTGCAGTGGATCGAGAACCCCTCGGTTAAGCGCAATCTCGGGCATAGCGAGGCCAATCCGGCAGCAGAGGGCCAATTCTTTGGATTGGTCTCATAGCAGGTCTTCGATCCACTGCACGCTGATAAAATCTGGGCCAATCGCGGCGCCAAGCCGCGGCCCGAACCGCCGACGGAGCTTCCTCCGTGCGGCTTTTTTTGTCGGCGGACCGTCTGTCGGCGAATCGGGTGGCCTCAAGGGCAGCTTCGGCCGTGCCCCAGTCAAAGCCCTCGACTCGCGAGTCCTCATCATGGCAGATGATGCCGGCGCCGCAGACGTTCTCGACTTCGCCCCCAAGACCGACACGTTCCTGGACGACGTCGTGAGCGGGCTCAGCACGCGGCCGCGGTCGCTGCCCTGCAAGTACTTCTACGACGAGCGCGGCGCGCAGCTCTTCGATGAGATCTGCCAGCTCGACGAGTACTACGTGACCCGCACCGAGCTGGCGATCATGCGTCGCTACGCCGACGAGATGGCCGAGCAGATCGGCGAGGGCGTGATGCTGGTCGAGTACGGCAGCGGCGCCAGCACCAAGACGCGACTGTTGCTCAACGCGCTCGTCGACCCCGTCGCCTACGTGCCGGTGGACATCTCGCGCGAGCAGCTCGAAGCCACCAGCGAGCGGCTTGCCGACCAGTTCCCGGGCGTGGAAGTCTTGCCGGTCTGCGCGGACTTTACCGATAAGTTCAGCCTGCCCACCGCTAGCCGCCAGCCCACTCACGACGCGGTTTACTTCCCGGGCTCCACCATCGGCAACTTCCGGCCGCACGAGGCGGAGGCGATGCTCCGGCGGATTGTCGACCTCTGCGGCTGCGGCGGCGGTCTGCTCATAGGCGTCGACCTGCAGAAGGAAACCGACGTCCTGGAATCGGCGTACAACGACGCAGAGGGCGTTACCGCCGCCTTCAATCTCAATCTGCTCGACCGGATCAACCGCGAGTTGGAGGGGGAGATCGACGTCGATCAGTTCGAGCACCGCGCCCACTACAACGAGACCGAGTGCCGGGTGGAGCTGTCGCTCGTGAGCCAAACGGACCAGACGCTGCGGGTGGGCGACGAGGAGTTCGCCTTTGCCGAGGGCGAGTCGATCCATACCGAGTACTCGCACAAGTACACCATCGAGAGCTTCGCCAAGCTGGCGGCCGGCGCCGGGCTGACGCTCCGCAAGTCGTGGACCGACGAGCGGGAACGCTTCGCCGTGCTGCACCTGGCGATCCTCGACTGAATCGCGATCCTGCACGGAATCAACGGCAGGCGGGGCCTGCCCCTACGACCACCAACGACACAGCGAGACAGCGAGACACGCCATGGCGGTTGCAAAGTGGAACGGCACGGTCATCGCCGAGAGCGGCGCCACGGTTGTGGTTGAGGGCAACCACTACTTCCCGGCCGAGTCGCTCAAGAGCGAGTTCTTCCGCGACAACCCAACAACCAGCGTGTGCGGCTGGAAGGGGACGGCGAACTACTACGACGTGGTCGTCGACGGCCAGGTCAACGAAGGGGCGGCGTGGGTTTATCGCGAGCCCAAACCCGAAGCCGCCTCCATCAAGGGCCACGTCGCCTTCTGGAAGGGCGTCGCGGTCGAGGGCTCCGCAGGAGACGGCCCCGATGCAGCCGGCGACGGCCTTACCGGCCAGTGCGAAATCTGACACGCCCAACCGCGGCGATCTGAACAACCGCTACGCCGAAGTCCGGCGGCTGAGCGAGTGGCTCGCGCGGCCGCTCTCGCCCGAGGACTGCGGCGTGCAGTCCATGCCGGACGCCAGCCCGGTCAAGTGGCACCTGGCGCACACCACATGGTTCTTCGAGACGTTCCTGCTCAAGCCGCGTCGTAGCAACGGGGTCCCGGGCTACCGATGTTACGACGAGCGGTTCACGCACCTTTTCAACTCGTACTACAACGCCGTCGGCGAGCAGTTCACCCGAGGCCAGCGCGGCGTGCTGTCGCGGCCATCGCTGGATGAGGTCCGCGAGTTCCGCCGGCACGTGGACGAGGCGATGAGCGAGCTGATCGCCGATGGCGATGACGAAGCGCACCGTATCGTGGAAATCGGACTGCACCACGAGCAGCAGCACCAGGAACTGATTCTTACCGACGTCAAGCACGCGCTCGCCCAAAGCCCACTGGCGCCCGCCTACACCGACGCGCCGCTCCCGAAGAGCGAAGCGGTCGACGCCGATTGGCTAACCTTTGACGCGGGCGTGCGGGAGATCGGCCACGCGGGCGACGGCTTCGCGTTCGACAACGAATCGCCCCGGCACAAGGCCTACCTGCAAGACTTCGCGATCGCCACGCGGCCGGTCACGGTCGGCGAGTACCAGCGGTTCATCGACGACGGCGGCTATCAGCGGGCCGAGCTGTGGCTTTCAATGGGCTGGGCAGCGGTGCAGCAGCACGGCTGGCGGGCGCCGATGTACTGGCGAGAAAGACCCGAAGGATGGCGGCAGTTCACGCTCGCCGGCGATCAACCGCTCGACCCCTCGGCGCCCGTCTGCCACGTGAGCCTCTTCGAGGCAGACGCCTACGCCCGCTGGGCCGGCGCCCGGCTGCCGACCGAGGCGGAGTGGGAAGCCGCTTCCCCCAGCCTGCCAAGCACCGGCGGCTTCGTCGACCAACGGCTCGCCGCGGGCGCCGCCGTCCACCCCGGCCGCACCTGGGAGTGGACCGCCAGCCAGTACACCGCCTACCCCGGCTACCAGCCGCCCGACGGCGCCCTGGGCGAGTACAACGGCAAGTTCATGTGCAACCAGTTCGTCCTCCGCGGCGGCTCCTGCGCCACGCACTCCTCGCACTACCGCCCGACCTACCGCAACTTCTTCCCGCCCGACGCCCGCTGGCAGTTCACCGGCTTTCGGCTAGCGAAGTGATCGGAGAGCGGACCGACTCCCGACCCGTACTTCCATCGACGCAACGGACTCTCACGATGCCGCTCAACGATAAGCAAGAACAACTCTGCAGCCAGAGCTCCTGGGACTTCTCGGACCTCAAGGCGCTCTTCCTCAACTGCACGCTTAAGAAGTCGCCGGAGCTGTCGCACACGCAGGGGCTGATCGACATCTCGCGGGCGATCATGGAGAAGAACGGCGTTGCCTGCGAGTGCCTGCGGCCGGTCGATCACGACATCGCCACGGGCGTCTGGCCCGACATGACTGAGCACGGCTGGGCGACCGACGAGTGGCCGGCGATCGCCGAGAAGGTGATGGCGGCCGACATCCTGGTGCTCGGCACTTCGATCTGGCTCGGCGAGAAGACCTCCGTCTGCACGCAGGTGATTGAGCGGCTCTACGCCTCGAGCGGCAACCTCAACGAGCACGGCCAGTACGCCTACTACGGGCGGGTGGGCGGCTGCCTGATCACCGGTAACGAGGACGGCGGCAAGCACTGCGCGATGAACATCCTCTACTCGCTGCAGCACCTGGGCTACGTCATCCCGCCGCAGGCGGACGCCGACTGGCTGGGCGAGGCCGGCCCCGGGCCAAGCTACCTGGACGAGGGCTCCGGCGGCCCCGAGAACGACTTCACCAACCGCAACACCACGTTCATGACGTGGAACCTGCTGCACATGGCCCGCATGCTCAAGGACGCCGGCGGAATCCCGGCGCACGGCAATCAGCGATCGGCGTGGGACGCGGGCTGCCGATCGGACTTCGTGAACCCCGCTTACCGGTAACGGAGCGGGCTCAATCTTCGCCGGCCGGCAGACGGCCGACGCTGGACTGGAAGTACTTCCGCTGCCGCTGCTGGCTCACCTCCGCCTCGGCGCTCGACTGCTGCGCCTCGAGGTCCTTGACGCTCGCCAGGCAGAGCCGACAGCCGATGACTTCCAGGTGGAACTTAATGTAGTCGGCGTGGCCCTCGTCGAGCACGCCCAGCAGGTACGAGCCGAGCTGCTCCCGCGTGGGGCACGTGAGCCGCCGGCGCCGCCAGACCTCGCCCAGCGAGTGCAGCCCCGCGTCGCGGCGGCCGTTGATCTCGGCCAGCTCGGCGGTGAGCGACTCGTCGCCGCTGCGCAGCAACTCCTCAATCACCGCCATCCGCTCCGGCGGCAACGCCTCGTCAAGGAAGGCTTCGAGTTCGGACGTGGTGGGCGCTGTTTGGCTCATCGCCTCTCGCAAACGCGGGTTAACGGGCCGTGCATCGCAAAGCTTCGATGGAAGCTCGAGTTCTTATTCTAAACACGCGGCGTGAAGCATCACTACCGCAGGCTTAGTGGCTGGTCACTGCTTGATCACGTAGGTCGAGCGGAAGTCTTGGATGTCCGCCCGGCGGCCCATGGCGATCAGCGTATCGCCGGTGTGCAGGGCTTGGTCGGGATCGGGGTTGAATTGGATCTGGCCGTCGGCGGTGCGGATGCCGATGACCAGCAGGTTGTGAGACTGCCGGGCGGCGGTCTCGCGGATCGTCTTGCCGATCAGCCCGCTATCGGGGTGGACGCAGATCTCTTCGAGGTCCGCGTCCAGCTTGTCGTGGTCCGTGAAGTGCTCCAGCATCTCCGCCGCCGCGGGCCGGGTCACCAGCGCCGCCATCCGCCGGGCGCCGATCACCGCCGGCAGCACCACCTGATCGGCGCCCGCCTGGCGGAGCTTCTTCTCCGTGGCGGCCTGCTCGCCGCGGGCGATGATCTTCAGCCGCGGGTTCAGGTTCCGCGCGGTGAGCGTCAGGAAGACGTTGTCGGCGTCGCCCTGCATGGCCACCACCAGCGTGGTGGCCCGTTTGATGCCGGCGTCGATCAGCGTCTCTTCCTCGGTGGCGTCGCCGGCGACCACCAGCAGGTTCTCGTCGCACGCCTCGGTGACGACCTCGGGGTTCTGATCGATGATCACAAACTCCGTGCCGCGGCGGAGGAACTCGCCCGCGAGGGTTTCGCCGATGCGGCCGAACCCGCAGATAATGGTGTGACCGCTGAGCTGCTGGATTTCACGTGTCATGCGTTGGATGCCCAGGGCCTGACGGACCTGCCCTTCGATGATGCTCTTGGCGACAAGGTTAAGGGTGTAGCCGGCCGCCACGGCGCCGACGACGATGGTGCCGATGTTGAGCAGCTTGAGCGCCGGCGGAGCGTCGCTCTTCTCGCCGTAGCCGACCGTGGAGACGGTAACCACGAAGAAGTAGAAGGAGTCGAGCACGCCCTCGCCCGTCACCCACATGTGCCCGCCCACCGACAGCGCGGCGAACACCGCGAGGAACAGCAATCCCTGGCGGAGTTGGTGGAGGAGAGCCATCAGAATGCGGATTGCGGAATGCGGAATGCGGAATAACGCGCAAGGCCACTCGCAAGCATCGCATGCGCTTCATTCCGCATTCCGCATTCCCCATTCCGCATTGGGCTACGTGTGGTAATCGGCGTTGAGGCGGACGTACTCGGCGGTGAGGTCGGTGGTCCAGAAGCGGGCCGAGGCGGTCCCTTCGCCGAAGAGGAGGACGATGCCGCAGTCGCGGTTCTCGCGGATCGACTGGGAGACGGCCGCGGCGTCGTAATCGACCGGGGCGCCCTGCTCGAAGATCAGCAGCCCGTTCACGAGCAGCGAAACCTGGTTCTCGTCGAACGCCACGCCCGCGTAGCCGGCAGCGGAGAGAATGCGGCCCCAGTTGGGGTCGGCGCCGGCGATGGCGGTCTTCACCAGCGGGCTGTTGGCCACGGTGCGGGCGATCTGCACGGCGTGCTCCCGCTCGGCACAGCCGTGCACCTCGATGGTGATCAGGTGCGTGGCGCCTTCGCCGTCGGCCGGGATCGACTGGGCGAGGTCCTCGCAGACTTCGAGCACCGTCGTGCGGAAGTCTTCCAGCGCTCGACCGGCAAGAGGCGGCCCGCCCGCGGCGCCGTTGGCGAGCAGCAGCACCGTGTCGTTCGTGCTGCTGTGCCCTTCGACGCTGATGCAGTTGAACGACTCGACCACCGCGTCGGACAGAGCCGCCTGCGCCTGCTCCGGCGTGACGGCCGCGTCGGTCATCACCACCGCCAGCATGGTGGCCATGTTCGGGCCAATCATCGCGGCGCCCTTGGCCATGCCGGTCACGCGGACCGGTGTGCCGTCGAGCGTCACCTCGCGGCCGCGGAGCTTGTGAACCGTGTCGGTGGTCATCATGCCGCGGGCGGCGGCGATTAGATGGGGCTCGTCGTCGCCCAGGTGGTTCGCCGCGTCGCGGACGCCGTTCTCGATGCACGGCATCGGCAGCTGCTCACCGATGATGCCGGTGGAGAGCACGCAGACCTGCTCGGGCGAGCAGCCCACGGACTCGGCGGTGAGCGCCGCCATGCGGGCGGTGTTGGCCTCGCCCTCGGAACCCGTGCAGGCGTTGGCGTTGCCGGAGTTGATGACCACCGCTTGCTTGTCGGCCGCGGGCGTGCGGGCGTCGTTCCACAACACGGCCGCCGCGCGAAAGCGGTTTTGCGTGTAGACACCGGCAGCGGACGCGGGTCGATCGGAGACGACCAGCGTGAGGTCTTCGCGGGCGCTGTCAGACTTGATCCCGCAGTGCACGCCCGCGCCGCGGAATCCTTTTGGGAAGCCCAAGCTCATTCGATTGCCGAGTTTGGATTGCGGATCGCGGATGGAAGGTTCCGCCGCCCGTCAAACCAATGCCATTGTCTCCTCGTAGCCTTGCATGAGGTTGAAGTTTTGAACCGCCGCTCCGGAGGCGCCCTTCAGCAAGTTGTCGATCGCGGCTACCACCACCGCGCGGCCCCGCGCGACGCCGGCCCACACGTGGCACGCGTTGGTGCCGGTCACCTGCTTCACGCCGGGCGGCTTCGGGGCGACGTGCACAAACGGCTCGTCGCGGTAGAACTCGGCGAGCGTCTCACTCAGCTTCGCGCCGTCCACGCCGGCGGCGGGCGTTGCGTAGCACGTGCTGAGGATGCCGCGGTCCATCGGGGCCAGGTGCGGGGTGAACAGCACCTCGACCTCGCTGCCACCGAACTGGCTGAGCACCTGGTCGATCTCCGGCATGTGCCGGTGCGTGCCCACACCGTACGCCGAGAGGTTCTCGTTCGCCTCGGGGAAGTGCAGGTTGTCCTTCGGCGTGCGGCCGGCGCCGGTGACGCCGCTCTTGCTGTCGATGATCACACCACTCGGCTCAATCAGCCCCGCACGCAGCAGCGGCGCCAGCGCGAGGATCGCGGATGTCGGATAGCAGCCGGGGTTGGCGACGAGGCCCGCCTCGCGGATTCGGGAGCGGTACAGCTCGGGCAAGCCGTAGGCGACGGCGCCGATCCGCTCCGGGTCGGCATGAGTGACGCCGTACCACTGCTCGTAGACGGCGCGGTCGGTCAGCCGATAGTCGGCGCTGAAGTCGACGACCTTTAGCCCGCGGTCGAGCAGTTGCGAAACGACCTCGGCACTGGCGCCGTGCGGCAGGCAGGCGAAGGCCAAGTCCGCCCGTTCGGCGACCTGATCGACCGACAGACGCTCGACCGGCAAGTCGTACAAGCCGAGTAGAGAAGGGTGCACCGCCTCCACGTCGCCGGCGTCGTCGCGACGCGAAACCAGCGCCGTCACCTCCGCGTGCGGGTGCCGGGCGAGCAGCTTCAGCAGCTCGAGCCCGGTGTAGCCCGAGGCGCCGTAGATGGCGACGCGCGTGGTCGGCGTTGTTGGGTGCGGCGCCAAGAGGCAGGTTGGTCGCTGTAGCGGGCGGGAGAGGGCGAACATCCAGCCGCTCAAGTCTACCGAGCCGCCGAGCCGTTCGCCACGCCGTGGGTGTTCAACTTTTCGCAATCAAGCGGTCATTGATCACCGCCAGGATGCCGCGGGCGACCTCGGGCTTGGGTCCCTCGAGCGATGCCAGCACCTCGCCGGCGGGCGTGAGCACCTCCACCTGGTTGGTGAGCGACCGCATCGCCTCGGCGCCGTTGGAGACCATCAAATCGCAGTGCTTGCGTTCCAGTTTGGCCAGGGCCCGCAGGCGGTGGTCCTCGGTCTCCAGGGCGAAGCCCACGACCCACCTTCCGCCCTTTGCCGAGGCGAGCGTGGCGACCACGTCTTCGGTTTCGACAAGCCGGAGTTCGAGAGGTTCGCCCGTCTTGGCGATCTTGTTGTCTTCCACCCGCACCGGCCGGTAGTCGCAAGGCGCCGCGGCGCCGATCAGCCCGTCGCAGCGGTCGAAGGCGTCGGCCGCCGCTTCGAGCATCTCCTCGGTGGAGACGACCCACTCCACTTCGCACCCATCCGGGTAGTCGACCTCAACGGGACCCGACACCACCTCTACCTTGTGCCCCAGATCAAGCGCCGCCCCGGCCAACGCTGAGCCCATGCGTCCGCTGGAGGCGTTCGTCAGGTACCGCACCGGGTCGAGGTGCTGCCGGGTGGGGCCGGACGTGATGAGGATGCGAGCCAAAGCAAGTCAGAAGGCAGAAGTGAGAGGGCAGAAGTGCTGCGCGGACACGACAGCCGGCTACTCGGCAAGTTTCGCTTCGATGGCGGAGACGATCTCCTCCGGCTCGGCCATGCGGCCGGCGCCGCGGGTCCGGCAGCTCAGCCAGCCCTCGTCGGGGCCGACCATCGCGGCACCGTCTGCCTTGAGCGACTCCACGTTACGCTGGACGGCGGGCTTCTCCCACATCTCGGTGTTCATCGCGGGGGCAAACAGCACCGGGCCGGTGAACGACAGCAGCAGTGTGCTGAGCAGGTCATCCGCCAAGCCGTGCGCCGCCTTGCCAAGCAGGTCCGCCGTCGCCGGCGCCACGCAGACAAGGTCCGCCTCGCGAGCCAGCTCGATGTGCGGCCCGAGCGGGTGGCGATCGCCGTCGAAGACGTCGCGATACACCGCCCGGCCGGAGAGCGCGGCGAACGTCGCCGAGCCGATGAACTGCTCCGCCGCCCGCGTCATGACAACGGTCACCGTGTGACCGCCCTGCGCAAGCTTGCTGCAAACGATCGCCGCCTTGTAAGCGGCGACGCCCCCGGAAACGCCGAGCAGTACATCGGCCATGGCAAGCAACACGCGAAGCGCGTGAGCCCCGAGGCCGCGTCGCCAACCGACAACTAGCGCCTCGCGCCTAGCGCCTCGCGCCTCTCAGATGCTGTCGAAGTCAAAGTCGACCGGGGCGGCGGGGTCGGCCGGCTCGCCGGTGATGCGAACCTCGTCCGAGGCGTCCAGGTAGATCTTGTCTTGCAGGATCTCTTGAACCACCACTTCCATCTTGTCCACGCCCGGCAGGCTCACCAGCGGGCGGGCGCCGGAGTTGAGCGCGACCAGCCGCTTCTGGATGAGCGTGGAGAGCTTGAACCGCCCGCCCACCTTGTTGACGATCTCTTCCTCTTTGAGCGCCTCGATCATGAATCGATTCCTCGGTCTCGGAGTATGCCGCAGATGGCGTCGGCCGATCGCTCGACGCTGTCGTTAATGATCACGTGGTCGTAGCGGGAGGCTCGGCTCAGTTCGCTGCGGGCGACTTCCAGTCGGCGGCTGATGGCCTCTTCGGACTCGGTGCCCCGGACCCGCAGCCGCTGCTCCAGCACGCGGGCCGACTCGTCGGCGTCGGCCGCGGGGGCGATGAACAGCGTGAGAGCATCGGGGAAACGCTTGAGGGCCCGCTCCGCCCCGTCGACGTCAATCTCTAAGAGTACCCAGACGCCCTTTTCTAGGCTAGGGATCACCTCGCTCATGGGCGTGCCGTACCAGTGGCCGCGGCCGAAGACCTCGACCGCCTCCAGAAACTGACCGGCCGCCAGCCGCTGCTGGAAGTCGTCGTGCGAGAGGAAGTGGTAGTTGACACCGTCCACCTCGCCCGGCCGCGGCGGCCGAGTGGTGGCCGAGACGCTCATCCGCAGCCGCTCGCCAAACCTCTTGCGAACCAGCGGGATGATGGTCGATTTCCCGACGCCCGAGGGGCCCGAGACGATCAGCAGGCGGCCGCGGGCCGCGGCGGTTGGCTCTTGGCTGCTGGCTGTTGGCTGCTTTTCAGACATGCCTTGCTCGCATCAGTCGCCTGCTTACCAACAGCCAATGGCCACCGGCCAATGGCCGCGTCACTCCACGTTCTGGACCTGCTCGCGGATCCGCTCCAGCGCGGTCTTCATCTCCACCACGCAGGCGGTGATCTCGGCGTCGTTCGCCTTGGAGCCGATGGTGTTCACCTCGCGGACCATCTCCTGCGTAATGAACTCGAGCTTACGACCGTTGCTCTCAGGCAGGTCCATGGCCGCCAGGAACTGATCGATGTGGCTGCGGAGTCGGACGGTCTCTTCGGAAATGTCAGTACGGTCGGCGAAAACGGCAACCTCTCGCACCAGGTCCGCCGGCTCCACGGAGACGCCCAACTGGCCCATGGCGGAGTTGACGCGCTCCACCAGGCGGTCGCGATAAGACTCAGAAACCTTCGGCGCCTGCTGCTCGACCCGCTCCAGGTGCTCGGCGATGACGCCGCAGTTCTCGCGGAGGTCGTTCTCCAGGGCCTGACCTTCCAAGCCACGCATTTCGGCCAGAGCGGCGAGGGCCTGCTCGATGGCCGGCACGATGCGAGGCCAGTCTTCACGGGGGGCGGACGAAGTCGCCTGGCGCTCCGCCACCACGCCCGGCAGCGAGAGCAATGCCGCCACCGGCGGCGCCTCGCCCGCGACTTCCTGCAACTGACGGCGGTAGCCCTCGAGAACCTCCGCGTCGATCTGGTAAGCGTCGGCGCCCGTGATCCGGCTCACGCGGAGGTTGAGCTGCACCGCGCCGCGGCGGACGTGCTTGCGGACCAGCCCATCGATCTCCGGCTCGAAGATCGAATAGCCCTCGCTCGCCCGCAGGCTGAGCTTGAGGTGGCGGTTGTTGATGGTGCGAACTTCGACGGCCACGGCCAACGACTCGTCGGCGACGCTGGCCTCGCCAAAGCCGGTCATGCTAGCCAGCACGGCCGTCTCCTAGAGGGGGATTCGAGAAGGGCGCCTTGCGTCGCCGGCTACTCAGACTCGGCATCTTCCTCGCCGCCGGCCGCCTCTCCGCTGGTCGAGTCGTCGCCAACCGCGGCGCCGGCTCCCTCATCCGGCGTATCGCCGGCGACGCCTGGGATGGTGTCCACCTGCACCGCGTCGTCACCTGCGCCGAGCGGGTCGGTCACGCCCTCGCGGGACCAGATCGCGGCGCCAACGCAAAGGATGATCCAAAGGCTCGCCGCAACGATGGTGAACCGGGTAAAGGCGTCGCCGGCCTTGGCGCCAAAGGCGCTCGAGCCGCCCGCCCCGCCGAGCGCGCCGGCCAGGCCGCCGCCCCGCCCACGCTGGACCAGCACCAGCAGGATGAGGAACACGGCGAACAAGAGCATCACCAGCATGATGAGCGTTTCCATCGGTCAGCTTCGCTTATCGAGTTTGTTGCTTGTTGAGTGGGAAAGAGCAGCGGTTCCAGCTCAGCCGGCGGCGGGCGCCGCGGCGGCGATGGCCAAGAAGTCGTCCGCCTTGAGGCTGGCGCCGCCGATCAGGCCGCCGTCAACGTTCGGTTGGCTCAGCAGCTCGGGCGCGTTGCCCGGCTTCATCGACCCGCCGTAGAGGATCTGCACGCCGTCGGCGCCGGCTTGCGAGTAGAGCGACGCCAGCAGACTGCGGATCTGGGCGTGGACTTCCTCAGCCTGCTCCGGCGTTGCGACCTTGCCGGTGCCGATCGCCCACACCGGCTCATAGGCGATGACAACCCCGCTGATCTTGTCCTCGGGGATGCCGGCCAAGGCACCTTCGATCTGCGTCTTCACAACCTCCGCGGTCTTGTCCGCCTCGCGCTCTTCGAGCAGTTCGCCGACGCACACGATCGGCGCCAAGCCGGCTTCGATCGCCTTCTTGGTCTTGTCGTTCACGTTTGTGTCGGTCTCGCCGAAGATCGTCCGCCGCTCGCTGTGCCCCAGGATCACGTACTCGGCGCCGATATCGGTGAGCATCGAGTGGCTGATCTCGCCGGTGAACGCCCCGTTGTCCTGGCAGCACATGTTCTGGGCGCCCAGCGCCACCGGCTTGCCGGAGAGCGCCTCGCCCACCGGCGCCAGGTAGACCGACGGCGGGCAGACCAGCAGGTC
>JBCDJN010000135.1:0-12120 GCA_039414355.1 Planctomycetota bacterium | reverse complement strand
GCCTCTCTTGTTTTCCGGACGTTTTTCGCAAGGAATCGTTGACGCTCGGTCTCTGTCCCTTTAGTCTTTGCGACTAGCCGAAGGGCCGCGCTACGCGGCTCGCCTCAGCTGCTTCTAGACACCGCACAAAGCCAGTACGGCAGGATTCGCCTAATGACTCGCAACATCCTTTCGCTCACCGGGGCCTGTGCGCTCGCGGTCGGGCTCTCCTCTTCAGCCTTCGCCATCCAGTGGAACGACATCGCTGTCGGCACGGATGCGAACATCGGCGGCGGCTCGGTCTACACCCTCAAGGCTGCTGATCTCTCCAGCGCCGTTGATCCCCTGGGCGGCGGCGTAAACCCCGCGACCGGCCTCGGTGAGATTGCGGACGTGGGCTTCCAGACCAACCGCACCCCGCTGCCACCAAATACTCCGCCGAACACCTTCCCCGGCGGCCCCGACAAAGCCCTTGAAACGGTCGTCTGGCTAACCACAGCCGGCAGCGCCGGCAACGCCAACGCCAACCGGCCGGGGGACAAGCTGCTGAACACGATTTCGACCGGGTTCACTGGTGTTGACCTGACGGTTCTGGGCGACGACACGGTCTTCCTGGGAGGCAGCGGCGTGGGCGAGGGTGACATTCAAGCCTCCGGCCTGCAGGCCAGTCTCGGCTCGCCGGCCGTTGGGGACGGCGTGGTGGACTCCGTCTGGCAAAAGATCCCGTCGAACGACGTCGCCGTGGCCTACATCAGCGGCACCAGCGGCATGCTGGGCGTCCGCGACAACGACGGCTCGACCGTCGGCGCCGACGTGATGCTGAGCGACCTGCCGATCGACGTGGACGTCTACCGCCAAGACCCAACGCTGGTCGTGGCGACGGCGGACAACGTCCTCTCCAAGCGTGACGGCCTGTCGCTCGCCGAGATCGGCTCGGTGACGGTCGGCTCGGGTGAGCTGGTAGCGATCTCGGTCCTCTCTGACCGAACGGTCGCCGTCGCCCTCTTCGACGGCCTCGGCAGCGTGATCGAGTTCTACGACGAAGACCTGAACTTCGTCTCGGACAGCGGCACGGTCTTCGACAGTATCGAGATCACCGCGATGGACAACCAAAACCTGATCGACACGTTGGTCATCGGCGACACTCAGGGCAACGTGACGATCTACGACTCGTCCAACTTCAGCGTCATCGCCACCGAGAACCTCGGCGCCGGCGCCATCACGGCCATCACGGTCAACGCCCCCGAGCCCACCGCCGCCGTGCTGGCGTGGATCTCGCTCGCCGGCCTAAGCCTGAGCCGCCGCCGCGGCTAGCCTACGGCGACAAACTGCCCAATCACCAACAGCCGCCCGGCCCCGCCGGGCGGCTGTTTTCGTTGGTTGTTGTAGCGGAACGCGATTGGCTGGCTGCGGGTGCCTCCGATAAACTGAAGACATGACCGCAGCCCAGTCCTTCCCGTTGATGACCGTCGACGAGTACCTCGCCTTCGAGGAATCTGCCGAGGTCCGTCATGAGTACGTTGGCGGCTACGTCTATGCGATGGCTGGAGCTCGAACCGGCCACAATCGGATTGTCGCGAGTGCCCTTCGCCATTTGGGGAACTTGCTGGAAGGCAGCACCTGCGAGCCGCTCGGGTCGGACGTGAAGGTTCGCATCCGGTTGCCTACGCACTCGCGCCTGTACTACCCCGATGCCATGGTGGTCTGCGGAGCCGACGATCCGGCCGCGGTCTACCAAGACGCCCCCGTGGTGCTCGTCGAGGTCCTATCGGACTCAACGCGGCGCACCGATGAGGGCGAGAAGCGTGAGGCCTACCTCACGATCCCGTCGCTCGCCGCGTACCTGTTGGTTGAGCCGGAGCGGCCGGCGGTCTGCGTCTACCGTCGCGGCGAAGCGGGGTTCGCCGCGGAGCAGTACACGGGCCTCGACGCGGTGATCCCGCTCACGGAGATCGACGCCGAGCTGCCGCTGGCGAGTCTCTACGAGCGGGTGGAGTTCCCGCCGCCGGCCGGCTAGGCCGACGCGCCTTCGTCGGTGTTGCCTAGACGTGCCGCCATGATACGCAGCGCCGCCCACGGCGTGAGGAACAGCGTCAGCCCCAGGGTCTTCATCAGCGTGAGGAAGTAGTACGCCGCAACGCGGACCTCGTCCGGCGGGATGCTGAAGAGCCGGGCGTGCCAGCTCAGGGCGATGTCGTCCAGGAGCAGGATCATCGCCAGGGCGAAGAGCTGCATGCCGGCGCACACCAGGAAGCAGACGCCGAACACAGAGCTAAGCGAGCGTAAGGTGTTGCGATTCATGGCGTTTCGCCTCAACCGGGGTGAAGCAGCGCAAACGCCCAACGGGCGTCGACCGTACCGTTATTCGTCATCGCGGTGAACGGTACTGGGAGAAAACGCCGGCAGGCAGACGGCAACGTATTCGGCGCCGTCGTCGCCCGGGGTGGAGTAGCGGACCCACTCGCCCGGCTCGGTGACCACGGCCTGCCCGGCCGCGACGTCGAGGGCGCCCCCGTCGTGCTCCACCCGCAGCACGCCACGCAGGACCAAGGTCACCTCGCGGAACTCCGGCCGCTGGCCCGGCTCCACCCAGCCGCCGGGCGAGACCATCCGCGCCACGCTCACACCGTCGTCGCCCGAGTTCACGTGGCCAACGTACTCCTCAATCCGCTTCGGCTTGTTGCCGGCGGACTCGATGATGGTGGGCGACTTGAGGACTCGTGGCATGGGCTCGGCGTCCGCTCGTTTCTGCGGCTGATGGTTACGAACCGGTCTTCGCGGTCCAGGTTGTCGCCGTTCGCCACGCCCGCGTCGCGTCGAGCACGCGGATGGACGATTACGCGGCGATCATCCTACCGAGACTGGCGTTCGATGCCAGGCGTTGAACTGGTAGCCCTTGAGGTTCCACTCGACCGTCTCGGGCTGCACAGCGCCGGTCGAGTCGATCGCCCGCACAACGAGGCTTCGCATCGCCGGAGTCACCCGCACGGGCGCCGACCACAACCGCCAGCAGAGCGGCCGAGCGTCTTCGCTGAACCGAGCCGGGAACCAAGAGCGGCCCTCGTCGATCGACAGTTCGACCCGCCGCACCGTCCGGCCCGGCAAACCGGCGGCCAGGGCGTACCCGCGGACGGTCACGACGCCCGGGGCAACCGTATCGCCCGCTGCCGGCACGCACGTCACCGAGTTGAGCACAAACGTCTCCAGCGGGTCGGCCGCCGCCCAGGCCGCCGCGGTGTCTTCTTCGACCAGCTTGTAGGCGGTCGCTACGTAGTGGTTCGTGTGCGGCCGGTCGCTGACGGTGATCCGGCCGAGCCACTTCACGCTGCGGGCGCCGATGTAGCCGGGCACGACGGTGCGAACGGGAAAACCGTGGTCGGGTGTGAGCGGCTGGCCGTTCATGATGTGCACGACCAGCGCGCCCGGCGTGCCGGCGTGGTCGGCCATCGCCTTGCCGAGCGGGATCGACGCCCCGAACGGGATCACGCCGCTCGCCCGCTGCACGCGATCAAGCCCATCAAACCAGACGTGCTCCGCTCCCTCGGCGACGCCCGCTTTGCGAAGCACCGCGGCGAGCGGCACGCCGGTCCACGTCGCGTTGCCAATCGCCCCGGCCTGCCACTGCACGCCGCCGACCGGCTTCACGCGGCTGTGCTCTTCGCGCCGGTTGCCGGCGCAGGTCATCGTCGCCGTGACGGTCTGCTGCGGCATCGCTCGCAGGTCGGCGAGCGACAGCTCAAGCGGCCGGTCAACCATCCCGCCAACCGTCAGCCGATAGTCGGCCGGGGCGATCCGCGGCGTCGGCGCATGGCTGCGGACGTAGAAGTGCTCAACCGGTGTGATCCAATTCTCGACGAGCTTCCCCGGCGCCGGCTCGCTGTTGGGCACGTCACGCGTGTGAACGATGGCGCCGCCGGCCCGCTTCTCCTCGCGAGCGAGAGCCGATCCCGAAAAGAGCACCGCGGGCGAAGCCGCCGCGGCTCGGAGCACTTGGCGTCGGTCGAGCATAGGCCGGAGTCTAACGATTTCACGCTAGAGTGGCGACGGCATCGCTTTCCACTGGCAATGCCGCTCGGCGTCGCTGATCGATCTCGCCGGCGGCCTACTCGTCGGCCACAGGAATTTCGCAAAGCCGACGAAGCTCTTTGGGCGAGGTATCGAGGGGCAACTCGCCGTACTCGCCGCCGATGGTGATGTACCGAAACCCACCGTGCCGAGTGCGCGAAAGCCGAAGACCCGGCCCCTCTCCGCGCATCGCTGCCGGGAGTTCGTCGATGTGAAGGTCGCGCGGCTCGGTCCACAAGACTTCGTCGCCGGCGATCTCAAGCAAGACGATCGGATCGCAGCCTTCGGGTAGTTCGGAGAGTGGGAAGGCGCGGTCCGGTGGGAAGAGGGTGTTGGCGCCGACCACGACCACGTAGCTGGTGTGTGCCGCTTTCGGCTGGCGGTCGCACGGGCACGCAAGCAACCAACTGTGCCGTGGAGCGGCGACCACAAGGTTGCTTGCCGAGTTCCACGGGTCCCTGTAGTTGTACTTGCCGGAGATCGACGGGTAATCGATCAGTTCGCGCTCAAACAACGCTGTGCGCCAACTGTGTGCGCGGCGCTCGTTAGCGTCCATGGTCGCAGCCAGCGGGAGCGACCCGTGCGCGGCATCATAGACTCGCAAAGCGTGTGCGATGTAGGACAGCTGGCCTGCACATGCAGTCGATTGTGCGTCGTGCCGGGCGGGCTCAATCAGGAATCGCCACATCCCCATTACGGCCGCGGCAAACAGGAACAACGCGAAGACGTGCTTGATCGAAAAACGCATGCAAGCCCCGCTTCGACGCCGTTGGCAGGAGCTACTTCTTGTCTTCCTCGCCCGTCTCCAGCACCGCCAGGAACGCCTTCTGCGGGATGTCGACCTGGCCGATCGACTTCATCCGCTTCTTGCCTTCCTTCTGCTTCTCCCAGAGCTTGCGTTTGCGGCTGATGTCGCCGCCGTAGCACTTGGCGGTCACGTTCTTCCGCATCGCGCTGATCGTCTCGCGGGCGATCACGCGGGTGCCGATGGCCGCCTGCAGGGCCACCTCGAACATGTGCCGTGGGATCTCCTTGCGGAGCTTCTTGATGATCGCCCGGCCGCGGACCTCGGCGTCTCGCTTGTCGCAGACGATTGAGAGGGCGTCCACGCGTTCGCCCTTCACCAAGATGTCCATCCGCACCAGCTCGCCGGTCTCGTATTCCTTGATCTCGTAGTCCATGGTGCCGTAGCCGCGGGTGGTGCTCTTGAGCTTGTCGTGCATGTCGTACACCACCTCCGCTAGCGCGAGGTCGTACACAAGCATCGCCCGCGTGGGCGAAAGGTATTCCTGGCGGACGAACACGCCGCGTCGGTCGGCGCACAGCTTCATGATGCCGCCGATGAACTCGGTTGGCAGCACGAAACTCACGCGGACGATGGGCTGCTTGAACTCCTCGATTTCGCCCACGTCCGGCACGCGCGTGGGCGTGTGCACCTCGTGCCAGACGCCGTCCTTGGTCTTGATCTGGTAGGTGACGTTGGGCGCCGTTTGCACCAGGTCGATGTCCGCCTCCTGCTCCAGGCGTTGCTGCACGATCTCCATGTGCAACAGGCCCAAGAAGCCGCAGCGGAAGCCGAAGCCAAGCGCGTCGGACGTTTCCGGCTCGAAGACAAACGACGGGTCGTTGACCTGCAGCTTGCCGAGCGCTTCGCGGAGGGTCTCAAAGTCTTGGCCGTCCGAGGGGTAGAGGCCGCAGAAGACCATCCGCTTGGGCTCTTCGTACCCGGGCAGCGGCTCGGCCTGCTCGCCGCGGGCCATGGTCACGGTGTCGCCGATGTGCACGTTGCCCAGCGACTTGATGTTGCAGATCATGTAGCCCACCTGCCCGGCGGACAGCGAATCGGCGGAGGTCCGCCGGGGCGTCTTTTGGCCGAGCTCAATCACGTCGTGCTCGGTGCCCGCCTGCAGGAACTTGATGCGGTCGCCCTTGCGGACGGTGCCGCCCGTGATGCGCACAAAGACGATGGCGCCACGGAACTCGTCGTAGACGCTGTCGAACACCATCGCCTGCAGTGCAGCGTCGGGGTCGCCCTCGGGCGGCGGGATGCGTTCGATGACCGCCTGGATGACCTCCTCGCAGTTCAGGCCGGTCTTCGCGCTGCAGCCAATCGCCTCGTCGGCGTCCAGGCCCAGGGTTTGCTCGATCTCCTGCTTGACCTCGTCTGGGCGGGCGTGCACGAGATCGATCTTGTTCAGCACGGGCACGATCTCCAGGTCGTGCTCAATGGCGTTGTAGGCGTTGGCCACGGTCTGGGCCTCGACCCCCTGGAACGCGTCCACCAGCAGCAGGGCGCCTTCGCAGCAGGTGAGCGACCGGGAGACCTCGTACTGAAAGTCGACGTGGCCGGGCGTGTCGATCAGGTTCAGCTCGTACGTCTGGCCGTTGTGCACGGTCCGCATGGAGACGGAGTTGGCCTTGATGGTGATTCCCCGCTGCCGCTCCAGCTCCATGTCGTCCAGGAGCTGCTCCTTCATCTCCCGCTTGGTAACGGTGCCGGTGACTTCGAGCAGCCGGTCCGCCAGCGTCGACTTGCCGTGGTCGATGTGGGCGACGATGGAGAAGTTGCGGATAAACCGCGGGTCGACGCGGCCCTTGCGGTGCTTCGATTGCGCAGGTTGGGTTGGGGCGGTCGACATAGGGGCGGGCGAGGCTGGGAGCGGGCGGGACTTGTGACCGCATTGTCGCTGGTGAACCCGCGAGCGGGAAGGGCGAATGCGCCGCGTCCCTTCAGCCCGGTCGGGGCCTGCGGCCGCTGCGGATAGCCGTTTGAGCGCGTCGCGGTCGCAACGGTTGGGGCGATTCCAAGTGCTGCGGGCAGGGCGAAGAACGCTCAAACCGTGGGCTGCTTCACCAGGGCGTCGCCCTGCGGTTTGGCGGTGACCTACGCAATGGGATGGCGGTTCCCGTCGGCCCGGCGACCGCCCCCAACCGCTCTTGCGAGGCACCCATGCGTTTCTCCATCCGCAGCAAGTTCGCCCTGATTTTCACCTTGGCAGTGATCCAGGCGGCGTGCTTGGCTTGGGGCGTTCTGGTCTTCGATACGTGGCTCGAACGGTCAATCCGCGACACGGTGCACCAGCAGGTGCTGGACGACAACGCGCAGACCGCTCGGCAAATGGCGAAGCTGATCCGCGAGATGGGAGTCCAGGACCCGCGGACCGACACGGGGTCTTGGGATCGATTGCAATCAATGGTCGCCGACATCCGCTTGCCGAACGACGGCTTCGTTTGCCTGACCGACTCCTCGAGCGGCAAGCTGCTCTGTCACCCGGAGCTGCGCTCTCGCCCCGACTTCGGCGATCTCAGCCTCCCGGCCAAAGCGATGGGCGAGCCGGCCATGGATAAGGCGGCAATGCACAAGTCGGCGATGAACAAGCCTGGAGTCGACAAGCCAGCGATGGACAAGCCTGGCGTCGAACCCGTGATGGCTGACAAGCCGCGGGCGCCGGCCGACGCCTCAGCCCCGCCACGGTCTGGACCTGTCACAGCGCTTGTTGTGCAGACCGCGGACGGGATCGAGATGATCGCCGCAACGGATCTGCCTGAGATCAACGCCCGCGTGCTTGTTCACCAACTCGGGAGTGGGGTCGACAAGGCGGTGGCGCGGGTCGTGGAGCCGGTACGGACTATCGGGCTGGCGGTGGCGATTGGATTGGTGGCGTTGACGACCGTTGGCGCCGTCGGCGTCGTTCGCAAGTACGAGAGCCGGCTCGCCGAGATCAACCGCAACCTCGAACGCCTCGTCGAGCGGCGGACGCGTTCGCTGATGAAGACCCGCAACGGTTTGATCTTCGGCCTGGCGAAGCTCGCCGAGTCTCGTGACACCGACACCGGTGAGCACCTGGAGCGGATCGCCAAGTACGTGACGATCCTGGCGAAGCAGTTGCAGGATGATGGGATTTCGCTGAGCGACGGCGACATCGAAGACATGGCGCTGGCGTCCTCGCTGCACGACATCGGGAAGGTGGGTGTGCCGGACGCGGTGCTTCTGAAGCCCGGTCGGCTTGACGCGGAGGAGCGGAAGATCATCGAGACGCACGCCGCGATCGGCGGCGACTGCCTCAGTGCTTTGCGCGAACGCCTGGGCGATGACGACTTCCTGCAAGTCGCCGAGGCGATCGCCTATGGCCACCACGAAAAGTGGGACGGCACCGGCTACCCCTTCCAACTGGCGGGCGAGAACATCCCGCTCTCGGCGCGGATCGTCGCCGTGGCCGACGTCTACGACGCCCTGCGGTCGAAACGCCCCTACAAGGAGGGCATGCCGCACGAGCGGGCGAAGAGCATCCTCGAGAAAGACTCCGGCACGCACTTCGACCCGGTGGTGATCGAAGCCTTCTTGGCCGCGGAAGACGCATTCCGCCAAGTCCAGCCCGAACCGGCGGTCGTTCCGCCGGAGGTCATTACCGAAGACGACGCGGGACTGGTCGCGGTCTGAAGCGATTCAGCCGAGCCACAATGCTCCGCTACCGCGAGGGGGGTGCTACTCGGGCGGGAGATTGCCTACCACGCTCTGGTGCTTATTGTTGACTTGTGGCGTCAGTTATGTTAATTTGGCGTCAGCCCGTTGCCGGTTGTCGTCGTGCGCCGCCTGACTTGCTTGGAGTGGGCGGTCCCGAGGTCTCGGCTTTGACGTTCAAGGCAAGTACTGCGGAGGCTCCCGGTGAGACGCCTTGTCGCCGCGATCATCACTCTAACGGTGGTCGCCGTGCCGCCGTATCCCGCTTCGTTGCTCGCGTGTGAGATAGATGGAGTCCCAGTCTTTTTCAGGGCAGACCTTACAGGCGACTGCCGCGTTGACCTCATTGACTTGGATATTCTCGGTATCCACTTCAATGGGCCGGGGGAATTCGTCCAAGGTGACATCAATGGAGATGGGCGTGTCGATGTCTTTGACCTCGACATCATGGCGAGGGAGTTTTTTCGTGGCCCTATTGTCTTCGCTTTTGACACTCTGGGTCGTGGCGTGACGAGACAAGGAGGGGGCGAGGGCCTGCCTCAGGTTTCGGGTGAGCTCTTCGCTACTGCTGAGGATGACGCCGGTGTAGCGTGCGGGGGCGGCTTTGGAGGCTGTCCCGGAGGGTTCGCGGTTGCGGACTTCAATGGCGACGGTGTGTCGGACATCTTCGACCTCGACATCCTAGGGCGAAACTTCTTGATGCCGGGTGGGTTCAGCGATGGCGACGCAACCGGAGACGGCTTCGTTGACATCTTTGACCTCGATACGATTGGCCTTGTCTTCTGCACGAAGAAGGTGTCCGACGGCGGCGAGGAGCCTTGGGAAGCCGCGCCTGAACCAACGACTATGAGTTTGGCCGCGGTCGTCGCACTGATGACGCCGTGTAGACGAAGGAAGTAAGAGAGCCCGGCGATACGGCAGAAGCGTTGCGACCGCCGTCAGGCCTCTATGATTTGCGTTGCTCTTTGCTCCGAGTGCTCTCGGACAGTCGACCGATCAGCCGCCAAGCTCACGGCGTTTCTTGGCGATGGTCGCCAGCAAGCCCTTTTGCGGGTCGGCGAACTTCTTCAGGCCCTCTTCCATCAGCGTGGTTTCGAGGTGGGCGAAGTCGACCTTGGCGTCGATCTCCGCCAGCACGTTTGCCGGTGGGAGCTGGTCGACCTTGCGCTCAAACTCGCGGCCGCTGGACGCCACCGCGTCATTGGTGCCGGGCGGGTTGGTTTGGATGTCGCTGCCGGCCAGCGCGTCAACGTACTTCCACGGCGGGTCGCCCGGCTTCTTGGTTCCGGTGCTGGCGAAGATGATCTCCTGTTCCAGCGGCGTGCTGTGCGACTGCCAATACGCCTGATTCGCTTGCCAGATGCGTTGGGCGTTGACGATGCCCACCAGGCCCTGAGCGTCTGCGGACAATGCGGCGGCGTGCTTTTCCGTGTAAACGTCGATGCGTGAGACGAAGATGCTGTAGACGCTCTTGAAGCGATCGAGCGACGCCCGCCGCTGGGCGCCGCGCCACATGGCGTCTCGCGCCGCTTCGTACTGCTGCATCGAGAAGATGAGGGTCACGTTCAGCGTCACGCCCGCGGCGCAAAGACCCTCAATCGCCGCCAAGCCGCCGGGCGTCGCCGGGATCTTGATCATGCGGTTGTCGTGGCCTGCCGACCAACGCTTGCCGAGCTCGACGTAGCGGGCGGCCTTCTCCGCGGTGGTGAGCGTGCAGGTTGTGTCTTCCAGCAGCGGGTCGAGCTCGAAGCTCACCCAGCCGTCGTTGCCCTTCGTCTCTTGCCAGACCGGATGGAACGCGGCTTGGGCGTCGGCAACCACCCGGTCGGTCACCGCCCACGCCACGGCGTCGTCGTCCAGGCCCGCCGAGACCTGCTCGGCGATGAGGTCATCGAATCTTCCCGTCTCGATTAGCCCCGCGATGATGATCGGGTTGGAGGTCGCCCCGGTGGCGCCGAAGCCGCGGTTGATCTTGACTAGCTCGGGGTCAACGGAATCGAGCCAAAGCTTGGTGCCGGACTCGATCAGCGAAGCGAGTGGAGAAGGCATTCGGCTACCGGCTGCGGGTGTTCAGTGAGAGTTGGACGCGGCGGCGGTGTTCATGCCAGCGACGCCCGCCGGGCGAGCCCCGCGGCGCCGATGTAGCCGGCGTCGCCGCCGAGCTGGGCGAACTCGATTGCGATCTGCGGGGCGAGGCTGGCGATGATCCGCTTCCTCGCCTGGGTGCGGACCTCTTCCAAGAACTTCTCGCCCAGCGGGTGGCCGGCGCCGCCGAATGTCATGGCGCCGCCGATCACGATCGCTTCGGGGTCGAGCATGTGCACGCACGTGGCGATGCCGATCGCCAGGTACTTGGCGGTGTCCATGATGACCTTGGTGGCCACGTCGTCGCCCGCCTCGGCGGCGTTGGCGATCAAGAGCGGCGTCAGCTCCTCGCCGTCGGTCACGCTGTCACGCAGGCTGGACTCGACGAAGTGGTCGGCGAGCGCCGCCTCGGCCCGGCCCACCACGCCGTAGCTGCCGCAGTAGCCTTCAAGCGTGCCGCGGAGCTCGAGCGAGTTGAGCGGGGCGTCGTCCGCGGAGTCGATGACGATGTGTCCGATCTCGCCGCCGCAGCTATGGTCGCCCTCGATCAGGCGATCGCCCAGGATGATGCCGCCGCCCACGCCGGTGCCGAGCGTGATCATCACAAGGCTCTTGAACCGCTCGCCGGCGCCCCGCCAGTACTCGCCGTACGCGGCGGCGTTGGCGTCGTTGGCGTAGGTGACGGGCAGGCCGACCGCCTCGGCCAGTTGGTCGCGGACCGGCTCGTTCCGCCACGCCGGCAGGTTGCCGGGCGCCAGGATCAGTCCCTTGGGGATGTCCATCGGCCCGGGCGTGGCCAGTCCGACGCGGGCGACCGGCACGCCCGCCTGCTCGGCCAATTGCTTCACCACGGCCGCCGCCCGACCCATGGCGTCTTTGGCGCCGCGGGCCTGCTCGGTGGCGATCGATTCGAAGGCGACGCTGCCGCCCGCGTCGTCAACCAGGCCGATCTTGATGTTCGTCCCGCCGAGGTCAACGCCGGCGTAAACGCTGCTGCCGGTCGTGGGGGCAGGGCCAGAGGATTCCGCCACGGTGGGGTGACTCCCGTTGAAGAGCGCTTGGTCCAGGTTGCAACAGCCGCAATATAGCGGGGCGGCCGTGGATGGTCACTCCGAACCGCTCGCCGCCTTGCCCGGCTGCTCAGCGCGAAGCTGTGTCGATGAGATGTCTTCGCGGAACTCGCTGGCGGGCACGCCGTCGCAAAGGTTCCGCAGCGTCTTGGGCAGCGGCAGGTCATCGAGCGTCTCGAAGTGCCCGTCGACAACTCGGCCGAAGACCAGGAACCGGCAGCCGCGCTCGGCGAGCGTCGCCATCGCGGCGTCGCGGGCGGATTCGCTGCCGCCGTAGTACTTCGGGTCGGCGATGCGGAGGATCGTGTCGGCGCCGACGACGAAGCTGCCGCCGGGGAACTGACCGCTTTTGCTGACAAAGGTGGGCAGACGCGTAAGCCAGACTTCGATCCCAGGCAGCTTCTCGGCAATGGCGGCCAGGCGTTGGTCCAACGCAAGATAGTCAAGCCGCGGCTTGTC
>JBCDJN010000134.1:0-12276 GCA_039414355.1 Planctomycetota bacterium | reverse complement strand
CCGGGCAGCAGCACTCGTTCGCAGCGTGGTTTGACCGTGTAGTCGTTCCGATCTTGCGAGGGATCAATCAATGCCGTCAGCCCGTCACCCCACAGCATGGCTTGCCAAAGCGGCGGCGCGAGTTTCTCGCGCACGGTGAGCGTGTCGCCATCGGCTGGCTCGAACGCGGCGTCGTCTAGCCCCGCGGCGTGGGCCAGCGCGTGCACGATGAGTTCGGCCGCCACGGCTTCTTCTTCGGCGCGGCTGCGGGCGCCCTTTTCGAGCTTGAGCGACCAGCACTGCGTTGCCGTTGCCGTCTGCACCGCGACGTGCAGGCGGTGGTCGCCGCGTTTGGGGCGGTCGCTAGCCAAGCTCGCCGTGCAGCCGAGGCCGAACAGGTCGGCGCTGCGATCCAGGTCGTCGGACTCTTCGACGCCTTCCAGCCGGCAGGCACGCTGCATCGCGGCGACGGCCATCGCTCGGGCGGCCCGTTCGCTGCAGGCGGAGTCGACCGATCCGCCGAGCCATTCGTCCAGGGCGGGCCGGGCGTAGGGCACCACGGCTTCGAGCACCGTCCGCGAGGCGCCCGGCGTGCCGAGCAACTGGCTGATCGCTCCGCTACCGCCGCCGGTCACGGCGAGCACCCCTCGCAGCGGCGCCGCGTGCAGGCGGGAGATCAGCTCGGCGGTGCGTTCCGGGGACAATAGCGGCCTCGCGGCGTGGCGTTTGGTAAACAAGGCAACAGCCGGGTGTGGTGCGCCGGCGACGGGTTGAGTTTGTGCAACACCGCGTCGCTCCGCCAGTCGCGGGCGGGCGCACCGCCGGCGGGCTCAAACCGCCCTCCATCCCGCACAGGCCGCACGGGCGGGCGTCTCGGTGCGTTGCGGCACAGTCCTTGCTTTGGTGGGAACGCAGAAGCCAGACGCCTCGCCAGCCCAACCAACATCCGCCCAACCACGGCAAACTGAATGGCCAACGTCACCGAGATCAACGACCTGCAGTCGCTCGCCAACTACGAGATGGCGTGGAACGCTCTGGCGCCGTTGACGCCGCGGTACTCGTTCTTTCACACCTACGATTGGACCCGGCTGTTCTGGGAGCACTTTGGTGGCGAGCAGCAACTGCGGGTGCTCATCGTTGAGGCGGCCGGCAAGGTGATTGGCGTCGTGCCGCTTTGCACGCGGATTGAGCAGCGGCGGTGGGGCAGCGTCCGCGTGCTCACCTACCCGCTGGACGGTTGGGGGATGTACTTCTCGCCCGTTGGCGGCATGCAGGCCGCGACGCTCCGCTTGGCGATGCAGCACATTGCGGACACCGCCGAAGACCGCTCGGCGCCCTCGTGGGACCTGATCAACCTGCCATGGATCGACCGCGACGGCACGGATCGCGGCCGCACCGAGCGTGCCCTGGGCAACGCCGGGCTGACGAGTATTGCGAAGGAGAACGAAGCGAACTCCGTAATCGAGTTCACGGGCGATTGGGAGAGCTACCTCGCCGACCGGCCGCGAAAGGTCCGCCACGAGATCCGCCGCAACCTCCGCCGCACGGCCGAGGCGGGCCGCGTTGAGTACGTCCGCCACCGCCCCGCGCCGCAGCGAGAGGGCGACGGCGACCCTCGGTGGGACCTCTACGACGAGTGCGAAGAGGTGGCCCGCCACAGCTGGCAGGCCGGCCTGACCAAGGGGAACACGCTGTGCCACGACCGCGTCCGCCAGTTCCTTCGCAAGGCCCACGCCGCCGCGTCACGGCAGGGCATGGTGGACATGAACGTCCTGCGGATCGACGGCCAAGCCGTGGCCTTCAACTACAACTACCACTCGGAGGGGTCGGTCTTCGGCCTGCGGATGGGCTACCGCGAAGACCACCCGGTGAAGGGCGCCGGCACGGCGCTGATCTCAATGACGCTGCAGGACAGTTGCCGCCGCGGCGACGAGCGGTTTGAGCTCGGCCCCGGCAACCAGTACTACAAGCAGCGTCTGCGGACCTGCGTCGAGCACAACTGGCGTGTGACGCACACGCCGCTCACGTCGTGGCGGTCGCAGGCTCTCCGGCTGAGCGAGTGGACCCACACGCTGATGGGCCACCGCAAAGACGACGCCGCCTACGGCAAAGGCGGCGAGTGATTCGCCGATGTTCTGGCTTCGGTTGCCGATGCAGCCGCTCTACGGGCAGCATTCCTGCGGCCCACTGCCGCCGACGGCTTCGGCTTGGGCCTTGAGCGCCGCGGCCTCGCGGGCCAGCTTAAACTCCGGTCCCGGGGCGGCGTAGAACAGGTCGTCGCTCAGGTAGAAGGGGCTCGGATGGGTTTGTCCGGCGATGTCCACCGTGCAGCCGGTCAGCCCGGCGCAGCCCAGCAGCATCGCGGCGGCGACCCAAAGAGTCGAGCGGCGTCCCGGTTTGCCGTGATTCATCGTTCTCTCCTGCTAGCGGCCGGTTTCAAGCGTTGCGACGGTGTCGGCCATTGGGCTTCGGTCGTCGGGCGGCACGAGCCTGCGCGCTCCTCGCAGCGCGGTCCGGACCAGCCGTCAGAAGCGTTATCGTCGTTGCAGCCGTCAGACTTTGACGATTCGGAAGAAAACGCCGGCCCGCGGGCGAAGGACGAAGTGCCCCGCGCAAATCGCCCCGTTTGCCCCCGCGGGGTAGAATCCCGCAGCGGCGATGCTGGCGCCGCCCGGCCGTGCTTGCCACCTTGGAGCCCGCGATGCGAACGCCGCGACTTGCTGTCCCCGTGCTCTTGGCGGCTCTGGCGGGCGCGATGGGCGTGGCGACCCCCGCCGCCGGGCAGCTTGGCGGCAGCGTCATCCCGCCCCGCACGCACGGCTTCAACATCGAGGAACTCTACTCCGGCGAGTACCGGCGGGCCGAACGTGGCTTCCGCGGCGACCTGCGGAGCGGGCTCCAGATTGGCGCCAACCGCTGGGTCGACTCGATCTGCTTCCACGCCTTTCTGGGCGAGACGTACTACCGGCAGGGCCGCACCGCCGAGGCGCTCACGCAGTTCGACCAAGCGTGCTCGCTAATCCTGGCGTACCCGGACTGGCTCCGGCGGGTGAAGTTCGACCAGACGCTGCGAACCGACCCCTCGCCCCGCCGGCGGATCGCCCCGTGGGGGCCCGGCATCCGCCAACCGGTCTATGGCATTGTTCCTGATACGATGCTCGTCTCGCGCGGCCGGATCGACAATACGCAGCAGGCGGAGCAGGGCGGCGTGATCGAGGGCGCCCAGTTCTGGCCCGTGAACGTGGTCGAAGTGATCCGCAGCTCGGCCCTGGCCATCCGCCGGAGGAGCGAACTGCTCGGCCCGCTGGCGCCGACCGATCGCATCTCCAAGCAGCTTGTCGACACGCTCGGGCGGAACAACCTGACGCGTGGCGGGCACTGGTCTCAGGCGTGGATCGCGCTTCTGCTTGGCACGGCTCAGTTGGGGATGCAGCAGAACCAGCAGGCGTTCACTTCGTTGCGGATCGCGGAGCGGCTCGAGGGCCGGCTGGATCATTCGCTCACCGGCGCCGCGTTGTTGGGCCAGGCCGAGCTCGCCCGCCGCGCGGGCAAGCGGCCCATCGCCGCGGCGTTGTACCTGGACGCGCAGCTCGCCGCATTCGCCTACCAAGACCTGGAGGTGCTCAGCGAATCGGTCGAGCGCGGCTACCGCAACCACGCGGCCGCTGGGGGCGGCGTTTACGCGCCGCTGGAGCCGGTCGCCCAATGGTCGCGGCAGCGGAACATCGCACACCTGAATTGGGTGGCGCAGTGCTGCCTGGCGGAGAACCTCGCCGAGACCGGCAACCCAAGCCGGGGCGCCCAGGTGTTGCCGCCCGCGAAACCCCGCCGCCGAGACCTGGCGACCGGCCGCGCCGCGCCGCTGCGTGACCGAGCGATGGCCCGCATCCTGGCCAAGCAGGGCGCCATCGCCGACGCCACACAAGCCGTGGAGCAGTGCCTCCGCCGGCAGGCGACCGTCTCGCTGGTGAACTTCCAGATTGCGGTGGCCAATGCGAGGTTCGATGACGGCTCGCTCTCGCCGCGGCTGGCGGTGGGCGTGTACGGGCGGCTGCTCTCGGACCCCTCGATCGTGGCGTGGCAGGAAGACCCGTTCGACGCGCTGGCAACGCTGCGGACCGCGGTCGACGGCGCCGCCGACCGGCTCTTCGCCTCGGCGGTGGGCCGGGAAGAGTGGCTCGACGCGATCAACAGCACCGAACTCGCCAAGCGTCGCCGGTTCTACCGCTCGCAACCGCTCGCGGGGCGGATGGCCTCGCTCCGCCGACTGCTCGACACGCCGCCGGACCGACTCAGCGACGGTGAGCGGGCGAGCCGCAACGCGCTCGCCAAGGCCCGTCCTAAGCTCGCGCTGGCGTCGGACGAAGCCGCGCGCCTGGCAGCGGCGCTGGCGGTTGTGGAGCCCTTGGTCGATGGCGATCGGCTCTCGGCCGAGGCCACGTCACTGCTCAAGCAGGTGCAAGCCGCCAGCCGGCAGCGCGAAGCCCTGCTCTTCGAGGCCGCGACCGCCCGGCTGCCCGCGCCCATGCTTTTCCCGCCGGCGGTTCCCATCGATCAGGTGCAGAGCCGGATGGCGGAGGGCGAGGCTCTGCTGGTCTTTCATCAGGCGGCCGGAGCGCTGCACGGGTTCCTGGTCGTGGCCGGCGGCCAGCACTACTGGCAGCTCAACGCCGCTGTGCCGGAGATCACGCGTGAGATTGCGAGAACGCTACGGAGCCTCGGCAACGCCAGCGCGTCGCGGCCGTTGCCAGCGGAGGAGGCAGCCGGCGACGATTGGCGTGCCGGCGTCGACACGATTAGCGAAGTCGTGCTCGGCAATTCGCGTCTGGACCCCGCGTCGGTGACGCGGATCGTCGTTGTGCCCGACGGCCCGCTTTGGCACCTGCCGATGGAAGTCCTTTCTGTTCGTGGAATGCCCGCGAGAAAGACCTTGCGAGACGCGGCGCCCATTCGCACCTGCCCAACGATCGGCCTGGCGTTCTCACCACCTACGAATCTGTTGGTCGGACGAACGGGTCTCTTGTTCGGCCGGGCGACGGGCGACTCGCTCCAGCGCGCCACTGCTGCGGAGCGGCAGCGGCGGTTGCGTGAATCGCTTGCCGGCGCGGTCGTCCTGCCGAGCCAGGCGCCGGTCCCGCCCGGGCTGCTTGCCGCGACGGCCGACCAGGTGGTTGCGGAGATGTCACAAGAACTCAGCCCGGCCGATCGCAACGGCTGGGCGCCGCTGGTGCTTGGCCGCTCGACAAAGGGCGCGGGCCTCGAAGACTGGATGGCCCGGCCGCCCGCGGCGCCGGCGTCGCTCGTGTTGAGCGGCGTCACGACCGCCGCCGCCGAGTCGCTCAAGCCCCCGCGCCGGGGCGCCGCGGTCGCGGCGCCGGGCCCGGAGCTGTTCCACGCCGCCTGCGGTCTGCTCGGGGCCGGCGTTCACACCGCGCTCGTTTCGCGATGGCAAACTGGGGGCGAGGTCCACGCGGAGCTGATCCGCGAGTTCGCCCGCGAAGTCGGTCACGTACCGGCGGACGAAGCGTGGCGACGCAGTGTCTCGTTGGCGCGGGGCCACACCATGCAGCCCGACTACGAGCCGCGGCTCGACTGGACCGAACGAGACGGCGACCCACCCACGGCGTCGCACCCGCTCTTCTGGGCGGGGTACTTGCTGCTCGACACGGGCTTCGACCCCACGCCCGACCCGCCCGCAGAAGAAGTCGAAGCGGACGTCGAAGAGGCCGCCGGCGACGCGGCCATGCCCGAGGCGCCACAGCCCGACGCCGCGCCGGTGGATGGGCGCGAGTGACGGGGGCGAGTAACGCGGGCCGAATCGTCTCATTGACCCCGCCCCCCTCGTGTTCTTGGCGGCGCCGGAGTGCTAGTCTTGCATTAGCAGCGGTTCGCTTTGCTGGGCGTTGATGGCCGGCGGCACGGGTCTCTCACGGAGTCAGAGTCATGGAATCTAGCGTCGATCTCAATCAGTACGGAATTGACGTTGGCAACATCCGCCGCAACATCCCGGCGGCGGCGATGTATGAGCACGCGGTGCTATTCGATCAAGCGAAGATCACCAGCAGCGGCGCCCTGGCCACCGACTCGGCGAGCAAGAAGGGCCGCAGCCCCAAAGACAAACGCGTGGTCCGCGAGCCGAGCAGCGAGAGCGACGTGTGGTGGGGCGACGTGAACATTGAGTTCTCGCAAGATTCGTTCGCCCGCAGCCGCGAGATCGCGATCAAGTACCTCAACTCGTGCGAACGCCTCTACGTGGTCGACGGCTACGCCGGCTGGGACCGGGAGCACCGCATCAAGGTGCGTGTGATCTGCTCGCGGCCGTACCACGCGCTGTTCATGCACAACATGCTGATCCGGCCGAACGACAAGGAGCTGACGACTTTTGGCGAGCCAGACTACGTGATCTACAACGCCGGCTGCCAGAACGCGGACACGAACGTCCCGGGCGTGGAGACCCCGACGAGCGTCGCCCTCGACTTCGGCCGCGGCGAGTTCGTCATCCTCGGCACGCAATACGCCGGCGAGATGAAGAAGGGCGTCTTCACGATCATGAATTACCTGATGCCCAAACGCGGCATCCTCTCGATGCACTGCTCGGCGAACGAGGGGCCGTACGGCGACGTGACGCTATTCTTCGGCCTCTCCGGCACCGGGAAGACGACGCTCTCGGCCGACCCCGAGCGGGAGCTCATCGGCGACGACGAGCACTGCTGGAGCGACAAGGGCGTCTTCAACATCGAGGGCGGCTGCTACGCCAAGTGCATCGGCCTGAACGCCCGCGACGAGCCGGAGATCTTCGCCGCGATCCGCTACGGCGCCGTGCTGGAGAATGTCACCGTCCAGCCGCGGACGCGCAAGGTGGACTACATGGACGAGTCCAAGACGGAGAACACCCGGGCGAGCTACCCGATCGAGCACATCCCCCACGCCCGCATCCCGTGCCTGGGCGCCCACCCCAAGAACATCATCTTTCTCACGTGCGATGCGTTCGGCGTGCTGCCGCCAGTGGCCAAGCTGACGCCTGAGCAGGCCATGTACCACTTCATCAGCGGCTACACCGCCAAGGTTGCTGGCACGGAGGTGGGCGTGACTGATCCGCAGGCCACGTTCAGCGCGTGCTTCGGGGCGCCGTTCTTGGTTTGGCACCCGGCCAAGTACGCCGAGCTGCTGGCCGCCAAGATGCGCGAAACCAAGGCCGACGCTTGGCTGATCAGCACCGGCTGGATCCGGGGCTCGCACGGCGTGGGCGAGCGGATCAGCCTCAAGCACACGCGGGCCATCATCGACGCCGTTCACAACGGCGTGCTGGCAGATACGCCGATGGTCGAGGACCCGGTCTTCGGCCTCCACGTGCCGAAGAAGGTGGACCACGTGCCGAAGGAAATTCTCACGCCGCGCACGGCCTGGGCGGACAAGGCGGCGTTCGACGCGACCGCGAAGAAGCTCGCCCGCCTGTTTGCCGAGAACTTCAAACAGTTCGAAGCCGAGGCGTCGCCCGAGATCAAGGCCGCCGGCCCGCGGCTTGAGCTTGAGGCCGCCAAAGCCGCGCCGGTCGAGGCGTCGCCGGCAGAGGCCTAGACCCGCAGAATCGTCGGGATTCAAAGCAAAACGCCCGGCGAAGCCAGCTTCGCCGGGCGTTTCGAGTTGTTGCGATCCGTGCGGCTCACTCCGCCAAGCGATCAGTCGCGTGGGCGGACGGCGCCGGTCAGGCCGCTGTAGTCGGCCCGATCGTCTTCGTGCCACAGCGGATGGCCTTGGCGAACACGCTCAGCCAGCGCTTCGAGCTTTTCGGCGGAGCCGGCCGGAGCGGTGGTTGGGCTGAACTCGTTCCCCTCGTGCGGCACAAAGTCCTCGTCGTGCCCGTAGCGGAGGATCGCTTCAAAGACGTTTTGGAGGCTGGGGTCTGGCATCTGGTTTCACTCTTTCTGCAAACGGGGCCGTGGCGAAGTCACTCTCTGCCGAGCCGGCCGTGTGATCACGTCTTTATCAAGACGTGTTGGTAACCTACTTTGTTCGTCCGTACGCCTAGGTTCGCCGGAAAACGGTCGACGGCGAAACCTGATTGCGTCCCGATACTGGGTTCGGCGACTTGGGGTGGGTCTGCCAGGTGCAGACTCACAATTGCGGGTTGTTAACGTCTGGTTTAGCGTTGGATTATTGCCGCTGGAAACGGCGAGTCAACGTTTTTCGGCGCGAGTTGTTGCGGTTTTCGGCGGGCCGACGCTCGCGTGTGGGAAACCCTGCCGGATGTGCGGTGGGCCCGACGCATCTCTCCCGTCTGGGTAGTTTCGGTTGGCCGTACTGAGGAGCTTCTCGCCATGCCCTGGCGCCAGCAGGTAACGCGTCTTTCTCCCCGCCGGCGGGGGTTTCACTTGGTGACCGCGGAGCTCCTCGCCGCGATGCCCGCGATCGAAGCCACGTCGATCGGGCTGCTTCACTTGTTCCTCCAGCACACGTCGGCGTCGCTCACCATCAACGAGAACGCCGACCCGGACGTGCGCCCCGACCTTGAGATGGCGATCAACCACGTCGCGCCCGAGTCGCTGCCGTACACGCACACGTGCGAAGGCCCCGACGACATGCCGGCCCACGTCAAGGCGTCGCTGATCGGCGCCGGGCTGACGATCCCCATCGCCGACGGCCGGCTGATGCTCGGCACGTGGCAGGGGGTCTACCTCTGCGAGCACCGCAACCACGCCGGCCCGCGGCAGGTGGTCCTCACGCTGTGGGGCGAGGACGGCTAGCCACGCGCGGTCGGCAGGCGCCGCTCGAGCTCCTCCAGCAGGTCGAGCACGCGGTGGTCGTGGTCCAAGGGCGCCATCACCTCCACCGCAACCGGCAAGCCACGGCTGCCTTCGGCGTTCTGCCGGGCGGCCCCCTGGAGCTGCGTGCGGGCGGGGTTTCGCTTCTCGATTTCGGCGGCCTCGTCTTCCGCCGAGATAGTGCCAACCGGCGCCACCCCCGCCGGGCAACCGAGCAGGTTGGCCAGGAATGTGTGTGAGGCGGCGTGGAGCACCTTGAGAGCCGTGCCGTGGCGAAGGGCCGGCAATCCGTGCACGGGCGAGAGGGTGGCGTCCAGCGGCGCCCCAGCGGCCGCTGTGAGCCGCTTGGCGAAGCCGCGTCGGTACGCGTCCGCCTCCGCGACGAGCTGCCAGTAGCCTTCGGCGGATCGCGGGCCTGACCACGCGAGCAACTCCGCCAAATCGGTCTGACCGAGCAGGCCGAGCGTTGGCGACAGGGCGGCTCGCAACCAACGCGGCAGCCGAGCCAGCCGAAGCTGTCGCTGGAGCTGCGGCTCGACGCGGCCCCCTCGGACCGCCTGGCGAACCGCCGCCAGCCCGTCGGCCGAGAGCAGGCCGACGTAAATCCGCACCATCTCGCGAATGTCGGGCGGCTGCACCGGAACGAGCTCGGCGCCCGCTTCACGCAGCACGTCGGCGGCACGCTCAACGGCGTTGGCCACCGCGGTGGCCGGGGCGAAGAACCCGTCGTCAGCCCAATAACCGATCCTCAACCCGGCGACCGGACGTGGCGCCCGGCTTGCCCAGGGCGGGCGGCTTTCGTCGCGTTGGCGACCGGTGGCCGACCGGTCCCCAAGTACCCCCATCGCCAGCCGCAGGTCGCCGGCGGTGCGGGCAAGCGGCCCGGGCCGGATCGGGATGGCCTGCATGCCGCGGCTGATGGCGCGCTCGGACCCTTCCAGGGTCAGCCAGCCCGCGGTGGGCATTAGCCCGAACAGCCCGCAAGACGCCGCCGGCTGACGGATGCTGCCGCCCAGGTCGCTGCCGAGCCCCAACGGCGAGCCTTGTGCCGCAACCAGCGCGGCCTCGCCGCCGGTCGAACCGCCTGGGCTGCGGTCCGGGAAACCGGGCAGGTTGGTCCGGCCGAAGACCGGGTTATCGCACTCGTGCAGCAGCATCGCCTGCGGCACGTTGGTCTTGCCGAGCACGATGGCTCCGGCGGCGCGCAGCCGGGCGACAAGCGGGCTGTCGATGTGATCGGGCTTCTCGCCGCGGCGGCCGATGCCCAGCGTCGTCCGCATCCCGGCGACCGCGAAGCAGTCCTTGATGGTGACTGGAACACCGTGCAGCGGACCGACTGCTTCGCCGGCAGCGACCTTCCGGTCCGCCTTGACGGCCTCGCTGCGGGCCGACTCAAAGCGGCGCTGCGAGAGCGCGTTGATCTCACGATGGCTCGATTCGATCCGCGTGATGTGAGCTTCGACCAGCTCTGCCGCTGACAGGTCACGCGACGCGACGAGCTCCGCCATCCGCCCGGCCGAAAGCTCAAGCAAACGTTCACCGGCCACGGACGCGCTCATGGGCGGGCGCTCGTCGCCAAGAGGATCGCCGGATCGGGCAGCCCGAGGTCACGCCGCATGCGGGCCTGGGTCTCCTCGATCGTCCCGGAGCCGTCGACGTAAACCACTAGCTCCTTGCGCTCAAACAGGTCGAGCGTCGGCCGAGTCTTGTGGTTGTAGTCGTCGAGCCGCCGCTGCAGGGCTTCCTCGGTGTCGTCGCCGCGGGCGACCAATTCGCCACCACAAACGTCGCAGATACCGTCCTGCTGCGGGCGGTGGTGCATCAGGTTGTAATCGAGCCCGCACTGGCTGCACCGCCGGCGAGAGAGCGCCCGCTGCCGGGTGACTTCGACCGGCACGTCGATATGGATCACGGCGTCCACGTCGTAGCTCTCGAGAAAGAACTCCGCCTGTGCCGCGTTGCGCGGGAAGCCGTCGAGGATCATCCCGTAGTTCCAGTCGTGCATGGCGAGGCGACGCTGCACGATCTCCTCGACAATCTCGTCGGGCACCAACTGACCGGCGTCCATGATCCGTTTGATCCGGGCCGCTAGCTTGGTGTGCACCTGGATGTTCCAGCGAAAGATGTCGCCAACGGACAGGTGCGTCAGGTTGTAAGCGGACGCCAGCAGCCCGGCCTGGGTGCCTTTCCCGCAGCCCTGCGGGCCCATGATGATGTACTTCCGCACGACGCTGATTCTCCGGTCGGCAAGCGAGAACGGGCTAACGGTTGGCCTGCATCTGCGCCGAGATCCAGGCTTCGAGTTCTTCCCAGTCAACGGGCGGCAGGGCGCCCAGGTCGGGCCGCAGCCGCTCGGCGCCTTCGAGGTAGACGTGTTCGACCTCGGACTGTGTCCGCTGCGTGTTGACGTGCAACAACACGCGGATGCAGCGTGGCAGCGAGCCCGGCACCGCAATCTCGTACCCGCAGAGCATCGGCACTTCCAACCAGCCGAGCTGGCGGGCGGCGAGCGCCGGGAACTCCGCGTCCAGGTCCTTCGTCACGGTGAAATGGGCCGAGGCGACCTGCGTCGGCTCGATCTCGTTCCGCCGAATCACCAGTGCCAGCAGCCGCCGCGTGGCCGAGAGGATGAGCTCGCGGTCGTTCTCCGCAACCGTGATGGCGCCACGAACTCCTCGGCAAACGGTCATAGGGCGGCGGTGGTCGGTCGAATCGGCGGCTTGGTGTCGTGTTGCCATGACACACGGAAGACAGAGCCGCAGTATAAAACGACCGGACGCCCCGCGAAACGCACGCCCAGCCGGTGCAACCGCCAAGGTCACGCATGCTCCGCCGAAGGCTCGGCACAGAACTCTTGGCTTTGCGGCGGGGGCGTGTTGACAGCAAGCACCGCGAGCGTAGAATCCGGCTCCCTCGACCACGGCAAGGCGAGGGCGGGCAAAACAATTTCTGAGAAATCGCTTCTCGGCACTTGTGCTCACCGCGAACCTTGTCGATACTCTAGGGCTCCGATGAGTTGAGCGGCTCGGGCAGTGCCCGACGCAAGCGGCTCCCGGAGAGCGAGCGATCTTTGACAATTTGGTGAGTCATTTTCCTTTAAGTCAGCCCAAGACTGTATTGCGGACAGGTTCTTGGCGATGCGGAAGAGGCTGTCGCTTCGGCGACGGTTGATCCCGCTGAGTCAAGAGCTCATTGAGGTTGAGTAGCCACAAGCTACTTCAAGAGATGGCTTACATCAGCGGTCGCCGGCTCGCTCGCGAGTTTGTGGTTTGCTGATAAGCATACATTAATTGAAGGGTTTGATCCTGGCTCAGAATGAACGTTGGCGGCATGGATTAGGCATGCAAGTCGAGCGAGAAGGGTTTTTTGCTTGCATTAGACCTGGACAGCGGCGAAAGGGTGAGTAACGCGTAGTTACGTGCCCCAGGCTCCAGAATAGCTCGCCGAAAGGCGTGGTAATGCTGGATAATCTCTCCGGAGCAAAGGTGCGATTCCGGCCTGGGAGCGGACTGCGTCCTACTAGCTTGTTGGTGGG
>JBCDJN010000133.1:0-12929 GCA_039414355.1 Planctomycetota bacterium | reverse complement strand
GACTGCAAGTAACGTCGCTAGTGAGAAGCCTCTGAGCCGTCTCATTCTTTGTGATGGGAACAACGTAGTACCTCACCTCGCCCTTCTTTGTGCAGCGATCACAGCATCATGATTCACTTTGCGGATCAGATCCTGCTGAATCGCCTGGTGGGTGTTGGCGTCGCTTAGTCGCCGTCGATTTATCAGTGCCATCCTGGCGGGCCTAGAACGGAAACGACGACGCCCTCGTCCGAGCGTTCGAGTTAGATCTTATGTCGCATGCGGGGGCTTTCCTCGTTAACCGGCTAGCTCGCGGACCACTCCGCTCCGCCGGCGCGGTCTTCGATCGTCACGCCGATGGCGGCCAGTTGGTCACGCAACGCATCAGCGGTGGCGAAGTCTTTCGCGGCTCGGGCGTCGGCGCGGAGGGCGATCAGCATCTGCATGACCGCCTCGGTCGCGTCGTCTCCGCCGCCCTCCCATTCCGTTCCGCCGGCGCGGTCTTCGAGGGTGATGCCGGTGGGGGCGAGGCCGTCGCGGATGGCGTCGGCCACGGCGAAGTTCTTTGCCTTGCGGCTCTCGGCGCGGAGGTCGATGACCAATTGCATGACTTGGGCGAGCAACTCGTCGCTCGCCCCCCCGGCTGACGCCGGGGGCTCGTGGAAGATGCCGAGGATGCCGGCGATTTGCTTGAGCAGCGTCACGGTGGCGGTGAACTCGGCGACGGCCGCGGCGTCGCTCTTGCCGGCGCCCTCGAGGTCGCCCGCTTCGCACTGCTTGTTGGCGATCTTGGCCAGCTCGAACAGCTCGGCGGTGGCGCCGCCTGTGTTGAAGTCGTCGTCCATCGCGGAGTGGAACTTCGCCCGCGCGGCGGCGGCTTCGTCGCTCAGGCCTTCGATCTCGGCGCCGCGTAAACCACAGGCCGGCAGGTCGTAGAAGTCATTGCCGGTGACGCGGGTGTAACGCTTGAAGAGGCGGTAGAAGCCATCGAGGCCAACGCCCGCCTCTTCGATGGCCGGCTCGCTGAAGAGCACCGTGCTGCGGTAATGGGTGCGGAGCAGGAAGAAGCGGATCCGCTCGCCGCCTTGTGACTTGATCAGGTCGGCAAGTCCGCCGGCGCCCTTGCTGCGGGACATCTTGCCGCCGGTGTCTTCGGCTCCCGTCGCTGACGCTCCGGGCTCGCCACCTTCGGCTGCGTTTCTGTCGGCGCGGCCGCCGATCTTGCCGGCGGCGCTGTCCTTTCGCAGCAGGCCGTTGTGGGCCCAGTAGGTCGCCATCGGCTTGCCGTGGCAGCACTCGCTTTGGGCGACCTCGTTCTCGTGGTGCGGGAAGACCAGGTCGAGGCCGCCGCCGTGGATCTCGAACGACTCGCCGAGCAGCTTCTTGCTCATCGCCGAGCACTCGATGTGCCAGCCCGGCCGGCCGTCGCCCCACGGGCTCTCCCAACTCGGCTCGCCTGGCTTGGCCGACTTCCACAAGGCGAAGTCCGCCGCCGAGCGTTTGCGGCCGGCGCCCCCCTCGCCGCCGTCGCCCTGCATGGCGTCGAGCGAGCGGTTGGAGAGCTTGCCGTAGCTGGTGTCCTTGCCGCAGTCGAAGTAGACGTCGCCGCCCGCCTCGTAGGCGAAGCCGCGGTCGACCAGGTCTTCAACGAACTGGATGATCTCGCCCATGCAGTCGGTGGCGCGGGGGAAGTGGTCGATCTGGTCGACGCCCAACGCGGCGAGGTTCTCCTCGTAGTCGCGGATGTTCTCCTCGGCGACCTCGAGCATGGTGATGCCGCGCTCGTTGGCCTTGGCGATTAGTTTGTCGTCTACGTCGGTGATGTTGACCACCCACGTGACGTCGTAGCCGCAGTAGGTGAGGTACCGCTTGATGCAGTCAAAGATGACCGGCCCCACCATGTGGCCGATGTGGGCCTGGGCGTAGACGGTGGGCCCGCAGAGGTAGACGCCCACCTTGCCGGGAGCGAGCGTGGTGAACGGCTCCTTCTGCTTGCTGAGCGTGTTGTAGACGTGCAGCGACGGGTGGGTGAGGTCGGTCGCGGGGGCGAACGCGGTTTGGGTCTCGGCCGGCATCTTCTTGTAGGCGTCGTTGGGTGAGCGGGAGGATTGCGGTAGCCTACCGTCCCTCTGGGCTTCGAAGAAAGACTGAAGCCGAAACTGACCCCCAAAGCAACTTAGGAGACGCCGTGAGCGACAACCCCTTTCAAGCACCCATAGAAGGCGGTCCCAGTGACACCCCAGACTACCTCCGGTCTGCCAGGGGAACTTTCACGCTCCGCTACGTCCACCCGCTGCAAGCTGGCAAAGTCGCAGCCTTGCTGTACGGCGCGTTTGCATTGATCTACGTCCCTATCCTCTTGATCGCTGCCGTCGGCAGCGGCGACGCCCAGGGGGCAGGAGCTGCGATTGGCGCACTGGTGGGCATGTTTATCGGCCTGATTGTCTTCGGGTTCCTAGGCGGTTTGGTTGGAGCGTTCATCTACAACCTTGCAGCCAAGTCGGTCGGCGGCTTGCGAGTTGATTTCGATTAGCGGATCGATCGCTACCGGCAGTAGAAGAGACCGAGACGGTTAATCCGAGCGTGCCACTAACGCCACGCAGCGGGCTTCGATTGCCTCTTCGCGGCCGACGGGGCCGACGTTCTCGCCGGTCTTCGCCTTCAGGCCGATGGCGGCGGCGGGGACATCGAGAATTTCGGCAATCCGCTGGCGGATGGCGTCCTTGTACGGCAGCAGCTTGGGGCGCTGGGCGGCGACCACGCAGTCGAGGTTCGCCAGCTCGTAGCCCTCGTCTTCCACCACCTGGTAGGCGGCCCGCAGGAAGTCGGCCGAGTCGCGGCCGGCGTTGGCCGGGTCGGTGTTGGGGAAGAGGCTGCCGATGTCGTGGTCGGAGACGGCGCCCAGCAGGGCGTCGGTGATGGCGTGCAGAAGGACGTCCGCGTCGGAGTGGCCCACCGCCTGCTTGTTGTGCGGCACATCGACGCCGCCCAGCCGCAGCGGGCCGCCGGGTTCGAGGCGGTGCGTGTCTTCGCCGAGGCCGATGCGGTAGCTCATGGATTCACCGCGGAGTACGCAGAGGACGCAGAGAAAAAGCAAAGGAAGTGCCCGGGGGTTCCCTGACACTTCCTCTGCGTTCTCTGCGATCTCTGCGGTGAGACTTCTAGCTGGCCACCGCCAAGCCTTCGGCGGCCTTCGCGAGCGCCTCGGCCTTGTCGGTCTTCTCCCAACTGAACTCGCCGTTGGGGCCGGGCTCGCGGCCGAAGTGGCCGTGGGCGGCGGTCTGGCTCATCACGGGCTTGGTGAGGCCCAGTTCGTTGATCAGGCCACGCGGCGTTAGCTTGAAGTGCTCGCGGATCAGGCCGACCAGGGCTTCGTTATCCACCTTGCCGGTGCCGAACGTGTTGACGTTCACACTCACCGGCTCGGCGACGCCGATGGCGTACGCGAGCTGCACCTCGACTTCGTCCGCCAGGCCGGCGGCGACGATGTTCTTGGCGACGTAGCGGGCCATGTAGGCGGCGGAGCGGTCAACCTTGGAGGGGTCCTTGCCACTGAAGGCGCCGCCGCCATGCCGGCCGCGGCCGCCGTAGGTGTCGACGATGATCTTCCGCCCGGTCAGCCCCGTGTCGCCGTGTGGGCCGCCGATCACGAACTTGCCGGTCGGGTTGATGTGGTAGGTGATCTCGCCGCTCACGTACTCGGCGGGCAGGCACGGCTTGATCGCCTTCTCGATCAACTCCTGCTTCGCTTCGTCGGTGATGACGTCGCCGCTGGGGGCGAGGATCGATTCGTCGTGCTGCGTGCTAACGACGATCGTGTCGATGCGGATCGGCTTGTTGTCCGGGCCGTACTCAACGGTGACTTGGCTCTTGCTGTCAGGCCGCAGGTAAGCGAGTTCGCCACTGTCGCGGAGCTGGGCGAGCTTCTCCACGATGCGGTGCGAGAGGTGGATGGGCAGCGGCATCAGCACGTCGGTCTCGTTGCAGGCGTAGCCGAACATCAGTCCCTGGTCGCCGGCGCCCTGCTCGCCGTCCACGTCGGACGCCTTGTCCACGCCTTGAGCGATGTCGGCCGACTGCTCGTGGATGGCGTTTAGCACGCCGCAGTCGTGGCTGAAGCCGATCGACGGGTCGGTGTAGCCGATCTTCTTGATGGTCTCGCGGACCACCTTCTGCACGTCGACGTAGTGGCTGGTGCGGACCTCGCCAGCAACGACCACCTGGCCGGTGGTGCAGAGCGTCTCAACCGCCACGCGGGCGTCGCCCGGGTTGGGGTCGCCCGCGAGGATGTCGTCAACAATCGCGTCGGAGATCTGGTCGGACACTTTGTCCGGGTGGCCCATGCTGACCGATTCGCTGGTGAACAAGTAGTTGCCGGATGCCACGTGGGATTCTCCTGGACGCCTTTGGGAAGTTGCGCTCGCGGCGGCGTGCTGGTTCGCTGGCCGCTGGTACAAGTCCGCGAGTATACTTGGAGCGATGTGCGGGCGGCAACGGGCCGCCAAAACAAGGCGAAAGAACCCGGGCCTGAGCACTCTATGGAAAAAGAAGACCTGCAGGGGCAACTCAAGCACTGCCCGATCAAAATCCGCATGAACGATGCCGACGAGTTCGTGGTTCAGAGCCCCGAGTTCATCATCATCGGTGACTACTCGGCCGCGGTGCTCACACGGCGAGCGGGTGCGATGCGGCCGACCCTTCTGTCGCTGGTGAACATCACATCGGTCGAGCCCGCCGGCGAGCCGGCCGACAACTAGCGATTGCCGGGGCGTCAGTCATCTCCGCCGCCGCACGGCCAGCCGGGCACGACGAAACGGCCAGGGAGCGAGGGCCTTGTTCCAGATTCTCGTTCGCTCCCACCGTCGTTTGCCCCGGGGCTGGGCGGATCGTGTGACGATGGAGCTAACGGCGACCATCGCGGCCATGAAGAGCGTCAGCCACGGCCCCCTGCCGAGCGGCAGCACAATAGTGTCCGCCCAATCCCCAATGGTTTGTGCCGCTGCTCTTGGCAAAAACAGGCAAAGCAGCTTCATCAGCAAGCCACCCATGATCGGGATCAACGGAAGACCAACCACCACGTTCCCGGCCAAGTAACGCCGTCGCCGTCGTTTGGTGCCGTGCACGTAGAACCAGTGACGAGACGGCGAATCGGGCTCGGGTTGCGGCGATTCGAACGGGTTCTGCGTCACTAGGGCGCCAGCTCTTGGAACTTAGTCTGGCGGTTGGCATCCGCCTGCGCCGGGCGGCGGGCGAGCAGCCGGCGACGGGCTTGTTGGCGGGGTGGGTTGCTCGAGACCAACAGAGTCATCCCGCCAGCCCACAACACAAACAAGAACGCACCGACGACGACCGCCCACGTCCAAAACGAAGCCGCCGGCGATAGACCGATCATCGCTCCGGACGCCGCGATTCGCCGCTCCAACTCCTTCTCGCCGACCACGAAGACCTCGGCAAGCACCAACAGCGTCATCCCGACAAAGCTCGAAACGAAGACCCAGCCGGCTTGCTGTCGTCGGCGCCGCTGCTGGGGTCCGCGGGCGTAGAACCGCCGGCGTCGGCGAGAGCCGCTGGCTGCAGGCGTGTTCGGCGATTCGAACGGGTTCTCGGTCACTCGGTCCCACGTGGCGTGAAGAGGGCTGAAAGGCGGCCAGAGCGCTGTTATTGTACCCGTTCTCGCCCCGCCCAACTCTGCCGCCCACTACAGCCGCCCTTCCGCCGCCATGCCCGCTCCCGCTGAATTGACCACCAAGCTCACGGCCCACAATCAGCAGCACCTGGTCGCCTTCTGGGACGCGCTGCCGCCAACCGGCCAAAAGCTGCTGGCCGAGCAGATTGCCGCGGTGGACTTTGAGCAAATCGCCGAGTTGCACGGCGGGGACACCGATCAGCCCGACTGGGCGGAGCTGGCCCGCCGGGCGGAGCCGCCGCCGGCGATGCGGTTGGCGGATCGCCAGTCCGGCAATCCCGGCGGCCTGGGCATCACGCCGGCGGACGCCACGGCCCGTGGCAAACAGGCGCTCGACGAGGGGACAATCGGCGTGCTGCTGGTGGCCGGGGGGCAGGGCAGCCGTTTGGGGTTTGACAAGCCGAAGGGCATGTTCCCCATCGGTCCGGTTTCACAGGCCACGCTGCTGCAGGTTCACTTGGAGAAGGCGGTGGCGCTCGCCAATCGCCATGGACGCAGCGTGCCCGTTTATCTGATGACCAGCCCGGCGACGCACGAAGACCAAGTGGCGTTCCTCGCGGAGAACGAACGCTTTGGCTTGGCCGAGGACGACTTGTTCATCTTCTGCCAGGGCACCATGCCGGCCGTCGATCGCGAGACGGGCAAGCTGCTCATGGCGGCGAAGGATCGGTTGTTCCTCAGCCCCGATGGCCACGGCGGCACGGTCGCCGCGCTTGCAACGTCTGGCGCCACCGAGCACATGCAGCGTCGCGGCATCGAGCACTTGTTCTACCTGCAGGTGGACAACCCGATGGTGCCCATCGGCGACGCCGAGTTCCTCGGCTACCACCTGCTTGCCGACAGCGAGCTGACGAGCATGGCGGTCGCCAAGCAGGAGGCGAAGGACAAGCTCGGCAACTTCGGCATGATCGACGGCCGCATCAACGTGATCGAGTACAGCGATATGCCGGACGACGTCGCCGAGCAACGCGACGGCGACGGGCAACTGCGGTTCTGGGCGGGCAGCATCGCGGTGCACGTGTTCGGCGTCGCGTTCTTGGAGCGGATGCTGGCTTTGAAGGACGCGCTCCCGTTTCACATCGCGAAGAAGAAGGTGCCGCACATCGACGCGTCGGGCGCCGACGTCACGCCGAGCGAACCGAACGCACTGAAGTTCGAGCGGTTCATCTTCGACCTGCTGCCGCGGGCCGAGCGACCGATCGTGGTGGAGTATGCCGAGGAGGAGGTCTTCGCCCCGCTCAAGAACGCTCCGGGGGCGCCGAAGGACACGGCGGAGTACGTGCAGCGTTTCCTGGTCGACCAGCACGCCGGCTGGCTCCGCGATGCGGGGGCGACCGTGGCCGAGGACACGCCCGTTGAGATCTCGCCGGTTTGGGCGCTCGACGCGGAGGGCGTCGCCGCCCGCGGCGCCGACGGATTCAACATCTCAAAGCCCACGTATCTGCGATGATCGAAAAGAGCGAAAGCAGCGTCGTCGAGTACGAAGTCGAGCTCAAGTTCCCGGTCGAAGACCTGGACGCGTTGTCGTCGCGGCTTGAGGAGCTCGGGGCGGAGCAGCAGCCCACCGTTCGCCAGACGGACGCGTACTTCTCGCACCCCAGCCGCGATTTCGGCGAAACGGACGAGGCACTCCGCATCCGTGTAGTGGGCGACGAGCGGCGGATCACCTACAAAGGCCCGAGGGTTGGCTCCACCAGCAAGACGCGGCCGGAGATCGAACTGCCGTTGGGCGACACGCCCGAGGCGGGCGACCAGTGGATGCACTTGCTGGAGGCCCTGGGGTTTCAGCTCGTGGCCGAGGTACGCAAGACCCGCACGCCCTGGCGGCTGACGCACGGCGGCGGCGAAGTCGAAGTGGCCTGCGACGAGGTTGAGGGACTCGGCTCGTACATCGAGCTCGAGATCCAGGCTATCGAGTCGCAGGTCGGTCCCGCTTCGCTCCGCGTGGGAGACCTGGCACGGCTGTTGGGGCTTTCGTCGCCCGAGCAGCGGAGCTACCTCGAGATGCTGCTGCCCTGAGCCGACCGCCGCAAGCGAGCCGGCTCCGCGTTCCCCCCCACCGCCGGCGCCCGCCGTGTCCCGCCTCGCCGATCCCCCGCCAGCCCCGACGCAAACCGCCGCGCCGGCGTCGATCTCGCCGGCCCAGGCGTCTGAGGCCCGCAACTTTGTGGTGCTAGCGGTGCACTCGGTGCTTCTGCGTGTGGGCTGGATCTTTAAGACCGAGAGCATCGTCATGCCGGTCTTCCTCAGCTACATCGGGGCGACGCCGTTCATGCTGGGGCTGCTGCCTGTGCTCAACCGCATCGGGCTCAGCGTGCCGCCGCTGCTCTACGCAGCTCGGCTAAAGACGACGCCCAAGAAGAAATGGTCGGTGATCGCTTCGACCGGCGCCATGGCAGCGCCGTTCGCGCTGCTCTCGCTTGTCTGGGCCACCGGCTTGTGGCGGGGCGAAGGCGGAGCGGCCGCCGGGTGGATGCCGTGGTTCTTCCTCGCCGTGTACGGCGTCTTCTTCGGTCTCACGGGCGTGAACCAGTTGGGTTGCCACGCATTGCACGGCAAGCTCATCCGCGCCGACCTGCGGGGGCGGCTCTTTATGGCGTCGGTGCTGGTTGGCGCGCCGCTGGCGATCCTTGCCGCCTGGTGGTTGCTGCCGGCGTGGTTGGCGATGGACGACGGCGGCTTCGGCTGGGTCTTCGCGGCGACGGCGGTCGCCTTTGTCGCCGCGGCGTTGTCGCTAACCGCTGCGGCAGAAACGCCCGACAACTTTACGGAACAATCGACAAACCCTTGGCAGAAGTTTCACGACGCGTGGACCGTGGTCCGCACCCACCCCGACGCGCGGGCGGTGGGAATCCTCGCGGCGCTAGCGAGCGTGAACCTGATGCTGTTCCCGCACTACCAAACCGTTGGCAAGCAGCTGTTTGGCCTCGACCTGTCGGCGATGACGCTCTGGATCTGCGTTCAAAACGCCGCTACGGCGGCCATCAGTCTGGTGGCTGGCCCAATGGCCGATCGCTACGGAAACCGCAAGGCGTTGCACTTCTGCGTGTACGGCCTGTGCCTTGGGCCGGCGTCCGTTCTCGCCTTGATGGCCGTGCCACCGGAAGTAGGGCGGGCGTGGTTCTGGTTGGTCTTCGCGCCGCTGGGGTACATGCCGGTGACGATCCGGATCCTCATCAACTACACGCTTGAGATCTCTAGCGAGGCGGACCATCCAAGGTTTGTCAGCGCGTTTGGCATGTGCCTTGCTCTACCGGTGATCGTCGGTTCGCCGGTTGTCGGCTGGCTCTTCGGAGCGGTTGGCGCCGCGGCGGTGTTCGGCGGCGGGCTGCTTCTGCTGCTCGTAGCCGGCGCCCAAACGCACCGGCTCCGCGAGCCGCGTCATTCGCTTTAGCGAATCGGCCCGGCCTGTCAAACAACTCCGCATCCCTCGGCAGCGGCGCCGGGGATCACTTATCCCGACCGGCGGAATGGAACCCCGCCCACGGTCCAACCATGGAAGGAGTCTAACGATGCCCAATCGCCCATCCACCGCTGCCCTGACCGCGGTCCTTGGCTTCAGGCTAACGCCACCCGCAGCCGCAAACGCTGGGAGCTTGCTCGACGAGCTGAACCGCCGCCACGGTGTGCGGCTTGCGGCGCGTCAGACCGATTGCAGCGGCAGAGGAAGACGGTCGAATGACCGAACCGACGGCGGCTAGCAGACCGCCGCCGTGCGGAATCGTTTCCTTCTCCATTAACGAAAACCCGATCTCTGCAACACCAACGCCCGTCTTTCCAACACTCCATCTTGCCCACGGGCGCCCCGGCCATGCCTTGGGGCGCCCGTCTTGCTTTGGGCCGGTGGCAACTCGCCGATGGCCAAGCTTGCGACGCCCACTTGGCTGCCAAAGGCCAAGAGCCACGGGCCGACAGCCCCTTCCGACTGCTGTTCTGTCATTTCGGGCAATCTGGGATACTCCCGCCGCGTTGGTTTCTGTCCACTTCGGCGACGCCCACGGGCCTGGCATGACGATCTTCTTTTCGGTTGGCGAACCCTCGGGCGACCTGCACGGCGCCAACCTGATCCGCGAGCTCAAGTCGCGCCCGGCGCCCGGCGGGGGTGAGTGGCGGTTCGTTGGCTACGGCGGTCCGAAGATGGCCGCCGCCGGCGCCGAGCTGCACGAGGACCTGACCAAGCTGGCGATCATGTGGTTTGTGCGCGTGCTGCTAAACCTGCACAAGTTCATCGGCTACGCCCGCCGCGCCGCCAAGTACTTTGAGCAGCACCGTCCCGACGCGGTGGTGCTGATCGACTACCCCGGCTTCAACTGGCACATCGCCCGCCACGCCAAGCGGCACGGCATCCCCGTCTACTACTACGGCGCGCCGCAGCTCTGGGGCTGGGCCGGCTGGCGGGTGAAGAAGATGCGACGCGACGTCGACCACGTGCTGGTCAAACTCCCGTTTGAAGTCGCCTGGTACCGCGAGCGCGGCTGCCACGCCACGCACGTGGGCCATCCGTACTTCGACGAGCTCATTGCCCAGCAGCGGGACGAGGCGTTCGTCAATGCCGCTGGCTCGCAGCCGGGTCCGTTGGTCACCATCCTGCCGGGCTCGCGGACGCAAGAAGTGAAGGCGAACCTCGCCGATCAACTCAAGGCGGCCGCGAAGGTTGCCGAGCGTGTGCCGGGCGTGCGTTTCGCCATCGCCGGGTACAAGGAGTCGCAGCGAGGATTGATCGAGTCGCGGCTCGCCGAATCGAACGTTGAAGCCGAGGTGCACATCGGACGAACGCCGGAGCTGATCTCCGCGGCCAAGTGCTGCATCGCTGTGTCGGGCTCGGTGTCGTTAGAGCTGCTCTACCACGCCAAGCCGACGGCGATCGTCTATCGCATTTCACGCCTCGCCTTCTGGGTGCAGAAGCACTTCCGCCGCGTCCGCTACATCACGCTGGTGAACCTGCTGACGGCCAGCGAGCTGTTCCCCGAAGAGGTTGGCGTTTACGACCCGAACGACCCCCGCGACGCCCACGTGCTGATGCCCGAGTACCTGACGTGCGAAGACCGCACCGAGCAGCTCGCCGCGCACGCGATCGAGTGGCTTACCGACGAAGCGGCTTACGCGGACCGCGTGGCGAAGCTTGAGGCCCTGCGTGCCGAAGTGGGCCACGGCGGCGCTTCGCAGCGGGCCGCCGACTACTTCTGCCAAACGCTCGGCAAGAACGAACAAGTCAGCCAAGCCGCCTGACCCTACAATCGGGCGACCACGGACGTCACTTCTGACTTCTTCCTTCTACCTTCTGACAGCCCGTGCCTTTCGCCGACCCCTCGCCAACGCCGGCGGACCTGAACTTCCGCCTGCTCGGCTTCCCGGTCCGCGTGCACCCGTTCTTCTGGATCGTGTGTCTGCTGCTGGGACCGGGCGAGCCCGAGCGGGCGGTGCTATGGTTCGCGGCGGTGTTCGTTTCGATCCTCGTGCACGAACTCGGTCACGCGGTGCTGCAACGCCATTGGGGCGGTCGGCCGAGCATCATCCTGTACGGCTTCGGCGGCTTGGCGTCGGCCCCGGGCGTGCGCGATACGCCGTGGCGGCAGATCGCCATCTCGCTCGCCGGTCCCGGCGCGGGGTTTGTGCTGGCGGCGTTGGTTTACCTAGTCGCTCCACAGGTTGTGTCGATCTCGCCCATGCTCGCGACGCTCGCCAGTTTCCTGCTGGCGATCAACATCTTCTGGGGGATCTTCAACCTGCTGCCCATTTACCCGCTGGATGGTGGCCGCGTTTCGCGTGAGGTCTTCACGATGGTTCTGCGGCCCGATCGCGGGATCGTGGTCTCACTCTGGGTCTCAATGATCGCCTGCGCGATCGCCGCGGTTCTCATGTGGCAGTGGACCGGCAGCCTCTGGAACGTGGTGTTGCTGGCGGCGATCGGCATCAACAACTACCAGACGCTAGAGCAGTACCGGTCGATGCGTGGAGGCGGGTGGCGGTGACCGAAGCTCAGCCGGCGCCGACGCACCGCGTGGTGGTGCTGGGGGCGAGCAACGTGAGCGTGGGCCTGCCGCAGCTTGTGGCGACCGCCCAATCGCTCGGCCACGGCCCGGCAGACATCCTGCTGGCCATGGGGCACGGGCGGTCATACGGGCAGTGGTCCAGCGTGCCGGGCCGGGCGCTGCCGGGCATCTTGCAGTGCGGGCTGTGGGAAGCCCTCGCCGAGCGCGAACCGCTGCCAACCACGGCGTTGCTAACCGACATCGGCAATGATCTGTTCTATCGCGTCGAGCCCGAGATACTCGCCGGCTGGGTGGCTGAGTGCGTCGATCGCCTAGCCGACGCCGGCGCCGATGTTGCGGTGACCGGTCTGCCGCTGCCCGAAGTGACCGGCTTGGGACCGGTGCGTTACCGGATTTTTCGCACGATCTTCTTCCCCGCGTGGGGGCAAACGCTAACGCACCTCTCGGCGGTCGCCTCGCAGGTGAACGAGGCGGTCAAGCAACACGCGTCGAACCAAGGCGCACGCCACACGCCGCTACGCAGCGAGTGGTACGGCTTCGACCCCATCCACATCAAGCCGTGGCGCTTCAAAGAGGTGTGGCCCCTGCTTCTCAACGCTTCGAAGCATGCTGGATCGAACGGTTCGCGGTCGCTTTCGTTGACGACGAGCTTGTCGCTGCGAAGAGCAAAGCCGCTTGAAGCGCGCGTGCTTGGAAGACGTCGTTGTTGCGATCAACCTTGCCGCGTTCTTGGCGATGGAACGCGCGTTTCATTGTTCTAGCGCGCGGTATCTTCGATCGATTCGCGGCGCGCTTCGTCGATCGCGAGCCAAAGTTTGGCGAAGAAGTCTGCGCGGAAGTCGGGAAAACATGTTGCAGAAAAGGAAACGATTCGTACAACTACCACGAATGAACCGACTGTTGTTCGTGCTTTGCTCATCAAACGCATCGCTCGACGTTCGACTCAACGCACGCTTCGTGACTCATTCGTCATGCGGCAAGAAGGTTGAACAAGACGCAACGCGGCGGTGAACTTGGCTTGAACGAAGCGGTCGGGGGCTGGCTCGGGATGAGCAGGCCCTTACCCGATGGCGGCTGTGAGTTGGGAGCAAGACGTGTCACCTGTCGCTCGTCGCGACGGTGAACGCATCCTCAACTCCGCCGCGGCACCCTACGGAGGATTGGTTGTGGCCAAGAAGAAGAAGGTCGCCAAGAAGAAGGCGGCGCCCAAGAAGAAGTCCGCCAAGAAAAAGGTGAAGAAGAAGGCGGCAAAGAAGAAGACCGCCAAGAAG
>JBCDJN010000132.1:0-13289 GCA_039414355.1 Planctomycetota bacterium | reverse complement strand
GGCGTTGCTCTCTCGTGACATCACCAGCCGCACGTACAGCTTCTACTATCCCAAGACGCGGCCGCAGGCCAAGCCGCGGTGCCTGATCGTGAGCAGCACCAACGCCCACTACAAGGACTGGGCCGAGCTGCCCGACGACGAGTACGAGGCGAGCAAACAGGATCTGTGCGAGACGACGCTCGATGCGCTCGAGAAGTACGTGCCGCGGATCCGCGAGCGGGCGGTGCACGTCGAGGCGAGCACGCCCCGCAGCTTCCGCCACTACACGCACCACCCGGCGGGGGCGAGCTTCGGCACCAAGTTCGAGGGCCTGGCCGTCAGCCGGGCGCTCCCGCAGCAGGTCACTGGCCTGTACCACGCCGGCAGCGTGGGCATCATCATGAGCGGCTGGCTGGGCGCGATGAACTACGGCGTGATCGTCGCCAACGAGGTCGACAACCAACTGATGAATAGCAGCTCGCGCAGTACCGCGGCGGACGAGCAGGCCGTGGTGGAAGACATGGCGGCGAGCTGAGTCGCGAGCCGTCGCAAAGACCGGATCAAGTCTGATGAGCTTAGACCTCATGCCGAGCTTCATTCGCACTCACTACGAAGTCCACGAATGGAAGCACGCATGTGCGATCCTGAAAGAGGACTTCCCAAGTGAGTGGGCAGACATCATTGACGTGCTGGAGGCCTTTCGGCTACGGAAGAGCTGGCTTGTCGTTGGTGGGGGGCGTAAGTCAGGTGTCTCGGAGTGGGTCGACCAGTTCCTGCTCAAGCGAGGATGGGAGGAGAAAGACTTCTCGACTTCTGTCACGGTCGATGATAAGACCATGGAGTCGCCGACCCACAAGATCGACTGCTACAAGAACCGCGTGGCGCTGGAGATCGAGTGGAATAACAAAGACCCGTTCTATGACCGCGACCTGAACAATTTCCGTCTACTTTTCGACCTCAGGGCCATCAGCGTTGGCGTAATCGTCACTCACGCAGACGAGTTGCAAGGCCTCTTTCAGGAGATAGGCCGTGGTGCTTCGTTTGGCGCGTCAACGACGCACATGTCGAAGCTACTTCCGCGGATCGAAGGTGGCGGAGGAGCCGGTTGTCCGAGTCTAGTTCTCGGGATCACGAAGAAGCTCTACGAAGACTCAATGTAAACAGGATGTTGACATGACTGCGGCGCAAGACTTCGCTGATCAATGTTCGGGGCTCGACTGTGGCACGATCCTTGCCGACCCGCCGTGGCAGTTTTCGAACCGGACTGGCAAAGTCGCTCCTGAGCATAAGCGGCTGTCTAGGTACGACACGCTCAGCTTGGAGCAGATCAAGGAGATCCCCGTATCACTTGCCGCCGCCGAAGCTGGCCACCTGTACTTGTGGGTTCCGAATGCACTACTGCAGTACGGTCTCGATGTGATGAAAGCTTGGGGCTTTGAGTACAAGACTAACATCGTGTGGCACAAGATCCGAAAAGATGGTGGGCCGGACGGCCGCGGCGTTGGATTCTACTTTCGGAACACGACCGAGCTTGTTCTCTTCGGAATTCGTGGGAAGCTCCGCACTCTGGCGCCCGGGCGTCGGCAAGTGAATATCATAAAGAGCAGGAAACGGGAACATTCGCGTAAGCCTGATGAACTCTACGAAGTCATCGAAGCTTGTAGTCCTGGCCCTTATCTAGAGCTGTTCGCAAGGGGGCGGCATGGCGAAGACTGGCATGTTTGGGGCGACCAGTCGCAGGATTACGAGCCCGATTGGCCAACGTACGCAAACCATAGCGGGCAATCCGGCAACCTTCGGTTGTTCGGATAGTGGTCAATGTCCACGACCCGCTAACAGGCTGCGTCACGGGCTACGAAATCAGCCCCGTCTCGCTCTGGTGTCGTGGGCAGTCTTCTCGGTCTACAGGTTGAGCGGATGGCGGCTATTCGCCATCCTATGCGTTACCGTCTTTATCGCTGGCGATGTACTCGCGGCCGCTCAGCCCAACATCGTCTTCATCCTCAGCGACGACGTCGCCCAGGGCGATCTTGGGTGCTACGGGCAGAAGCTAATTCGGACGCCCCACCTTGATCGGATGGCGGCGGAGGGCACTCGGTACACGCAGGCATACGCCGGGACCAGCGTCTGTGCGCCGTCGCGGAGCGTTCTGATAACCGGCCTGCACACCGGTCACTGCCCGGTGCGTGGCAACTACGAGATCATGCCCGGCGAAGGCCAGTTGCCGTTGCCGGCCGAGACGGTGACGGTCGCCCAATTGCTGCAGCGGCAAGGCTACGCCACTGGATGCTTCGGCAAGTGGGGCATGGGCATGTTCGACACCACCGGCAGCCCGCTCAAGAAGGGCTTCGGCCGCTTCTACGGCTACAACTGCCAGCGGCACGCCCACCACTACTTCCCTTCGTTTCTCTACGACAACGACAAGCGATTCCAGCTGCCGGGCAATCGGCCGCCGAAGCGGCAGACGACCTACTCGCAAGACCTGATCCAAGACTCCGCCCTGGCGTGGGTCCGCGAGAACCACGAGCGTCCGTTCTTCCTCTTCTACGCAATCACGCTGCCGCACGGCCGGCATGAGATCGACGATCAAGGTGACTACCGCGATAAGCCTTGGAGCGAAAAGGAAAAGAACTACGCCGCGATGGTCTCGCGGCTCGATTCCGACGTCGGCGGGCTTCTGGCTCTGCTTGAGGAACTAGGCATCGACGACAACACATTAGTCGTTTTCAGCGGCGATAACGGTTCCTCGTTCAAGCCAAAGTCGGACATCGGGCGCCGCTTCGACCAGACGATGGGCGGCACGCTCCGCGGCAGCAAGAACACGTTGTACGAGGGCGGCCTCCGCCAGGCAGCGTTGGCGCGCTGGCCGACTGTCGTTCCCGCTGGCCGGGTGACGGACGAGCCCTGGGCGTTCTGGGACTTCCTGCCGACGGCCGTTGAGATTGCCGGCGGAGAGCTGCCTGGCGACGACGTGGCGGATGGGCTGTCGCTGGTGTCGTTTCTCAAGGGCGGCTCGGCCCCATCGCGGGAGTGCTTCTACTGGGAGTTGCACAACAACCCGGCGTGGCCTGGCGGGTTTCCCAATCCGTTGCAGGCGGTCCGCTTTGGCGATTGGAAGGCGGTCCGCAACGGCGCTGGCACGCCGCTGGAGCTCTACGACCTCAGCGTCGATGGAGCGGAATCACACGATCTCGCGGCAGACCGCCCCGATCTGGTGGCGAAGGCGGAGCGCCTGCTGGCCGCGTCACGCGTGCCCGACCCCAACTGGGGGGCGCCGGGGGTCGATCCCGAGTGACGGCGCCTAGGCCGGGCGAGCGGCTAGTGCTACGGTTGCTCCAACGCCTGTCATCCGTCACCGCGCATTCCCGCCCGCTATGTCGCTTGAGAAGATTCACGCCGCTATTCCGCACCGGCCGCCGTTCTTGCTGATCGATGAGGTGATCGAGCAGTCGGACGAGCGGATCGTTTGCGGCAAGAAGTTCACCGGCGAAGAGTTCTGGTACCAGGGGCACTACCCCGACTACCCGCTCACGCCCGGCGTGCTGCTGTGCGAGGCGAGCCTGCAGGCGGCGGCGGTGCTCTTGAGCGACATCACCAAGCGCGAGCAAGCCGGCGAAACCCCCGGCGGCGTGCCGGTCGCCACGCGGCTGAACAACGTCCAGTTCCGCGCAATGGTGCACCCGGGAGACTCCATCAAGATTGAGTGCGACCTGACCGAGCGCCTTGCGAAGGCGTACTTTATGCGGGCGAAGGTTACCAACGCCACCACCGGCAAGCTGGCGGCTAGACTGGAGCTCGCTTGCACCGTAACCGCACCGCAACAGGGTTAGCCAGCGAGATGATGCCTACCGTATCCAGCGTTAAAGAGCAGATGGCTCGCCTGGTGTTCGCCTGCTGCGCCGCGGCGGCGTTGTCGACCGCCTTTGCCTTCGGCGGCGAACCGGACGACGTTCCGCCCGGCTTCCAGTCTCTAGTCCCGGGGTCGGACCTCGCTGGCTGGGCTGGTGGATCGACAGCCGATCCGCGAACCATCAAGCCCGAACGGCAAGCCGCGTGGGATTCGCAAATCGCCCAGCACTGGTGGGTTGACGGCGAAGAACTGGTGAGCGACGGACACGGGCCGCATCTCGTCACCAACAAGAAGTACCGCGACTTTGAGTTATGGGTTGACTGGAAGCTGTCGCCCACCGGCGACAGCGGCGTCTACCTGCGCGACACGCCGCAGGTGCAGCTTTGGGACCCAACGAACGAGGCCGCCCACAAGCACGGCGCCGACCGTGGGTCGTGCGGCTTGTGGAACAACCGTGGCCCGGGCAAATGGCCGCTCGTCCTGGCGGACAAGCCCACCGGCGAGTGGAACCGAACCTACATCCGCATGGTGGGACCGTACGTTCGCGTGGTGCTCAACGAACAACCGGTCGTGGAAGACGCCGTGCTTGAGAACTACTTTGATCGCAACTCGCCGGTGTTTGACGAGGGACGCATTCACCTGCAAACGCACGGCAGCGAAACGAGGTTCCGCCGACTGCTCGTTCGCGGGATTCCCCAAGCCGAAGCCGCCTCTCTGCGGCAAGCGATCGAAGACGCGGCGAAGCCCAGCGCCGAGTAGAGTGCGACACGACCCCGCGGCCGCGCGTCGCCACCCTGCAACCATCAGCCGCCACCGCCAATGCCCGCTGACTTCTTACAACTCGCGGGCAAGACGGTGCTGGTTGCGGGCGTCGCCAACCGTAAGAGCGTGGCGTGGCACATCGCCAAGCTGCTGACCGAGGCCGATTGCCGGGTGGTTTACTCTGTCCGCAGCGAGCAGCGGCGGACGCAGGTGGCCAAGCTCGTCGGGTCGCCAGACGACGTCTTCGTGTGCGACGTCGAACACCAAGACCAGATCGACCAACTCGCTACGGCGGTTGCGGAGCGATACGGCACGATCCACGGCCTGGTCCACTCCATCGCCTTCGCCGACTACAGCGACTCCTCGCCGGAAGAAGGCGTGAAGCCGTTCCATGAGACCAGCCGCAAGGCGATGCTGCGGACCTTCGACATCTCGTGCTACTCGCTGGTGGCCATCTCTCAGGCGCTCAAGGGCTGCTTGGCCGAGGACGCCGCAGTGGTGACCGTCTCCATCAGCACCACCACCATGGCGAGCGAGAACTACGGCTTCATGGCGCCCGTGAAGGCGGCGCTCGATTCGGCGATTGTGTTCCTCGCCAAGTCGTTCAGCCGGTTCTCCGAGGTCCGCTTTAACGCCGTGGCGCCGGGTCTGCTGAAGACGAGCGCGTCGGCCGGCATCCCTGGGTACGTGGACTCTTATCTCTACGCGGAGCAGGCCACGCTCCGCCATCGGGCCATTGAGACCGAGGAGGCGGCCGCCGCCGCGGCATTCTTGCTGAGCCCACGCTCGTCCGGCATCAACGGGCAGAGGCTAATCGTCGATGCGGGAATGGCCGCGAACTACTTCGACGAATCCCTGGTGAGCCGATTCAGCGGAAAGTAGCCCTGCCAGCGCTACCGTCGGCACAACCGGCAGCGCGTGCGGCAAGCCGTGACGGGCCGGCCGGATCGCTAACTGAAAGTTGCTGGTAGGTTTACGGCGACAGTGGTAAACTGGAACAGTGTGGTGAAGCGGGGAATTGCGGGCGCATCCCGGCCGTTGCACCACGTGCCTTGTCGATTTTCCGAGTCGGATGCGTTTTGTTTGCAGCGGATTTCGCGTCTTTTTGCTGGGCTGGCATGAATTTCTGCGACCGTGTCGCGGTGATCGTGATAGCATCCAAACGATGAGACGGCGGAATGCGGTCAGGAGGACTACAGCTACGCGAGATGCGGGATGCTCGTTGCCGGACGAAGCCGGCTGACAGTGTCCCCGAACCTAAAGTCGCCACGGCGTGCTCGGCGTTCAGCCGGTCAGCCTTGGCGAGGGTCCGCGGATCGTCGTGACGGATGGCCGAAGTAACCGCCAACAAACTCCTCGAACTCGTCCGCCAAAGCGGCGTCATTGACGAGCCCCGCCTCGAGGCATTCCTCACAAAGCTGACCGAGCGCGGTCAGTTGCCGGACGATCAGCGCGAGCTTGCTGACAAGCTCATTCAGGCTGGCCTACTAACCGCCTGGCAGGCGGAGAAGCTGCTCGCCGGCAAGCACAAGGGCTTCCGCCTCGGCAAGTACAAGCTGCTCGGCCAGATCGGCAAGGGCGGCATGAGCAGCGTTTACCTGGCCGAGCATGTCATGATGCGCCGCCAGGTGGCCATCAAGGTTCTGCCGAAAGCCCGCGTTCGAGACTCTTCTTACCTGGAGCGATTCCGGTTAGAGGCCCGCGCCGTCGCCCGGCTCGACGATCCCAACATCGTCCGCGCCTACGACATCGATAACGAGGGCGACGTCCACTACATCGTCATGGAGTACGTGGACGGCAAGGACCTCCACCAACTCGTGAGCGACGGCGGGCCGCTGGATTACGAGACGGCGGCGGACTACATCGCCCAGGCCGCCGCCGGCCTGCAGCACGCCCACGAGATGGGCCTAGTGCACCGCGACATCAAGCCGGCCAACTGCCTGCTGGACAAGCACAAGACCGTCAAGCTGCTCGACATGGGCTTGGCCAAGCTGGCCGAGGACGACGAGACGTCGCTCACGCTGGCCAACGACGAGAACGTTCTGGGCACCGCCGACTACCTGGCGCCCGAGCAGGCGCTCAACAGTCACGGCGCCGACGCCCGCAGCGACATCTACAGCCTGGGCTGCACGCTCTACTTCTTGCTGGTGGGCCGTCCGCCGTTCCCGGAAGGGACCATTTCCGAACGCCTGCTCAAGCACCAGGTTGAGGAGCCCGAGGGGATCCTCAAGTACCGGCCCGATGCGCCGCTCTCGCTGCTTGAGATCTGCGCTCGGATGATGTGCAAGAAGGCGGACGATCGCTACCAGACCGCCGGCGAAGTGGCGGAGAAGCTCACCGACTGGCTCGCCGGTCGCGGCCGGAAACCGGGTGGCGGTCAGACACGCACCGTTGAGGAAGACGATAGCGGCATCGGCAGCGGGATCCTCAGCCGCTTCTCGGTGGCGCCCCCCACGGCGTCGCCGTCTCGACCCGCCAGCAGCGAGACGCTCGCCTCGTCAGCGGCCGCTGCCGAACGAGATACGGCCCGGCTGCACGGCCCCGACACCGCGGCCGAAGACGACATCGGCCTCGCGCCAATCGAAGACGAAGAACCGAGCCAGGGGCCGAAGTCGGGCAGCAAAGGCAAGGGCTCAAGCAAAGGCTCGTCTTCGAAGAGCGGCTCGTCCGACGTGCTGACCCCCTCGTTGGCGCCGCGGCCAAAGCCTTCGACTCCCAAGAAGACGATCTTCGAAGAAGAGTTCGCTGACGACTCGGAGCATAAACTGCCGGCTTCAGCGAGCGGCGATCTTGGCTACGATCCGCTCCACCCGCCGGGCTACAAGAGTCCGTTCGACCGTACGCCGTGGTGGGTTTGGGCGGTGGCCGCGCTCGTCGGCTTCTTGGTCATGGGCTTGTTCTTCCAAGCCGTGCTGAGCTGAATCGCTCGGAGTTCGCTCGCGTCGGACCTTCTCAAGCCGAGTGGTTCGGCGCCTCGGCTCATCCGCTCTAGGGGTACGGCGTTCCCGGCACATGGCCGGTTGGCGCCGGCGGCACTTCGCCGGTGACGAGATAGGGCAGCACCCGTGGCTCGCCTAACGGTGTCGCTTCGATCAGCGTCAGTTCACCAAGCTGGCGTGTGAAGACCTCGACGCCTTGTCCAGGGTCGGGCTTGAGCAATGAGCTCGGCAGCAACGCCGTCCGTGCGGCCATGACCAGCACCGGCTTGTCGTCGACATAGGCCATCATGCTCGTCGCGTTCGGCGTGACTCCCGACAGGTACGCGAGTCCCGCCATGCGGACCCCTTTGGGCAGCGGCTTGAGCAGCAGCCCTTGCCCCTGACGCTCCGCGAACGTCTTGGCAAACTCCTGGTCGTCCTCGCAAAGCCACGCCGGTTGGAACCCCGTCTGGACCGCCTCTTGGTAGACCTGAGCGACCGCACGCTCGCTGTAGCCGCCCTGGGGTTCCCATAACTCGCGAAGCTGTTGCCAGCCGGAAGTGCCCCAGATGTACGCGCACGCCAGCGTCACCGCGACGGCGAGGACACGCATCCACTTATCGCGTTTCGAGGCGGCGGTTCGTGGCGCCACTTTCTTGCGTTCGGCGTCTGGTGACGCCGGCGGCTCGAGCAGCCGCTCGAGGAACCGCTCGTCCACCGACGGCGCCTGAAACTGCCGCCGCAGGCTCGCGTTGATTAACCCGTCGATCTCGATTGCTTGCTGCACGCCGGAATCCTCCGCGAAACGTTTTTCGGCTGCCGCGGACTCAGTGGGCGCAAGCTCTCCGTCGAGGAACCGTTCGAGCAACTCAGCGTCGCCCGGCCTCGGGTCAACCGGCTTGGCGCCGTCGGAGTTGGGAGTTGGTTTGGTCATGTTCGGCTCCCGCCACTCGCCTGCGCCACCGCGTGCCCTGCCATGTCACCTCGCAGCTTCTTCTTCGTCCGGTGAACATGACTCATGGCGGTGCCGCTTGGTATCTCCAGCATGGCTGCTATCTCCTCATACGCCAAATCGTGCACCACACGCAGCAGCAGGCAGGCGCGCGGGACTTGGTCGATCTGTCGCAGGTGGCTTAGCAGCACGTCGTCAAAGCCCTCCTGAATGCTCTCGGTTCTGCCGGCGGCGGATTCGCTGACCGCCGCGTTGTCTTGCACGGCGTCAGCCGCAGACTGCCTTTGGTCCAGGTTGACCGGGTCCGCGGCCGAGGTCCGACGCCCGGCTTGTTTCCTCCGCCAGTTCGCAGCGTGCATGCGGACGATCTTCGCCATCCACGCCGCGAAGTTGCTGCCGGGCGTGAATTGATCCAGCTTTCGCAGGGCCACCATGGCGGCCTCTTGCACCAGGTCTTCCGCTTCGGCGCGATCGCCCACCAGCGCAGTCGCCAGCGCCCACAGCTTTGCAAAAGCTGACGAGAACAACTCGGCAAACTGCTCGGGGCTGAGCGGCTGCTCGGGCCCCGCGGTGGCGGGTGACCGCTCGTTGGGCATTTTGGCGGGCGGCGTTGGGTCTTTGGCGGCATGCCTGGTGACGCCCCGCGGGCGCCGGCTGCGAGGCCAATCGTAGCATCCACAAAAGACACATGTCACATCCCCCGGGCTTGCTTGCGTCCCCTGGGCTCCGACCGCGTTTCTTCCCAAAGCCGCCACTCGATCTGTCGGAAGAACGTTCGGCCCAGCGATCTCTTCGCACCGTTGGCGAGAAAAATCGAAGTTTCGTTCGACCGCCGCAAGGAGACCGGTCCCCAGCAACATCTCATGGTGGCAGGCCGAATCGGCCAGCATGATCCCTCAGGCGGAAGGCTCCGGCCTAGCCGCCTCTCTCTTTCCGTTCTCTGGAGTCTTTGCCATGAAGTGCTTGCGCCCGTTTTCTGCGCCCGTCTTGCTCCTCACCGCCTGGTGCGTTTCCTGCGAACGCACCAGCGCCGCCACGTTGTTCAGCTCGGCTGGTTCGAGTCCCGCTGCCATCCAATCGACGGTGGACGATTTCCGAAACGCCCTGGGAACACTCAACCCGTTTACGCCCGAGTCGTTCGCCGATGGCCGTCGGCAGATCAACTGGGACGCGGCGCCCGCTGCAATTTCGTCTCCCAATGACTTCCCAGGCGACTTCTTCAACTTCGGGGCGAGCCCCCGTGCCCGCGGCATCGAATTCAGCACGCCCGGAACCGGCTTTGCGCTCAGCGGGGACGTGGACGACGGCACGCCGGTGCGATTCGCCAACCTCAATCCGACCTACGAGGACGAGTTTCAAACGTTCAGCGAAGAGCGGTTGTTCACGCCGCTGGGCAGCAACGTAACGTGGGTTGAGTTCTTCTCGCCCGCCGACCAAACAACGCCCGCGCTGACCGACGGCTTTGGCGCCGTGTTTGTCGACGTCGACCTACTCGGCCCGAGCACCATCGAGTACTTGGACATCAACGGCAACACCCTGCTGACACAGACCGCCGAGGTTGCGGACAAGGGGCTGTCGTTCATCGGCGCCAAGTTCGACAGCAACGTTCTCGCGTCGGTCGTGATCACGACCGGCAACTTCGACATCGGCATCACCGACGGCGCGTTCGGCGCCGATGTCGTCGCCCTGGACGACTTCATCTTCGGCGAGCCCGCCGCGGTTCCCGAGCCATCGGCCGCGGCCCTCGGTCTTGCCATCGCGGCGACCGTTTTGCGGCGCCGTGTTCGCTGACTCCCCCACGGCGATCGCGGTGGAGAGCGTCGGGCTGCGGCCCGACGCTCTTTCCTTATTGGTGCATCGCCGCGCGGCAGGCCATCCGTTCAGCTCCACTCAACGCCCATCATTAGGCAGTTGACCCCCGAGCCAATGCCGAGCAGCCCAACACGGTCGCCCGTTTGGAACCAGCCTTCCTCGGCGCCCAGGGCGAGTGAGACCGGCAGGGCGGCGGCGCCGGTGTTGCCGAGCCACTGGAGCGTGGCGAAGTCGCGTTCCGGGCTGAGGCCCAGCCGGTCCAGCATCATCTGGCGATGGGCGCCGCCAACCTGGTGGCAGACGGTCTTGTCGATCTGGTCGCACGACCACTCGCTCTCCGCCAAGAACCGCTGGAAGGTGGTTGCGCCCGCGTCGATGCCGGCACGCATCAACGCCTCGGAGTCGGTCTGCATGACCTCCGCCAAGCCTTCGCTCTGGCAGAGGTGGTGCGATTCGGTCGCGGCGTGCGCGGTTGACGAGACAAGCCGCGCGGCCAATCCCGGTCCTCGCTTGGCAAGAAGGTCTTCGTGGCACAACACGACGGCGACGCTCGCCGAGCCGATTGTCAGCGACGCGAACCACGGCTTAAGCGACTCACGCGTGATCGACTCATCGCTGTTCAGGCGGGCGATCGAGTTCTCAACTAGGCCGCGGCCCAACTCCGAGCCCACCGCCACCCCGGCGGCGATCTGCCCCTGCTCAATCATCGAAGCGATGATCGCCACGCCCGTCATTACGCCGAGGCACGCGTTCGAGACGTCAAATGCCAAGCACTCGGCCGGCAGCCCGAGCTCATGATGAACTCGGCAAGCGGTGGCCGGCTCGAGGAAGTCACGACAGACCGACCCATGGATCAAGCAGCCAAAGTCGGAAGGGGCGAGGCTACTCGCCTCGATCGCACGGCGGGCGGACGGCACGCTTAGGTCGCTCGGCCGGGCCCCCACAACGAAGAACCGCCGCTCACGAATGCCCGACATCAGTTCTAGGCGGCCCTCAGGCAGCCGCAGCCGCTGGTAGAGTGGCGCGAGCCGAGACTCCAGTTCGCTGGAGGCGACGACTTCGTCCGGCAGTGTGTGTCCTAGTCCCGCGAGTCGGACATGTGTGTAACGCAATGCGAACGCCTTGTTGGGTCGTGTTGGGGGCCACGAATCCAGGCTATCGTACGGACTTGCCGGCTCGGCCCCAGGGGGCCGGCCCCCCCAGTTTCGCCAAGGCGGTCGCCGAACCCCTGCTGCGAATAGGGTTACCCGAAGCCCGGGTGCTAGCTTCAAGATGTTGTGCGAGCAGATTTGACGAAGGCCCAAAATGATGTGGGGTGCTTGTCGCCGATGACCGCGGGAGTATGTTCGCGTTTGACTTGCACGCACTCGCCAGGCCGGATGACAACGGTCGCATCCACGGGAGTTCAGCAGCCGACTCGATAGGGAAATCTAACCCCCAAACGTGTTGAACCGGGCAACCGGAACAACGGCCGCCGGATCGATCTGGCGAGTTGGGGTACAGAAAGATCAGAGCTTTTTGGCGTGTTAGGGAAGACACGTGGCACGGCTAAGCCGTGCGTCGGCACGCCACTCCCAGCCAGCAAGCCCCTCGGGCTGCCGGCTTGATCCGCCTGTGCATTCGTTTTGGGTGGTCCCCTGTCGCGTTATGCGATGGGCTCACGTGGGCGAGGTGGAATCGGGACGATTCCGCCATCCCCAAGGGAGTGCCGAGTTATGTCCAAGCCAGTCATTCTGATCAATGCCGACCTGCGTGGCGCCACGGAAGAACGCCCGGCGGTTTCGTTCGTCCAAAGCGGATACTACGACGCGGTGCTTCAAGCCGGGGGCCTGCCACTGATGGCGCCGCCGCTTACCGAAGAACAAGACGTTCATCAGCTGCTGAGCCAGGTTGACGGCGTTCTCCTGATGGGCGGCGCCGACCTCGACCCGCGACGCGATGGTTGGATGCTGCACCCCACGGTCCGTCCTCTGGAGCCTCGGCGGGAATCGTTCGATCGGATGCTCGCCCGCCTCGTCGCCGAGCGACGCGTGCCGGTCTTCGGCATTGGCGTTGGCCTGCAACTGCTCAACATCACAATGGGCGGCAACCTTCACCTGCATATCCCCGAAGACGTGCCAACAGCGTTGCCACACAAGGACCCGCTCGACCCGGCGCACCGCCACACTCTGGAGCTGGCGGCGCATTCCATCATGGACCGCGTTTACGGCGATGGTGAGCTGCGTGTGAACAGCATGCACCACATGGCCATCGACGAGCTGGCGCCCTGCTTCAGCGCCACGGCCCGTTGCCCGGACGGCATCATCGAAGCGATCGAGAGCAACAACCCAGACTGGTTCGCCATGGGCACCCAATTCCACCCCGAGGCCGACACTGCTTCGGCCCTCGACATGCGGATCTTTGAGGAGTTCATCATGGGCGTCAAGGAAGGCGCCGAGGCGGTGCGGATCGCGGCCTAGCCGCGACTCCTCACCAACGGGCAGGGACGCCCGCAGCGGTTTGATCAGGGAAGAACCCAAAGCCGGGCGGCGGCAGGAAGCCACGCCCGGCTTCTTTTACGCGCGGCTCGGCGTAGCGGCGGCCGGGGGGCGTGGTTTGAGAAGCTCGACCCCGCCCGCCACCGGTGGTAGTTTAGGCAAACGACCGACTACCCCACGCAGGACCGCCCACTATGCTCGCCGCGCATCCAACGCCCGCAGTCCGCAGAGGGCTGGCGGCGTTCTTCTTGGGAGTCGTCGCTGCGAGTCTTCCGGGAGCTCGAGTGACCGCCCAGCCGATCTTTCGCGGGTCGGTCACCGGAGAGGCATCCGGCGAGAGCCTTGAAGTCGGCGCCTCGACCTTCGGCCAGGCCATCATCGAGCAGGCAATCGAGTTCAACTCATCCTCGGCCGAACTTGGCGGCAATATCGGTGGCGTTGGCGTTGTGCTTGTGCAAGATGCCGGAACGTTCTGGAGTGTCGATGCCCGCCAAGACGGAGGGCCCGCCGGCGCCCGCCCCCGCGACAAAACCCGCGGC
>JBCDJN010000131.1:0-13419 GCA_039414355.1 Planctomycetota bacterium | reverse complement strand
GCGTTCAAGCAACAGCTCAGGCACGTTGCCGTCGATCACGCGCTGGGCGAAGCCCTCAACGATGGCCGTCTTGCCGACGCCCGCTTCGCCGAGCAGCACCGGGTTGTTCTTGGTGCGGCGGCAGAGGATTTGAATCGCCCGCTCGATCTCCTTTTCCCGACCAATGACCGGGTCGAGCTTCTTCTGGCGGGCGAGCTCGGTCAGGTCGCGGCCGAAGCTATCCAGCGCCGGCGTGCGGCTGCGGTTGCCCTTCTTGCCGGAGCGCTCGCCGCCGGAGGACTCTTCGCCCTCCTCGGCCACGCCACCGCGGCCGCCACGCTCGCCCTCGCCACCCTCGAGGCCGTGGCCTAGCAGGTTGAGGACCTCTTCGCGGACCTCGTCGAGCTTCAGGCCCAGGTTCATCAGCACCTGAGCGGCAACGCCCTCTTGTTCCCGCAGCAGGCCGAGCAGGATGTGCTCGGTGCCCACGTAGTTGTGGTTGAGGTTGCGAGCCTCTTCCATCGAGTACTCGATGACCTTCTTCGCCCGCGGCGTCTGGGGCAGCTTGCCCATAGTGACCATGTCGGGGCCGCTCTGGACGAGCTTCTCAACTTCCAGGCGGATCTTGCGAAGGTCGACATCCAGGTTCCGCAGCACGTTGGCCGCGACGCCGGAACCTTCCTTGATCAGGCCAAGCAGCACGTGCTCGGTGCCGATGTATTCGTGGTTGAAGCGCTGGGCCTCTTGGTTGGCCAGCTGCATCACTTTGCGGGCACGGTCGGTGAACCGTTCGTACATGCGTTTACCCTCGCTTGAGGCGGCCGTCGCGGCGGCGGGGTGCGACAGCGCTGCTCGGTAATGGTTGTTGGTTCTGTGGCGATTCTAGGCTTCGGTGCCGAGTTGAACCACTCGCCGGTGGCCCGTGGTCGCCGCGTGCCGTGCGGCGGCGTCGTTCAAGCCGCCCGGCGTGGCGCCGAAGCGGCGTCGGGACCGGGCGTGGTGGGTTGCTTCGTTTCTGAGGAAGTGGGTTCCGAGGGCGTGTGGAGTGGAAGGGCGTTAACCTCCTGCGAATCCTCGTTGGCGTTGGCCGCCGCCGGTTCTACTGACTCTCCGTTGGTGTCGTTCGCGCTTTGTTGTTGAGACTCTGAGCGAAGGATCGCCAGTTCACGCTCAATCTCTTCGCTCCACGGCTCGGCATCCTCACGCCTGGCGAGCCGCGTGAGCAGCCTAGCCGCCCTGCCCTGCCGGTCGGTCATTCGCCAGACCGACGCGATCAGCAGCAGGCCCTCAATGTCGTCTCGATCGGTCCGCAGCAGCCTCCTCAGCGTCCGCCCCGCCGCCACCCAGTCGCCCGCGAGGTAAGCGTGTTGCGCCTCGCGGAACCACTGGCCGAGCGGCGACGGGGTTTCGGCCGCGTCGGCTTCGTTGACTCTTGCATCGTGTTCGGTTTCTGGCGAAGCCTCGGCGTCGGCCGAGGGCTCCGTTGCCTCGCCCCGAGCCCGCGCCGCTTGCCGAATCAGTTCGCCGCGGGTTTCCACCAACGCCAGCAGCCAAAGCCCCAGCGTGGTCAGCCCGCAAGCAAGCCTAACACGCTGTGGGAGCCACTCCGGCCAAACCAGCGTCGACAAAATCGTCACATTCAGCAGCACGCAGAATCCAACCGCTAGAGTCAGCCCCGCCCATGACCCCGCGTTCCAAAGATGCGGCAAACCGGGCCACAGGTAGGCGGCCCACGGCATTCGGCGGATGGAAGGGCGGCGTGGCAAGGCGATTGTGCTGTGAGTGCAAATCCGGGGACCAACCGGCTCGGTTTGGCCGGGGCTGGCGCCCTGGTCACCGGGCGATGGTGCTCGACGCCAGCTTTAAGTGCCGACTGTCCATGGGTTAATGACGACGGTGCGCGACTGCACGCGGCGCCAAAAAAAGTCCTTCGGGGCGACAATTCACTCCGCGAGACACGCGCCGCTGGCAGTCGACGGCAACGCTCCTGCCACCTTGGCGGAAGATAACGGTGTCCGGGCAAGCTGGCGAGGTCGATCCGCGGAAGCGTGCTACCCCCACCTCGCCGGCAGCGGGTAGTTGGCGCCCGGCGAGCCGGTGCGTAAGGTCTTGCAGTGACGCAGCTTTCTCCCGGTCGCGGCTGATGACAACGATGCAGTTCAACTACATCCAGCGTTTCCTGCTCACGTTTATCGGTGCCGTGACGGTAGGACTGCTGCTCAGCTACGTCTTCCAGATGCCGCTCTCGCGTGCGCTGTTGGTAGCGACGCCCGGCTGCCTGATGGTGGGCAGCATGTTTGTGCTCTGGCATCTGGCGATCCAAGGCAAAGAAGTTGGGGCTAAGGAGCAACTCGCCATGCTGCTCGTCGTGGAGTTTCTGCTCGTGCCACTCGGCGCCACCGCGGCGTTGGTGGCGTTCTTCGTCCTCCGCGGCGCCGGCGCCTAGCCAAATCCAAAGCGACCCGTAGCCGTAAATGGCCGTCGACGCCTCGGTCTTCCGCATCCTGGACGCTTCGCTCAACCGGGCGACCGAAGGTCTGCGTGTGGTCGAAGACTACGCCCGGTTCGCCTTGAGTGATCGCCATGCCGCCGAGCGGGCGAAACAGCTACGCCATCGGCTGGCGACCGCCGCCAAAGCGGTAGCGCATGCCGATCGATTCCGCAGCCGAGACACGCCGGGCGACGTTGGGACGACCATCACCACCGACTCCGAGGTGACCCGAGCCGATCCCGCCGCCGTGGCCGCGGCCAGTTTGGAACGGACGAAGCAGGCCCTGCGGAGCCTCGAGGAGTACGGTAAGACACTCGATCCGGCGTTCGCCGCCGAGGTGGAGTCGCTCCGTTACGAGCTCTACACCCTCGAGAAACGCCTCGGCATCGCCGCCGGCGCCCGCCGGAGATTGGAGCACGCTCGGCTCTACGTCCTGGTCGATGGCGGCGTGTCTACCGAGGCGTTCCGTGAGTCGGTCTTCGGACTTGTCGAGGCGGGCGCCGACCTGCTTCAGCTCCGTGACAAGCGGCTGACCGATCGCCAGCTCGCGGAACGCGCCGAACTGCTCGTCGAATTGACCCGCGGCGCCGAAACGCTGGCCATCATCAACGACCGGGCCGATATCGCCGCCGCCGTCAAGGCCGACGGCGTTCACGTCGGCCAAGATGAGTTGCCGGTGGCCCACGCCCGCAAGATCGTCGGCACAGGGCGGCTGATCGGCGTCTCGACCCACAGCATTGACCAAGCCCGCCGGGCCGCCGACGACGGGGCCGACTACCTCGGCGCCGGGCCAACGTTCCCCTCGAGAACCAAACAGTTCGAGCAATTCCCCGGCCTGGATTACCTCCGAGAAGTCGCCGCCGAGGTGGCGCTGCCCACCTTCGCCATCGGCGGCATCTCGATCGAGAACCTCGACGAGGTCCTCGCAACCGGGATCCAACGGGTGGCGGTCGCCTCGGCCGTGACCGCCGCTGCGGATCCACCGGCCGCGGTGAAATCTCTCAAGGCAAGGCTGTCGACGGCTGACGGTCCCCCGCCCGTGGCTTAGGATGCGGCCCTGCGGAAAGCCACCGGGCGCGATTCCGCATTCCGCATTCCGCATTCCGCATTCCGCATTCCGCATTCCGCATTCCGCATTCAAAGATGCTCCACGCCGTGATCATGGCCGGCGGCTCCGGCACCCGCTTCTGGCCGGCCAGCCGCCGCGACACCCCCAAGCAACTCCTCTCGCTGGTTGGCGAGGGGTCGATGATCCGGCAGACGGCCGATCGCTTCGGCGACCTGGCGCCGCCCGAGCGGCGGATGGTGGTCACCAACCGCCGCCTGGTAGATGCGATCCGCAAGCAGTTGCCCGACCTGCCGCCGTCGCAGGTCGTCGGCGAGCCCTGCAAGCGAGACACGGCCCCCTGCATCGGGTTGGCGGCGTTGCTGGTGACCAAGGTCGCCGGCGACCCCGCGGCGACCATGCTGGTCTGCCCCGCCGACCACGTCGTTCCCGATACGCCGGCGTTCCAATCGGCAGTGAAGCAGGCCGAAGCCCTCGTGAACGCCAGCCCGGGGCGGATTGTTACGTTCGGCATCAAGCCGACGTACCCTGCCGAGATCTTCGGCTACATCCAACGCGGCGAAGCTTTAGCCGACGTGGCCGGCGGGGCACCGGCGTTCGCGGTGAAGCAGTTCCGCGAAAAGCCAGACGCCGCTACCGCCGCCGACTACGTGGCGACCGGCGAGTTCTACTGGAACAGCGGCATCTTCGTCTGGCGGGCCGAGACGATCCTGGCCGCCCTCCGCGAGCGGCAGCCGCAGATGCTGGCTCACCTGGAGAAGATCGTTGACGCGTGGGAAACGCCCGACCGAGAGACGGTCTTCGACGCGGAGTTCGCCGCCATCGAGGGCATCAGCGTCGACTACGCCGTGATGGAACACGCCACCGACGTCGCCGTGATCGAGGCGCCCTTTGAGTGGGACGACCTCGGCGGCTGGCAGAGCCTGCAACGCCGACTGGGCGAAGACGAAAACGGCAACACCATCGTCGGCCGCCACGTCGGGCTGGAAACCTCAGGCTCCATCGTCCGCACCACCGACGATCACCTGGTGGTCACCCTCGGCCTGAAGGACTGCATCGTCGTCCACACGGGCAACGCCACGCTGGTGGCGAACAAGCACGACGAGGAGTCGATCCGCAAAGTGGTGAAAGAGCTGGAGCGATTGGGCTGGGAGGAGTTCTTATGAAGGCGGAAGGCGGAGGGCGGAAGGCGGAGGATGACACGGCAGGCCTTCCGCCTTCCGCCTTCCCCCCTCCGCCTTCAAGGGGCCGCGTCGCCGGCATCGACTACGGCACAGTCCGCATCGGCGTGGCGATCGGCGACCTCGAAGTTCGCATGGCGTCGCCGTTTGAGACTTACGAGCGGCGCAGCAAGGACATCGACGCCGAGTACTTCAAGAACCTGGCCGAAGAAGAACGCCTCGTCCGCTGGGTCGTCGGCCTGCCGGTGCACCTCTCGGGCGAGGAGAGCCAGAAGTCGTTCGAGGCGCGGCAGTTCGGCAAGTGGCTCATCGAGCTGACCGGCCTGCCGGTGGACTTCTACGACGAGCGGTTCACCTCCGCCTACGCCGAGTCGATGCTGGCCGAAGCCAATCTGACGCGCGACCAACGCAAAGCGCGAATCGATCAACTCGCCGCCCAGATCATGCTGACCGCGTACCTGGAAAGCGGCGCCAAGGGGCAGACCGACCCGGGGTCGCTTGAGGACTGATTTGCGGTCAGCCAGGGCTTCTCGCTCAGCAACGGGAGACGCATGAGACCGTCTGGCAAAACTTCGTCGGCCAACCGACTCATCTTCGGCTGCGGCTACCTCGGCGAGCGGGTGGCCAAACTTTGGCTTGAACGCGGCGACCACGTGTCTGCCGTGACCCGGAGTGAGAGCCGCCCACTTGAGTGGGCGGAGCGCGGCCTCGTTGGACTTTGGACCATCGGCGCCGACGTGACGCGGCCCGAGACGCTCGACGGCCTGACGAGTAACCGAGGCTGGTGGCAGGGCGATGAGCCCGCGCCTGACACGGTGCTCGTCGCCGTGGGCTACGACCGATCGGCCGGGCCGTCGATCGATGAGGTCTACGCCCAAGGCTTCCGGAATGTGCTCGATCGCTTGCCGGACGAAACCGGGCGGGTGATCTACATCAGCACGACCGGTGTCTGGTCTTCGGCAAAGGGGGGCAACGCCGATGGCGATTGGGTCGATGAGCAAACGACGCCCTCTCCGACGCGGCCGGGCGGCATCGCGTCGCTGGCCGCCGAGGAGGCCCTCCGGGCCAGCCGCTTTGCCGATCGTGGCGTCGCGCTCCGGCTGGCGGGCATCTATGGGCCGGGCCGGGTGCCGATGGCCAGCAAGCTGGCGAGCGGCGAGCCGATCGCCGCGCCGAGCGCCGGGCCGCTCAACTTGATCCACGTTGACGATGCGGCCGCGGTCGTCGCCGCGGCGGCGGACTTGGCGGGCGACTTGCCGCAGGTGCTCTGCGTGAGCGACGGCAACCCGCCGCTGCGGTTGGACTACTACCACGAGATCGCCCGGCTCACCGGCGCCCCCGCCCCGGTTTTCACCCAGCCGCCGAGCGACTCGCCGCAGGCTGCCCGCGCCGCGGCCAGCAAGCAGGTACGGAACGATCTCATGCGGCAGACGCTCGGCATCGAGCTAACCTACCCGAGCTACCGTGAAGGCCTCGCCGCGATCCTGGGCGACGCAAACCTTGGCAATCGGGGCGCCGGCGGTTAGAAGTGACGGCTCCCGCCGATCGCTCCGTTCCATCGACCGCTGCGCCGCTTCTGCCCCCAGGCCGACCAACGGGAAGCCGGCATTCGGCGGGCGGAACGTTGCGGCACGGCCGCGATCGCCACGCCATCATCCAATAAGCCAGCCAATCGCCGATGATCAAGCGGACGCCTCTCTTCCCGAACGTTATTGAGCTGAACCATCAAGCACGGCAGCGGATCACGTGCAGCGTTTACCTGATCTTTGACGGCAACGACTGGGCGTTGATCGACATCGGCTACGAGGACGCCGTGGACGAGTGTATGGAGTTGATCCGGCAGCTCGACTTCCCATTCTCCAAGTGCGAAACGCTCATCGCCTCGCACGCCGACGTGGACCACATCCAGGGGCTCGCCAAGGCGAAGCAGCTCTTGAAGACCACCGTCGCGTGCCACCCCAACGCTGCCCGCAAACTTGAGGCAGGCGACCGGATCAGCACCTTCGCCCAGATCGACGCCCAGGGCATCGACCTGCCGATGCCCGCAATCGCGTGCGAGCGCAAGCTGAAAGACGGCGACGTGATCGAGATCGGCGATCTCGAACTCGAGGCCTGGCACACCCCGGGCCACACCGACGGGCAGCTCGCGTTCCGGCTGCGGAATCTGCTGTTCTCCGGCGACAACCTGTTCCGCGACGGCTGCGTCGGCGTCATTGACGCCCACCACGGCAGCAGCATCCCGGACTTCATCGCCTCGCTCACGCGGATCCGCGACAGCGACGTCGAGTGGCTCTTGCCAAGCCACGGGCCGATCTTCCGCAAGGACAACGCGATGATCGATCAGACCATCAAGCGGCTCGAAGGCTATCTCACGATGGCCGACTTCGGCACCTGCGCAACAAGCTGGCCGCTGATGGACGAGTGGGAGGCGGAACTCGTCGAGGGCAAATCGCCGGCGGATACTTAGCACCAATGACCAACTATCCTGTCTGATGCTTGAACTCTCCCCCGCAATCCACGCCCTCATTTTCGACTGCGACGGCACGCTTACCGACAGCATGCCCGTGCACTTTCGCGCGTGGAACGAGACGATGGCCGCCCGCGGCATCTCGCTCTCGTCGGAGCGCTTCTATTCGCTCGGCGGCATGCCCAGCGACCGCATCATCGCGCTGCTGGGTGACGAAGCGGGTATTGAGCTCGACGCTGCCGAGGTGTCTCGCGAGAAGGAACAGGCGTTTCTCGACCTGATCGAAGAGGTGCCGCCGCTCGAGAAGGTGGTGCAGCTCGCGCGCGACCAGAAGGGCAAACGCAAGTTGGCGGTCGCCAGCGGCGGCTACCGCTGGGTGGTGGAGCGGCAGGTGGAGCACGTCGGCCTCGCCGGCTGGTTCGACACGATCGTGACCGCCGAAGACACCGAGCGGCACAAGCCGCACCCGGACGTCTTCCTCGAAGCGGCCCGCCGGATGGGCGTGGAGCCGGCCGCGTGCCTGGTGCTGGAAGACGCCGACCTGGGGCTGGAAGCCGCTAGCCGTGCGGGCATGCCGTCCATCGACGTGCGGACCGGCGACTGGGGCAGTTCGTCGGCGTGAGACTTGGCAAGATTCGGCGGCGGGTGGCGAACACCCTTTCGCCCCTAACCCTTACGCCCGCCGGAGCCAAGCATGCACCACACCAACTGGGTCTGCCCCAAATGCGGCAACCAAGCCTACGAGACCGACGAGTTCCGCGCCACGGGCGGGCCGCTTGCCAAGCTGTTTGACGTGCAAAACAAGAAGTTCGCCACGGTGACCTGCACGCGGTGCACCTACACGGAGGTCTACCGCTCCAGCACCTCAACGCTGGGCAACGTCTTCGACTTCTTCGCCGGCGGCTGACGCATCGGGCTCGCCGGCCGGCGCCGCGTTCCAGACCTTAAGCAACGCCGGCGAGCCGCGCCGGCGGATGCCCTCGTCGGCGAGGATCTCCTCGGTGGCGGCTTCGGCTTCTTCGCGCTCGAAGACAAGCGACGGGTAGACGCCGCCAAGCTTGAACTCGACAAACCCGTCTTGGCAATCGCGGAGGATCTCTACAAGCCGGGCGAGGCTTGTCACCGGTTCGCCATTGATGCTCTCAACCACGGAGAGTACGACGCTGTCGTAACCGCGCGAGACTCGATGCGGGAACAAACGGTTCGGGATTATCACCGCCTGCTCTCCCGGTGTTCGCCGAATATCATTCACCCGGGCGAGCAGCGGGCTTTGAGTCGCAGAGAGCGCGGGGAGCACTTTCCCTCCGTTGCCGAAGATCAACTCTTGGCACGCCGGCGTGAAGACGATGGGGCCCCAGATGAAGTAATCGGGATAGGTGTTATTCAGCGGCTGAATGAGACGAGGGTTTTCTGCGGTAACGGGCGACTGGATCTGCATCGGCTCACCGTCCCGGACAATGGAGAGCGGCACGCTGCCGTCGGCCGCCAGCTTGCTAACGTAGTAGCCGAAGCCGAGGCGAAGGTCGTCCCGAACGCGGACGTATCCCTGATTGTCAATCGCGTGCGGTCCGATCCGCGTAATGACATCGCCCACTTTCAGCGGGTGTTGCTCGTTGCCCAACCCGATGCTGGTCGTGACAACGCCTGTCCATTCGCCCTTGAGTTTGAGCCGTTTGCGCAGGGCCGCGTTCTCAAGCCGGTGAGCCCTTCCAAGTGGAATGATCACCGGCTTTCCGTCGTACTGGCCGTCTTCAATGTCAGCAAGGAACGCCAGCACCTCCTCGACCGGGATCAGGTACCCAACATTCTCGGCCTCGCGGATCTTCGAGAAGACTAGGCCGATCATGCGGCCATCGGAGACCGCCGGCCCGCCGCTGTTGCCTGGGTTGAGCGCAGCGTCGATTTGAATCCGCAGGGCTTTCTCGCCGAAGTAGTAGCCGGCGAACTCAATCCGCGACACGACACCTTCGGTTACCGAGAGTTCGCTGCCGCCCACCGGGTAGCCGAGCACCGAGACCTGCTGCCGCAGCTCCGGAATCGTCTCGTCCATCTCAAGTGGCGGCAATGATTGAGCGACCGAAGGGTCTTCCAGCTCGAGCACCGCCAGGTCAATCTTCGGGGCGATCGCGACCACGGTCGCCACGTGCTTCTCCGAACTGCTGCTGGGCTGCACCTCAATCTGCGAGGCGTACCGAACGACGTGGGCGTTCGTGAGGATCCGGCCGCTTTCGATCACCACGCCGGAGCCGCTGCTTCGTGAAGGGCTCTTCCTCGACCAAGGGCGTGCCAGATCGGGCATGCGGGCGGTGACCTCGATCTTGACTACCGAGTCTCGTGGCGCCGCGTTCGCTGTGGCTTGGCACGCGATAAGGACCAGGATGGCAGCGGCGGTGGAGCGAATCATGTTGAGCGGTCGGTTGGGTTGAAGCTGGGCGTCGCGGCAGTGTGTGCAGGCGATTGTAACGACTCTGCCGGTTCTATCGCCTTTTCCCTCAATTCCGGATGCGCCGCCCGCCGATCTGTCCCACTAGCCACCCGGCGTGCGCCGCATTGCGGGGCGCCTCGAGCGGCTTTCCAGCAGCATTGGGGGGGAATCCGATCATGATCCGCAGGATCGCCTTGGCCGCGGTCGCCGCGGCGACGCTCTCATTCGCCACGGCGGATGAAGCCGACGCCCAGCAAGCCTACGGCCGCCAGTGGGGGGGCACCTACTCCTCGGTGGACTGGGAACGCTTCTACCACTACCCGTACGTCTACTACCCCCAGAACTACTGGGGCAGTGAGTACTACCGCAGCGCGGACAGCCTGTACCACCGCTATCCGCCCGAGATGCGAATCCCGGTTTACAACCGCCACTGGCACAACTACTACCCGGCGGGCCGCCGGTACCACTCCGGCCACCACTTCATCCTCGATGTCTTCTGATCTGCTCGGGGGAGGCGATCAAAGGCACTGGCGGGCCGGCTGCGTCTCGGGGGGGAAAGCCGGCCTACCCAACGAGGATGAGACTTGTGAAAGCCGCGGTGGCGGGCCTTGCCTGTCGCCGCGGCTTTCTGATGCGCGCCGACCAACCGCGGGCAATTCGCCTTGGCCAAGAAGCCGCCACCCGCCGCGCCGCTGCTGGAAGCCGTTGAGGCCGCCAGCGCGCCTTGCTATTTGGTGAGCGCGGACCGCACGATCGTCCAGGCCAATGCGGCGCTTTGCCGGTGGGTCGAACTGACCGCGACCGAGGTCCTGGGCCGGCGCGTGGCGTACCACTCGGAGCCGGAGCCAACCGGCGCGGCGTCCGCGGCCCCGGCGCCACTCGCGAGCCTGTGTCCGCCTCTCGCGGCGCTGGCCGGCGAGCGCATGACGGGCGCGATCAGCACGCAAGACCGCGCCGGCCGCCTGGTCCGACGTCGCGCTGACTTCATGCCGCTCGCAAGCGAAGCAGCGCCGGCCTGCCCGGTGCTGGTCGTCGCGGACGCCGTAGACCTCGACCCCGGCGAAGCGACGCGATCGAATGCGGACTCGGACGACCCCAGCGAACTGCACGCGGCCTTGCTGCGGCTGCGGACAGAGGACTCCGCGCGGGCCTTGCACCCGGGCCTGATCGGCACGAGCCCCGCCGCCGCCCTTGTCCGATCGCGGATCGAGGCGGCCATCGCCTCACAGGCGAGCGTGCTCGTACGCGGCGAACCCCAGACTCAGCCCGCCGAGTTGGCCCGCCTCGTCTTCCAACGCTCCGCCGCGGTGGCGGCGCGACTGGTGGTGGTCGACGCCGACCTGCTCCCCGCCGAAGCCGCGATCAATCGCATCGGCAAAGCCCTCGCCAGCGAGGACCAACCGAGCTTGCTCATCGAGCGGATTGATGCGCTCGATGCGAGCGGCCAAAACCTGGTTGCCGATCTGGTGGTCGGGGATGGGCCGCGGCTGTTGGCGACGGCGCTGCCCACCGCAGAGCTCGACGCGACGCTTGGAGCGAAAGCCGCGGCAATCGAGATCAACCTGCTGCCCCTCGCCGACCGGCACGACGACCTTCCGCTGCTGGTCCAAGCCGCGGTGGAGAGCGTCAACGCCGTGTCGGAGAAGCAGCTCGCCGGCTGCTCGCCGGAAGCCCTCGACATGCTCACGCTGCACGCTTGGCCCGGCGGCTTCAGCGAGTTGCAAGACGCCGTGGCCCAGGCTCACGAGCGCGCCGAAGGAAGGACCATCGCCGCGGCCGACCTGCCGATCGCGCTCCGCCAAGCCGCATTGGCGGCCGAGCTGCCCAGCCGCCGGCACGAGGCGATCATTCTCGACGAGTTCCTGGGCACAATTGAGCGTGAACTCGTCGAGCGCGCCCTTGAGCGATCCCAGGGCAACAAGGCCGAGGCGGCACGCCTGCTCGGCATGACCCGGCCGCGGCTCTACCGACGTCTAGCCCGCCTGGGGATGCTCGACACCAACCCGGCGGAGGCTGAGGACCTTTGAACACGCCGACCGACGAAGCCACCACGCCCGACGAAGCCACCCGGCCCGCCACTTGGATGCTGTTCTGCGAGACTCGCCGAAAATGGTCGGCCGCCGTCCGCTTCCGCCTGCGCAGGGCGTCGCGGGACCGCATGGCCGAGCGGGTCGTCGCCACAGCGGCGTTGCCCTCGGCCCCGGTGCTCACCGACGCCAACGCCCCGGCGGTCTTGGGGCTCGAGGTGGATCGCAACAACGCCGTAGAAGTACTTGAACAGATAGCTGGGCTTAGGTCTTCAAGTGACTATTGCATGGTCGCTCTGGTTGCTGATCGATCGCTCACCAGCCGCGTGGAGCCCATGCTGCTGGAGGCGGGCGCCAGGCTGGTGGTCTTCTCGCCCCGGCAAACGGGGTTGGTGGTGGCTCTGCACGACCGGCACGCCGCCCGGCGCCTTGCGGCTGGCGCCGCAACCACGCTGAAGGACGAAGCCTGGCGCCGCCTGCCTTGGCAGCCGGACCCGTGGGCAATACGGTGAAGTGAGCGTTGGCCGAAAGCGGTTGGCTCTCGACCTGCCGAGCGGTTGAGCCGCCCCGCCCGCCACGCAACTCCCACTTCCCACCCAGCCCCATCGGGTCTTCGCCGTGCTTGATGAATCCGCAGTGCGTGATGCACTCTCCGACTTTTCCGATCCCGAGACAGGCCGCGGCGTTGCGAAGCTCGACCAGGTAAAGTCGGTTTCGGTTGAAGGCGGTGCCGTGAAGGTCTCGCTCGGGCTCACTTCGTGGGCGTCGCCGCTGCACGAAGAGACCGCGCAGCGTTGCCAATCGCGGATCAAGGCGAAGCTCCCGGGCGCGGATTCAGTTGAAGTCTCGGTCGTCTCGCACGAGCGGGCGCCGGACAAGCTTGGGCAGATTGGGCAGACCATCAAGAGCGTCATCGCCGTCGGCTCGGGTAAGGGCGGCGTTGGAAAGAGCACCGTCGCGGCGTCGCTGGCGCTGACGCTTTCGGACTATGGCGCCAAAGTTGGCTTGATGGACGCCGATGTCTACGGCCCAAGCGTCCCGCACCTGCTCGGCATCGATCAGCGGCCAACGGCCGTCGACAACCGGCTTCAGCCCATCGAGAAAGACGGTCTCCGCGTGCTGAGCATGGGCATGATGGTGCCGAAGGAAGAGGCGGTGATCTGGCGTGGCCCGATGCTCCACGGCGCCGTGACGCAGATGCTCCGCGACACCGATTGGGGTGAGCTGGATTACTTGATCATCGACATGCCGCCCGGCACCGGCGACATCGCGCTCACGCTCTCGCAGATGCTCCCGCTCACGGGCGCCGTGGTTGTCTGCACACCGCAGGACGTGGCACTCTTGGACGCGGTGAAGGCGATCGCCATGTTCCGCAAGGTCAACATCCCGGTGTTGGGCGTTGTGGAGAACATGAGCTACTTCCTCTGCCCCGACAACGGCAAGCGGTACGACATCTTCGGCCATGGCGGCGCCAAGGCGAAGGCCGCCGAGATGGGGGTGCCGTTCCTCGGCGAGGCGCCAATCCAGATAGCGATCCGCGAGCGTGGCGACGCTGGCCGGACCGCTGACAACCTGACCGACGAGGCGTCTGCCGAGGTCTTCCGCGGCGTGTGCCAGAGGATGATCCGCGGCGTCGTCGACGCCCGGGCCGAGGCCCCGCCCATGCCGTCGCTGCCGACGCTGTAAGCCGTTTCTGAGAGACAGTTTACGGCGACGCCCCTCGCCGCAAACAACAGAAGCTGAGAAACGAAGCCGGGCCGCTCCGAAACCATGTCGGAGCGGC
>JBCDJN010000130.1:0-14005 GCA_039414355.1 Planctomycetota bacterium | reverse complement strand
GTGAAGCAGAGCGCGATCACCCGGGTCGAAAGCCAGCGGTCCGCCAGCAGCCCGGCGCCCACCGCCGCCACGGGACGCACCCAGGTGCTCACGGTGCTGAAGTGGGCGGTCTGCATCTCCGACCAACCCCACACGTCGTAGGCGTATTGGGTGTAGAAGTCGCGGCCTTTGAAGATGGTGTAAGCCGCCACAATGATGCCGGCCTGCAGCCAGACGGCGGGCATGGCGAAGCACTCACGCATCTTCGGCCAATCGAAACCGGCGTGGTCTTCGCCCGACTCGACCGACGTGGACGGCGACACAAACGAGTACGCCGACACGGCCGCCACAAAGCAAGCTGCGGTGTAGGTCAGGATCACGTAGCGGAGGCCTTCGACACGCTGCTCGGGCGTGGCCGCTTCGATCCCACCGGGGAAGCACAGCGCGAACAGCCAGAGGGCACACGCCCCCAACAACGCCGCCATCAAACCGCGGCCGCCGTCCAGCACGCCGAACGCGGCGCCCTGCTCCCGGCTGTCGCCCCAATCGCGCGTGGCACGGATCAACGCCGACCAAAACGGGACGATGGTCGACGCCCCCCAAAACGCGTACAGGCAGTAGAGCCCGGTCGACGAGGGGATCGTCGCCAGGTACAGACCCGAAAGCCCCGTCACCACCAGCGAACCGGCGAGCAGCTTGCGGGGCTGAATCGAATCGGCGAAGCCGCCGCCCACCAGATAGGCGAACGCCGCCACGATGCCGTAGAGCGCCTGCATCGCGCCGAGTTCGTCCTGACCGATGCCAAAGACCTGCACGAACGTGGGCCGGAAGTGCCGGGTGATGTGGAACGGCAGAAAGAAGATCGCCTCGCCCGCCAGCACCAGGGCAAGCATCGCCACCGCGCGAAAGAACGCCGGCTGCCGGCCGGGCGTGGGCGACGCGGCGGAAGACTGTTCGTCGTCAAGCAAACCGACAGCACCCTCCGCGAGTAACCCGAGCGAATCCGCACAACGCGAAATTGGCCCGGGAGGGACTCGAACCCCCGACAATGGGATTATGAGTCAGTTAGCAACCTCGCAAAACCCTGTGAATGGTGACGATCTTGAACTCTGCGAGGCGAAAAAGAGAGCTAGCGAACCGACGTAGCCTCCGACTCGGCTTCGGCAACGAGAGTTCCGGATTTGGGAAGATCCACGAGGAGGACTTGAGCTTTTCCCCGTTCGGCTATGGAGACCAAGTGACCTGCTCTCGGTAGAGATCGCATTAAGTCGGCAGTCTCGATGGACTGCCTGGCGACGATCAGCACCCGGCAGTTAGTTCTGCCGTTACGCGCAACGTTTTCCGTCTCAAGCCAATCCACATTCTCAATCGCGGTTCGGTTCAAATAGTAGGGCACCTCGGACCACTCATGCCCAACGGTCACGACGTGTATCGCCGGATCGGAGGCGAGCTCACGCCTCAGCGGTGACGTGGGGCCGAAGAGAGTCTGTGACGCGGCGTACCTCGGAATCTCTCGGTGCAACACCAGCGCCGCCAGCACCAGTGCAGCGACTGCGGTCACCCCCCAGGCGAGGTCAGGTCGTCGCACGCGGCGGCGAAGGAACTCAACGGCCAGCAAGAGCACGGCGCCGCAGCAAACGACGAACACAACGCTGTTCTGAGACTCGAACCCCTTCCAAGCCCCAAAGCTGACGAAACCTAATCCGAGGAGGATGCTCAGCGCCGTGGCGATCCAGGGTGCGTGTCGCGCCGGGTAGATGCTCCGCCTGCTCTCGGTCTTCTGCCAGAGCAGGTCGTCTAGGTACTTCGCGAGGACCAGAGCCATGGCGGGAGCAGCGGGCAAGATGTACATCGGTAGCTTGCAGCTGGAAGCGGAGAAGAAGGCAAGGCACCAGAGCGCCCAGAGTACGAGCAATCCCAACTGAGGGGTTCTTCGACGACGCACGGATTCCTCTCGACTGGCGAGGTAGCCGAGGCAGTGGAAAGTCAACAAGCTGCACGGGAATCCCCCGAGCAGCAGGACGGGCAGGAAAAACCAAACCGGCTTGGCGTGGAACGCTCCGCCGAAGCGCTCGACGTTGTGTCGGTAGAAGAACTGGTAAGCGAAGTCCGGAACCTTCTGACTGACCGCCACAAGCCAAGGGGCTGTCATCGCGGCCACGACCACAAAGAAGAGGAGCCAGTGGCGTGGCCGCGGCCGGAATGCTCGATCCGTTAGCCACGCGTAGACGACAACCGGTGGCAAGAACAGCACGATCGCGATCGGCCCTTTTGCCAGGCATCCGAGGCCCACAGCAACGCTGGCGACGAGCCACCAACCCGTGATCATTCGACCGCGACGAAGGGCTTCGCACGCGGCGAACACGGAAAGAGATACGCAGCAGGTCAACAACCCATCGATCAAGAGCACGCGGCTCCCTCCGAGGAAACCCGGCGACAGGAGCAAGGCAACGCCGCCCAGCAGTCCGACTCGGTGATTGAAGAGCCGATTGCCGAAGGCGATTGTCATCGAAAGCGTGAAGACACCGCACAACGCCGGGACGATTCTCGCGGCCCACTCGGACACGCCGAACACGGAGTAGCTCGCTGCGCATGCCCAGTACAGCAGCGGAGGCTTGTCGTAGTAGGTTTTGAAATTCAGCTGAGGCACGAGCCAGTCGCCGGTCACCATCATCTCCCGTGGGATCTCGGCGTATCGGGTCTCGTCACGGTCAATCAGCGGGTAGCTAAGCCCGGTCAGCAACAGCAGCCCCGCCAGCACGAGCAGAAGCCCCTGCATCCAGCGCAGGCGCCGGCCCGGCCCGCTAGGCGCCGCGAGGCCCGATCCATCCGATCGGCGGGATTCTCCCCCGGGAAACTGCACCCGGCTCCACCAAAAACGGAGCAAGCCAGCGAGCACGGCCGGTATGTGTAAGACGGAGACCGTGCTCTCGCCCCCGGCGCGGGGGCGGTGTGTGACGCCGACTTCAACGACCGAAAGCCCGTTGCGTTGCGCAGACGTCAGGAGCTCCGTGTTGACCAGAAAGCCGTCCGTCGTGATCGGGAGCTCCTGCAGTTCTTCACGTCGGAAGAGTTTGAATGCGCAGTCGATGTCTCGCACGCTTGTTCCGATTAAGGCTCGAACGAGCGCGTTGTACACACGCGAGTAGAAGCACCGGAGCGGGGAATCCTGGCGATCGATGCGGTAGCCGCAGACAATGTCGTAGTCTCTCGCCAAGAAGACGAAGCGGGAGATCTCGTGGAGGTCAAACTGGAGATCGGCGTCCGTGAACGCAACGAACTCGCACCGGGCAGCGGCGAACCCGGTCCGCAGAGCGGCGCCGTAACCCCGGTTGGTTTCATGTCGAACGACCCGCAGCGCCGAGTACTCCCGCTCGAGTGCCTGCAGGCGTTCTGCTGTCTCGTCGGTGCTTCCATCGTCGACCACGATGATCTCGTACAGACCAACCGCCGAACGGAGCGCCTGGTCGGCTTCGCGAACTGCAAGGGGGAGAGTCTCACTCTCGTTCCACGCGGGCAAGACGAGAGAGATGCCTGCAGCGGAAGGCTGTGATGTTGCGGCGCCTTCAACCGCTTGTTGAGTCGTCACCTGTTCGCTTCCTTGCTTTGATTCTGCGGCGCGGCACGCTCCATCCTTGGACCGCAGCCCGATTGGCTTGGCCGCAACTACTACATCCTTAGGAGTTACCCGGAAAAAAACGCGCTCACTCGGCGCGGCATTCCGGGTTCAGCAGTTCGTCGATCTGCAACTGGTCATCGAAGGTCTCATAATCTCGCAGGCTAATCCCAAACGCGTGGGCAACGGTCGCGGTCCATGTTGGCCAGGGCGAGTAGTTCGAATGGCGCGACGCCAGCGGATTCGTTGGCAGCCACAGCTGCGACAACACAATGGCGGCCAAGCACACCACAGTCGGCGCCCAGGCTCCGTTGGGCCGCCGACGATCAAGCTCAAAGGCGAGTCGACGGGCTCGCAGCTTGAGCTCGCCTTGGCTGCGGCCGAGCATGAGCGCGCCTCCCGGGGTCGACGAGCGGTTCTCTACGATGCGCAACAGGGTGCGCAGGTACGACGCGGTTGATTGGGCGTCGCCGCTCGCAGCGTCGTCGCATACGAACTCTCGCACGAGCGAAGACCGGCGGCTGCTCGTCCATACAAGGGGGTGAAACCACAGCACCACCTGCGTTAGCTTCTGGAGGAACAGCTGCATCGGGTGCTGCGTACAAAGGTGCGTAATCTCGTGCCTCAGGACGTGCTGCAACTCGGTCTTGTCGCCTAGCACCAGCGTTGCCGGCAAGAAGATGAGCGGTTGATGAAACTGATAGCAGAAGGGCCCGAGCTCCTCCGGGCTCTTTCGGAAAGACAGATCTTCGACGCGAGGCCCAGCCTGGTCTTCCGGTATCTGACGCCGCAGCCGGTCCTGTTCTTCGCGTGGGTACTCCGGGCACTGAGCAATGAATGCCCGCACTTGCAAGAACTGCATCACCCAGCGTGCCGTCATGACTGCCGAGCCGCCCAACCAAATCAGCAGCAGGCACTTTCCGAGCACGAGCTCGATGTTGGCGACCGCAAGGAGCTTCCTCGGGCCGAGAGCCGACCACGGGTGAAGCCACTCGAGCCTTGGCAGCAAGAGGCCAGCCGCGAAGAGCAGCAGCAGGCTCACAAAGCAGGCGGTCCAGACACGGGCTTTCGCCATAGAAGACGTGGCCCAGCGTTCCACCCCCCAAGCGATGCTGATAACGAGGGTGGCTTGAACCGTGAATGAGACTACGACTTGCAACCATTGGAGGCTGTTCACGACTTGGCCTCCAGCTGCTCGATAACCTGCCTGATCTCAGCAAGATCGTCCGCATCGACCGTCGAGTCGCCTAGGAGACTGAGCATGAGCTGCTTGACCGACCCCGCGAACAGCCGGCTTGCGACCTCGTGTGTCATCGAGGACGTTGCCGTCGCTTTGTCGACGGCAGCCGCGTAAAGGAACGCGCGGCCCTGCTTGCCTCGTTTCTTGACGAAGCCTTTCTCCTCAAGGATGCGAACGGTCGTCATGACGGTCGTGTAGGCAAGCTCTCTGGGAATATGGTCAACGATGTCAGCGATGGTTGTCTCGCCGGCGCCCCACACCACGTTCATCACCTCGGCTTCGGGCGCGGTAAGCATGGGCAACTCGCCTTGGTGTCGCGTCATCGAGTCCTGCCTAGTCGTTGAATCTCTGCGAGTATCTTCGGTAGAGGGCTGTTTCAACGCTCTCGCTCATGAACGCAACACGCCCGTCTGCCCACAAGAAATTGACGCCACTCCTATGACGGCTGCTGAACTCGCACTCGTCGCATTCCCGGCAGTTCGGTCTCGTGATCGCCGACGCGACAACTCGACACGGCCCCTCTTCCCCGGACGCGTCGACGCCCAACCAGGTGGAAGGCAGCATCGACATGGTGCGTTCGCCAATCAGCGTCGTCCTTGACGCCCCTCGCTGAAGGCACGCCAAACGCACGGGGTTATCGTTCACAATCGGACCGTTTCCCGGGCCGGGGTTGGGTTCACCAGGATCCGGGTACTGGTCGCCCGCCTTTGTGGTTCCGAAGACGGCCACATAGTTGGCCGTGGGGAGCGACCGCAGCACCTCGCCCATCGGCAGGCCACCGTTGGCCGCGGGCGCGTGGCTACCCGCGTCAGACCTCAAATCGAATGAAGGCGCCGTGATGTCGGACGGGCAGAGCCACAAGGCGAGCGAGGCGTCGGAGAGGTTTGCCGCAGCGTTTGCCGAACGGCGAAGCCTGTCCGCCAAGGCGGCTTCACCGATCTCGGGCAGCAACTCGGTCGCCCACGCGTAGAGGAAGTCTCGCTCGCTAGCGCTGCTATGCCACGCAGCCGGGAGTCTTCGTTGCGATTCGTGGAACGCGTGGACAGCGACGCCGATCTGACGCAATCGACTCTCGCACGTCGATCGTCGCGCCGATTCGCGAGCTGAAACGACTGCTGGCAGCAGCAGTGAAAGCACAAGGGCGACGCAGGCGAACGCGACGAGCAGCTCGCAAACGGTGAAGCCGCAGCTTCGCGGCGCTACCGCCGATCGGCCGTGACAGCGTTGGTCCATCGCAAGCGAATCCGTCCGCCTTGGGCAAAGAAGTCCAAACTTCCTTGAGGCAACCTACTAATCCTTTAGTAATTCAGCAAGGTCAGTTACCGAACGAACGGTCGGTCTCAGCAAGCCCTCACACGTAACCCGCGTCGGTGGGCGCCGCGGCGGCAAGCAACCCAGGCCTCCCCGGCCTGACTCACAGCGCTGAAGAGTACCGCTTCGCCTTCTTCTTTGGCTTGTATCCCGGCGGCGGCGCGGTCGAGCCCTTGGCCTTCGTCGGCTTCTTGCGGCGAGAGCTCTTACCGCTGGAAGTACCCTCGCCGGCCTTCGCGCCGCTGCGTTTGGTCTTGCTGGTCGGCTTCTTCTTGCCCGGCCTTGCCGGGCCGCGCGGGCGGCCTCCGCGGCCTTTCTTGCGAGGCGACGCGAGTGGCGTGGCCGGGTCTCTCGGCTCGAAGCCCTCGACGGTCGGCTCGACTTCGATCGCCAACTTGATCAGCCTTTCGATCTGCTTCAGCAGGCCACGCTCGTCGCCCGCGCAGAAGCTCACCGCCACGCCCTCGGCGCCGGCCCGGGCCGTGCGGCCAATGCGGTGGACGTACGTCTCCGGGGTCTCCGGCAGGTCGAAGTTGATCACGTGCGACACGCCGGAGATATCCAGCCCGCGTGCCGCGATGTCGGTCGCGACCAGCACGGGCGGCTTCTTCCCTTTGAACCGATCGAGCGCGCGGTTGCGGGCGCCCTGGCTCTTGTTGCCGTGGATCGCCGCCGCCTGAACGCCGTCCTTCATCAGCCGCTTCACAATCTTGTCCGCGCCGTGCTTGGTGCGGCTGAACACCAGCGTGCGGCCGCGGGGCGTTTCGGTCAGATAGTGACTGAGCAGTTCCGGCTTGCGTTTCTTGTCGACCAAGTGGACCGACTGCGCGATTCGCTCAGCCGGCGTGGCGACCGGCGCCACCTCGATCGACTCGGGCCGGCGCAGCCACTGCTGAGCGAGTTCCCGGATGGCCGGCGGCATGGTCGCGCTGAACATCAGCGTCTGGCGCTCGCGTGGGACAAGCTTCACGATCCGACGCAGGTCGGGCAGGAAGCCCATGTCGAGCATCTGGTCGGCCTCGTCGAAGATCAGCACCTCAACCTTCGACAGATCGACGTGCCCCTGACCAACCAGGTCGAGCAGCCGGCCCGGCGTGGCGACCAGCGCGTCAACGCCGCGCTGCAGCGCCTTCACTTGGTTCACTTGAGAGACGCCGCCGTAGATGACGGTTTGCTGGATCGGTGTGAAGCGGCCGTAACGCCGGAGCGACTCGCCGATCTGCGCCGACAGCTCGCGGGTCGGCGAAAGGACCAGCGCGCGAATGGGCCGCGGCGCGGGACGCCGTCGCCGCTTCTGCTTGCCCCGCGCGGGCTTGGGTTCATCCTTCGGTGACGGCGCCTTCGATGACTCTGTCTTCAGGTGCTCCGGCATCGTCGCCATCAACCGGTCGAGCGTCGGCAGCGTGAAGGCTGCCGTCTTGCCGGTGCCGGTTTGAGCGCAGCCGATCAGGTCGGCGCCCGACAGCACGACCGGAATCGCCGCGGCCTGGATCGGGGTGGCCGTCTCGTAGTCGAGCGCCTCGGTAGCGCGGAGCAGTGGCTCCGACAGGCCGAGGTCGGCCAGCGCGGGTGTCTTGGTCTCGTTACTCAAGTTCTTCTCGTGGGTAGTTCGGTGGCGCCGTTTTTCAGCCGTACGCTGCGCGGGCCGGACCGTCGGTCCAGACCCTCAGCGGGTCGCAGCCGGGGATCGCCCCAACGGATGTCGGAGCGGGCGCCGAGTTGCTGGCCGGAGCGGCGCATCACGCGATGCGTCCTGGCTCACTTCGCGGCTTGAGGTCCCCGCTTCAAGGGAACAGCAAGCCGGCGGCCGCAAGGGGCAAGAAAATCAATCTCGCTCGGGGGGCATTCAGAGCCCGCCAAATCCGACAGAACCAACGCCGCCAGAGCGGCTAGGCGAAGGTCTCACACCTCACATCCATGGTGTAAGAATAGCACCTGGCGACCATTACGCAAGGTTGATCCCCGGTGTAGATCGTGTTCGTCCCCGTGCCAAGCAACGGCGGGTGCATCGGCGTCGGCAGGATCAACCGGCCTAGACTTCCCCTCGGTGGCGCGTTGCGAAGACCTGGGGCTTTTGTGCCCTTCGCGGGACCATCGCTCTAGTGTTCCGCGTGTCATCTCCCTCCGAAGTGCGTGATGAAAAGAGACGAACGCCTCAACCGACGCGAGCGGCCGCTCCCGCTGGAGCTCCGACCGCCTTCAGTCGTTGGCGTCGAAACGCCCGGGTTCCGTCCCGTCACCGTGGCACTCTGGTATACTCGGGAACAATCCAGACGCGGCGAAATTGACTTCTCTCCTCACGCTTGGCTCCGGCTGTATGCGCCGTCTAACCCGAGTCTTCTGTGGTACTTGGGCGGTGTTTGGGGTCACCGCAGCCTGCTGTGGCGAACCCATCCAGAATGATGCCTTCGCTTTTATTGAGTCCTACTGCGTCGACTGCCACACCGCCGTTGATCCTGCTGCAGGCTTCGATCTTGAGGCTTTGGCCGGCTTCGAGGAAGGTCATCTCCCCACTCCCATCGCCATGAAATGGGAGAAGGCGCTCAAGCGAGTCCGTGCTCGGCAGATGCCCCCTCGCGACGCTTTGAAACCCAGCGACGACGAGTACGTAGCAGCAATAGCGGCGATTGAGTCGATGCTCGACACTTCCGCCGCGAGGAATCCGCAACCAGGCCGGACGGAGCCAGTCCGGCGGCTGAATCGGACGGAATACCAGAATGCCGTGCGCGACCTGCTCGCCGTCGACGTTGATGTCCATTCGATTCTGCCGAAGGATGAAGAGGGGCATGGTTTCGACAACGTCACCCTCGGCGGCTTAACGCCGGTGCTGCTGACGCGGTATCTCGCCGCGGCCGAGACGATAGCCCGCCGTGCGGTTGGCGGACGGGAAAGAACACCCGGCGGCGTTGCGGTCCGCGTGCCTCCTGATCGCACGCAGCAAGAGCATGTCCAAGGGTTGCCGCTTGGGACGCGTGGCGGAGTGCTCATCCAACATCAATTCGTGCAGTCGGGCGAGTATGAAGTGCGGATACGCCTGGCGCGCGATCGAGATGAGCATGTTGAAGGGCTTCACGAAGAGCACCAGGTCGACCTGCTGCTCAACCGCGCCCTAATCCAGAGGTTCACCGTTACGCCGGTAAAGCGGAAGCCAAACCAGTCTTACGAGATGGTCGACCATTCGCTGGTCGACCAACATCTCGTCAAGCGATTCGCGGTTTCGGCGGGCACGCATGCGCTCGGCGTTACGTTTGTTCGCAACGGAATGACGCTGAGCACGAACAAGCGTGAGCCTTTCCACGCCGCGTTCAATCGCCACCGCCATCCACGGCCTGAGCCAGCGATCTTCGAGGTGTCGATCGTTGGCCCGTTCGATCCCCAGGGGCCAGGCGACACCCCGAGCCGCCGCCGTGTCTTCACCCGCTACCCTGATGAGCCGGGCCTGGCAGATCAGCAGGCTTGTGCTGAGGCTTCGCTTAGCCGGCTGCTGCGGCTCGCTTACCGACGTCCAATCACCGACGAAGACCTCGCCAGGCCGATGGATTTTTTCCAGCAAGGGCGGCGAGTCGGAGGGATCGGTCTGAACGGCTACGAAGCCGGCATGCAGCTCGCGCTGACTTCGATCTTGGTGAACCCTCACTTCTTACTGCGAGTCGAATCCGCTCCCCCTGGGCGGAAGCCGGGCGAGATCTATCCGGTCTCCGACTTCGAACTCGCGTCGCGGCTCTCGTTTTTCCTATGGAGCAGCCTTCCGGATAATGAGTTGCTCGCCTTGGCCGAAGCGGACCGACTCCGCGAGACGGCTGTGCTAAGAGAGCAGGTCGCTCGGATGCTGCGCGATGAGCGATCGAGCGCCTTGGTTGAGAACTTCGCGGGGCAATGGTTGCAGCTGCGCAACCTCACATCATTACGGCCGGACTTGCGGCGGTTTCCCGACTTCGACGACAACCTCAGGCAAGCGTTCCGGCGCGAGACCGAGTTGCTGTTCGAGTCCGTGCTCCGCGACAACCGAAGCGTGCTCGACCTGATCTCGTCAGACACGACCTACTTGAATGAGAGGCTTGCCAAGCACTACGGCATTCCCGGAGTGCACGGCAGCCACTTTCGACCGGTGAAACTGTCTCCGGCGTCGCATCGCGGCGGCCTGCTCCGGCACGGCAGCATCCTGGCGATCACTTCCTATGCAACACGAACGGCGCCGACGATTCGCGGGGCTTGGGTTCTCGAGAACCTGCTTGGGACCCCCCCGCCTCCGCCCCCGCCGAATGTCGAGAACCTGGCGGAGAAACCCGCCTCGGCAAGCCTAACCATGCGGCAACGCCTGGCGGAGCACCGCGCCAACCCCGCGTGCGCCGCGTGCCACGACGTCATCGATCCTGTCGGCTTTGCATTAGAAAACTACGACGCGGTCGGCAGGTGGCGCGACCTGGAAGGCGAGTCAGCAATCGATTCGAGTGGCGCCCTGCCCGACGGGCGGGAGGTGGCCAGCGTCGAGGAGCTGGAAGCCGGTCTGTTGGCTTATCCTAAGGTCTTCGCCACGGCGTTGGCGGAGAAGCTCCTGGTTTTTGGCCTGGGCCGTGGCGTCACGGAAGCGGACGCCCCCGCCATTCGAAAGGTTGTGCGGCTCGCTGCCGAAGACGACTATAGAATCGCATCGCTTATGGAGGGGCTCGTCCTGAGCGACCCGTTCCTCATGCGGACAACGGCTACTGACTCGGAGGATTAGGCCTGTGTTTCTGACCGGAAGAGCGATCTCGCGTCGAGCCCTACTGCGTGGCGCCGGCGCCGCGCTATCGCTTCCGTTGCTGGACGCAATGCTCCCGGCCGCCAAGGCCATGTCGAAGACGGCGGCGGATCCCGCCAAGCTGAAACGCCTCGGCTATGTCTACATGCCGATGGGCTACAACCCGGCGGAGTGGACGCCGAAGAGCGAGCGATTGGACGAACTGCCGTCGAGCCTATCGCCCCTCGCAAACGTGAAGGACCAAACGACGGTCATCACGGGCCTCGAACTCAAGAACGCCTACCCGGGATCGCACGCGACGAGCAACGCGGCTTTCCTGAGTGCGGCGCGAGCGAAGCGGACCGAGAGCAGCGACTACTATCTCGGAACAACCGTCGACCAGATTGCCGCCCGGGTTCTTGGCCGACAGACGCAGCTGCCGTCGCTTGAGCTGGCGATGGATGTGCTGAACAACGTCGGGCAGTGTGACAACGGGTACGCGTGTGTCTACCAGAACAACCTGTCCTGGAAATCGCCGACGATGCCGCTGCCGTCGGAGGCCCACCCGAGGATGGTGTTCGAGAGCCTCTTCGGCCAAGGCGGGTCGCGCGACGAGCGAAGGGCCGCGCTCCGTCAGCGAGCGAGCCTGCTGGATTCCGTTGGCGACGAGATGCGTCGGTTGATGCATCGCGTAGGCCCGGCCGATCGCCGGCGACTCGACGCGTACTTTACTTCCATCCGCGACGTTGAACAGCGGATCCAGCGGGCCGAGTTGGCGATCGACGACAACCCGATCCCGGATCTCGACCGGCCCGTCGGCGTTCCTGCGGCTTACGCCGATCACGCGCGGCTGATGTTCGACCTCCAGGTGCTGGCGTTCCGCGGCGATATCACGCGTGTCGTCACGTTCCAGCTCGCCCGCGAGGCGAGCACGCGCAGCTACCCTGAGATCGGCGTTCCGGAGCCGCATCACCCGATCACGCACCACGGCCGTAATCCCGAGAAGCTCGCAAAGTTTGCAAAGATCAATCAGTTCCACGTCTCGTTGTTCGCCGAGTTTCTCGAGAAGCTCGCGGCGACTCCCGAAGGGGACGGGACCCTGCTCGATCACACCACGTATCTGTACGGCAGCGGCATGGGCGACGGCGACGCACACGACCACACCGACCTGCCAATCCTAGTCGCCGGGGGAGCGGGTTGCGGCATGCGGGGCGGACGCCACGTCGTGTACGACCAACACACGCCCATGGCGAATCTCCATCTCACGTTGCTCAACAAGGCGGGCGTTGAAATCGACGCCTTCGCCGACAGCAACAGCGACGCCGACGAGCTCTTCGAGCCGCTCTCGATCTAATGGCACCGGCCGTCTACGCAATCGCGCTTCTGCTTGCATCGCTCCCCGCCGAGACGGTGGAGCCCTCGCCGATCGCGGACGCAGCAGAAGATGGCGATTGGGCACGCGTCCGGCAGTTGTTGCTGGAAGGAGGCGATCCGTCCCAGTCGCAGATTGACGGGATGACGGCCCTTCACTGGGCGGCCGAGCACGGCAACCGGCAAGGCGTCGCTCAACTGCTTTTAGCGGGCTCCAATCCCGACGCGACCAATCGTTACGGCGTCACGGCGCTGAGCATTGCCGCGCAACGCGGCGCGCACGAGATCACGCGGCAGTTGCTGATCGCTGGAGCGAAACCCAACGCCACACTCGCCGGCGGAGTCACTCCACTCCTTCTGGTGGCTAGGTCGGGAGATGTCGCGACGGTGCGCTGCCTGCTGCAAGCCGGCGCCCAAGTGGACGCCAGGGAACGACGTGGAACGACGGCCCTGATGTGGGCGGCGTCCGCGGGACACGCAGACGTCGTCGAGGCCCTCATAAGCGCTGGCGCCGATATCGAAGCGACGACGTGGGTAGGCTTCAACGCCTTGATGTTCGCCGCCCGCGAGGGACGCCTCGACGCCATCGAACAACTCATCGCCGCGGGCGCCGACGTCAACGCTGTCACAAGCGACAAGAAGCGAGGCGGCGAACGCGGCCCACGCCCTAGGACCTCGGCCCTGATTATGGCGGTCGAGAGCGCCCATTTTGAGGCCGCGTTACGCTTGGTTGATCACGGCGCCGATCCCAATGATCAGCGAAGTGGCTACGCGCCGCTGCACGTCCTTAGCTGGGTCCGCCGGCCTCAACGGGGCGACAATCCTGCGGGCGATCCGCCGCCCCGGGGATCGGGACGCATCCCGCCCCTGCGGTTCGTCCGCGAGATCGTCTCCCGTGGGGCCGACCCGAATCTCCGCCTTACCGAAGGCAAGGCGGGGCATGCCAATCTGAACCCGAAAGGGGCCACGCCCTTTGTCTTCGCCGCGATGACGGCCGACGTGCCGTTAATGCAAACGCTTCTCACCAATGGGGCCGATCCAAACATCGCAACCCACGACAGAACAACGGCATTGATGGCCGCCGCCGGAATCGGCGCCAAGTCGGTTGGAGAACACCCCGGGACCGAGGAAGAGGTGATCGAGGCAATTGAGTTGCTCGTGGAATTGGGCGCCGACGTCGACGCCGTCGACAAGAACAACCAAACCGCCATGCACGGCGCGGCGTATCGAAATTATCCTCGCGCGGTGACCCGCCTCGCGGATCTCGGCGCCAACGCAAGCGTCTGGAACATCAAGAACCACCATGGCTCGACGCCTGAGCAGATCGCGAAAGGCAGGCGCCCCGGCTCGCTCAAGCCATCGCCTGAGACGGTGGCCGCACTGCAAGGTGCGTTGAGGGCAGACTCTTCCGCCGCAAAGCCTGAAGTCTTGAGCCGAGATCAGTGAGCACGTCTCAAGCACCTGTGCTTGTGGAGACTCATGGAAGGGAACGCGCGAGCGATGAGCACTTCTCAGTTGGCATTCGCCACTTGCAAGCGGGTCACGGCACGGAGGCGCCGACGAGCCGATTGCGACATGACGACCACAGGCGACAAGGAGCCGGAAAGATGCCCAGCGGTTTCTACGGCCAGACCTTGCGGCTCGTTGACGAAGTCCACTGCAAGCAAGACGCCACGACGCGACGCAAAAAGTAGCCCGGGAGGGACTCGAACCCCCGACCAAGGGATTATGAGTCCCCTGCTCTAACCAACTGAGCTACCGGGCCAAG
>JBCDJN010000129.1:0-14108 GCA_039414355.1 Planctomycetota bacterium | reverse complement strand
GTCAGCCGGCTGATCGGGGCGCCCCCCGGCTACGTCGGCTACGAGGAGGGCGGCCAGCTCACCGAGCAGATCCGCCGACGCCCCTACGCCGTGGTGCTGCTGGACGAGATCGAGAAGGCCCACCCCGAGGTCTTCAACATGCTCCTGCAGCTCATGGAAGAGGGCCGGCTTACCGACTCGTTTGGCCGCAACGTCGACTTCCGCAACACGATCGTCATCATGACGACCAATGCGGGCGCCGAGGCCATCAAGAACGAGGCGGAGTTCGGCTTTGTCAAGAGCACCGCCGATGCGTCGTACGACTCGATGAAGACCCGAGTGATGGACGAGATCGAGAAGGTCTTCCGCCCCGAGTTCATCAACCGTGTGAACGACGTCATCGTCTTCCACCACCTCACCAAGGACGACCTTAAGGAAGTGGTGGAGCTCGAACTGTCCAAGGTCCGCGCTCGCCTTGGCGAGAAGGGCTACGCGATCGAGCTCACCGAGGAGTGCAAGGAGTTCCTGGTGAAGAAGGGCTCCAATACGGATTACGGCGCCCGGCCGCTGCGTCGCTCGATCGAGCAGTACATCGAGGACCCGCTGGCCGAGGAACTGCTCAAGGGCGAGTTCGCCGGCAAGGACACGATCCGCGTCACCGTAAAGAAGGTGGGCGACAAGAAGCAGCTCGCTTTCGAGGGCGCCAACACCAAGGGCGACGAGCCCGAACCGGTGGGCGCCGGCGTGGGTGAGGGCGAGGAGCCGTCCGACGCCGCCGAGTGATCGCGACTGAGGTAGAAACTCAAGAGCGGCCCGCTCCCAGCCGGAGCGGGCCGCTTTTTTCATGCGCCGGTTTCTTCTACCGAACCGTCAGCCAACAATGGCTCGGCAGCGGCGAATCCGCAGGGTAGGGCCGGCCCCTCCTGCCGCGGCCCTGGGTCCCGATTACCGCGGCACGCGACGCCCGCCCGATTTGCTGATGCCAGACGCGAACCCCTTCGACGACACGCCAGCGCCGGGCGGCCAGGATCCGCCCAAGCGGAAGCGCCGCGCGTGGTGGCGGTGGAATTTGACGACCTTGGCCTTGGTGCTCTTCGCACTCGTGTGGGCCCGGCAGTTGTTCGGCCTTGGCAACGGACTGACTCGACTGCTGGTCGGCGGCGTCTTCGTGGCGTGGATGACGTTCCCGCAGCTAATCAAGGAAGTCACCGAGCCCGCCGTGCTGCCGGTCGACACCGAATCCCCGTTCTGAGACGAGGACCCCGTGGCAAGGCAACGCTCCAAACGGTCGCGCGTCACTCGACTTGCTGGCTGGGGGATCGCCCAGGCGTCCCGCCGGCCCGGGGTCGCCGCCGCGGCTGTGATTGGCGTCGTCGCCGTGGCTTGGCTGCTGAGTGGGATGATCCAATCGGTGCTCGCCGCAGCCGTGTGGATCGGCGTGGCGGCAGCGACGGTCTACGTCGTGTGGCCGGAGGCCGCGATGCTCGCCGGCAGCGGCGACCGTCGGCCGTGGCTGGTCCGCATTCGCGAACACACCTGGCGTGACGTCCGGGCGCCGTACGTCGGCACGTTCAATCGCCCCGCCGCATACGCGGTACTAGCGATCGCCTGGTGGTGGCTGCTGAGCTAGCACTGAGCCGCCCGCAAACTTCCCTCAAGCCGCGCAACCGCTACGGTCGATGGGGACTACGAATCCCCCGAGCCGCGCGCCGCCGTGCGCGCTCCCCCATGGCCAACAGCACCGCAAAAGCCCCCAGCCGGCTGCACGCGCTGAACGACCAGATCGCCGACCTTGGCGACGTGGTTGTCCAGTCCGTCGAGGGCGTGGGCGACATGACCATCTTCGCCGGCCGGACGGTGATGTGGCTCTTCTCGCGCTGGCCGAGCCGCGACGCGCTGCTCTCCAGCCTGCACCAGATCGGCGTGCGGAGCCTGCCCGTAGTGGCGCTCACCGGCACGTTCATCGGCATGGTGCTGGCGGTGCAGGCGTACTACCAGTTCCGCAGCTTCGGCATGGAGACGCGGCTGGGGGCGATGATCAACCTCTCCATGTTCCGCGAGTTGGGCCCCGTGCTCGCCGCCACGATGCTCGCCGGCCGCGTCGGCAGCGCAATCGCCGCCGAGCTGGGCACGATGCGCGTGACCGAGCAGATCGACGCCCTCACGAGCCTCGGCGCCAACCCAGTACGGTACCTGGTGGTGCCGCGGCTCCTGGCGTGCCTGCTGATGATCCCGTCGCTGACCGTGATGGCCATCTTCATGGGCGTGGTGGGCGGCGCGTTCTATTGCATCTACATCTTCAACGTTGACCCGTACTTCTACTTCCACAACGCCCAAGAGGCCGCCGGCGCCTGGGACCTGTTTTATGGCGTCTTCAAGAGTGGCTTCTTCGGCGTGGCGATCGCCTTGATCAGCTGCTACCGCGGCTTCCACTGTGACCCTGGCGCCGAGGGCGTGGGGCGGGCGTCGACGATCGCGTTCGTCCAGTCGTTCGTCGCGATCCTCGTGCTCGACCTGGGGCTCTCGATCGTCATGGACACCTTCTATTTCTTTGCTTGGCCGGATGCTTGATCGATGGTAGACGCCGCCAAGACTTCGATGGACGCGGGCCGGCTGATTGCTGCCGAAGGTGTCTCGGTGCGCTTTGGTCGGCAGGATGTGCTGCGCGACGTGACCATCCACGCCCGCCGCGGCGAGACGCTGGCGGTGATCGGCGAGAGCGGCTGCGGCAAGACCGTGCTGCTGAAGACACTGATTCGGCTCATCACCCCGAGCCGTGGCGAAGTGGTCTTCGACGGCCAGCCGATCCAAGGGCTGGGCGAGCGCGAGATGACCCGGCTGCGGACACGCATCGGCTTCGTTTTTCAGCAGGCGGCGCTGTTCGACAGCATGTCGATCGCCGACAACGTGGCGTTCCCGCTCGTCGAGCACCGCCGGCTGGCCCGCGGGGACGCGTACGATGTCGCCGCCGAACGGCTCGCGGAGGTGGGGCTGCCAACTTCGGTGATGGTGAAGAAGCCGGCCGAGCTCTCCGGCGGCATGCGGAAGCGTGTGGGCCTGGCTCGCGCCCTCGCCATGGAGCCCGAGCTTCTGCTGTACGACGAGCCGACGACCGGTCTCGACCCGATCATGAGCGCCGTTATCAACGAGCTGATCAAGTCAACGCGGGACAACCACGACGTCACGAGCATCATCGTCACGCACGACATGCACAGCGCGATGGCCGTCGCCGATCGGATCGTGATGCTGCACCCCTTAAGCCGGCTCGGCGCCGATGATTCGCAGCTCTTGTTCGACGGCACGCCCGACGAGATCAAGGCGTCTGCCGACCCGCGCGTCAACCAGTTTGTCCGCGGCGAAGCAGGTGAACGGATCCGAGAGATGCACGGGGTGTGAGAGGGACGTTAGGCAGAAGGCAGTGGGCAGCGCGCAGTACGAGTCGATTCTCAACCAACCAACGAGCGCCTCGCGCCTAACAATTAGCGCCTCCTCATGGACGATCGCAATCTCAAGTGGCGGGTGGGCGTCATCACCGTGGCGACGTTTGTTGTCGCGGCGCTCTTGATCGCCGCCAGCACCAGCTTCGAGGCGCCCTTTGGCGTGGGGCGGTACACCATTCAGGTGCAGGTTGACCGGGCGCCCGGCGTGGGGCGGAACACGCCCGTCCGCCGCGACGGCGTGCTCATCGGGCGGGTCGAACGCACCGTCGCCGTGGTGGGCGGAAGGCTGCTCACGCTGCAGGTCAACCAGGACGAGCCGCTGCTGACCACCGACACGTGCCAGGTCCGGCCCTCGTCGCTCTTCGGCGACGCCGTGATTGAGTTCACGCAGGCCGACGCGCCGGGCGAGCCGATCGAGGCGGGCGCCACGGTCAACGGCAGCGCGCTGCGCGACCCGCTCGACGTCATCACCAACCTCGACGTGAACAACTCCGTGGAGTCACTCGGCCGGGCGGGCGACGCGGTGGCCGAGCTCGCGACGCGCCTCAACCGAGTTCTTGGCGAGGAGGCCAACGCCCAGCAAGTGACTTCGCTGCTCGACAAGAGCGTGGCGGCGATCGACAACTTCACCGCCACCATGGAGCAGCTCTCCGGCGTGGCGTCCGCCATCGACTCGGTGATCGGCGACAAAGCCACCCAAGATGAGCTCCGGCAGGCGCTCGCGCGGGCGCCGGAGTTCGTGGAAGAACTGCTCGGTGTCGTCGATCAGGTGTCCGCAGCGATCGAGTCGCTCGATAGCGCCATCGCCAGCGCCGAGCGCAACCTCAAGAACATCGAGGGCGTCACCAAGCCCATCGGCGAACGGGGTCCGCAGCTCGCGCAGGGATTGATCGCCTCGCTCGAGAACGTTGAGCTAGCGCTCGCTGACGTATCACGCTTCGCGCAATCGCTCGGCCAGGGCGAAGGAACGATCGGCAAGCTGGTGGGGAGCTCCGAGCTCTACGACAACGTGAACACCACCGTGGTAAACGCCAACCTGGTGATCGCGAAGGTCTATCGGCTGCTGGAGCAGCTCTCGCCGCAGCTACGGGCGATTGTGAACGATGTCCGCGTGACCACCGACAAGGTGGGACGCGAGCCCGGCCGCGTGATCGGCGGCGCGTTGAATCGCGGGCCGGGTCTGAAGTAGGCCCGTGCTAGTATCGCGGCGACGCGACGGGCAACAGCGCGCCCGCGGGTACCACCGCCGGCGGCGCCTGGGCTTCGACCCTTAGCTGCTGGCCGCGGCCGATCAGCTCTTCGGTGGGGATGATTCGCTGCGGGATCAGGTTGAACGACACCTGACGGTTGTCGCGAATCTTCAGCGGCACCAGGTTCTCGCTGACGAAATCGATGCCCGGCTTCTGCCACCACGGCGACGGGATGGGCTGGTTGATGGTCAGCGTCTCGTAGCCCGGCTTGACCATGCGGATTTCGCGCGTGCCGTAGTACGTGAAGTCCACCGAGCAGGGCGACGTGCCGATCTGCTGATTGTCGACGTACACGAGCGCCCCAGGCGGGTTGGTGCGCACGGTCAGTCGCCGCCGCACGCAGCCCGACGTGGCGAGCAACGCGACCAGCGCAACCAGCACGGCTGCGGCGCCGCGGTTCGGTTTGTGCAGGCACAGGAACATGGGCAGCGGACCTTAGAAAACCGCTGCGTCGGCGTCGAGTCCGATTGCCCTCGCGGCCGCGGCCCGTGTTATCGGATCGCGAGCCGGCGACCTACGCGTCGCCGAAGATCGGTCCGACGAGTGTTCCCAACGACACGCAGCGGACCCGATAGGCCGGCCCAACCGCTGTCAGCCAGCATCGCTGGCGTATAGAATCGCGTGGCGGAGAGGGGCGGCGGAAGCGCCTCGGCTCCGGGTTGACCAGTTCGTCAGGGCGCAACGGTTTGCGTGCCGACGCGCCGTTTGCAGCTTCGTTAGCGTGCTGCCATGTCGAGTGACGCCGCCCAGCAATTCCGCATTGAGGTCGCCAAGCTGACCGACCCGGGGATGCTGCGGGCCAACAACCAGGACGCCATTACGGTGGTCTCCGGGCCTAGCGGCGGCAGCCGAGGCGACGTTCTGCTGGTGGCCGATGGCATGGGCGGCCACGCCGCGGGCGAGCTCGCCAGCCAGATGGCGACGCAGAGCATCCCGCACGCCTACCACAAGCAGGCGGACCTGCCGCCGCCGGCCGCGCTGCGGAAGGCCATCCGCAAGGCCAACGCCGCCATCTACGCCAAGGGGCAGAGCAGCCCCGATCTTGAGGGCATGGGCACCACCTGCAGTTGCCTGGTGATGCTGCGCGAAGCGGCGTTGATCGCCCACGTGGGCGACAGCCGCGTCTACCGTTTGCGGGCCGGCAAGCTAGAGCAGCTCACGTTCGACCACAGCCTGGTCTGGGAGATCGCCGCCGCCAGCCACACGACGCTCGACAAGGTGCCGGCCGGCATCCCCAGGAACTACATCACCCGTTCGCTCGGCCCGCAGGAGCAGGTGAACATCGATGTCGAAGGGCCGTACCCGCTGGCCGCCGGCGACGTCTTCTTGATCTGCAGCGATGGCCTCGGCGCCGTCGTTCCAGACAACGTGGCCGGCGCCATCATCGGCGCGATGCCGCCGCAGCAGGCGGCGCAGACGCTGATCGACCTGGCCAACCTGCGCGGCGGGCCGGACAACATCTCGGTGATTGTCGCCCGCGTTGATGACCGCGACCCAGCGGACGAGTCGGCTAAGCCCTCGGACGACCCGCACGGTCTGTCTCGCGTGAGCCCCTCAACCTGGCTGGCGCTCGCCGGGAGTCTAGCGGCAGTGATTTGGTTTGCTAGCAAGCAAGACTACGAGTGGGCGTTGGCCGCCGCCGTTGGGTTGGCGGTGGGCGCCGTGGTGGCGTGGTTGCAACGCGGGCCCGTCGAGTCCACCGAAGACGAAGTGGTGCACGTGCTCGGCGGCCCCTACGGCGATGGCCCTTACCGAAACTACGATTGTCTGCCCGGCCGCCCGGCCGTGGACGCCATCGCGGCGGTCGTCGACGAGTTGGCCGCCTTGCAGAACGAGACTCCTCCGCACCCCGCGCCGCCCATTGAAGACTGGGACGAGTTCACCCGCTGGCGCCAGCACGCCATCAAGGCTACCGCCAGCGACGAGCTGGACGAGGCGGTCCGAGGCTTCGCGGCGGCCATCGCCTCGCTGATGAGGCAGGTGCGTTCCGACGAGACGGCCAAGTTTCCTTCGGCGGGCAAGCGGTAGCTAGCGCTGTCGCTAGCAAAGTCTGGCAAGTCGCTATTCGCCCCGTGCCCGCGGCGCCGATAAGACGATGAACTCGCCATGCCGGCCGCAACGGCATTGGCGCCAGCAGCGCCGGCCGCTAACCTCTGCCGCCCGAATTCGTCGTCCGCCCGGTTCCTGGAACCCTCTTGGCTCTGGCCCACCATCACCCGCCGCGTGTTTGGCGCCCGGTCGTGGCGATCGCGCTCGCGCTGTGTTTGCATGGCTGCCGCGCGCTGTCGTACAAGAGCCCCGTGCCGGAGTCGCAGGCCCGCTGTCAGCATTTCTCCCGCGAGGGCGTCACCGCCATGGAGATTGGCGACTGGCGTGAGGCCGAGTCGCTGCTGCGGAAGGCCTTGGGCGCCTCGCCGGACGACCCCGATGCGCGGCGGCATTTGGCGGAAACACTCTGGACCCGCGGCGAGCAAGACGAGGCGCTCGACCATATGCGCGCCTCCGCGCAGCTTGAGCCGGCCAGCGCCGAAGTCGCGATCCGGCTCGGCGAGATGTACCTGGCCAGCGGCCGGGCCGAGGCGGCGATCGCCGAGGCGGACCGGGCGATCGCCCTCGACTCGTCGGTCGCTTCGGGTTGGGCCCTGCGTGGCCGGGCCCACCGCGCCGTGGGCGACGGCGACCGCGCCCTGGCCGACCTGCACAACGCCTTGCACCGCCAGCCGCAGGCGCGTGACCTGCTGGCGGATGTCGCTTCGCTTTACTTCGAATCCGGCCGCCGCCGCCGCGAGCTGACCACGCTGCACATGCTCCGGGACACCTACGTGCCGGGAGAGGAGCCGGTGGAGCTCGTCATGGGCGAGGCGGACGCGTACCTAGCGCTCGGCCGGCCGCGGCAGGCGGTTGACCGGCTGCGCGTGGCGTGCGAGCGCGAGGCGCCGAGCGCCGGCATGCTGTGCCGCCTCGCCGAGGCCGAAGCCGCCGCCGGTCAGACGCACCTTGCTCGGCAGACCGCCAAACGCGCGTTAATGACGGACGCTCAGCACGAGCCCGCCCGCCAACTCGTCGCTCGGCTCAACGCCACCCAGCGGCAGTAGGCCCACCGCGGCCGGCGTAGAACCCGTACAACCGGTGCGTCCGTTCGTCCGAAAGAACGCTTCCGCCCTCGCTGGGTAAGCTAGATTTGAGGGAAGCCGCGGTGCGCCGTTGTGGGGCGCGCGTGGACCGCTCGCCCAAGACAGTGGAGGCAATGATGCCCACCGACTTGATGACGCCCGAAGCGACTGAAATCGAGCTCCCGACGGAGTTCGTCGAACGCCGCGTCGCTACGCCCGATGAGGCGCCCGGAAGGGAACGCCGGCAGTTCTCGAACAGCTACGACGAACTCTCGCCGGACGCGGCGGAGTTCGCCCGCGCGGTCGACGCCTACAAGGTGCGCAACCGCCGCCGCTTCATCAGCTACGAAGAGATGCTGCTGGTCATGAAGTCGCTGGGCTACAGCCGCTGACCTCAGCGGACTGCTAAGCCTCTTCCAGCAGCGCTTCACGCAGCCGCTCCGCGGTGACGAAGCCCACCACCTGCTCGCCGGCGCCGTGGATGGCCAGCAGCGAGGCGCCCGTCTTCTGAACCCGCAGCAAGACCGAAAGGTACGACTCGCCCTGCTGGGCGATCGCCAGCGGGCGTACCGGCAGGCCGGGTTTGTCCGGGTCGAGCAGGCAATCGACCGCCGCCACGCAGCCGGTCACCTTCTTGTCGCCCGCGCGGCTGTGAACCGGCACCACCGGCAGCTTGTGACGCGAGGCAAGCTTCAAGAGCTCGCGGCGGCTAAGCGACTCCGCTGCACGCGGCACCCGCGCCGCCGGGGTCACGAAACCGCCAACCGGGCGGTCTCCCAGCGAGAACGCGTTCTGCGCCATCGACCGCTGAGCGGGCGTCAACAGCCCGGCGGCGTGGCCCTCGTCCAAGACTTCGCCGAGCTCCCGACGCGCCAGCGTCATGCGGATCGTCTGCGACGGCGCCCGCGTGATCTTCTGCAGCACGCGGCTCACCAGCACCAGCAGCAGGCTGAACGGCAAGAACAGCACGCCCGCCACGGCCAGCGCCGGCGCGCAACGCTTGAGCATTCGATACGGAGCGCGGAAGAAGAGCTTCTTTGGGAGCAACTCGCCCAAGATGAACAGAAGGGGCGTAGCGGCAAGCGTGAGCAGTATGCCGGCGAAGGCGAAGCCCGGCAGCCAGATGGAGGCGGCGAGCGTGATCGCCAGCGTCGTGCAGTTGTTGGCGACGTTGTTCCCCACCAGCGCCGTGGCCACAAACGCCGCCGGGTTGTTGCTGGCCCAGAGCAGACCCTTTGCCAGCCGGCTGCCGGTGAGCGCATCAATGAGCAGCCGCACCCGCGCCACGCGGTAGAAGCCCGTCTCTGACCCGCTAAAGAAAGCGCTCAGGGCGAGGCCGACGGCGAAGATGGTTAGCGCGACGAGCAATGGGCCCTTCGTCAGTTGTTGGAGTCGGTCGGCGGGGCGTCGCCGGTTGAGTTGTTGTCGGTCTGCTCGATGCGGAGCTCGATGTGGATGTGACCCACCACGTCGGTGACCACCCACGTCAGCCCGCCCCATCGGAGCCGGTCGCCCTTCTCCGGCATGCGGCTGAGTTGTTCTTGGAGCATGCCCGCGATGGTGATCGACCGCGTGGCCGGCAGCCGCCGACTGAGCTGCTTGCCGACCCGACGGATGGTGGTCCGCCCCGTGGCGAGCCACGCGCCCCCGGCTTCCGGCGAGAGCCTTGCCGGTCGGTCGCCGGGCAGACGCCGCGTGGCGTCGGGGTCGAGGGCGCTGGCGAGCAGGTCTTCGAGCGTGACCACGCCGATGGTCTCGCCGAGCTCATTGATCACCGCCGCCACGCGGCGGCCCGATCGCCTCAGCTCGTTCAGCACCGACGCCGAAGTGGCGCACCACGGCGCGAGTGCCACCGGCCGGGCGTGGCGGTCGAGCCGAGCGCCGGGCGGCAGCAGCGGGGCTTGGCTGATGGGTAGCGCCGCGGCGAGCTCTTCGCTGTCGGCCTCGGTGATCAGCAAGTAACCGCTGGGCGTGGCTTGGCCGGCGAGGTGGTGGGCGGTCACCGGCGGCGTAAAGGCGAGGTACTCTTTACGCGAACGCATCACCTCTTCAACCGTCGCGTCCGAGAGACCGACGACGCGCTCCAGCAACTGCTGCTCCTGCTCGATCAGTTCTGGGTCGTTGCCGGAGATGTCGATCGCCCGTTCCAGATCGGACAGCTCGAGGTACGCCTCGTTTTCGAACTTGGGCGCTATCAGGCGTTCGCAGAAGTCGCTCGCTTTGCCGAGCGCCGGCAGGATGGGATCGAGCACGCGGGCGGCGACCTCCATCGGACCGCCAAGGAAGCCGGCGAGCTGGCGGGGCAGCAGCACGCCCAAGTTCTTGGGGACCATCTCGCTGACGATGATCAGCCCCAGCAGCGAACCGAAGCCAAGCACCACGCCCGCCCCGGTGTCGCCCGCCCGCTCCAGGCGGAGCGTCAGCAACGAACTAATGGCGAAGTACGAGAGGTTAATCACCAGGTTCCAGAACAGGATCGAGGTGAGCAGCCGCTCGGGCCGGCGGAGCAACCGCTCAGCGGCGCGCTCGCCCGGGCCGCCGGCGGCGAGCTGCTCGCGATCCTCACGACGCAGGTAGAACAGCGCCGCCTCGCTGCAAGAGAACACGCCCGACGCCAGAGCCAGCGCCACCATCGCCAACAGGTAGGGGAGGTAGTCGGTCACGGCGCGACGGAAAGGGGAAAGGCGAAAGGGGAAAGGGTAGCGGGTGGCTTAGCTTCTTGTGAGACTTGCATTCGCCTTTCGACTTTCGCCTTTCCCCCTTTTTGGCGTTAGTCTCTCGCCGTAGTTCGGCCGGTGGCGACGTCGAACTCGGAGAGCGCCGGCACCAACATCGCGGCGGCGCCGAAGCCGAAGGTGGCGACCGTCAGCAGGAAAGTGGGCCCGTAGTCGCCCAACAGGAAATTGGTGATGGCGATAAAGATGGCGGCCGGCGCCAGGAAGCAGGCCAAACCCATCGCCGGCGAGGGGTTCCGCCACGCCAACACCGCGAACAGCACCAGCCCGCCGCCCAGCATGAAGCCGAGGAACGTGGCGAGCTGATTCTCGAACGAGTCGGCCAGGGCGAGCATCATCCGCATGCAGGTGGAGACGCCAAGGAACAGGAACAGCAGCGTCCCCAGGCTCGCGGCGATGGCGTTGCGGCTGCTGGGGTACATCATGCCGGCGTGCAGGCCGAGCACCGCGGCGAAGAAGTCCACCACGATCAGCCCGACCAGCAGGAAGAACAGGTTCTCGCCGCTCAGCGAGCCGGCCCACCACAGGTAGACCACCAGCGCCAGCGGCAGCAAGATCATCTCGCGTGCGTTGTAGATTGCGCCGCCGAGTTTGCCGAAGATCAGCTCGGTGGGCGACAAGTCGGTGGCAAGCAGAAGGTCGAGCGCCTTCACGTCGCGTTCGCCCGTGAGCGACGTGACGCTCATGGCGTTCACCAGCACGACGCTCACCACCAGCATGGGCGCCAAGACCAACGCCGCCGGCGGGACGGCGGAAGCGGTGGCGCTGGGGCCGGCGGACGGCGCGAGCGCGGCGGCAACGGCCGCGGCGAAGATGGCCAAGTACCCCAGCTTCACGATCAAGATCTTCTTGCCGTACGCCCAGGTGCAGACCTCACGCCACAGGATGGGGTTGGCCCAAACCGTGCGTGCCTTGCCGCCGGCGGCGTGCACGTCGCTGGCGGTCCGCCCGTCGTCGGCAACGGGTTCGGCATCGTCGTCGGTCGCCTGCTGTGGCCGGGCTTCGCGTGAGGGGTTCCAGACCCGCACCATGGCGATCGCTACGCCGTTGAGCGCCAAGGCAATCGCGGCCGCGGCGATGAGGAAGCGATTAACGATCGTCGCCGGCGAGGCGCCGGACGCCGCTTCGCCAACGAACGCCGGCAGGGACGCGGCCTCGACCGCGCGCCACGGGCTCATCGCGGAGGCGAGGTCGGTGCAGGGGACGCCGAGCACTTCGGGCCCGAACGACCCGCGGTGCACCACTTCCCAAACGATCAGCCACAGCACGAGCGTCAGGGCGGTCAGTGCGAGGGCTTGGAACGTCTTCTCTCGCCACAGCGCGAGCGTTGAACCAAGGCTGCCCGCCGCCAGCGAGCTGACCGCCGTGACCGCCAGGACGCGGCCCACTTGGCCGGCCGAGACGCCGCCGAGCAGCGTGAGCAGCATCAGCAGCGGCGCGGCTGCCGCCAGGGTGACCAGCACCGTGAGCATGCTCGCCATGAGTTTGCCGACCACGAGTTCCCAGTTGGTCAGGTCGGTGAGCAGCAGCAGGATGATGGTCTTGCGGTCCTTCTCATGAGCGGCGGCGGCCGCGGAGAACAGGGCCGAGAAGACCACCGCCACGGTCACCAGCAGCAGGGCCAACAGCGGGAAGGTGGCCGCGGCGAAGCGGGCCAGGTCGCCCGGGTTGCGGATGTCTTGCGTGCCGACCAGCAGTTGCCAGGCCGAGAGAATCAGCCCCAGCAACCCGGCAACAAAGAGCGTGCGGATCGCGTAGAAACGGGGCTGGCGGGGTGCGGTGAGCGCCTCACGCGAGAAGATGGGACCAAACATCGATCGCGGGGGCGTCGTCGAAAGGGATCGTGTCGTGCTCTGGGAAACGCCTCGCCGGGCCCGCCGTGGGCCGCCTGCGTTGCTCGACCGTTACGGTCACTATAAACGGCTGGCCTGCCGGCGTCGAAGGCGGGTCCGCGGGCCGTTGCGTGGGTGCGCAGGATTCGAGAAATCGTTTAGATTGAAGGTTCGCGGCGCCAATCGGCACGGTGCCAATCGGCTGCTCCGTCCTCGGTTCCGCTCCGCCATCGCCCTTCGCCCCTATCCGTTCTGAGGTTCGTTATGCCGCTTGTCCCGTCGGTCTCTTCTTCTCATGCCGGCTGGCGCTGGATCGCCTGCCTCCTGGCAATGACCGCCACGGCTGGCGTCGCTCAGGCCCAGCTCACCGCCAAGTCGCTGATTGGCGACAGCGTCTCCAACCCAGAAGACCCCCGCTACGCCGACGTGGCCGAGGCGATCCGCCGGTTTGAGAACCGCGATGTGCTGAGCGCCGAGAAGTTTCTGGAGGACGTGAAGGAGAAGAACAAGAAGCTGCCGCCGGTCGGCGTGATGATGGCCAAGATGTACGCGGCGACGGGCAACTCGGCGTCGGTGCGGCCGGCGCTGGAGAAGTCCATCGACACCGAGTCGGAAGACCCGGAGCCCTACCTGCTGCTGGCGGAGACCAACCTGCGGGCGAACCAGACCATCGAAGCAGACGCTCTGTTCGATAAGGCGGTCTCCCTGGCCGAGAAGTACAACGCCAATCCCAAACGGAAGCGGCAGCTGCAGATCCGGGCCTACTCCGGCCGAGCAGCGGTCGCCCAACGCCGCAAAAACTGGAAGGCCGCCGAAGCCGACATTCGCGTCTGGCTGGAGCAAGCCCCGGACGACGCGGCCGGCTTGCAGAGCTTGGGCCAGGTGCTGTGCATGCTGGACCAGGTGGATGAGGGTCGGAAGGCCTTCGTGAAGGCGACCGAGATCAACGACAAGCTGCCGAACGCCTTCGTGCTAACCGCCACGATGCTCGAGCGCCGTGGCCTGCTGACCGACGCCATCAACGAGTTCACCAAGGCCTACCGCGAAGACCCGAAGAACGAAACGACGCTCGTCACCTTCGCGCAGTCGCTGGTTCGCGCGGGGGAACTGGAGAAGGCGAACAAGGTGCTCAAGGCCGCTCGCGACGCTGCGCCCGGCTCCTTCACCGTGTGGCTGCTTTCTGGCGTTGCCGAGCGGATGAGCGGCCGGCCCGAGGCGGCCGAGCGGAACCTGCTGCAGGCGCTCTCCATCCAGCCGGGCAGCCGCGAGGCGTACGACCAGATCGCCCAACTGCTGGCTAATCAGGAAGACGAGGGCGACCGCAAACGCGCCCTGCAGTACGCGTTGACCTGTTCCAAGGTCTTCCCCAACAGCGCCGACGTGAAGGTGACGCTAGCCTGGGCGCTCTACCAAAACGGCCGCAACCGAGAGGCGACCAACGCCCTCCGCAACGCGCTGCAAACCGGCGGCGGGGCCCTGAGCGCCGACGCCCGGCTGCTGGTCGCCAAGCTGCTGCTGGCGGTCAACCAGACCGACAACGCCCGCCGTCTGTTGAGCTCCGCGATCGCCAACGAGACGGGGATCTTCGTTCAGCGTGCCGAGGCGGAGGAGCTGCTGAAGTCGCTCAACTAGTTGGCGGTGGGCGGAAGCCCGTGAGTCGCGGGCGGTTGACCTGGCGGCCGACGCCAAGCTCCCGAGCAATTGCTTGTCGCTTCTCACAGCGAGCGCAAATAAAAAGGTCGTGGCAGGGCGATCCGTC
>JBCDJN010000128.1:0-14148 GCA_039414355.1 Planctomycetota bacterium | reverse complement strand
GGTCGGAGATGCAGACCGCCCACTTCAGCACCGTGAGCACCTGGGTGCGTCCCGTGGCGGCGGTGGGCGCCGGGCTGCTGGCGGACCGCTGGCTTTCGACCCGGGTGATCGCGCTCTGCTTCACGCTGGCGGCGGTGGTCTTCGGTTCGTTCCTGCTCACCGTGCCCGACGGCTGGCTGCCGACGGCGGTCGGCCCCGCCGCGTTGCTCTGGGCGAACATCCTGTTGAGCTGCTTGGCGATGTTCGCCTTGCGCGGCGTCTACTTCGCCGTGATGGAAGAGGCCGACGTGCCGCGTAGGCTGACCGGCGCCGCGGTGGGCGTGATCTCCTTTGTGGGGTTCACGCCGGAGATCTTTGTGCCGCTGGTCGGCGGGCGGCTGATCGCCGGCGCCGACGAAGGGTCAGCCGGCTACAGCATCTTGTGGGCGCTGATGGGCGCCGCGTCGATCGCCGGCTTGGCGGCGGCGGTGACGCTTGAACGCCGACTCGCCCGCCGGAAGGCCGAAGCGGCGTAGCGAGAACGCGAACTGCGATCCAGCTTCGGGACGGCTACTCGTCGTCGTCCTCTTCATCGCGCGGCCACCGCTCGCCGTGCTTGACCACCTGCCAGTAGGCCTGGAAGTCGAAGTCGGGCGAGTTGTCCAGGTCGTGGCACTGCATGCAGGTCTGCACCACTTTGCCGCCCGCAAACTCTTGGCCTTCTTTGTTGCCCTCGTTCTCGACGATCTCCAGGTGCAACGCTTGGTTGAGCGCTTCAAGCTCCTCGTCGGTAACTTCGATGTCTCCCGACTGTGCCGCGGCGTGGCGGGCGGCGGGCCCGTGGCAGTTTTCGCAGCCCTGTTGATCGAGATTGGCGGTCGTCTCCAAGTTGACCCAGCCGTTGGCGAAGGGGTGGTACTTCTGCGGCTCCCAGCCCGTGACGTGGCAGCTGATGCACTCCGGGTCGAAGTGCCGAGCAGGCTCAAGATCAACGATGGAGTCGGTGGCGTGGGCGTGCGGTGAGTTGGCCCAGATCTCGTACTCCTCGTAGTGGCAGTCTTCGCACGTCTTGCTGCCGGCGTACTGGCTCTTGGTGATTTCGGCGGAGGGGTGGAGCTGCGGCTTCACCCCAAGCCCGTCGTAGCCAAACGCCCGCAGCTCCTCCTGGTAGTTGACCATGAGCTGCTGCATCTCGGGCGAGTCTTCAAAGCGGTGGTCGAACGGCACCTTCTGGTAGCGGAAGCCCAGGCCGCCGGCCTCCGCTTCGCCGCCCTCGCCGCGGTAAAGGCCGATCGCGATGCCGTACATGCCCTTGTGGCCGGTCTCAATCAGGTACTGATCGCCCGGCAGCTTCTCGGCTTGGTACGGCGGCTCGTCGGCGCCGCGTGCCGAGACGATCCACGTGTACTGCGGAAACTCCGCGGCGAGCTTCCGCGCCTCGTCGCCGCTGCCGTAGACGAGCAGAGCGAGTTGGTCGCACTGCTGCTCTTCAAGGTCGGCCGTCACCTCCTTGAGCGCTTTGACGGCGGGCAGGGTGTCGATGTCCGGGTTGTCGGCGAGGCCCTTCATCCCGCTGTCGGCCAGCACCGAGGTGAAGCCAATCCTGAGATCGCCCACCTCCTGCACGCGCCAACGCTTGCTCATCGTCGGGTCGAAACCAAGCAGCCCGATGTTGGCGGAGGTGAGCGGGTTCTTCTCGGGGTCGAGGTTGATGGCGATGCCCAGCACGTCCATCTTCAGGTCCTTCTCGCCGAAACCCACGCCGGCGTAGCCCATGGTCTCCAGGGCCTGAACCGCCTTCTCGTACTTGAGCTGGCCCTGCTGACCGAATCGCTTGACGAGGCCGCCCGTATCGAGCGCCAGGACGGGCCAGCCATCGCCGCGCAGCTCCTTGAGGAACGTGTGTCGCCGCTTCAGCCCCCCCTTCATGTTCGTGAGGCCGGCACAGCCGCACGGCTCGAGGTAGCCCTCTTGCTCGCCGGTGAACAGGAGCACGGCGTCGGGCTTGGGCCAGTCGCCGCCGTCGGTGGTCTTGAAGATGGCGCCGTTCGCCTTCACGGGGTCGGGCTTCTCGGCGTCACCGGCGCCGCCGGCGAGGACACCGCCGCTGAGAAGCCAGCCCATCACCGCGATCACGCCACAAGCGGACGCCAACCCCGCGGGCCGCGACCAAACTGACGCTGTTTGCCGTTTCATCAACTCGTTCCGCCGTGTTCGAATCGCCGAAGCCCCGCCGGCCAAGGCTCTGCCCAAGCTGCCGACGAAGACCACGCCCCGCCGGTCTTGCAGCGTATGCGAGACCGCCGCGTCGCCGCAACGCTAGTACCGCGGTCAGCGGCGCCTCGCCCGGCGGAGTGACGCGGGTTATCGGCTGGCTTCAACGGCGAACCGCACGCCTAGTTCAAGCTCAGGCGTGCTGGGCAGATCGCTAGCGAGGCGGACTCGACCCTCAGGGAACTGGAACTTGCCGCTAGGCAGCCGGCCGGTTTGCAGCCGCACCATCGGCGGCGTGCCGGGCGGCACCGCGACCTTCAGCGGCCAGTGGTAGACCTCGTCGCGCACTTTTCTCGGCTCGCCTAACTCGGCCAACAGTTCGGGCGGGTCGATCTCGTCAACACTCAGCTTGGCGCCGGCCGCGTCGGGGCCTTTCACGGAGACCAGCAGGTTGACGGACCTGCCTTGCTCTCGCTTGATAAACCCCAGGGCAAGCACGCCCGTATCCGCCGACCAGCCACGGCCGCGGATTGACATGTCGCCCTCCACGCGGCCGAAGATCGGCACCTGGCGTGACGGGAAGCTCTTGAGGTTCGTCTGGAGCGTCACCCACTCTCGCACAGGCCCGATTGGCAGCCGCGGCCCGGCGATCAGCGTTACCTTGGCCCCCGCTTTCGCGCGGGGGTCGGGCAGCTCTTCAGTCGGCAGCGGCGCGACTTCAACACGATACGGCAGATCGCGATCGCCTGCCTGATCACTCACCGGCTGCGGCGGCGTGGCGGTGACCTCAAGTTCGGGGTCGTCAAACGTCATGACCACCAACGAGACTTCGCGCGAATCTTCGACGCCCATCCTGCCCAACACGAACTCTTGTGGGTCCAGGTCGCTTGCGTCGAGCACTTCACCGGCCACCGACAGCGGGACCAGCGGCTGCCGCGGGTCGTTGGTTTCCAGGTTGGCGGTTTGGCGGAACGGGCCGGCGGAGACCTTCGCCTCCCAGGTGACCTCCGCCTCGGTCGAACCGCCCGGCGGCAGCACCGCGTTGTCCACCGTGAAGCTGGTGCACTTGCAGGTGGTCTCGCCCGGCGTGAGTGTGAGCGGACCGTCGCCGACGTTCTTCACCACAAAGCGATGCGACTGCCGCTCACCCCGGATCATGCTGCCGAAGTTGTACTCCTGCAGCTCCACGGCGACCCGTGGCTCGCCAGCGTCGAATGACGGCGCCGCCACGGACACCGCCGCCGGCGCGGCGCCGAGAAGCTGATCGCCCTCCATCGGGCCGACCGCCAGCGAAGCCATCGCGGCCCCGACGCCACTACCCACCGCCGCCGCAACCAGCAAGAGAATGAGTCGTTTCATCCTTCGATCGTAGGACGGCGGCGAGCGGGTCGTCAAATGTTGCCGGCGGCAAAATCATGGGTTGACAGAATAGTGAACATGTGTACATTTTCGCCAGTCGGGTGTCAAGCCAGGTTCTGAGCCGCCGAGTATCTGAGCCGTTGGGGAGCAACGCTATGCCGGTCTACTTGTTTTCGTACGAGGCAGAGAACGTCGGCTCGTCCGGCGGGCAGCGGTGGTTGACCGAAGACCACCAACGCCGACTGATTGATGCCGCGGTCGACGCGCAGCGAGGGCTGCGTTGCCGCTGCTTCGCCGCCGCCGCCGAGCGGGGCCGGTTTCAGGTTCTCGTGGCCTGGGAGGACGGTCGCGACGCCCGGGACCTACGCCGCCGGATTGGCCGCGAGCTGGAAGGGGCGATGCGGGGCGAGTTCGGCGGCGCGGCGTGGCTTTCGAGCGTTGGCAGCCGGACGCGGCTGAGGAACCGGCCGCAGTTCGACCACGTCATCCGGCGGATCGCCGACGGGGCGCCGCTGGCGTGGGTTGCCGGGCGCGGCTTCACGTTGCAGCCCGCCCCGCTCGCCAAAGCGGGGTGACCGATGGCCATTGCCGACCGCTCAGTAAGCGCGGGCGAAGTAAGCCTTGCGGTCGGTTGGCTGACCGCTGAACAGGCAGGCGCCGGCGGATTCGCCCCCCTCAAGCGGCACGCATCGGGGCGTGACCTTGAGTTCCTTGCACTTGGCTTCCATCTCGGGACCATCCGTGAAGTGGCAGAACGCCAAACCGCCGGGCGACTTGTCGTCGAAGAACGACTCGAACTCCGCGAGGCTGCCGATGTCGGTCGTTGAGCTGTCACGCAGCTTTGCCGCCTTGTCGAACAGCGCCTGCTGCATCTCGCCAAGCTGCGACGACGCCTTGGCCACCAACTCGGCTTTCGCCATCGGTTCACCACGGCCGGCCACGTCGCGGCGGGCGACCATCGCCTTGCCCTCGGCGACGTCACGGGGGCCGACCTCAATCCGTAGCGGCACGCCCCGCTTGACCCACTGCCACTTCTTCTCGCCGCCGCGGAGGTCGCGGTCGTCCACGCGAACGCGGATCGGCTCACCGTCGTACTGCTGTGCGCTGAGTTCCGCTTTGAGGGAATCGACGAACTCCAAGACCGTGGCGCGGTCTTCGTCGTTCTTGTAAATGGGCAGAATCACGGCGTGGGCGGGCGCCAGCCGCGGCGGGAGCACCAGGCCATCGTCGTCCGAGTGTGTCATGATCAGCCCGCCCACCAGCCGCGTGGAGACCCCCCAGCTGGTGGTCCACGCGTACTCCAGGTCGCCGGTCTTGCTCTGGAACTTGATCTCCTGAGCCTTGGCGAAGTTCTGACCGAGGAAGTGGCTCGTGCCCGCCTGCAACGCCTTACGGTCCTGCATCAGGGCTTCGATGGAGTAGGTGGCGACCGCGCCCGGGAACCGCTCGCCGGCGGTCTTCTCGCCCTTGATGACCGGCATGGCCATGTCGCGCTCGGCGAACTCGGCGTAGACATCCAGCATCTGCCGCGTTTCGACCTCCGCCTCGTCGCTGGTGGCGTGCACCGTGTGGCCCTCCTGCCACAGGAACTCGGCGGTGCGGAGGAACTTGCGCGTCCGCAGCTCCCAGCGGACGACGTTAGCCCACTGATTGATCAAGATGGGCACGTCGCGGTAGCTCTGCACCCACTTGGCGAAGGTGGCGCCGATGATCGTCTCGCTGGTCGGGCGGACGATCAGCGGCTCCTCGAGCTTGGCGCTCGGCGCCGGCCGCAGGCCGCCCTCGCCGTCCGGCTCCAGGCGGTGGTGCGTGACCACGGCGCACTCCTTCGCGAAGCCCTCCACGTGCTCCGCTTCCTTCTCCAGGAAGCTCATCGGGATGAAGAGCGGGAAGTAGGCGTTCTCGTGGCCGGTGGCCTTGAACATGGCGTCCAGCCGCCGCTGCATGTTCTCCCAGATTGCGTAACCCCACGGCTTGATCACCATGCAGCCCCGCACGTCGGAGTCCTCGGCCAGGTCGGCGGCCGTCACCACCTGCTGGTACCACTCCGGGTAGTTCTCTTCGCGGGTGGGGCTGATCGCGTTCTTGGGCGGCTTGGCCATGGGCGATTTCGGATTGCGGATTTCGGATTTCGGATTGACGCGCAAGCGGCTGGCGAGCCGCGAGCGTCAGCGACCGGAGCCGCCGGATTCTACGCCAGCGATTGGCTCGACGGAATCGCACGCTCACGGCGCGGGCGGCAGTATTTGATAGAGTCAGTGGCTCTCAGGCTGGCTCGAACGCTCCGGTCGCTGACGCTCGCGGCTCGCCAGCCGAAATCCGCAATCCGCCAGCCGAAATCCGCAATGCCAGACCGTCGCTACGTTTCGCAGCTAGCCCACAACGAGCAGGTGAAGGAGGTCTTCCTCGCCAGCGACAAGCAGCTCCGGCCCAACCGGAACGGCAATCTGTATCTGCAGCTGGAGCTTTCGGACCGCTCGGGCGCCATCGCCACGCGGATGTGGAACGCCAGCGAGAACGACTACAAGGCGTTCGAGAACGGCGACTTTGTGCTGGTGGAGGGCGCCACGCAGCTCTTTCAGGGCAACATGCAGATGATTGCCAACTCCATCCGCAAGGCCCGGCCCGACGAGGTGGACGAGGCGGACTTCATGGTCCTGCAGTCCGGCGAGGTCGACCGCATGGCCACCCGCCTGGCGGAGCTCCTGCGCGGCATCACCACGCCGTCGCTGGCAGCGCTGGCCGAGGCTTACTTGATGGACGAGCGGTTCATGGACAAGTTCACCCGGGCGCCCGCCGGGATGAAGAACCACCACGCCTACCGCGGCGGTCTGCTGGAGCACGTGCTGAGCCTGATGGAGCTGATCGTGCTGATCGCCCCCCGCTACCCGCAGCTCGACAAAGACAAGCTGCTGATTGGCGCCTTCCTGCACGACTCGGCGAAGGTGGACGAGCTGTCGTACGAGCGGGACATCGCCTACACGGACGAGGGGCAGATGCTCGGCCACATGGTGATGGCGATCACGGAGCTCGACGCCAAGGCGAAGGAGGCCGAGCGGCTCTCCGGCGAGCCGCTGAGCGCCACGCTGCTGATGGAGGTCAAGCACATGATCATCAGCCACCACGGCGAGTACGCCTACGGCTCGACGAAGCTGCCCATGACGCTCGAAGCGGTCGCCCTGCACCAGCTCGACAACCTAGACGCCAAGCTGGCGAGCCTCACGGGCCTGATCAACGAATGCCCCAACACGGAGAGCAACTGGACGCAGTACTACCCGAACCTTGATCGCAAGCTGTGGAAGGGCGAGCGTTGAGGTTCAGCCTCAAGTCGTCGCTTTGGACGACCGCCGCGGCCGCTTTGTTGTTGGCCGCCGGACGTGTGGCTTGGAACCACTTCGCCGGGCCGGTGATCCCGATTTCGACCCTCCGGGAGCTTCGCTCCGGGATGTCGCCCGCCGAGGTGAAGAGCGTGCTCGGCGAGCCGGTGGTCGTCTATGGGGAAAGTCATCCGTACTCCAACAGCTGGACAACCTGGATCTATGAGCGGAGGTTCAACCCTGGCTGGGTCGAGGTGTCGTTCAACGCGGACGGGAACCTAGATTCGATCAACGACGAAAGCCCGTGTCCTGGTGCCTTCGAGCTCGAATCGGCGCCTAGTGTTGATGCAGCCGTGGAGCAGGCAGTGCCTTGAGTCGTGATGAACGACGCGGAACGCAGCACCAACTCGAATCCCTTCATCCTCTCGGGCCGAGTCGGCCGAGGCGCGTACGCCACGACCGGTGTGCTGTTGATGCTGCTTAAGTACGGCGTTGAAGCCGCGGCGATTCTGGGGGCGACCGGGCGGGTTTACACGCCGCTCGACTTCGCGGCGCCGTGGCTCGCGACCCGCGCGGAGTTTGCCGATGACGGGGGCGCTTGGCTCGCGGTTGCTTGGCTTGTTTGGACGATCCCCTTCGTGTGGATCGCCGTGGCGATGACGCTCCGCCGGGCTCGGGACGCGGACTATTCGCCTTGGTTGTGCTTGCTGATCCTCCTGCCGCTGCTGAACTTCGCCACGATGCTATTCATGGCGATCGCTCCGACTTCCGCCGAAGCTACCGCCAAAGCCCGTATTCGGCGACGCGCCGCTGAGGCGAACGACCAAGCCGTCCGCGAGGCATGGGCTTCGCCGCAGAGCGAAGACGAGGCGCCGACCCGCGTGCCGCCGGCGGACGATGCGCCGGGCTTGGTGGCGGCGCTTGGCGGGTTGGCGGTGGGCGTTGTCTACTGCGTGGCGATGGTGCTGCTCAGCGTCTACGGGTTCGATAGCTACGGCGCCGCGTTGTTTTTTGGCGCCCCGGTCGTGACCGGAGCGGCGTCGGGCTACCTCTACAACCGCGGCGCCGAACGCAGCATCGCGGCCACCTTGGGCCACGCGTCGGCCGTGGTGGCTTGCTGCTGCGGGGCGTTCTTGATTGTTGGTCTGGAAGGCGGCATCTGCATCATCATGGCGATGCCCATCTTGGGGCCGCTCGCATTGTTTGGAGCCTTGATCGGTCGGGCCATCGCGGGCGCGGCCGAACTCCAGCGGGCGGAGCGTGACGACCGCGGCATGCTGGGCTGCCTGATCGTGCTCCCGGTGCTGGCTGGTGTTGAGCCGATGATCTTCGAGCCGCTGCCGCTCATGGCCGAGACAACGATCGAGATCAACGCCCCGCGCGACGAGGTTTGGCGGGCGGTCGTTGCGTTCCCCGAGATCGAGAGCCGGCCGGCATGGTACTTCCGTTGGGGAATCGCGTCGCCGATCCGGGCGCGGATCGACGGCCACGGCGTGGGCGCTGTCCGGTACTGCGAGTTCACCACCGGCGCCTTCGTCGAACCGATCACCGTTTGGGACGAGCCGACGCGGCTGGCGTTCGACGTGACGGATCAGCCCGACCCGATGTTCGAGATGACGCCCTACCGCCACCTTCACCCGCCGCACTTGCAGAAGTCGTTCCTGAGCGACCGCGGCGAGTTTGAGCTGATCGAGCTCCCCGGCGGCGGGACCCGGCTGGTGGGGCGGACGTGGTACACGCTGGACATCGCCCCGCACGGCTACTGGCGCCACTGGTCCGACGCCCTCGTGCACCGCATTCATCTGCGTGTGCTTGAGCACATCAAAGTAGTGGCGGAGCGCAACGCCGCGTGATCGACACGCCTTGCCGAGCCGCGAGCGTCAGGGAGTCGGCCGGACCGTCGTGCGTTAAGCGTGGCGGCGAATCGGCGAGCGTGGCGACCCGCCGGTCGGCTCCCTCACGGTCGCGGCTCGGTGGCGGGGATGAGCGGTCGAACGGGCTCAGATTGAGTAGCCCGTTTCCGCTTTCAACTCGGTGTCGTCTTCCGAGCGTTCGCGGAGCGCCGGTTTCTTCATCAGCACCGTGGTGCCGGGTTCGACGCTGCGGGTGAGCCAGACGCTGGAGCCGATCACCGCGCCGCGGCCAATCGTCGTTCGGCCGCCCAGGATCGTGGCGTTGGCGTAGATCACCACGCCGTCTTCGATGGTGGGGTGCCGCTTTTGGTCGCGGACCAGCTCGCCATTCTCATCGGTCGGGAAGCTCACAGCGCCGAGGGTGACGCCCTGGTAGAGCTTGACGTGGTCGCCGATCTCGCACGTCTCGCCGATCACCACGCCGGTGCCGTGGTCGATGAAGAAGTGTTCGCCGATCGTGGCGCCGGGGTGGATGTCGATGCCCGTTCGGCCGTGGGCCCACTCGGCCATCATCCGCGGGATGAACGGTATCTTCAGGTCGTACATCTCGTGGGCCAGCCGGTGGACGGTCACCGCCTCAAGGCCGGGGTAGCAGAAGATCACCTCGGCGGGGCTCTTGCACGCCGGGTCGCCGGCGAAGGCGGCCTGGACGTCGGTGGCCAGCTTGGCGCGGATGGCGGGCAGGCGGTCGAGGAACTCCAGCGTCTTGGCCTGGCCGAGCGCCTCGTAGTCGACGTCGCCGCCGCAGACGTCCTCGCCGCTGGTGGCCGCGTCGTGCCGCAGGGCGCGGCCCACTTGGACGGTCAGGCGGTCGTGCAGGCGGTCGATCAGATCGCCCACGTAGTAGGTGATGTTGCCGTGATGCAGCCCCTCGCGGCGGCGGTAGCCGGGGTAGAGCACTTCGGTCAGGTCGTCGACCGCCGCGATCACCTCTTCGTGCTTCGGCAGCGGGCAGTGGTCGAGGTGGTTGATGTTGTCCACCTCGTCGTACGTGGCGACGAGCTGCTCGGTGAGGTTCGGCAGGCGATCTTTCAGGCGGAAGTCGGTGGCCATGGCGGGCTCGGGCGGAGCAGGCGGGTGGGCGAAATTGTAGGCCGGCGCCGGCGTGCGGGACAAACGACGCCAGCTAAAACACGCGAAGCGCGCGGCTGGTTCTAGCTTCGGCTTAAGCCGGCGGCGGCGATGAGCGGATTCGCCCGGCGCCGGTCACGCGAGCTGGCGATGCTAGCAGCCGACTGGCGTGTGCCACTCAGTTCAATCCCGGGTCGGGCGGCGCTTCGTCGGGGTCGACGCCCGGCAGGACAATCGAGAGGCCGATCCGCCGGGTCACTTCTTCCCAGATCGTTTCGTGGTCGGCAAAGACGTCGGCCCCCGCCGCGGGGCAGGTGAGCCAGCCGCCGACTTTGAGTTCGCCCTCAAGCTGCCCGCCGCCCCAGCCGGAGTTACCGGTGTAGACGCGGAACGGGTGATCCGTTTGCCGGACGAGCTCGTCCACGCGGTCCCGCTGCATGGACATGAAGAGCCCGTCCAGAATCGGCTTGTCGGCCAGGCTCTCGAGCGTGTGCAGGGCGATCAACGGGCCGGTCACCGGGCCGCCCAGGTTGAGCGGCTGCGGGCAGTCCAGGGGCTCGGCGTCGATGGCGTCCCAAACCTCGGCAACCGTGCGGTGGGTGGGGCGGTTCAGGACCACGCCCAGGGCGCCGTCTTCGTTGTGCTCAAGCATGAGCACGACGGTGCGAAGGAAGTTTGGGTCCCGGAGCTTGGGCGACGCGACGAGCAGAGTGCCGGCGAGGGACATGGGGAGAGGTTAGAGGTTGGAGGATTGAGGTTAGGGACTCTGCTTCACGCCTTGCCATGTTCTGATGCCGTTGGGTCCTCTTAACCCGATGGGCTTTCGTTCCTCCGTCCCCAGCCTCCAGCCTCCAGCCACTAACCTCGAGCCTCTCCCCCACTGGCCTCTAACCGCTTCTCGGTCAGCTCGATCGCCTTGAGCAGGCCGCGGGCTTTGTTGAGGGTCTCTTCGTACTCGCTTGCGGGGACGCTGTCGGCGACTAGGCCGGCGCCCGCTTGCACGTAGGCGTAGCCGTCTTGGACCACGATGGTTCGCAGCGCGATGCACGTGTCCATGTTCCCGGCGAAGTCGACGTAGCCCACGGCGCCGGCGTAGGGGCCGCGGCGGTGCGGCTCGAGCTCGTCGATGATCTCCATCGCCCGCACCTTGGGCGCGCCGGAGACCGTGCCCGCCGGCAGACACGCGGCGAGGGCGTCGAACGCGTCCTGCCCGTCGGTCAGCTCGCCGCACACGTTGGAGGTGATGTGCATCACGTGGCTGTACCGCTCGATGACCATCACGTCCGAGAGCTCCACCGTGCCGTACTGGGCGACGCGGCCCACGTCGTTCCGGCCGAGGTCGACCAGCATGACGTGCTCGGCCCGCTCCTTTGGGTCGGCCAGCAGCTCTTCGGCCAGGCGTTGGTCTTCCGCCTCGTCGACGCCGCGCTTGCGCGTGCCGGCCAGCGGGCGGACAGTCACCTTGCCGTCGGCCACGCGGACCATGATCTCCGGCGAGCTGCCCACCAGCGTGCAAGCCGGCGTCCGCACGTAGAACATGAACGGGCTGGGGTTCACCACCCGCAGCGTCCGGTAGACCTCAAACGGGTCGGCGGTGAGCGGCGTCTTGAGCCGCTGGCTGAGCACCACCTGAAAGATGTCGCCCGCGCCGATGTACTCAACGCACTTCTCGACCGCCGCTTCGAAGCCCTCGCGGGTGAAGTTCGATTGGCAGGAGAGCGACACCTCGCCGCCGGTGTCGATGTCGGTCGCCGTGAGCGAGCCGGCGGGTGTGGTGAGCCGGTCGACGAGCTCATCCACCCGCGCGGCGGCCTCGGTGTAGCGGTCGCGGAGGACCGCCTCGGAGTCGGCGCCCGAGACGTCCGCCAGCGCGATCGCCGTGACCGTCTTTTGGACGTTGTCGAACACCACCATGTGGTCGAAGAAGGCGAACGCCAGGTCGGGCAGCTTGCGGTCGTCCTCGGGGGCATTGGGCAGGTTCTCGACGTAGCGAACGGTGTCGTACCCGGCGTAGCCAATCGCCCCGCCGATGAACGGCGGCAGGTCGGGCGGGTGGGCGACGCGGACCCCCCGCACCCGCTCCCGCAGCACCTCCAGCGGGTTGGGGCAGTCGACCGTTTCCGACTCCTCCACCACCCGGCCGTTGCGATCGAACCGGCGTTCGGTGACCGTTCGCCCGGCCGCCTCGATCAGCAGGAACGGATCGGACGCCACAAAGCTGTACCGTCCCACCTTTTCGCCGCCGATGACGCTCTCAAACAGGCAGGCCACCGCTCCCGAGTTGAGCCGGTGGAAGCCGGTGACGGGCGTCAGCGTGTCGCTCACCAGCCGCCGGTAGACGGGCACGTAGTCAACGCCGCCGGCCTGAGCGGCGAAGTCGGCGGCGGCGGGCCAGGTGGTCATGGGCGGGCGTTCACGTTGTTGGCACGCCCGATCCCGCGCGGCGGAAGAGGCGGTTTCTGGGCGGTTGGCATCGACTCTAGCAAGGCCCGCTCGGCCCTACAACGTGCCGCCGCGGGGCGTCGTAGGTTGTTGCTTGCCGGGGGCTTACGGCGGCGGCGGTTGCCTTGACGGGTAGGGGCGCCCCGATAGAATCCCGCTGAGACACTCCGTCTTTGCCCGCGGCTTGTCTCAAGCGACCCAACCACCGCGGGCAAAGTTCGCTCCTCACCACACAATTGGTGCGTCGTGAAGTGCCAGCAGTGCGAAAAACCGGCCACCATCCACATCACCGACCTGGTGGACGGCGTGAGCGAGGTGCACCTCTGCGAAAACTGTGCGAAGGACTTCCTCTCCCCCACGCAGGAGGAGGAGAGCCCAGAAGTGGTGCCCGCCATGGGCGGATTGCTGCAGCAACTGGCGGTGAGCGAGACCGCCGAGGAGCTGGCCCGGCTGGATGAGCGGGTCTGCCCCGTGTGCGGAATCAGCTTCTTGGAGTTCCGCAAGCAGGGCCGGCTGGGCTGCCCGCACGACTACACGCACTTCGCCGAGGAGCTGGAGCCGCTGCTGATCAACATCCACGGCGAGCCGACGCACGTTGGCAAGTCGCCCAAGCACAGCGGCGCCCACGCCGAGCAGCAGACGCAGCTCATTCGGCTCCGCCGCGAGATGAAGGACGCCATCGCCACCGAAGACTACGAGCGGGCGTCGCAGCTCCGCGACGAGATCAAAGGGATCGAAGAGAGTTCCGCTGCAGACAGTTCCGCTGAAGAGGGCCCGGCCGACGCCACCCCGCCGACCGAAGGCGAGTCGGAAGGAGACCGCGAGTAGACGCCCGCCGCGTCGCTCCCCTGCCATATGGCAATCGACTTCGACAACCTGGCCCACCACAGCGGCGAGTGGCTCCGCGGCGTCGGTCCCGAGTCTGACATCGTCGTCAGCAGCCGCATCCGCCTGGCCCGCAACCTGGCGGAGTTCCCCTTCATCGCCCGCGCGGCCGAGGCCGACCGCGTTGAGATCGAACGCATCCTCGGCGAGCAGGTCCGCACGCTGCAGACCTCCGGCCGGCTGCCCGAGGGGCTCTACTACGTTGATGTCTCGGAACTCGAGGAACTCGACCGCCAGTTCCTGGTCGAACGCCAGCTCATCAGCCGCGAGCACGCCGACACCGACGGCGCCCGCGCCGTGGTGATCGACAGCGACGAGCAGTTCAGTGTGATGATCAACGAGGAGGACCACCTCCGCATCCAGGTCATGCGGAGCGGCCTGAACCTGGACGCCGCCTGGGAGTCGATCAACGCCATCGACGACCTGCTGGAAGAGAACGTCACCTACGCCTACAACGACAAGCTCGGCTACCTGACCGCCTGCCCCACCAACGTGGGCACCGGCGCACGCGTGAGCGTGATGCTCCACCTGCCGGCGCTGGTCATCACCCGGCAGATCGACAAGGTCTTCCGCAGCCTGCAGAAGATCAACCTCGCCGTCCGCGGGCTTTATGGCGAGGGCAGCCAGGCGATGGGCGACTTCTACCAGATCAGCAACCAAGTCACGCTCGGCGCCAGCGAAGAAGAGCTCACCAAGAAGGTAGCCGACGTCGTCCCCGTGCTGCTCGACTACGAACGCCAGGCCCGCGAGTTCCTCATCCGCGAGAGCCAGGAGACGCTGCACGACCGCGTGAGCCGCGCGTTCGGCATCCTCCGCACCGCCCAGACGATCACCAGCGAAGAGACGCTGCACCTGCTCTCCAGCGTGCGGATGGGCGTCAACCTGGGGCTGATCCGCGACCTGGAGATCCCCACGGTCAACAAGCTGTTCGTCCACACCCAGCCCGCCCACCTGCAGAAGCTCGCCGG
>JBCDJN010000127.1:0-14307 GCA_039414355.1 Planctomycetota bacterium | reverse complement strand
GTCCAGCAGTTCGTCAATCGACCCGACACCAATCGCGTCGAGCATCTCCTGGACGTCTTGGGGCGTGTTGTAGAAGTAGGGCATTGTTGAATTCGGAGTTCGGAATGCGGAATGACGCGAAGGCGACCGGCCTAGTTGGAAGCAGCGGACGGGCGGAAACAACGCTTGCGCGTCATTCCGCATTCCGCATTCCCAATCCCGCATTCAGTGGGCTTCTTCTTCGCACATCTTGGTGTAGGCGGCGTGGTCCATCAGGCCGTCGAGTGGGGCGGGGTCGGCGATCTTGATCTTAACCAGCCAGCCCCCGCCGAAGGGGTCTTCGCCCAGCGTTTCCAGGGCGTCGGCCAGTGGCGTGTTGACTTCGACGATGTCGCCCGCCACGGGAGCATAGATGTCCGACACCGCTTTGACCGACTCGATTTCGCAAAACGACTCATCCGCGGCGAGCGTGCGGCCAACCTCGGGCAGCTCGATGAAGACCAGGTCCGTCAGGGCCTCGACGGCGAAGGCCGAGATGCCGACGGTCGCCGTGTCGCCTTCGACCGCGACCCACTCGTGTGTTTTGGTGTACTTGAGAGCTTCCGGTGACATGATGAGGCGCTAGGTGTTAGGCGCGAGGCGCTAGTTATGGTTGGCGGAGTGTCGCAACTGGTTAGAACCGCATTGCGTGGACTACTTCCCTCGTTCATAGAACGGGAGCGGGGCGACGGTCGCAGGGACTTGTTTGCCGCGGATGTCGACCGCGAGGGCTTCGCCCGCGGCGGCGGCGGAGGGCTCGACGTAGGCCATGGCGATCGGCCGCTCGAACGTGGGTGAGAACGTGCCGCTGGTCACGTGACCCACCACCTGCGACTCGCGAAGCACGGGGCAGCCCTCTCGCGCCGGGCGGCGGCCCTCGAGTGTCAGGCCGATGCGGACCGGCTGCGACGTGTCCTTGCGGGCGGCGGTTAGCGCGTCGTGACCGACGAACCGCCGGTCCTTCAAGTTCACGGCAAACGCCAGCCCCGCCTGGATCGGGTTGATCTCTCGCGACAGCTCGTGGCCGTAGAGCGGCATGCCGGCCTCGAGCCGCAGTGTGTCGCGGGCGGCGAGCCCCACCGGTCGGCCGCCGACGCCCGCAGCCAGCTCAACCAGCGTCTCCCAGACCCGCAACGCGTGATCGGCCGGCACGATCAGCTCGCAGCCGTCTTCGCCCGTGTAGCCGGTCCGGCTGGCGTAGCATTCCACCGACTCGCCGTCGCTGAACCGGAACGGCGTGAGCGACGCCGTGTAGTACCGCATCGAAGTCAGTTCGCAGTCGGTCACCGGATCGAGCAGCTCAATCGCCTTCGGCCCCTGGACGGCGATCATGCCGTAGTCGCTCGTCACGTCCTCGACCTTCGCGTCCTTGCCTTCGCCGTGCTGCTGCAGGTGGGCGACAATCGTATCACGGTTGGCCGCGTTCACGACCAGGCCGTAACCCAGCAGCTCGTTTTGCGGGATCTCCACGCGGTAGGCGAGCACGTCGTCCAGCACGCCGCCGAACTCGTTGCACACGAGCGCGTAACGGACCTGGTTGGGAGCGAGGTCCGCGATGCGTCGGGTGAGGACGCCTTCGAGCAGTTCCCCCGCCTGCGGGCCGCTAAGCAGCAGACGCGCCATGTGCGAGATGTCGAACAGGCCAACCGCGGTGCGACAGGCCTGGTGCTCTTCGACAATCGACCCGTACTGAACGGGCATCGACCAGCCGCAGAAGTCCACCATGCGGCCGCCGTGCTCAGCGTGCCATTCGTGGAGCGGCGTGCGGGCGAGGTCGGCGATGGCGGCACCCGGTGGGAAGAACTTGGCGGGGACGGCGGCTTATGCCGTTGGCGACAGTTTAGTGGGTGGGCGCCCCGCTGGAAGCCCCTTCGCGTTTCGCTCGCTACTTTCCGCCGCGTTTGGGCCGGCGGCCGCCGTTCTTCTTCGCCTTCGGCTTCTTGGCCGCATCGCCCATCGCCCGCTTGTGCTGGCCGGACTTCTTCGGTTTCGCGCCCTTGGCTCGGCTGCCGGCGGACGGCCGCTTCTTGCCCTTCGCCCGGCCGAGGTACCGGAAGTCGAGCTCGCGTGCGTCAACATCCACCGACGCCACCGCCACGCGGACCGGGTCGCCCAGCCGGAACGAGTTACCGCTGCGGAAGCCGTTGATGGAGTGGGTCGCCCGGTCGAACTTGAAGTAATCGTCGCCGAGCGCCGTGATGTGGATGAAACCCTCGGCCGGCAGGTCGTTGCCCATGACGAAGATGCCGAAGCTCTCCACGCCGGTGATCACGCCATCCATCTGCGTGCCGATCTTGTCCTCTAGGTAGGTAAGCAGCTTCACCTTCTTCAGCTCACGCTCGGCGCCTGCGGCACGCTGCTCGCGGTCGCTGCAGTGATCGCCCCACTGCAGGTAGGTCGGCATCTCCTGCCGGGGCTTCACGCCGCGGTTGAGCTGGTCGATGAGCCGATGGACGATCAAATCCGGGTACCGGCGGATGGGCGAGGTGAAGTGGCAGTAGCAGTCGCTGGCCAGCGCGTAGTGGCCTTCCTCCTCGGGGCTGTAGACTGCCTTCTGCATAGAACGGAGCGTGGCGAAGTTGACGGCGTGACTCCGCGGGTCGTCCTTCACTTTGTTCAACAGCTCTTGCAGCTCGAAGCGGTCTTGCAGGTTGTCCGCCTTGAATCCCAGGTCGCGGACAAAGTCGGTGAGCGCCCGCATCTTCCGCGGCTCGGGCGGGGCGTGCACGCGGCGCAGGAAGATGAGCCCCTCGTCGGCCAGCTTCTGGGCGACCGCCTCGTTGGCGGCCAGCATGAACTCCTCAATGATCTGGTGGCTCTCGGTGTTCTCGGCGAGGTGGGCGCCAGTCACGCGGCCATCGCCATCAAGGTCGATCGTCATCTCGGGCATGTGCAGCTCGAGCGACCCGCGCTCAAACCGCCGCCGGCGGAGCGTCATCGCGAGCGTGAACATGTCGGTGAGCAGGCGATCGACATCGGGCACGAGCTCGGCCGCGACGGACTCCCCGCCCTCACGGGCGGGGCTCGCTGGCTTCACGAGCTGCTTCTCACCGAGGTACGCGTCTACCTCCTCATAGGTGAATCGCCGGCAGCTCTTGATTGCGCTCTTGAAGACGTCGGCGCCGATCGGGGCGCCGTCTTCGGTGAATTCGATGCGGGCCGTCATCGCGTACCGCACCTTGTCCGGCTGCAGGCTCGCCAGGTTGTTCGAGATGATCTCCGGCAGCATCGGGATCACTTCGTCCGGCAGGTAGACGCTGGTGGCGCGGTCGTACGCCTCGCTATCCAGCACCGTCTTCTCGGGCACAAAGTGCGACACGTCGGCGATGTGCACGCCAAGTTCCCAGTGGCCGTTATCGAGCCTCGCCAATGAGATCGCGTCGTCGAAGTCACGGGCGGTCGCCGGATCGATGGTGATGACCGTCTCGCTCGTCAGGTCAGTACGGCCCTCGGGGATCGCCTCACCGGTGCTCTGCTCGCTGAACGCCTCCGCCTGCTCACGGCAGACCTGCATGACCTCCTCCCGGAAGTCGCCGGGCAGGCCGTACTCCATCTTGATGGAAAGCGTATCAACGCCCGGTTCGGTGCGGCCGCCAAGGATGCGGGTGATCACGCCCTCGCCGTCGCGCAGGTGCGACGGGAAGCGGACCATCTCGAGAACCACCTTGTCGTCGTCCTTGGCGCCCTTCGCGCCGGGGTCGCCGACGTAGATGGGCGAGGCGAAGACCTTCCCGTCGACCTGCACCAGCCCCATGCCGGACTGCTCGAAGTAGGTGCCGACGAACGTGTTGGTGGCCCGGGTGACGATGTCCACCAGCTTGCCCTCCGGCTTGCCCTTGGGGCCGGGCTTGCTGGAGAGGGCAATGCGCACGGTGTCGCCGCTGGCGGCGTCGCCGGCGTTGCGCTTGCTGACGTAGATATCCAGGTCCTTGCCCGCCGACGCGGGCGTGCCTTCGGGCCGGACGAAGCCGTCGCCACTGCTAACACGCCGCAGGATACCGGTCACGTACTTGCCGTCGGACTTGCGTTTGGTGTCGCGCTTGGTTGGGGCGAGGTTCTGGCGGGCGGGGTGGTCCTCGTCGACCGGCAGCACCAAGTGATTCGGCCCGTACTCCAGCTCGCCGGCGCGGACCATCTTCTTGATGGACTTCTTCGCCTCGGCCATCGCGTCCCCCTCAAGCCCCAGCCGCTCGGCAATGATCTTCGGCTTGACCGCTCGGTAGGCGGGGTTGTTGGTGTACGCAAGGATGGCGATTCGCAGGTCGTCGTGCATCAGAGTAGGCAGCAAGCAGTGGGCGGTAAGCAGCAGCCGACGGGCAACGCCCCGCCAAGGCTTCAGGCTTTGCATTCGTATTCAGTCCGCTAGCAGTGGAACCGCGATCCGCCCCGCCCGCAATGGCGGTTCACACGAACGACACGACCGAGCCGCTGACAAAGCGTTCGGTCCCACGCGGCGTTTCCAGCACCAGCCGGCCCTTGGCGTCGATCTCACGGCAGACGCCGCGGACCCGGCCTTCGGGCGTTTCGAGGGCCACGTGCCGGCCGCCGAGGACCGACCGCCGTTGCCATTGGCGGACGACGTCGGGCTCGCCACCGATGAGGCCCGTTAGGCGCCTCTCGATCCCCTGTGCCACAGCGACAAGAAGGGCGACCGGATCGATTTCGCCCTGAGTCTGTGCCGCGAGGCTCGTCGCTCTCGACCGGGCCGCGGCCGGAATCTGATCGACGGACGTCGTAACATTCAGCCCAACGCCAACCACCAGCCGCGCGGGACGGAAGCCGGGGGATTCGATCAGAATCCCGCCGAGCTTCTTGCCTTCCGCGTAGAGATCATTCGGCCACTTCAAGCCAACTCCCGACCCGGCGGCCGCGTCGTCACAGGCTTCGCACAGGGCGACGCCGACGGCGAGGGCCGCGCGGGGCAGCGTCTCGTGGTCGAGGCTGAGACGGGGCGTAAGCAGTGAGAACGTCAACGAACCCTCGTCGGAGAACCAGGTATTCGTTCCCCGGCCCCGGCCCGCCGTCTGCCGCTGGGCGACTACCAACAAGCCGGAGTCGGGCGCCGAGCGGTCCCGCGCAATGGCCATCGCCTCGGTGCTCGTCGAGCCGAGGCTCTCCGACCAGCGAACGGCCCGAATCCACCCCCCGGCGAGGCTCTGCTGGGCTGTCCGGGCCTGGGTCTCGGTGATCATGGCGGCGGGGCGTGGGCGGGTGAAATCGGTGTTCCGGTTGGGTAAACTAAGTTGTTCGGCCGTGTGCCGTCACCGCCCCAACCACCACGCCGCCCGCGGGCGGCAAGCCAAGACCCAGCAGGGCCCTTTCCCATGAGCGAGCTCCCCTCGGGCGTTTCCCGTCGCGGATTTCTGCAAACTTCGGCCGCCGCCACCGCCGCGGCAGCAGTCTCCTCGCCCGCTCGGGCCAAGCCGGCCAGCGCTAACGGCAAGCTGCGACTAGGCTTCATTGGTGTGGGCGACCCCCGTGGCGCTCGCTGCACCAAGCACCTCAAGTCGGCCGGCACGCTGCAGAACGAAGACCAAACGGTCGAGATCGCGGCGGTCTGCGACGTCTTCAACCGGTACCTGGACGATAGCGGCAAGTTCGTCGAGAAGATGGTCGGCGCCGCCCCCACGAAGACGGGCGACTACCGAGACATCATCAACGACCCGTCGATCGACGCGGTGGTGATCTCCACCCCCGACCACTGGCACGCGAAGCAGACGATCGACGCCCTTAAGGCGGGCAAGCACGTCTACTGCGAGAAGCCGATGACCCACACCGTCGAAGAAGCCCTCGACGTGCACAAGGCGTGGAAGGAGTCGGGCCTGGTCATGCAGGTTGGCGTGCAGAGCACGTCGCTCCCGGTGTGGGGGAAGATCAACGAAGGCATCAACGCCGGCAAGCTCGGCAAAGTGTTGATGTACCAGTCTGAGTTCTTCCGCAACTCCGACGAAGGCCAGTGGCGATACTACGACCTGGCCCGCGACATGACGCCGACCAATATCGATTGGAACATGTTCCTCGGCACGGAGTTCGGCCTGGCGCCCAGCATGCCGTTTGACCGCGCGAAGTTTGCTCAGTGGCGCTGCTACTGGGACTTCGGCTCGGGCATGTTCACCGACCTATTCGTGCACCGCACCACGAGCATGCTGCTGGCGACGGGGCTACGCTTCCCGGCCCGCGTCGTGGGCGCCGGCGGCATCTACCTGGAGTACGACGGCCGCGACGTGCCGGACGTCGCCAGCGTGATCGCCGACTTCGATGAAGGCGTCCAAGGGATGATCACCGCGACCATGAGCAGCGGCAACACGCCGATCAAGCAGACCATCCGCGGCCACCACGGGGCGGCGGTTCTGGGGACCGGCGAGAGCTTCACCGGCTACGACTTCGTTGCCGAACGCCCCCAGGTGACCCGTGACAGCAAGATCAAGGACGAGCGCGTTGAAGTGGGTGGTGTGAAAGACTCCTCTTTCAATCACTTCAAGAATTTTGTCGATTCGGCCCTGGCCGGCGCCCCGGACGCGGTGAACTGCTCGCCGGAGTTGGGCGCCGCGGCGATGGTGATCGTCAAGCTCGGCGCCAAGAGCTACCGCGAGGGCAAGGTCTTCCGCTTCGACAAAGACAAGATGGCCTACAGCGACGCCAATGGCACCTGGGCTCCCCGCTGGGAGGAGCGTTCCCAAAGCCGCGGCGACGCCAGCCACGTGCCCGGGTGGGCGGCCGGCGACACCGGCAGCAAGCTGATCCCGGAGGAATGGCAGAAGCTCGAAGGCCCCTGGGTCGATGGCGTCGACCCCGCGGCCGGCTGACGCGCCAGCCGTGGCGAGCCATGAGGAAGCGAGCACCTAGTGCAGCTTAACGAAGCCGCTCTTCTGCTGCTCGAAGACCCAATCGCGCGACATCCTGCCTCCGAGGATCGACTCGCAGTTGAAGCGGACGCGCACGCGGCGTGGCTCGCTGCTCCGGACCTCTTGCATCGACACCAAGCGAACGTTGTCGATTCCCTCCATGTGATCGTCCACCCAGTCGCGGAAGAGCTGTTGGTCGCGGGGCAAGTCCGATCGGCGTGCGGCGCGTACGTCGATTCCGGCGCCAACGGCCTCGCCCCCGCCATCCGCGGAGGCGTCACCAGACTCGCCGCTTGCCTCGGAGAAACCGAAAGGCCTCAGCGAGACCTCCGTCCACTCCTCGCCCTCCCGCATCGCGGCGCCCAGGTAAGCGGCGGCCACGACGATCCCGCCCCCCAGAGTCAGCAGCACACACAGCAACAGGCCGGTGCGGGCGGTGCGTTCGAACAGGCGGGGGCGTGTCACGGCGGGTCACGTTGCGGAGCGTTGACCGCGTCGCCAACCGGCGTCGAGCCGGCTTGGGACGAAACGGTTGGGTTGGGGAGATAAACTCGCGGCTAGCGCAAGCCTAGCCCACGAACCGGCCCCGGAACGGCCGAAACCACAAACCGAGCGGCTCCCCGCCGCCACCGGCGTAGCGGGCATCCCAGCTCGACAGCAGAAACCTGTGGCAAACCCGAACGACGACAACCGAACCCTCGATCCCCACGGGTCCGACGGCGACGCGATCGACGTGCCGTTTGGCGTCCCCGCGCGGCTCCGGCTCCGCTTCACGGACGACGTGCTGCAGCGGGATGTGACGGTCCTGCGGCGCCTGCTCACGAGCGACCACGGCCCGCCCGCCGCGCTCTTGGCGTGCGACAGCGGTGTCGCCCGCACGCAGCTCGCCGAGCTGAACACGCTTCGCGACTCGCTGGCGGAGTCGGGCGTGTCGATGCCGCAAGGCTTCGTCGAGGTACCAGGCGGGGAAGCCGGCAAGAACGACGCGGGCGTGGTCGACACGCTGCTCGCCGCGATCGACTCCGCGGGCCTCGACCGGCAGAGCTACGTGATCGCCATTGGCGGCGGCGCCACGCTGGATGTGGTGGGCTACGGCGCCGCGATCGCGCACCGCGGGCTGCGACTCGTCCGCGTGCCAACCACCACGCTCTCCCAGGGCGACTCCGGTGTGGCGGTGAAGAACGCCGTGAACCGCTTCGGCAAGAAGAACTGGCAGGGAGTGTTCGCCACCCCATGGGCGGTGATTAACGACCGAGCCGTGCTGCAAACGCTGCCCGACCGCGACTTCGCCGCCGGCTTTAGCGAAGCGGTGAAGGTAGCGCTGCTCAAGAGCCCGAGCCTACTAGACCGAGTCGCCCGCGACGCCGGGCGTCTACGCGGGCGCGACTGGGACGCGTGCGGGCCGGTCATTCGAGAGTCTGCGCTGTGGCACCTCGACCACATTACCGGCGGCGGCGACCCGTTCGAGCAAACCACCGCGCGGCCGCTTGACTTCGGGCACTGGTCGGCTCACCGGTTGGAGACGCTCTCCCACTTCCAGCTCCGGCATGGGGAAGCGGTCGCCATCGGCGTTGCGCTCGACACGGCCTACTCGGCGATGGTGCACGCACTCGACCCGAACGTCGCCGAGTCCGTCCATCGCACACTCATCGAGCTCGGGCTGCCAGTTTTCGATCCGCTGCTGACAGACGCCGAGCCGCTGCTCCATGGGTTGGAGGAGTTCCGCCAGCACCTCGGCGGTCAACTGACGGTGACGATGCTCGAGGCGGTCGGCCGGCCGATCGATGTCCACGAGGTCGATACGTCCGCCATGCGAGGTGCAATCGGCCAACTCAAGCGGGTCGCTTCGGCCGGTTAGGGCCGGTAATAGGTGAGCGACAGGCTCATCACCGGGCTCGATGCACCGCGGAAGTCCACCGACTTAACGTACCGGCTGCCACTGGGACCGCCCGTTATGATGCCGCGCGTCAAGCCGCGGCTTGTGTTGCTGTAGCCCAAGAGCCTCTGTTTGAACGTGGAATGCGAAGTCGGCCGCTCTTGCGGCAGGCCCCCGTCCGCGATGGCTTTCTCAACCGGATCGCCATAACGGTCGGCGGACGACGACGATTTCCGCTCCGGAAATACCGTGACCGTAATCTGCCCGATGTCTTTGCCGAACTCTTCGCGTCGAAGCGCAGACTCCCTGCGGCTCAAGACCTTGAAGAACTCCACATCGCCGTAGATGTCTGTGAAGCCGGTGATCTCGACCGATTGACCGGGGTCGGAGAGGATCCACTTGGCACACCTGGCGTCCGGCCGCCGGCCGCGGACCAGGGTGCTCTCGCCGTTCAGCTTGACACAAACGCCGTACCGCGTCGGCGTGCGGTCCTTTGTGAGACGGATCGTGACCCGCTGGCGCTCGCGAGGCTCCGGAATGAACGCCGCGCCGTCACGCCGCGTGGGAGTGACCGTTCGGCCGTCATAGAGCACCTTTACGGAAACCTCAGCACCTGGGTGGAGGGGGTGCTTGGTCGCGTCTTTGCGGGCGGCGCTGGCGGCCTCTTGGGCCTTCTCATCGTCCACGGACGGGGCGGAATCCAGCTCGTCCTCGTCGCCGTCCGCCTCTGGATCGACATCGTCGGGAAGGTCGTCTGGGAAGCCATCGTCATCCTCGTCTGACTCGTCGCCACCCGAAACGCCGCCGTCGAACAGCCCACGCGAGAAGCTCTCGCCGATCTCCGGCATCAAGTTGTCGGTAACCTTGACGACCCGCTTGTCGCCGATGGCGTAGAGCTCCGCATTTGTGTCGGCCGTTGAGAAGCCCAGCAGCTCCAGGCTGGCCGTTTGCAGGTCTTCTTCAATCAGCATCAGGCCGGTGAAGAAGGCGTCGGGCTTTACGTAGTCATCGCCCCAGTGCAGGCGGTACGGGCGGCGCGCCAGACGTCTTCGCCCTTCCGGGTTGAGCAACGCGCCGCCGGGCGCCCGCTCCGCCTCGGTCGAGGCGTCGTCGACCACTCCCACCGGGTTGGCGTTGTCGTTTGCCAGCCCCAGGGCGATCTCAAACCGCTTGGCCAGCAGGTGGTGGACGGCGCCAATCCGCTTGGTCGCCATCTCCAGCGGCGGATCCTTGCCGTCTTTCTTCTTGGCAACCAAGAAGTGCAGTACGCCCACGTTCTTGTAGCCTCGCCCGCGGGCGTGAGCCATTGCCTCGTTGGCAAGCTCCTTAAGCGCCGCGGGAAGCTCCTCCGGCGCGGCCGCCGAAGTCGGGCTCGGGGTCGCGGCCAACGCGGCAAGGCAGAACGCGATTGATAGGCGGCAAAGACTAATCATGGCGCTCAATCAGAGTACGGGGATTGACGGACGGGAAGAAGCATCAAGCGGCTTAGTTGGTCTCAACGAACAGCGACTTCTTGACGATGCTGGCGGCGTCAGAGTCTAGCCTCGGCCTGCCGCCCGCGTCTTCGCTGGTCCGCAGCACGTAGGACAGGTGCACAACGCGATCAGCAACATTCTTGCCGCGGAAGATCACGCTATCCGGTAGCTCAGCGCGGCTCGCGTACAACACCACTTGCTCCCGGCCGGTGCTGCCGCCAACGACCCAGTGCTGGCCTTCTGGCGGATACCGCAGTGTCTCGCCGGAGTCGACCGTGAAGGAATCATCGCCAACGCGTTTCGCCTGACCTTGTGAGCTGATGATGTAGAGCTCGACCTCGATATCATGCGCGCTGTCGTTGTCGACAAAAAATGCGATCTTGTCCCCCTTCTCGTAGACCCCGTTCTTCTTCGTTGTGCGGAGCTTGACCTTCGAGGCGAGCGGGTCGTCGAGGTACTCGTTGCGGAGCAATCCGTTAATGGGCACAAGCGGCACACCCAGGCCCAAGCCGCGAACGGCCGCGTCATAGTTGTCTTCCCAAGCATCGCGGCGGATCACGCTGCCGGCGGCTAAGCTCGCCAGGCCAAGCCGAGTGAAACCCCGGGTCCGGCAGACGGCCGCCAACTGCCCAGCGGCTCGGTTGACCAGCTCACCCCGTCGGTTGTACTGGTCCACCAAGCCGAGCTCTGCGGCAGCCACCCGCGCGGAGATCGCGGTCTCCAAGTACTCCTCCGTGACCTCGGCAAGCGGCTCCTTGGCCGCGTAGACGTCACACTCCATAGCGTCCATCGCGGCCTTGAAACGGCGGCAGTCGCGGGCGATCTTCTCCCCCCACACCTTGTTGCCCGGGTAAAGGCGGCGGGCCTTCGACTTGTCGAACCCCGGGACCGATGGCAACACATCAAGGATGTCCCGCACGTCGTCATTGAAGGTCTTGATACCCCGTACGTGGCAGCGGATGCAGCCGAGCCCATTCCGCACCACTTTGTCCGACGCGTGCTTATCGACCACGATCGATGTCGGCGCCGCGTCGATACGCCGGCCCTTCGCATCGGACACGAAGTATCCCTGAGCGCCGTTGGGCAGGCTGAAGATCATCTCACCGCCGAAGGGCTGGAAGTCGATCGGGTCGACCAAGATGTTCTGGCTGCCGGTGTTGCTGGTGAAGTCGTGACTCTTCCAGTAGTAGCCGTTCCGTTGGCGGTGGCGTTCGACGACGCGGTTGTTTCGGCTGACGCCGGAGACCATGATGCCAGCGCGCTGGGCGTCGGCGTTCTTGAGGTTCTGCTCCGTCTCGACGTCCAGCTCCCCTTCCAGCTCTTCCAGCGTTCGCGGCAGCCGCATCATGTCGTGATAAAGCGGCGGCTGGAGCACCACGCTGGAGAACCAGTCGGCCCGAACATAGGGGATTGGTCGCACCTGCTTGGCGACCCTCAAGAACGTGTCTGCCAAGGCGACCGCCACCGGGTCGTCCTCGTCGTGAACCGCGTACGGGTACTCAAGCAGCACGAGGTCGTAGAGCGAGAGAGACTTCCCCGCGAAAAACCGCGCCGCGGGCGACTCCGGATCGTCCGCCTTGAGCACCCTGCTGTCCCAGTCGAGCCAGCGGATGTCGATGGCAAAGACCGTGCCGTCCGCCACCTTGTCGATCGCCTTCGGCAACACCACGTCCGATTCATACGAGAGGTGATTGATCGCCTTGGTGAACGCTACCCGCTGCTGCGTGAGCCGCTCCCGCGTGGTGCCCGCGTTGAGGCAGTGGCGTGTCGAGAAGTAGCGGTAGAAGGGCCGGTCTTCGATCGGCAACGAGCGGACGTGCGTCAGGATGACCTTCAGCACCCCGCCGTCGTCTGGCAGATTCAGTTTATCGCTCTCGACGGGATCCTGATCGGCGTCCGACGCCTTGTTCGGTTCAACTTCCGCTGACCGGTCGGCCGCCTCGTTGGATGGCTCCGCGTCGTCTTCGTCCGACTCGTCGGCCGGCGCCGATGACCAATCGCCCGGCGACGGCCAGTCTTCTGGGAACTCGGCGGCGCCGGCGGTGATCCACTCGCGGATCGTCGCCATCTGCTCCTGCGTCAGACCCGGGCGGTTCTCCGGTGGCATCCGATTGCCGTCGGTTGCCGTAACGACCTTGAACACTCTTGATTCGTCAGCGGCACGGGGCACCACCCAGCCGTCCGCGATCAGGCTAGCGTGATCCAGCACCTGCAGGCCGGACTGGGCGTTTTGGCCCTTGTGGCAGTCGTAGCAGTTCGCCCGCAAAATCTCCTTCGCCTCGGCGGCGAGCGCAACCTGCCGGGCCTTCGACACCGCCGCACTCGCCGACGCCGGCCAAACGGAGCCGCCAAGGAGCAGGCAAGCCGCGATACTCGGCGTGAGTGCGACGAAGGAGCGCAGGTGACGAAGGGCGTAGGTCATGGGTGATGCCACTGGTTAGGGGCGATTTGTGTGCGTTGCGTCCGATTGATATCGCAGTCATGGACGCCACGCAAAAGCTATCTGAAACGCGTTGCTCACGCCGGCGGGGATTCGCTCCGCCCCCGCAGGGACTCGGCGATGGAACCGATCGTGGAATCGGTCGCCAGGAGCACCGACTCGGGATCGGCGCCAGACTCAACCTCCGTCAAACGGCGGTCGATCGCGGCAGCCCAACTGCGGCAGCGATCGCGCAGCCACTGGCGATCAGTCTCGGGCAAGGCGGAGTGCTCGGCGAGCAGCAGTGCCGAGCAGCCCATGCGGAACTCGCCCAGCCGCTGAGCCAGCTCGGCCCGGTTGCCGGGGCGTTTGTTCCGCCACGCCTCGGCGGCGTCGGCGAGTTGGCTCAGGTAGGCCTCACGCGTAAGCGGCGGGCCGAGCTTCTCCTGGTCGTCCTTCACACCGGCGACGAACTTGCCGAACCCCCACGCCTGATCCGCGCGGACCACCACGGGTTCGGCGGGCGTCGGCGGGTCGATAGGCGCCGGGTCTGCCGGTGCCGGCTGAGGATTCTGGACTTCCGGCGCCGGGTCGGGCGTCGCTTGGCCGAGCTGTTGCGGGGCGGGGCGCCAGGGGTCGACCGTGAGGACCAAGCCGGCCGCCGTCGCCAAGGCGGCCGCCGCCGACCAAGCCAACGTCCGCCGGCTGCCGGCGGCGGTCGAGCCTCGCTGCAAGCTGGGCGTGGCCGAGACGGGCGGCGTCTCGCGGATCAGGTCGTCGAGGGTCTCCGCCATCGATCGACCGCTCGCTTCGCGCGGCGGAGCGATCGCCTGCCAGTAGTCGGTATCGGCCGACAACACCCGTCGCTGCAGGGCGATGAGCGTCTGCGGCTGGCAGAGCAGCTGTTCGAGCTGGGCATCGCCGAGCCAACGCAAGCCGTCTTCAAGCACGCGGCGATCGTCTACCAACGTCTGATCAAGGCCGCCCTCGCCGTGGACTGCGGCCAGCTCAGTGGCGAGCTTCGGCAGATCGGGCCCAACCAGTTCACGCTCGAGCCACGCTAGGCGGGCGTCGTGGCTGTCGGGGATGGAGAACGCGCGAATCATAGCGTGCCCCCCATCCGCCCCTGCACGCACCGCGTCACGGCGGTCTTTGCCGAGTGCAGCACCCGGTGGGCTCGTGCCACGGCCACGCCGAGCTCCTCGGCCAACTCGGTGTAATCGCGACCGGCGAGCCGACCGCGGAGCAAGCCTTGGTGCAGCGGATCGAGTTCCCCCAAGCAGGCGGCGAGGGCGTCGCGGTATTCCTGTTGGATCATGGCCGAGGGCGCCGTCAGCTCCGGATCAGCCCCGGCGGCGGCCTCAATCAGCTCGCCCTCGGCGGGCGTCGGCCGCTTGCGTCGCATGGCGTCGTACGCCGCGTTCCGCATGACCTGAAAGACCCATCCGCGATAGTTCCCCTCAACCGGCTTGTCGCGGAGCGCCTTGACGACCTTCAGCCACCCCTCGTGGTGAGCGTCCTCCGCGTCGGCCCGCTTCATGCCGAGCGGAGGACGCTCACCACGAGGGGTGGCTGAAGGTCGTCAAGGCGCTCCGCGACAAGCCGGTTGAGGGGAACTATCGCGGATGGGTCTTTCAGGTCATGCGGAACGCGGCGTACGACGCCATGCGACGC
>JBCDJN010000126.1:0-14343 GCA_039414355.1 Planctomycetota bacterium | reverse complement strand
GCAGGCTCACAAAGTGACCATCGGTCGCCAAGAACGGGTTGTTCCGTGTGTCGTTGGTGATGGTTACGCCTACGCCGTGAAGCTGGTTGTTTCGGTCGGCAACCTCTTCAAACTCCGGCACACCCGGCGTCTCGTCGAAGATCTCCACGTTTGCGTAGCGGTAGGCGAGCGCGGCGGAAAGGTCGTTCGCCACCCACTGGTAGCCGGTCGACACGCGCGTGCCGAGCCGCTGCTCATCGTAGTCGCGGAACCGGCGGGTGAAGTACGACCCAGAGATCCCCAAGCTGATCGGCAGGTCACGCCAGTACGGGTCTTGCCAGTTGACCAGGTAACGCTGCACCTGGGTTCCCGGCGCCGCCTCGATGCGAAACCGCTGGCCGTCTCCGCGGAAGGCGGTTCCGTTGTAGATGTCCTGGAAGCTGGTGGGGATCTTTCGCCAGTCGAAGTTCCGCTCGTCGATCAAGATCTGGCCGACCACGCCCGCGTCGGAGTTAACACCAACGCCAACCATAAACCGACCGGTCTGCGCTTCCTGCAGAACAAGATCGAGGTCGACAAAGTTGCCAAACTGCCCGCCGGGGAAGAGCGCTGGGTTTTCCGGGATCGGCAGGATCGATGGATCGGTCTGCGGATTGGTGTAGGGGGCGCCCATCACCCTCGCCGCCGGGGCGCCGGCGGGTGGCGTGGGGCCGCTGAACTGGACTTGCTGCACGGGGCTCCCCGCCTGACCGACTGGCTGGTTGTAGCCCGCCTGCGCCGCCGAGGGGCTGACCGCGCGTGGGGCCACGCCGCCGTAACCGGCCGGGGCCGAAGGCGGCACGTACGCCGCCGCTTGCTGCTGCGGGGCGCCCGACGCAAACGGCGATGGAGCGCCGTACGCGGGCTGGCTGTACGGTGACGAACCGTAGGCTTGCGACGGCGCGGGGCTCTGCCCGAGGATTACCGGCCGAGCGGCGATGGTGTTCTGGGGCGGCGTTGGCGCTGGCGGCGCGTTCGCTGGGGACTGCCACTGCAACCGGCGCGCGTAAACGTTGTCGCCGATCGGCGGCTTGCGAACGGTGTGGCGTTTGGGTGCGGGCGAGCGGTGCGTTGCCGACGACTCGATCGGCGCCACCTCGATCACCTGCCGCGGTTGGCCGGGATCCGCCCCGCCGACAACCAAATGAATGTCCGCCGAATCACCGGCAGTCTGCCCGCTCGTCGAGGGCTTGCGGGCGCCGAACACCCGGCCCCACAGCGTTTGCGGCTCCGGGCTCTGACCGCGGATGTCGTCGCGGCCCGCCGACGCCTGGAACTCCGTGTCTAGCTCTGGGATGCGGTACGTGATCTTGGGCGTCACGCCTCGTGCAGGCTCGGACAGGAACAGGTTGCTCGCCTGCAGCCGGCGTTCGCTCGCGCGGAGTTCGCGGATGTCCATCACCTCGCCCGGTCGGATCGAAAGCCGGTTGAGCGCGGTTTGGACCCGAGTGTGGGGGTTCTCACCGCCGATGTGCACGAAGATCCGCCCGACACGCCACTTCTCGCCCTCGCCGAAGTGGTAGACCAGGTCGAGCTCGCCCGGCTCCTCCAGGAAGACCGGCTCCGCCCGTACGTCGGCGAAGACGTAGCCGTGGCTGCCGTAGACTTCCTTGAGCCACTCAATGTCTGCCGTGAGCTTTGCCTGCTCAAACGGCACGCCCGCCGGTAGCTTTAAGCCCGAGCCAAGCGACTCGTCAGAGAACTTCTCGTTGCCCAAGAATCGCACCGACCGCACCTGGTAGCGCGGCCCCTCGTGGATCACAAAGCGGATGGTCGCCCAAGTGCCGTCGTCATTGAAGTCAATGACGCGGTCAACCTTCGCCTGGAAGAAGCCGAACGATCGGTAGTAGGCGGTGAGAGCTTGGACATCGGCGTCGAGCACTTCGCGCTTGAATTTTCCGCCGAAGAGCCACAGGACACCACGCTTTGACTTCACTTTGGTCCGCAAGCGTCGGTCGCTGGCGAAGTCGGAGTTGTTGCCTTCGAACTTCGTGGCGGCGATCTTCTGCTGCACACCCTCGTTGATCACGAAGACGATGCCGCGGTCTTCCACGCGATTCCCTTCGAGCACCTCGACTTGAGCGCGGGGATAGCCGTTCTCCGCGTAGAGGTCTTGCAGAAGCCTCTTGGCGTCTTCCACGGCGTACGGGTCAATGGCGGCGCCGACTTTTAGGCCGGTCTCCTTGGCAAGCTTCTTGTCCTTGAGCTTGGCGTTGCCCAGGTACTCCACGTAGCGCACGGTGGCGCGCTCGGCCACGCGGAAGATCACCACGCGGCCCTCGGGTGTTTCTCGCGAGAGCGGCCGGACGTCAACAAACCACGGCAGCGACGCCAGCTTCTTAACGTCTCGGCCCAACGCCCGCGGGTCGTAGGGCCGCCCGACGCGGGTTTCTAGCTGCGACAGAACGCGGCCGGCGGGGACGGTTTCGTTCCCCTCCACGACGATGTCCACCACCATCTCGTCAGTCGCGGAGAGCGACGGGCCGTGCACCTCACGCGGCGCACCGCCACCAAACAGCGGGGTGCTGGCGCTAGCGCCGCCTGGTCCACCCGGGGCGCCGCTTCCGGGGCGGCGGGGGCCCTGGGCGTGGGTCGTGGCGGCGGCGAGCAGCCCAAGCGACAACGCAAGCAGCGTGGGCAGTGGCGGTTTGCGGTAGCAACAAGTCATCGGGCGTACGTCTGCAACTCGAGCCTGTGCGAGGCGCCAACGCCGGGCGGCGTCGGTCACCAAAGCGCACGGTGATCCCGTGGGCGGCGTGTAGTTACAGAAACCGCAACGCGGCGGCAAGGCGGATCGCGGCGGCGTGCTCGGAACGAACGGGCCGTGGTCCGCCGAAGTGCAGAGGAAATCGCGGACAGCTAGCAGGCTTCAGCGATCGGGCTGTAGGCGTCGCACAGCCGGCGTCTGAGGACGCACAGCCGCGCGTTGGCAGGCGACGCCTCAGCTCCAGGTCGGCTCGCCGCCGCCGGCGGGGTCCGCCCCGCCGCTGAAACCGGCGAACGCTTCGTGAGGCTGCGGCGCCGCGTTGGTGAAGCGGGTGAAGTCGTGCAGCCACGTCAGCTTGACGTCGCCCACCGGGCCGTTCCGCTGCTTGCGGACCAGCAGGTCGGCCTCGCCGCGGACCCGCTCGCGGTCTTCTTCGTTCGTTTGGTAGTACTCTTCGCGGTGGACAAACATCACCACGTCGGCGTCCTGCTCGATGGCGCCCGACTCCCGCAAGTGGCTGAGCTGCGGCTTGTTGTCGCGCGTGGATTCCACCTGCCGGTTGAGCTGGCCGAGGCAGAGCACTGGGACTTCCAGTTCCCGCGCGAGGCCCTTGAGCCGCCGGGCGATCTTGGCGACCTGCTCCTGGCGGGGGTCGCTGGAGTTGTCCGGGGCGATGAGCTGCAGGTAGTCGATCGCGATGAGCGAAAGCCCCCCACGCCGCTTCAGCCGCCGCGCGGTGGCGGCGATCTCCGTCATGGTGCGGGTCGGCGAGTCGTCGATGTACAGCGGCGCCGCGTACATCTCGGCGGCGGCGTCGACCAGGCTGCCGTTCTCGTCGGCGGTGATCTTGCCGTTGCGAAGCCGGTGGCTGTTGACCCGCGCGCGGGAGCAGAGCAGCCGGTCGCCCAGTTCCAGCGCCGACATCTCGAGGCTGATCATCAGCGTGGGCTGCTGCAGGTCAACGGCCACGTGCTCCACGATGTTCAGCGCGAGCGCCGTCTTCCCCATACTCGGGCGGGCGGCGAGGATGATGAGCTCGCCCTCGTGCATGCCGCCGGTGAGGTCGTCGAAGTCGTCGAAGCCGGTCTCCACGCCGCCGGTCTCGTGCCCCTTGCGGGCGTCGATCCTGGCCAGCGCCGCCTGCAGCACGTCCTTGACCGGCGTCGCCTTGCCCTCGCCCTTCTCTTCGAGGATGGAGAAGACCTTCTCCTCCGCCCGGCTCAGCATCTGGCGGGGCGGCACGGCGGGGTCGTAGGCGTCCTTGAGGATGTCCGTGCTGGCGTGGATGAGCGAACGCAGCAGCGCCTTCTCGTGAACGATCTTCGCGTAGTGCTCGGCGTGGGCGGCGGTGCTGACCGAGTCGCCCACCTCCGCCAGGTAGGGGGCGCCGCCCACCGCCTCGTACTCGCCGGCGTCCTTCAGCCGCTGCACGAGCAGCATGATGTCCACCTGGCTGCCGTCCTCGTGCATCTTGTGCAGCTGGCCGTAGATGCGTGCGTTGGCGTCGTCGTAGAAGTCGTCCGCCTTGAGGATGAGCGCGACTTCGTCGAAGACCTCCGGCAGCAGCAGCAGGCTGCCGAGAACGGCCCGTTCAACGTCCACCGCCGCGGGGGGCTGCCGCTCAAGCAGGCTGTCGGCAGAAGGCCCGGAAGATGAGGGCCGGCCGGGGCGGGACTGCCCATTCCCCCCGTGCGGACCGCGCAGCGACTCATCGGACATGATCGATCCCTCGCGTTCGTCCAAGCGGCGATCAACCGGGATTCATCCCCGTGAGCCAATGCAAGCGTGTTGGCTCGGCCGCCGCGGCAATCCCTCGTGCGTGAGCCCGGTGGTTGGGCCCTCGCGGGCCGCTACTCGCCGCCGACGGCGGGCACAACCCAAACCTTCAGCTCGCCTTCGACCTCGCTCGAAAGGCGGATCTTGACCGTGTAGAGGCCGAGCTCCTTCAGCACGCCCTCCAGCTTGACCTGGTCGGCGAGCAGCGTCACGCCGCTCTTCTTCAGGGCGGCCACGATCTCCGGGGCGCCGACGCTGCCGTACAGGTGGCCTTCGGGCGTGGCGTTCGCCTCGATCGTGACGCTCTGCTTGCTGATCTCGGCGGCCTGCTGACGGAGCGAGGCGGTCTTCTGCCGCTCGATCTCGGCGAGCTTCGCCTTGTGCTTCTCCACCATCCGCTTGTGGTGGTCGCTGGCGACGGTCGCCAGGCCCTGAGGGATGAGATAGTTGAGCGCGTAGCCGGGCTTCACCTCGACCACTTCGCCCTGCAGGCCAAGGTGCTCAACGGAGTGGATCAGCAGCACCTCGTACCCGCCTTGCTTGCCCTTGGGCAGCCGCTTAAGGGGCGAGGACTGACGCTTGAGCTTCTTCTGCTTGGCCGGCATGACGGTCTGAACGCGGGTTGGGAGTGAACGGAACGGGGGGCAGCGCCGGTTGCTAGAAGGGGATATCGTCGGGCGGTGGCGGCGCCGACGGGGCGGGCGCCGAGGCGTAGTCGTCGACCGGGGCGCTGTACTCGTCGCGTGACCGCGAGGCGTGGCCGCCGCCACCACCACCTCCGCCGCCGCGTCCGCCGAGCATCTGCATCTTGTCGGCGACGACTTTGAGCTTCGACCGCTTCTGGCCGTCCTTCTCCCAGCTCTCGAGCCGCAGTCGGCCCTCGATTAGAACCGACGAACCTTTGCTCAGGTACTCGCTGGCCACTTCGGCGGTGCGTGCCCAGAGCGTGACGTCGACGAACGTGGTTTCATCAACCCACTGGTCGCCCCGCTTCACACGGTCGTTGACCGCCAGGCCGATCTCCGAGACCGCGGTCCCGCTCGGGATGTGCCGGAGCTCGGGGTCGCGGGTCAGGTTGCCGACGAGGATGACCCGGTTGTAGCTTGCCATGGTTGCTTGCCCTTACGGGTTGGCGATTGCGAACGCTGCGGGTGGCGTCAGGCCGGGTTGGGCTGAGCTGTGTCGGGTTGGGCGGGTGGGGCCGATGGGGCCGGCGCCTCGGCGGCTTGCTCCTCGGCGGGCGCCTCGTCCACTTCGCCGGTCGCGTGGCTGAGAATCGGCTCGACGAGCCGCGGGTGGATCTTCAGGATGAGCTGCCGCAGCACGCCGTCGCGGAGTTCGCACTTGCGGTTTAGGGCGGTGATCTGGCTAGGATCGAAGGCGAAGTAGATCAGCCAGTAGGCACCCTTCCGCTGGCCGCGGATGGGGTAAGCCAGCCGGCGCTCTTCCCAGAGCCGGCTCACTTTGATGTCGCCGCCCAGTTCGGTGATCATCTTCTCCACGGCAGTGGGCAACGCCGCGTTGTCACGGGCGTACTTGTTGCCGTCGAAGATGAACAAGCCTTCGTAAACGTTTTCAGCCAACGGTCGTCTCCGCTACAGGTTTGGCCGCACTGGGCAGGGCGTGCGTCTTTGCCGGGCGTGCGTCGTTTCCGGACTCGGGCCGGCGTCAATTGTACTGGTTCATGGCGGTGTCGGCGCCCTTGGTCGCCCACGCCTCGATGGCGTTGGCGCCGGTCTCCGCCAGCTCTGCCGCCGCCTCTTTCTCGCCTGGCGAGAAGCGCCCGAGCACAAAGCCCGTTACGTCTCGCCCCGCCGGCGCCGGGCCGATGCCCAGCCGCAGCCTAGGGAACTCGTCGTCCCCGAGCTGCAGGATGATGTCTTTCAGCCCGTTTTGTCCCCCGGCGGAGCCGCGGACTTTAAGCCGCAGCTTGCCGAGTTCCAGATTGAAGTCGTCGCTCACAACCAACAGGTCTTCGAGCGGCGTCTTGTAAAACTTCGTTACGCTCCGCACCGCCGAGCCGCTGGCGTTCATAAACGTCTGCGGCCAGACAAGCAAACTCTTTTCGGTCCCAATCCGGCACTCGGCGACGAGGCTCTCGTGCTTCCTCCGTGGCTGATCGGCCTGCCAGCGTTTTGCGATCCGGCTGACCGCCTCGAACCCGATGTTGTGCCTTGTTTGTTCGTACTTCTTCCCGGGGTTGCCCAGGCCGACAATCACTTTCATGGCTGCTGAGATGACTCTGGGCGGGTGCCCTGCTTCGATCAGCGGCCCTGTTTCGATCAGCGGACCTGATTCGGGCGAGCGACCAACCTACAGGTTGGCCAAGACTCAGTCGCTGTCCTCATCCCCTCCCTTGGCGCCCACAATCTCAGGTTCGGCGCCGGTTGGCGCCGCGTCGGTCTCTTCTACTTCCTTGGCGGCCGGCACACAGTGGACGAGCACCTCGGATGCGTCAGTGACCAGCTTTGCCCCTTCGGGCAGCCCCGTAACGTCGCCCGCGGTCATCGAGCCGTGAAGGGCCAGCTCGGTGATGTCCAAGTAGATGTGCTCAGGTATCGCGCTCGGCGGAGCTTCGATTTGCACGGTGCGAAGGGTCTGCTCCACGACGCCACCCTCACGGGCGCCGATGGCTTCACCCTTGAGTTCGACGGCAATCTCAACCGTCAGCGTCTCGCCAGCCGCTACGCGGAGCAAGTCGAGGTGGAGCAGGTGCCTGCCGAACGTGTCCCATTGGGTGTCTTGCAACAGGGCTTGCCCGCTGGCGGCGCCCTTCAGCTCGACGACCTTGCCGCCATGCTTGAGCACCTTGCGGAGCTGATCGGCACGAACCACAAGGCTCACCGGGTCTTCTTCGTGGCCGTACAACACCGCCGGCAACCGGCCGTCTTCCCGCAGCTTCCGGCTGGGGCGCGTGCCAACTTCGGGGCGTTCTTCTACTTCCAGCACGTCAGACATAGCACAGACTCGCGGCCGCAAGACGGTTGATTCAATTCACGTCGATCGCGACACAGCGATTTGCGTTGGCGTCGCTGGCTTGTGATCGAGAATCCCTGATTCTGCCAATGCCGCTCGAAAATGCAAGTGCCGCGTTGCAGGGATGAGCGACGTTCAGCCGATCCGGCGGACGGCAAGAAAGTTCTGGATTCTTGCCGGTTCGGACTTGCCTCAGCCACAGCTGTGGCTATACAACTACAAGCGTCGCTGAAACTGCCTGCTGACCCATGTCCTCGGACGTAATGACTGACCGCCCAGCTCTGTCGAAAGCCGAGACGGAAGTCGCCCGCGTGCTGTGGGGCCTTGGAGAAGCGTCCGCCCGCCAGGTTTGCGAGGCGATGCCTACGGATCAGAAGCGGGACTTCTCGACGATTCAGACCTACCTGAGCCGCTTGGCGTCTAAGGGCTATCTGACCGCCGAGCTCAAGGGCCGCACGAAGTTCTTCAGCCCGGCGGTCAAGCGCAGCCAAGTTGTCCGCGAGACGGTCGATGAGTTCGTCAACCGACTCTTCGGCGGGCAAGCGTTGCCGCTGCTCCGGCACCTTATCTCGGAGCGCCCGGTAACGCCCGAAGAACTGGCGGAACTCCGCAACCTCATCGACCGCCTCGAAGGCGAGTCCGCCGACCATGAGGAGGCCCCGTGACCGAGGACCTCTTGGTAATGGCTTGGCGGCAGTACTGGCAGCTTTCGGTGCTGGTGCTCTTGGTCGCGCTCATCGGTCGGCTGACCGATAAGCGTGCTCCGCGGCTGCAACACACCCTGTGGCTGGCGGTCTTTGTGAAGGCGATCACGCCGCCGATCTGGACTTCGTCGTTCGGCCTGTTCTCGTGGTCTCAGGCCGAGGTTGCCATAAGCCCGGTCGAAACCGAGGCCGCCTCGAGTTCGCCGTCGGTCTTCACTTTCCTCGCGTCCGCTCTCATGGCGATTTGGCTCGCGGGATTGGTTACCGCCGTCGCCGTGCAATGGCGGCGGTTTGCGAACCTCCGCCGGCTTGTGGCGGACAACCTGACCGCCGACGATACCCCGATTTGCCAATGGGCAAACGAGACTGCCCGCGAGCTTGGCTTGCGCCGCTCCCCCCGGGTCGTAGTCAGCCCGGGCAATCTCGGCCCGGCGGTGTTCGGGCTTTGGCGAGCGACGATCCTGTTGCCGCGGACACTGGTGGAATCGGCCGACGAATCGGTGCTCCGGCCGATCATCCGGCACGAACTGCTCCACGCCCGCCGAGGCGACACATTCTTCGCCGCGTTGCAGGCCGCGGTCGCCGTGGTGTGGTGGCATAACCCGCTCATTTGGTTTGCGATCGCGTCGTCCAACCGGGTGGCTGAGCGCTGCGTGGACCGCGACGTGATCCGCCGCTTCGGCGAAGCGTGCGGCGATTACGCTCGCGCCTTGTTGCGAGTGGTCGAACTCCGCACTAAGCCGGCACCGGCAAGCGGCTTGGCGGGACTTTGCTCCGCCGAGATCACCGCCGATCGACTGAAGGACGTCTTCGACGAGACCCGCCGGCGTCGGGCGATGCCGCGAATCGTCGGCCGCGTCCTCCGTGCCGCAACGCTCATCGCGGCCCTCGCGATCATCCTGCCGGGGCGACCAACAACGCTGCTCGCTGAAGAGTGCTGCGCCCAGCCATTCTGCCTGCAGGTTGCCGCCGAGTCGGCCATGGCCGCCGGCGACGAAGCGACACCAGCGGAGGAACAACGCTAGTGACTCGGAGTCGATCTCGATAGTCAGCAGGCGACGCTTCGAGGCGATCGCCTAGCACGAAGCTGACACTCTGCACGGGTACGCCGCCGCAGGCCGCTAGAGCCTCGGGGCGCCCACCGGCGTGACGATTCGCGTCACGGCCGTTTTTCTTTCCGATTGAAAGGTCACTACCGATGCGCGCTTACCAAATCGCTCTCACCGCCCTCGTTTGCTTCACCATCGCCCACGCTGCGTCTGCCGCGGATGTGATCGGCGGTCGCACCAATGTCGCCCTCGACACCGCCGCGCTCAGCGCCGCCGCTAGCCTCGACCTCTCAAGTGTCTCGCCCGGCATCGGCGCCGGCGTGCTGCCGGGGTCCGTCGCGTTCCCCATCAATCCGCGGGACGCGGCAACGCTGCCGACCACGTTCTCGTACACGGCCGGCGACTTCCCCGGCGGGCCGTTCAGCGGGACGATCGAGCACACCGGCTCCGTGTTCTTCAACAGCGATGCGGTTGAAGTCGGCAACTTCACCATCGGCTTTGACGGCGCCCGGGCCACCGGCGGCGCGAGCGGCTTCTTTGTAGAAAGCACCACCGGCATCGCGGCGATCTTGTTCGACACCGCCGTCGTGGCGCTCGATCGGCAAGACGAAGGCGGTCTCGACTTGACCGTTGACCTGCTCGTCTCGCCGGAGTTCGCGACGTTCCTGACCGACAACAGCCTGGCGTCGACGGACCTGACCGGCGTGGACGTCGGCGACGCCCGCATCCAAGCCGCCGTTCCGGAGCCGAGCGCCATCGCGTTGGCTCTGCTGGGCGGCTTCGCCTGGGTTGGCCGCCGGCGCGTCTGATCCGCTAAACGCTCCGCAAACAAACAGCAGCGGTCGGGCGCCTTGCCCGGCCGCTGTTGTGTTTTCTGCGGGCGAGACTCAGCGGAACAGCCGGCTTACCGATTCGTTCCGGTGGATCGCGGCGATGGCCCGGCTCAAGAGCGGCGCCACGCTCAGCACCTTGGTCTGCGGCAAGAGTTGCTCGGCGGTCAGCGGGATCGAGTTCGTGCAGACCAGGCTGGCGAGGTTCGCCTCGCGGAGGTTGTCCATCGCGGCGCCGCACAACACCGCGTGCGTAACGCCGACGTGGATCTCACGCACGCCGTGATCGTGCAGCACGTTTGCCGCGCCCTTGATCGATCCGCCCGTGCTGATAATGTCGTCGAACATGAGTGCGACTTTGCCTTCGATCGGCCCGCCGAGGATGTTCGCCTGCAGGGTCTCGGTGGCGCTCTTGCGACGCTTGTCGATGATCGCCACCGAGCCGCCCAGCCGCTTGGCGTGGCCGAGCGCTCGCTTGATGCTGCCCTCGTCGGGGCTGACGATCACCACGTCTTCTTCGCTCAGGCCCGACTCTTGGAAGTACTTCTTGAAGTGCTCGTTGAGCACCGGCGCCGCGTAGAGGTGGTCGACCGGCACGTCGAAGAAGCCCTGAATCTGCGCGGCGTGCAGGTCCATGGTCAGCACGCGGTTGGCGCCGGCGCGGGTGATGATGTTCGCCACCATCTTGGCCGTGATGGGCACGCGGCCCTCGTCCTTGCGGTCCTGCCGGGCGTAGCCGAAGTACGGGATCACGGCCGTGATCCGGTCGGCGCTGGCGCGCAGGCAGCTATCGATCATCACCAGCAGCTCGATCAGCGTGTCGTTGACCGGCGGGCAGGTGGGCTGAATGAGGAACACGTCGCGGCCGCGGACGTCTTCGTCGATCTTGCAGGAGATCTCGCCGTCCGGGAACTTGCCCAGCGCGATCTTGCCGAGTGGCACGTGCAGATCGTCGGCGATCGCTCGGCAGAGCGGCGGGTTGGCGGTGCCGCTGAAGATTTTCAGGTCGTTCATCGGTAAAGCTTCAGGCGGTTGGCGTTCAGCTGCCGGCGGCGGCCTTCATGCGACGCATCTCGTCTTCCACGGCGGCCAGGTCCTTGACCGTGTTCACGCTCAACGCCTCGCACGGCTGCAGGGCCGGCAGCGCGGCGACGGTTTTGCCCGCCTCGCGGAGCAGGCCAGGCCCGTCGGTGATGTAGTACTCGGCCTGGGCGTTGTTCGTGGTAAGGCGGTCGAGCACCCACAGCAGGTCGGCGGCGTTGAACACGTAGGTGCTCATGTTCACTTCGGTGATCGCCTGCTGCTCGGGCGTGGCGTCCTTCTCTTCGACCACGCCCACGAACTGCCCGTCAGCGTCGCGGACCACGCGGCCGAGGCCGGTCGGGTCGTCGCGGTGCGCGGTGCCAAGCAGGCAGGCGGGCTTCGTGGCTGCGAATTCTTCGAGCAACGCCCGCACGGAGCTCGCCTGGAGCATGGGCGAATCGCCGGTGACGATGATCACCGGCCCACCGCCGTCGGCGGCGAACGCCTCCAGCTCAGCCCGGCACATCATCACGGCGTGCCCGGTGCCGAGTTGCTCGGTCTGGTCGACGACCACCACGGCGTCTTCGCCACCAAGCTCGCCCCGCACCAGTTCCGCCTTGTAACCCACAACCACGGCAAGCCGCTCGACGCCGGCGTCGCGCAGGCCGTCCAGCACGTAGCGGATCATCGGGCGGCCGCACGCGGGGACCAGCACCTTGGGCAGGTCGCTCTCCATGCGGGTTCCCTTGCCGGCGGCAAGGACAATCGCCAGGGGGCGGGGCATCGTGGTTCCGTCGTCGGCGTGCGGCAGGAAGAAGAAGCCAGCCGGGCGGCGCCACCAGCACGCCACGCTCCCGCTGGGCCCGTAGTGTGGCGTCTGCCCCGGAAACCCGCCAGGGGTTAAGCGAACGCGGATTGCCGACTCCGAAACGCCGCTGGACCGGTCGGCCGCCGCCGCCGTAAACTGTGGGACTGCTCACCGCACAGCGCCCTACCACACCGCGCACCAACGCACCGCCTTGCAAGAAGCCATTGAGAAAGCCGACGTCCTGATCGAAGCCCTAGGCTGGATCCGCCGGTTCCGCGACCGGATGACCGTGATCAAGCTCGGCGGCAGCGTAATGGAGGACGAGGACGCCCTGCGTCACCTGCTGGTGGACATCGTCTTCATGGAGACCGTCGGCATGCGGCCGATCGTCGTCCACGGCGGCGGCGCGGCGATCAGCCGGGCGATGGCCGACGCCGGTATCGAGCCCCGCTTTGTCCAGGGCCGCCGGTACACAGATGACGCCACGCTTGCGATCGTCGAGTGCGTCCTTGCCGGCGAGGTGAACGAGCATATCGCCAGGCGGATCGAGGACTTCGGCGGCCGGGCGATGCCGCTGAACTTCGTTGGCGAGACCGACAACAACGTCCTGTTCGGCGAGCGGCTCACGCTAGCGGGCGACGATGGCCAGCCGGTTGACCTTGGCCACGTGGGCCACGTGACGCGGGTCGATCGCGACATCATCGACAACCTCTGCTACGCGGGCCAGGTGCCGGTCATCCCGTCGATGTGCGTAGCGGATGACGGCAACCGCCTGAACGTCAACGCCGACACCGCCGCCACGGCCGTGGCCCAGGCGGTGGGCGCCGAGAAGCTGGTCTACCTGAGCGACGTGAACGGCGTCCGCCGCGATAAGACGGACGCTGCTTCGCTGATCCATTCGCTGGACGCCGACGAAGCCCGCGGGCTGATCGCCAGCGGCGCCATCGACGCCGGCATGATCCCCAAGGTCGAAGCGTGCCTGGAGACGCTCAACCGCGGCGTGCAAAAGGTCCACATCATCGATGGCCGCATCCGCCACGGCCTGCTGCTGGAGATCTATACGAACCAGGGCGTCGGAACCCAGATTACCGCCGAACCTGCCTGAGGGTTTTTGTCTCTCGCAGAGACGCGGAGACGCAGAGGAGCCGATTAAGGGCGACTTGCGAAGAGGTTAATGTGGATGCAAGACAGCTGAACTCGATCAGCGGGGCGATTGTTGACACATCGATTGCGATCCACCGCGAGCTCGGTCCCGGGTTGCTGGAGTCGGTCTACGAGGTGGTGCTCGCCAAAGAACTTGAACGCCAAGGCTACCGCGTACGACGGCAGGTGCCGATTCCCATCACCTTCCGCGGCTTGCGCTTCGACGAGGGCTTTCGCCTGGATCTGCTGGTCGAAGAAGTCGTGATTGTTGAGATCAAGTCTGTGCAAGCGATCAACCCGGTCCACAAGAAGCAGCTCTTGACTTACCTCAAACTGACCAAGAAGCCGCTTGGTCTGCTCCTGAACTTCAACTTTGACTTGATGAAGGACGGGATCACAAGAATCGCCAACAACGTCCCAGAAGTCTGACCCAATTCCCTCGGCGTCTCCGCGTCTCTGCGAGAGTTCTCGTTATGACCACCACCACCGAGTCCATGTCCCCCGCCACCGCTGAGACTTTCTCGCGGTATGTCGTTCCCAACTACGGCCGGTTTCCTGTGTCGCTTGTCCGCGGCGAAGGGTCGCGGGTTTGGGACGATCAGGGGCGTGCCTACCTGGACTTCTTCCCCGGTTGGGGCTGCAACCTGCTGGGCCACTGCCCGCCGTCCGTGGTTGAGGCGGTGCAGGAGCAGGTGGCCAAGCTGATCCACGTGCCCAACAGCTGGTACACGGAGCCGCAGGGCGAGTGGGCCAAGCTGCTCAGCGAGCGGAGCTTTGGCGGGCAGGCGTTCTTCTGCAACTCGGGCGCCGAGGCGAACGAGGCGGCCATCAAGCTCATCCGCCTGCACACGCCCGAAGAGCGGTTTAAGATCATCACCTTCACCGGCGGCTTCCACGGCCGGACGCTCGGCGCCACCACCGCTACCGCCCAGCCGAAGTACCACGAGGGCCTCGGCCCGCTGGTCGCCGGGTTCGACTACGCCCCCTTCGGCGACCTTGACGCGGTTCGCGAGCTGGTCGGCGATCAGACGGCAGGCATCCTCGTCGAGCCGGTCCAGGGCGAGGGCGGCATCCGCGTCGCGCCGCCCGGTTTCCTCGAAGGGCTCCGCGAGCTGGCCGACGAGCTCGGCCTGGTGCTCGTATTCGACGAGGTGCAGGCCGGCTGCGGGCGGACCGGCGAGTGGTTCGCCTACCAGTCCTTCGGCGATGGCGGAGTTGTCCCGGACATCATGACGCTGGCCAAGAGCCTCTGCGGCGGCGTCGCCGGCGGCGCCCTGCTCTGCAAGGCGGAGATCGCCCCCAGCCTGCG
>JBCDJN010000125.1:0-14395 GCA_039414355.1 Planctomycetota bacterium | reverse complement strand
TCGCGGAGGTCGTCGAAGGCGACGCCCTCCACAGCCGAGTGGTGGAAGAACATGTCTTGGTTGGTGCCCGTGTCGATAAACCCGAAGCCCTTGTCCGTCAGCCGCTTGATCGTGCCTTCAGCCATTACCTGTCTCAACGTTTCTGGCGCCGCCTGTAGAGAAAAAGTCCTGCCCAGCCGTGGCGGCGTGGAGAAGCCGAAACTCGTTCGGCGACCCCGACCGGGGGACAGTAGAGGGTGCTCACGCTTCGGCCCGCGTGATAGGGCTGCTTTCCTTCCGAAAGCAGAACCGCCCGGCGGCCTGTGGCCGACGGGCGGCGTGCGATTGCTCAATTGTGGTCGCGGCGCCGTTTACTCAACGACTCGCACGCGCTCAGCCCGGGGTCCCTTGGGGCCTTGGCCGGGCTCGTACTCCACCTGCTGGCCTTCGCGGAGGTCGTCGAACGCGACATCCTCGCAAGCCGAGAGGTGGAAGAACATGTCCTGTCCTGTCCCCGTATCGATGAACCCAAAACCCTTGTCCGTAAGCCGCTTGATCGTACCTTCAGCCATAACTCTGTCTCACGAAAACGAACTCTGGCGGTTGAATCCCCCACGCAACGCCTGCGCGGCCGCACCGCCCACCGGGCTGAAGCGTAGCGAGTGCGGGCGGCCGAAAGGGAAGAAATCGGGAAACAAATCCAAAGTTTTCTCCGAACGGCAGATTCCTCGCCACGCGTCAGGCTAGAAACCGGCACTCTGGGGCAACTAGGCGACGCCATCAGCCCGAGCCATCGACCAGTTGTTCACGCTTGGCTGGCTGGCGGCGCGGCTCTGGCGACAACCCCGAGCGAATCGCCGCTAGACTCTGGCGGGGAGTCCGACAGATTCCCCGAGGGCGACCGCGGTTCTTGCCGAGATCGCTCCGCGGCGAACGAATTCCCCGTATGCTCGATTCCCTAAGACCCTCTATGGCGACCAATTGGCCGACACCGGACGCCGCCGACGGCAAGGCGATACGCCTGATTCCCATCGGCGTCGCCGGCGGGGCCGATCGCGTCAACGTCTTTATCCACGGGTACCGGTCCCTGGTCACGCCCGAGGCGATTGGGCTGGCGGGTCGGCGGGTGATGGCGAGCGGCGTGGCGGGTGAGAGCTGGATCGTCGACTGGCCGTCGGGCGGTTGGGCGTCGTCGGCTAAGGCGACGGCCGCCACGCTTGCCGGCCTGCGAGCGGCGTACCGGGTGGCGCGCATCCGCCATGTGTTGGCGCCGTGGATGCTGCTGGTCGACGCCGGCGTGATCAGCCTGACCGAGGTCGCCCGCTTCAAGCTTATGGAGCGGCGGGCCGAGCGTGTCGGGCCGCACTTGGTGAAGCCGCTCGCAGACTTGGCCGCCGGTCGGCCCGTGAACCTCATCGGCCACTCGCTCGGCGGCCGCGTGGTTCACCACGTGCTCGGCGCCGATTGGCCCGAAGGCCTCGCGATCCAAGACGCGGTGCTGCTCGCCGGCGCCGCCGACCTTGAAGCGGACGACTGGCCCGACTGCGTGCGGCGGCTTCGAGGAACGCTGTTCAATGCGTACTCGCCGCGGGACCGCGTGCTGCGGCTGGCGCCCGACCTGCGCCGGCGAGTTGGCGGGCGGCCGATGGCGGAAGTCACCGTCGACGGCGTCGCCAAGGTGGTCAACCACCACTGCCAGGGCGTGGGGCACGTTGACTACTGGACGCAGATCGACCGGCTGCTGCCGACGATCTGGCCCCACTGCCGGACGGGTGCTACTCGGCTGCCGTAGCCGCCGCTTCGGCGGAAACCGCCTGCTGCTCAGACTCCGCGTTGGCGGTCGGTGGCTCGGCGGAGTCTGACTCTGACGATTCGTCAGAATCCGCCGCCTTGAAGTCAAGCGTCGCCTCCTCAGCGGCGAGCAGTTGCTCGTACCGGCCGGCAATTTCCGCCGGCGCCACGAGCGGCAGGTTGGTGACCAGCACGATGTTCTCGCACGTGCGGATCAGACGCTCCGCCTTCGCCTTGGCGTGCTCGGCCTGCTCGTAGGCGTCAAACGCTTCGTCGGATCGGCGGGACGCCCGCCGGTAAGCCTGGAGCGCGGGCATCGAGTCGACGGCCGCCACGAATTCATCCGCCCGCTCGCTGCAAAGCTCGGCGACGACGGGCGAGTACGGCGTGTCCAACTCGGGCCACTTCTCGATGAGGCGGTCGCGGAGGCGACGGCCGGTGCGCTCGAGCGCCCGCTCCGCGATGCGCCACTTGCCGGCGACGGCCAGCTCTTCTTGCCCAAGCTCTTCGAGCCGCTCCTCCAGCTCGTCGAAGGTCGCCTCGCCGTCGAGCCCCACCGTCTCGGCGAGCCGCTGGATAACCGCCCGCTGATCGGGCCGCCCGCGCTCTGCCAGTTCCGACAAGGGCCCTTCCAGCCTGATGACTTCCGCCGGCGCTTCCTTCGATTCCTCGCCCTTCTTGCCGCCGCCTAGCATGCCGAAGAGGCTGCCGATGGCGGACCGCGGCTTGTCGCCGGCGTCTTCCGCGTCGTCGTCGCCCCCGCGGCCAAGCGTGCTGTACTTCCGCAGCAGCGCGCCGGACGTGCGGATGGGGATGTCGATCGTGTCGCTTTCAATCACCGCGTAGGCGTGGGCCTCGGCGAAGGAGACGGCGCCGCTGCGGTCGTAGTCGGCGCCCAAGCCGCGCTCGCCGATCGGTTCGCCGGCGCGGGTGCGGCCGCCGAGGGCGGCCCAGAAGAACGTGCTGTACTCTTGGTAGTCCGCCTCGTTGATGTCCGGCGTGCAGCCCGCGGCGTAGCGGTCGTGCCGCTGCGAGAAGAACCCCGCGCGTGTGTGCTTGGCGAGCCCCAGCTCCGCGTCGGCCCCGTGGAAGATGGTGTGAGCGAAGCCGCCGGAGAAGCACTGCACCATGACCATCACCACCGAGACGCCCTCAGGCAGCCGATCAAGCTCCGCCGCGAACTCGCTGGCGGTCACCTCGTCGTCGTCCCACAAGTACATCACGGTGTCGTGCTCGTTGTAGGCGTCCGGGTCGGGCTCGCGGTAGTCGCCGGTCTCTTCGTCGTAGTACTCGTACTCGTCGGGCTCCTCGGCGCCGCCGCCGTGCCCGGTGAAATAAACGATCAACCGATCACCCGCCTCAAGCCCGTCGGCCAGCTTCCGCAGACGCCTTCGCAGCAGCTTCTTGTCGGCGGGGCCGGCGACGCTGGTGAGCTTGGTCGGTCGGTAGCGGAGGGAGACCTCCTGCTCATCGCCAAAGAGCTTCGCCATCAGCCGCCGGGCGCGGGGGCAGTTGGTTTCAAAGTCCGGGTCGCGGTACTGCAGGTCCGGGTCGCCGCTGCCACCGGAAGCGAAGTACGTTTCCGGCAGGGGCGAACCGGCGACCGCCTCGGCGAGCACCTGCCGCTGGAAGAGCACGTTGCGCTCTAGCGAAACCTGATTGCCGTGCCGGTTGTAGCCGCCGCCGATGGTAAGGAAGACATCCTTCGCGGTGGCGAACGGCGCCGCGGCTGCCAACAGCAGCAGGGCGCGACAGGCGTGCTGGCGGACTGGCATAGCTTGCCCGAGGTGGGATGGGGGAAGGCGCTGAGAACGCTCTCCCAGCATACCCCACCCGGCCGCCAACGGGGGCGTCGGTCAGTCGGCGATGCGGGCGATTGCCTGCTTCAGGTCGCTGATCAGATCGAACATCGTCGCCTGGCGGGCGGCGGGGCTCTTGGCGAGGGCTCGCATGATGGCCGCGTCGAGCTCGGGCGGGATCGTCGCCGGCGGCGAGCCGGGCGGCGTGTGCAATCGTTCCGAGGGCGGCGGCGGGGTCAGCCGGCGGATGTTCTCAAACGTCTCGTCGATTACCCGTCCGCGGAACGGCTCGCGGAGGGTGAGCATCTCGTACAGCACCACGCCGGTGCTGAAGATGTCGGTCCGCTCGTCGAGCGAGCCGATCCGCGTGACCTGCTCCGGCGACATGTAGAGCGGCGTCCCGGGCCGCTGCCCGGCGAGGGTCAACTGCTGCGACTGGCCGGACGCCTCGCCGCTGCTCGCCGACGGATCGCGCGGCACGTGCATCATCTCATCCGGCTGGCCCCAGACCTTCGCAGCGCCCCAGTCCAGCAGCACCACTTCGCCGAAGTTGCCCACCCAGATGTTCTCCGGCTTCACGTCGCGGTGGATCACGCCGCGGGCGTGGGCGTAGGCGAGCGCCATGCAGGCGTCCAGCACGATGTCGAGCCGCCGCAGAAGCGGGAACGCTTTCGCCGTCGCGGCGTCGCCAGTCGCGATCCGCTTGAGCACCTCAAAGTAGTTCTCGCCGGAGATCCGCTTCATGGTGAAGTACAGCCCGCGCAGATCGTCGCGGCCGATCTCGTACACCGGCACCACGCCCGGGTGCTGGAGCTGGGCGGTGATGCGGGCCTCGCGTAGCAGGCGGCGTTCTTCGGCGCGGTTGCCGCGGAGGGCGGGCAGCAGCGTCTTGATGGCGACGGTCCGCCCGGTGATGGTGTCCACCGCCGACTGCAGCGTGGCGTTGCCGCCGCGGGCCATGTCGCGGAAGCCGGTATACTTGGCGAGCCCCACCGGCAGCACCGCCGGCAGGTCGACATCCGTGCTCGAAAGGTAGATCGGCGGCTGGCTGACGGGTTGATCGCCCATGGATTGAGCGTAGCACATCGTCCAGATTCGAGCAGCGTGACGGACTCACTACCGCCGAGCGTGAATACTTCGGAGTGCTGCTCAACGAATAGAACGGTGAGTCGTCTGTGACTTGTTGAGCAGCCAACAACTCCGGTCGCTAACGCTCGCGGCTCGCCCATTCCCCCTGGTCCCTGGCCCCTAACTCCTGGCCCCTCGCTTGCAGACTCTTCTCGAAGACCCCGCCCCGATCTTGATTGCTGGCGCCTTGGCGGTGACGGTGGCGGCGATCGTGCACTCGTCGGTCCGCAGCCGCGCGTCGCAGGCGGGAGTTGCCGCTGCCGTGCTGCTGACGCTCGGCGCCGTGATCACCGAGTGGGCGTGGCAGACGCCGGCGGAGCAGGTGCATTCGGCGTTCGAAGAGCTGCTCGCTGCGGTCGAGGCGAACGACCTGCCGGCGGTGCTTGCGGGCCTGTCGCCGGCGGCAACGCAGGTTCGCGCCGACGCCCAGAAGCTGATGCCGGAGTTCGCCATCGAGAAGGCCCGCGTCATCGGCGCCGTCAACGTTGTGCCCCTCTCCGACGCAACCGGCTACGCCGTCGAGGCGAGGGTCTTCGTGCAAGCCGGCCACCGCAGGACGGGCATGAAGGGCGGCAAGATGGCCGACGTGGTCTTCACCTTCGATCGCCAGGGCGAGCGCTGGCTGCTGACCGGCTACGACGCCTCCGACGATTGGCGCCGGGGCGCCGCCGAGCTTCGTCGCGGTCGTTAGCCAAGTTTGGCTGCGGTCGCGGCCGTTAGGGCCCCGGCGCCACGCGACGGTCGCGGCGGAAGGGGACGCGGTCGAACGGTCCCGGTCGGTAGACCTCGCTCCCCGGGTAGGGCGAGCGGAACCGCGGGTCGCCATACGCCCCGCCGGGCAGTGCCGGGCCGTAGGTCGGGTTGAACGCGTCGCCGGGGTAGCCGTACACGGCGCCCAGCGGCGCCGGACGGTTCTGGTAGAAGTAGTCGCCCGTGAGCAGCGATTGCCGCCACGCGTCGTGGAAGCGTTCCCACTCCGCATCGAGCCCGCCGCGGCCGTTGGCGTAGCTCTGCACTTCGTAAGTGGTGTCGACGCCGCCGTCGGGCCCACGCAGCGTGGTCCGCGTGCGGCGGAACCGGCTGGTCACCAGCCGCGGATCGCCGAGCTGCTCGACCGGCTCCACGCGGGCGTACTGCGAAACGCGGGCGCCGGTGACCGGGTCGTGCGAGTAGGTGCTGGGGGCGAAGACCCAGCTCGACTGCGTAGCTGTCGATTGGGCAACGCCCACCTCGGCAAAGACGAAGGCCGCGATGGCGGCGTTGGCGGTGATTTTCAGAAGAGGAGTCATGGGCACGGCGCCAAGGGAGGAGTCTTCCTGCCGGCGTCCGTGCCACGCTGCGATAAGGTCTATTCTACTTGCTCGGCGGCAAGAGCGGACGGCTTCACGCGTTTGACGATGTCATGCGTTTTCGCGTCGTACCAGTACTCGTACGGCTCTTGAAGCTCCGGCAGTTGCATCCCCCACGTCTGGGTGACCAGCTTCATGAACTCTTCGTGCGACTTGGGGAATCCCTGAGCGTTGCCGTGAATGCTGAGCTGGTGCTTGATGTTCATGAGTTGAAGGTCTTCTCCAGCACGGCGCCCGCTTCGCACAACAGTGGACAAGTAACCGCGACCCTTTACTTTCGAACCCTTCTTGAAATCGTCTTTGGTGATCTCGGATGGCCCTTCGGCTGCGAGCGCCGCCCGTTCCGCTTCTTCGGCAGCCGCAGCGGCTTGTTTCTTCGCCGCCTCTTTCTCGGCTTGGCGGCGTTCCATCTCCGCGGCGACGGCGCTCTTCGCCGGCGGCGTACTCGGCGCCGGCGATCCGCAGCCGGTCAACCAAACAAGCGTCGCCCCGCAGGTGGCCAGGGCGAAGAAGCGGAGGAAGCGTTCCATGGCTGGGTAGTGGGTAGTGGCGAGTGCTAGTGGCCGGGGGCAGAGACTCGTGGCGAACGTTACTCAAGCTCCCACGATCGCATCTTATCGAGCAGGTCGCTCTTTGTTCGGTCGATGGTTAGCGGCGTCAGCGTGATCTTGCCGGCGCGGATGCCGGCGAGGTCGCTCTCGGGGTCGGTCTTCGGGTCGGGCAGGGTTCCGGAGGCCCAGTAGTAGCGGCGGTTCTTCGGGTCGCGTCGCTCTTCGAACTCGGCGGGCCAGCGGCTGACGTTCATGGTCGAAATCTGCAGCGGCGCCGGCAACGCGTCGGCCCCGCCCGCTTCTCCTTGCAACCCGGGCGCCGAAGCGCCGCTCGCCGGCGAATCCTGCGTTGCCGATGTCGGGATGTTGAGGTTGTACAACAAGTGGTCCTGCCACGCGTTGCGTTTGAGCATCATCTCGATCACCCGCCGGGCGATCGGCGCCGCCCGGTCGAACCGCGGCTGTTCGTCGTACTCCAGGCTCACGGCGATCGAGGGCAGGTCGTTCAGGGCCGCCTCGGTGGCGGCGGCCACGGTTCCGGAGTAGAGCACGTTGATGCCCACGTTCAGCCCGCCGTTGATACCGCTCACCACCAGATCCGGCCCCTGCGGGACGAACTTGGCGAGGGCCAGCTTCACGCAGTCGGCGGGGCTGCCTTCGACCGCCCAGCCGATCCGTTCGCTCCGCCCCCCAGCCCCACCCTGGTAAACCTCCTTGGCCATCAGCGGCGTGAGGAACGTGATCGAGTGCCCCACGCCCGACTGCTCAATGGCGGGCGCCACCACCGACACTTCGCCCAACTTCGCCAATTCCTCCCGGAGAGCCATCAGCCCGGGGGCGTAAATACCGTCGTCGTTCGTCAAGAGAATCTGCATGCCGCCATGATACGGCCGCCGGCTGGGGCGTCGAGAAGGAAGAACCGCCAAGTTCGCCAAGGACCGTAGAGAACACTAATCGGCGCTGATCGCCACTAATCGTTCCGTCTGGCATTCACCTATCAACTTGGCTTCGCAAATTAGCGTCGATCAGTGGCGATTAGTGTTCCACAAACTCTTGGCGAACTTGGCGTCCTTGGCGGTTCCCCCCGAATCTCCGATACTCGCGGTTTGGTTTCTGAGCCGAGAAGGACCGCGTAATGAGTGACGCTGGCATCGCTGCCGAGAAGATTCTGGTTCTCGATTTTGGGTCGCAGTACGCCCAACTCATCGCCCGGCGGGTGCGGGAGCAGCACGTCTACTGCGAGATAGTCCGGAGCGACATCACGGCCGAGCGCGTGAAGGAACTGGCGCCGCGGGGGCTGATCTTCTCCGGCGGGCCGAGCAGCGTTTACGAAGACGGCGCCCCCAAGTGCGACGAGGGGCTCTTCCGCCTCGGCATCCCGGTCTTGGGCATCTGCTACGGCATGCAGCTCGCCTGCCGGGCGTTTGGCGGCGAAGTGAAGCACGTCGCCACGCGCGAGTACGGCCGCGCCCACTGCGAAGTGCTGGGCGCCGACCCGCTATTCGAAGGCGTCAGCCGGCAGACCGAGGTCTGGATGAGCCACGGCGACCAAGTCACCCAGATCGCCGAGCAGTTCACCACGCTCGCCGCCACCGACACTTGTCCCTACGCCGCCGTGCGCCACAACGAGCTGCCGGTCTACGGGCTGCAGTTCCACCCGGAGGTGACGCACTCGCTCGAAGGCAAGACGCTGCTGGGCAACTTCCTCCGCCACGCCTGCGGCACGACCGGCGCCTGGCGGCTGGGCGACTTCGCCGACCAGACGATTCAGCAAGTCCGCGAGCGCGTAGGAGACGACCGTGTGATCTGCGGCCTCTCGGGCGGCGTCGATTCGTCGGTGGTCGCCGCGCTCTTGGCCAAAGCGATCGGCCCGCAGCTCTCGTGCATCCTCGTCGACAACGGCCTGCTTCGCAAAGACGAAGAGGCGGCCGTGGTCCAGGAGTTCACCGACCACTTCAAGACCGACCTGCACGTGGTCAAAGCCGAGGACGAGTTCCTCGCCGCGCTCGCCGGAGTAAGCGACCCGCAGGTCAAACGCAAGGCGATCGGCAAGACCTTCATCGACTGCTTCAAGCGTGAGGCGGAGAAGATCTCTGGGGCCAGATACCTCGCGCAAGGCACCCTCTACCCGGACGTGATCGAGAGCGGCGGCGCCGTCGACGGCCCGGCCGCCAACATCAAGCTGCACCACAACGTGGGCGGTCTGCCGGACGAGCTCGGCTTTGAGCTGGTGGAGCCGCTCCGCGACCTGTTCAAGGACGAGGTCCGCCAGCTCGGCCTGCAGCTCGGCTTGCCGGAAGAGATCGTCTGGCGGCACCCGTTCCCCGGCCCGGGGCTGGCGGTCCGCTGCCTGGGCGAGATCACCAAGGAGAAGCTCGACACGCTCCGCGAGGCGGACGCCATCGTCGTTGGCGAGATCAAGGCCGAGGGCCTCTACCGCGCCACCAGCCAGGCGTTCGCCGTGCTGCTGCCGGTGCAGAGCGTGGGCGTGATGGGCGACAGCCGCACCTACGACAACGCCCTGGCCGTCCGCTGCGTCAATACGGACGACTTCATGACCGCCGACTGGAGCCACCTGCCGCACGACCTGCTGAGCCGCATCAGCACCCGCGTCATCAACGAAGTGAAGGGCGTCAATCGCGTGGTGTACGATATCAGCAGCAAGCCGCCCGCGACGATCGAGTGGGAGTGAGGGGATTGCGGAGTTCGGATTGCGGAATGCGGAGTGACGCGCAAGCGTGTTGAGAGCCTGCAAGCAGCCGACGAGTAACGCCTCGTCGAAATCGTTCGCGCTCAAACTCAAGGCGTCGCCGCCTTGTAGAACTCCAGCAGGTCTTTCCGCAGCTTCTTCAACGACGGCTCGTGCACGTACATCATGTGGCCGCCTTCGTAGTAGCCCATGTGGAACCGCTTCTGCAGGTCGTCGCTCAGCAGGGCATGGTCGCGGGTGTACTCCATGGCGAAGGCGGGCGTCGCCAGGTCGTAGTAGCCGCACGCGGCGAAGACCTGCAGGTGCGGGTTCTTGGTCATCGCCATCGCCAGCCGGTCGGCAACGGTGGCGTAGCGGTTCTCGTACGGCTTGTAGTTCCACGGGCGGACCGAGCCACTGATCTCGTACACGCGCGGCTCATCGTACGCGAGCACCTCCCGCAGGTAGCCGTTCAGGGCGCCAGCGAAGATGCCCGAGAACGCGGCGCCGCTGGCGTCGTACTCCATCGACTCGCCGTTCTTCTCGGGCGAGGCGCCCACGTACCGGCTGTCGAACCGGCCGATGATCTGGCCGCGATCGCGGAGCAGTTCTTTGGAGAACTCCCACATCTCGACGCGTAGGTTGGCGCCCTCCAGGTAGTCGACCGACAGGCCCGTTAGGCGGGACATCTCCTTGGTCACCTTCCGGCGGGCGCCCTTCTCCATGGCGTAGCCACGCAGCAACGCGTCGGCGTACGGGCCGAGGGCGAACGCCTCCGCCTCGGCGACGACGTCTTCCAGCGACTTGGCGAGCAGGTCGTCGCTCAGAGCCTTGTGGCGCCAAGCCGTCGCCGTGTAGGCCGGCAGGAACAAGACGAACGGCAGGTCGTTGTTCTGGTTGAAGCGGAGGGTCGAGAAGTCGAGCACCGCGGAAACAAGCACGACGCCGTTGAGATACATGCGGTACCGGTCCTGCAGCTCCCTCGCGAGCCCGGCGGAGCGGATGCCGCCGTAGCTCTCGCCGAGCACAAACTTCGGCGATCCCCAGCGGCCGAACTCCGAGACGTAGTCGTGGATGAACCGGCCGACGCTCTTCACGTCTTCCTCGATGCCGTGGAATTGGCCCTTCTTCTCGTCCTCGGCGGGGCGGCTGAAGCCGGTGCTCACGGGGTCGATCATCACGATGTCCGTCACGTCGAGCAGCGAGAAGGGGTTCTCAACCGTCGTGAAGGGCGGCGCCGGGTGCGACGCGTCGTCCGGCAGGCGGACGCGTTGCGGGCCCATCATGCCAAGGTGCAGCCAAACGCTCGACGAGCCGGGCCCGCCGTTGAAACAGAACGTGATTGGCCGCGACGGATCGTAGTCGGGCGTGCCGGTCTTCTCGTGGAGGCCGCCCCGCGTGTAGGCGACGAAGAACACCTCGGCCTTCTCGTCATCATCGTCGCCCCGCTGGATCACTTTGCCCGCGGTCGCGGCGTAAACCACTTCCTCACCGGCGATCGTCACCACGCCCTCGGTAATCGACCGCTTGGGCTGCTCGCTGTTGAGGGCTTTCGCGTCCGCGTCGGCTGCAGTCTCTTCGGCCGCGGCGCCGAGGCTAGCAACACCGAACGTAATTAACGCAGCACACAGAAACAGGCGGTGAAGCGACATCATGGGGGAGTCTCAGATGGGAGGCGGGTGGCCCTGCCCCAAGGGCGGGGCCGGGGTGGGGTTCAAACGGTGAGAGAGCGCGTGCAGCGCTGCATCCCACGGCGTGCCAGGGTAACCTCCGGGTGACGCGGCTTCAAAACCACGCGCCCGTCGTTTCGCGGCCATGCTTGACCAGCTCGAAGAGCCCGCATTGCTACTCTTGCCGACCCTGCTGACGATTGCCGGCGGCTGGGGCGCTATCTACTTCGTCCGCGTCGCCGCTGAGCTTGTCAGGAGCGGGCGCACGCACGACTCAACCGGCTCGCCAATCGAAGGCACTGACAAGCCCGGCGTCTACCTGCTGCAGATTCTCGGCCTGATTCTGATGGCGGGCGGCTGTGCGACCATCGCGTTCGGGCCAATAGTTGCGTTGTTGTTCGGCAACTGAACTGCTCGGTCGAGGTCGCAAGCCGTGAGAGCCTTTTCGAGAGCGATGTCGGGCGCGTTCGCCGGCGCTGGGTTGGGCGTTGTGATCACAGCGGCGATCACCGCCGTGGCCGCTTCGCGAGGCGTGCGGGCCGAAGGACTGGCGGTGGTCGCCGTGGGCGCCGGCACGCTGCTGGCGCCGCTCCTCTTGGCAATCGGAATTACCATCGGCGTGCTTGGCACACCGGACCCCGCCGCGGCGCCGATTGAGCCCGACGAGACCGGGCACGAGCGCTACTAGACCGGCGAGCCGCCAGCCTGGTTAAGCAGCCGGCCGCGTCAGTCCTGCACCTTCCGCACCGTCATCTGCCACGTGCGGACCGTCTTGCGGCCCTCCTTCTCCTGGAAGTCGCCAATGAAGACCGTGGTCTGACGCTTCTTCGGCCGCAGGATCATTGTGCCGTAAAGGGCATTGGGGTCGTTCGACTCGTCGTCAAACGTGAGCGTGAGCCGGCCGGTGCGGCCCTGCTTGAAGTCGCCGATGCGGCGGGGCTTGAAGTTGGGCAGGCGGATCTCTCGGCCGGCGCCCTTGAGGATGTCGTCCAGCAGCTTCTGGATGTCCTGGATGCCCGGCAGCTTGATGACGCCGCCCACCGCGTAGAGGCCCTCGTCTTCCATGCGGAACAGCCCGCCGATGCGACCTTCCTTCTGGCCTTCCAACTCGCCCCGCTCGAGCTCGCCCTTGTACTCCCAGATGACGCCTTCCACGTTGTCGTCCGGCAGGCGTTTGAGGTTGTCGGCCTTGTTCAGCAGGTCGCCGATAGGCAACTGAGCCGTGGCGACGCCGCCCGGAGCGATCAGGGCGGCGAGCATCAGAACGAGAGTCGGCGTCTGGCGGATCATGATCATGCTGATGGGGGCTGTTCCTGATGGAAAGCGCCGCGATTTGCGGCGCGTCTTCAGTCTTGGACCTTGCGGACCGTCATCCGCCAGGTGCGGATTGTCTTCTTGCCTTCCTTCTCCTTGAAGTCGCCGAAGTAGACGGTCTTCTGGTCCTTGTCCTTGCGGAGCGTCAGCGTGCCGAAGAGGCCGCCCTCTGACTCATCGTCGAGCGTGAAGATGAGCCGCCCCGAATCGGAGATCCGGTACTGCCCCACCCGCTTGGGCTTGCCGGACTGCATCTTGATCGTGGTCGACTTCCCAGACCGCAAGCTCTCTCTGAGCCGTCCCCGCTCACCGGCGCCTGGGGTCCTCAATGTGGCGCCAACGGCGAAGATGGCTTCGCCCTCCAGCCGCCACATGCCCTCAAGGGCGGGCACGTCTTTGTCGCCCGCCTTCTTGCCGTCGATCTCGCCCTTGGTGAGCTTGCCTTTGTAGTCCCAGATCGTGCCCTCAACGTCGTCGTTGGGGCGGCGTTTCAGGTTGTCGCTCCGCTCCAGCATATTGCGGATTGGCAACTGAGCGTAGGCGAGGTCGGCTACCCCCAGGAGCGTCGCGAGCGTGAAGACGGCGAAGGGTGCGTAGCGGGACATAGCAGTGCTTGACAGGTGCGGCGACGGATTGCCTGAACGCCGACGGTGGGAACGGGAGGCTCGGGCGCAGGCTTCCAGTGTAATCGACGGCGTCAACCGCCGCTCACCCGGCGGCGAATCCTCTCCAGGATCGCCCGGATCAGCCCGGCGCCCTTCGGCGGCGAGAGGTACCACCGCGGGTCGCGGGCCCACAGCTCCATCCTCGAAGGCCCGGCCGCCTCGCCGGCGAGCGAGTCGTCGATGTTCCGGTCGAGGAACCCCCGGAGCTTGTGACGGTGCCTTGCCCGCCAGATTCGGAGTTCACGCGGTGGCATGCGTTCGCCCTTTGCCGAGGCTGTTGTTGCTTTACAATACCGGGCCCGAACCGGTTCTGCACGGCCGTTGTCGTTGTCGATCGGCCGGTTCCGACCTGGCGGTCGGGGCCAACTTGCTGCCGGTCGCCGCGCCCCCGCTCACTTCCCACCGCCACTCCCGCATGCCGCCCGCCCAAAAGTACATCTACCAAATCGCCGGCCTGACCAAGAAGCACGGTCAGCGTGAGGTGCTCAAGGAAATCAACCTGGCGTTCTACCCGGGCGCCAAGATCGGCGTGCTGGGTCGCAACGGCGCCGGCAAGAGCACCCTGCTGCGCATCATGGCGGGCATCGACACGGAGTTCGAAGGCAAGGCCGAGCTGGCCGAGGGCTTCACCGTGGGCATGCTCCAGCAGGAGCCGCTGCTCAACGAGGAAAAGGACGTCATCGGCAACGTCATGGAGGCGGTTGCCGAGAAGCAGGCCATCAAGGACGAGTACGACGCCAGTTGGGACAAGATGGCCGAGGTTGCCGACGATGAGAAGGCGACCGAGAAGCTCATGGCCCGGCAAGCCGAACTGCAAGACTACATCGACGCCCACAACCTGTGGGAGCTCGACCGGCAGATTGAGATCGCCATGGACGCGATCAATTGTCCGCCCAGCGACGCCGACGTGACCAAGCTCTCCGGCGGCGAGCGGCGCCGCGTGGCCCTCTGCCAGATCCTGCTCCGCGAGCCCGACCTGCTGCTGCTGGACGAGCCCACCAACCACCTCGACGCGGAGAGCATCCTCTGGCTGGAGCACCACCTCGCCCAGTACCAGGGGACCATCGTCGCGATCACGCACGACCGGTACTTCCTCGACAACGTCGCCCAGTGGATCCTCGAGATCGAGTACGGCCGCGGCATCCCGTTCGAGGGGAACTACTCAAGCTGGCTCGAGCAGAAGGCGAAGCGGCTCGAACAAGAAGAAAAGCAGAAGTCCGCCCGGCAGAAGACCCTCGCCAAAGAGCTGGAGTGGATCCGCACCAACCCCAAGGGCCGGCAGAGCAAGAACAAGGCGCGGATCAAGAACTACGAGGAGATGGCCGCCAAGGAGTACGAGGAGCGGCTCGAAGAGCTCGAAATCCAGATCCCGCCCGGCCCGCGGCTGGGCGACCAGGTCATCGACGCGGTCAACCTGACCAAGGCGTTTGGCGACCGCGTGATCTTTGAGAACGTAAACT
>JBCDJN010000124.1:0-14449 GCA_039414355.1 Planctomycetota bacterium | reverse complement strand
GCGACCGGTACCACGAGAGCTCCCACGTCTTCGCCCAGGCGCCAAGGCCCGTGTTGCCGAAGATCAGCATCGGGAACATCATCAGGCTGCTGGCGAAGATGATCGGCATAACGTTCGCCTGGTTCACCTTCAGCGGCAGGTACGACCCGCCACCCTGCACGGCCCGCCGGCCGCGCATCTGCTTGGCGCTCTCGATCGGGATCCGCCGCTGGCCGAGCGTGATGAATACCACGCCTGCCACCACCGCCACGAAGATAGCGGCTAGCAGGATCAGTTTCGGCGGGTCGAGCTTGCCGGTCGTGTCGCCGAGCGTGGCGGTGGAGTTGGCGATCAGGTCGTAGCCGGCCCGAGGCATCTGGGCCAGGATGCCCGCCATAATCAGCAAGCTGATCCCGTTGCCGATGCCGTACTCGTCAATCTGCTCGCCGAGCCACATCAGGAACACGGTGCCAGCGGTCATCGTCAGCACCGACGTGATCTGCCAGCCAATCATCAGGTCGCCCTGACCGTAGAGCCACCTTAGCAATAACGGCACGTCGCCGTCCGACGCGTACAAGAAGTTCTCGGAGACCAGCCCCTGGCCGACTCCGAAACTGGTCACAAAGAACCAACTCTGGATCAAACAGAGCACAACGGTAGCGTAGCGTGTGTACTCATTGATCTTCTTCCGGCCCGCTTCGCCCTCCTTCTGCAGGGCTTCGAGCTGCGGGATCACACTGCCCAGGAGCTGAAAGATGATCGACGCCGAGATGTAGGGCATGATGCCCAGGCCGAAGATCGTGATGTTGTTCAGCTGGGCGGCGCTGAGCACGGCCACTTGCTTCAGAACGTTGTTCAGCCCGCTCTCGCCGCCCATGAACTCTTGGATCTTCTGCGAGTCCACGATGGGCAGGTTGATCTGAAAGCCGACGCGATAGATCGCCAGCATCAGCAGCGTGAGCAGAATCTTGTTCCGCAGCTCCGGGATCTGGAAGACGACGCGGAGTTTTTCGAGCATGACGGCAGGGGCCGAGGGCCGGCGCCGGGGAGGTTTTGGGAACGAGACGAAACCTTGAGCTTACGCGACCCGGGGCAAAACACGCCACCCCAACGAGAAAATCGGGCTGCGTCCCAGCCGGCGGGCTAAGCTTCGCCGCCGGGGTAGACTGTTCGCGATGCTTCGCGACTCAAGAATCCGAGTCTTCAGTGGCCGGCGCCTCGGCAGAGGGGGCGGGCGGTTCGGGGGTCGGCGTCGGCGCGGCTTCAGCCTTCGCCGGCTTGCCCGGCTTTCCGGCCTTCGCGGCGCGGGCCGCTCGCTTCTTCTCTTCGACCGGCGTCTTGCCCGGCAGCGTGATCGCCTCGCCGCCGGCCTTCTCGATCTTCTCGAGCGCCGACTTGCTGAACGCGTGGGCCGAGACCTTGAGCTTCTTGGTCAGCTCGCCGTTGCCCAGGACCTTGAGCAGGTCGAAGCGGCCTTTGGCGATGTTCTTCTTCACCAGAAGCTCAACGGTGACCTCGGCGCCGGCGTCGAAGGCAGACTCCAGGTCGGAGACGTTGACCACCACCACCTTGTCGGCCCAGCGGTTGTTGAAGCCACGCTTTGGCACCCGCCGGATCATCGGCATGGCGCCGCCGGCGAAGGTGGGGTGCTGTGAGGAGCCGGCGCGGGAGCCCTGGCCCTTGTGACCGCGTCCGGACGTCTTGCCGTGTCCCGAGCCGGGGCCGCGACCGATGCGCTTCCGCTTGCGGTTCTTGTTAATGCCGCGATGGACGTCGTCGAGGATCATGATACTGGCGAGTGCTAGTGGCGAGTGGCCGGGGCGAACGGCGACTCCGCCGCGGAGTGTTTGGCTTCTTGCTTACGACAGCGTCACGCCGCGGAGGCGTTCGACCTCGGCTTGTGGGCGGAGCTGCTTGAGGGCTTCGATCGTCGCCTTGACCAGCGGCACCGGGTTATTCGAGCCGAAGCTCTTGGTCAGGATGTCGTGGATGCCGGCCGACTCGCAAACCGCCCGCACCGCGGCGCCGGCGATCACGCCCGTGCCGGGCGAAGCCGGCACCAGCACCACCTGCGAACCGCCAAAGCGGCCCTTGACGATGTGCGGGATCGTCGACCCCTCCATCGGCACGGAGATCATGTTCCGCATGCCTTCCTTGCGGGCCTTCTCAACGCTCGGCGGCACTTCGTTCGCCTTGCCGTAGCCCCAGCCAACCTTGCCGCCGGCGTCGCCGACGACCACGAGCGCTGCGAAGCTGAACCGCCGGCCGCCCTTCACCACGGCCGAGCAGCGCTTGATCTTCACCACGTTCTCGGTGAGCTCGCCGCGTTGCTTCTCGCGGTTGTCGTCGCGGTTGCGTCGTCGGTTGTTGGGAGCTGGCATACGCTTGCGGTTGTGCTGAAGGAGTTGTTGATTTGGCGAGCCGGAAGCGTCAGCGCCCGGAGCATTGGGTCTCGCTCAGAATTCGAGTCCGGCCTCACGCGCCGCTTCGGCAAGAGCCGCAACGCGGCCGTGGTACTTGCATGAACCACGGTCGAAGCAAACCGACTTAATGCCTGCCGCCTGGCAGCGATCGGCGATCGCTTTGCCGATGGCCGTGGCCGCGGCGACGTTGCCGCCGTACTTGATGTCGCCAGCAAGGCCCTTGTCCAACGTCGAAGCGCTGGCGAGCGTCTTGCCGGAAAGGTCGTCGATCACCTGAACCGCGATGTTCTTGTGGCTTCGGGCGACCGACAGGCGCGGACGCTCCGGCGTTCCCTTGATCGCCTTGCGGACGCGGAATCGGCGACGCTTCCGCTGGCGGAAGATGGCTCGGTTGTGTTGCATCGTTGTTTGGCTGTTGGCTGTTGGCTGTTGGCTGTTGGCCAAGCGCCGGGGTTACCTTTGCCTGCCGGCTACTTCGCGGCCTTGCCCGCCTTGCGACGGACCTGCTCGCCCTCGTACCGGATGCCCTTGCCCTTGTACGGCTCGGGCTTGCGGACGGCCCGCACCTCGGCGGCGAACTGGCCGACCATCTGCTTGTCCGGCCCCTTCACGACGATGTGCTTCTGGTCGGGGCAGGTCACATCGAGCCCCTTGGGGATCTTCTTGTGCACCTCATTGGCGAAGCCGACCCGGAGCTGCAGCACGTCGCCCGCAATAGCTCCCAGGTAGCCGACGCCCTGGATTTCAAGCTTCTTCTCGTAACCCTGGCTGACGCCGACCACCATGTTTTGCAGCAGCGCCCGGGTCAGGCCGTGGAAGGCGCGGTCGGCACGATCGTCTCCCTTCCGGGCGACGTTGACCTCCTTCTTCTCCTCATCGATGGAGATCTCAACCTCCGGCCGGTGGGAGTAGGTGAGCTTGCCGAGCTTCCCCTCAACGTTGACCTCGCCGCCAGAAACGGACACGGTCACGCCGTCGGGAATCGCAACAGGTTTCTTGCCGAGTCGGGACATGGGTATGGAGCTGTCAGCGATCAGCCGTCAGCTATCAGCTTTCTTTGTTTGCCATTCAAGCTGACAGCTGACCGCTGACAGCTGACCGCTTCCGCTACCACAATTCGCAGAGCACCTCGCCGCCCAGGTTCCGCTGGCGGGCTTCGCGGTCGCTGATCACGCCGCGGCTGGTGCTGATGATTGAGATCCCCAAGCCGTTGAGCACCGGGCGGAGCCGTTTGGCTTGGGCGTAAACTCGGCGGCCCGGGGAGCTCACCCGCTTGATGTGCTGGATCACCCGCTCGCCGTTGGGGCCGTACTTGAGGTCGAGGTGCAGCTCGGCGCTGGGCGAGGCTTCGTCGCTCTCCTCGTGCCAGTCCCAGATGTAACCTTCGCGCTTCAGCACTTCGGCGACGCCTCGCTTCACCTTGGAAAGCGGCATACGCACCGTTGGGCGTTCAACGCTCACCGCATTGCGGATGCGGGTGAGCATGTCGGCGATGGGGTCGGTCATCATGAGGGGTTAGGCGCTCGGGATTAGGCGCTTGGGTGTGTTCGTTTTTGTCTGAGCTTGTTGCAGCGTGTCTCGTCGGCCGCGGCGGGCGTTACCAGCTCGCCTTCCGCAGGCCGGGCACCAGGCCCTTGTCCGCCAGCTCGCGGAAGCAGATCCGGCAGATGCCGAACTTGCGGTACACGGCGCGGGGCCGGCCGCAGATCTTGCAGCGGTTCTCCCGGCGGGTGGAGAACTTGGGCGTGCGGGCCGCTTTCGCGATTTTTGACTTGCTGGCCATCGGCTGCGCGTTGTTGGGGTAGCTTGGTGTACTGGTGTGGGGTCGGTTGCTTGGAGTCGTCGGCTACTTGGGGTCGTCTTCCCGCTCAAACGGGAAGCCCATCAGCTCAAGCAGTGTCCGCGACTCGTCGTTCGAGCCGCCGGCGATGCACAGAGCGATGTTCATGCCCTGCACCCGCACGTACTTGTCTGGGTTCAGCTCCGGGAAGACCAACTGCTCGGCCAGGCCCAGGCTGTAGTTGCCGTTGCCGTCGAAGGCGTTCTTCTTGCAGCCGCGGAAGTCGCGGACACGCGGAAGGACGATCGAGATCAGCCGGTCGAAGAACTCGTACATCCGAGCGCCGCGGATGGTGACCTTGGCGCCAATCGGCATCCCCTCGCGGAGCTTGAAGCCAGCGATCGACTTCCTGGCCCGGCAGATCACCGCCTTCTGGCCGGCGATCTCGGTCAGGGCGGAGGTCGCCTCCTCGATGTGCTTCTTGTCGCCAATCGCCGAGCCCACGCCCATGCTGATCACGATCTTCTCCAATCGTGGCAGCGACAGGCGGTTGTCCCGGCCGAGCTTCTGCTTGAGCTCGGGCAGCACTTCGTTCTCGAAGCGTTCTTGCAGGCGTGGGGGCATGGGAGTGGGGCTGTTGGCTTTTGGCTGTTAGCAGTTGGCTTGCAAGCCGCCGGCCAAGAGCCAGCAGCCGAGAGCCAACGGCCATCCTACTTCTTTGCGTAACGGGCTTTCGGGGGGGCGATTAGTCCCTGGCCGGCGTTGCATTTCTTGCAGTACCGCTCTTTCGAGCCGTCGTCCAGGTAACGGGCGCCGAGCCGGGAGGCGCTGTCGCACGACTGACAGAAGTACGCCAGGTTCGACATCTGGATCGGCATCTCTTTGCTCAGCCGGCCGCCTTGCGGGTTGCGTTGGCTGCGGCGGACGTGCTTGTACACCTTCGCCACACCCTCAACGATCGCCTTGCCCGCCTGGCGATCGATCGAGATCACGCGGCTCTGCGTGCCCCGGTCGGCCCCGGCGAGGACTTGGACGGTATCTCCGGTCTTGATCAGCATGGTTGGTAGTGGCCAGTGCGAGTGGCGAGTGGCGAGTGGCGAGTGGCGAATCAAGTGTCAGCCAACAGCCAAGAGCCATCAGCCAATAGCCTTGTCCTCACACCACTTCGTTGGCGAGGCTGACGATTTTCATGAAGCGGCGGTCGCGGAGCTCGCGGGCCACCGCGCCGAAGATGCGCGTGCCTCGGGGGTTGTTGTCTTTGTCGATCAGCACCACGGCGTTGGAGTCGAACCGCACGTAGCTGCCGTCCGGCCGGCGGCAGGGCGCCTTGACCCGGACGATCACGCCGCGGACGACGGCCTTCTTCTTCACGTCGCTGCCGGGGATCACACTCTTGACGCTGCAGATGATCACATCGCCCAGCGAGGCGAACCGGCGCCGGCTGCCGCCCAGCACCTTGATGCACATCACCTCTTTGGCGCCGGTGTTGTCGGCGACGTTCAGTCGGCTCTGCATCTGGATCATGGCGGTGGCGCCCTGCGGGCGGGCTGTTGGCGATTGGCTGGTGGCTCTTGGCGAATGACGCTTTGGCGACGTCCAACGCCATTACTCGGCGCTGGTCTCTGGCTCGGCGGCGGCGTCCGTGGCTGCCGGCTGGGGCTCGGCAGCTTGGGCTTCGGCCTTCTCGGCGTCGGCCAGCTTCCGGGCGGCACGCATCGCGGCGATGTCCACCAGGGCGCTCTTGGTCACCACGCGGAGCAGTTCCCAACGCTTGGTCTTTGATTTGGGGGGGCACTCGATGATCTCAACGGTGTCGCCCTCTTGCGACTCGTTGTTCTCGTCGTGCACGTGGCACACCGTTCGGCGGCTGATGAACTTGCCGTACTTGGGGTGCTTCACCGAACGGCCGATCTCCACCCGCCGGCTCTTGTTCATCTTGTCGCTGGTGACAACACCAATGACTTGTTTCTTGGGCATGGGAGAGAGGCTGTTGGCGGTTGGCTGTTGGCGGTTGGCCAGGAGAGCCGAGTTGATTGGTGTTAGTTGGCTGGTTGTTAGCTAGCTGGGGCACTTTCAGCTTCGGTCGCTTCGGCCGGGGCCGCGGCCTTGACGCGTTCGGTTTGCAGCGTCTTCACGCGGGCGACCAGCTTGCGGTTGCGGCGGATCTCGCTCGGCGCGTCCAGCCGCTCCGTCTCGGCCTGCACCCGCAGGCGGAACAGGTTTTCAGTCGCTTCCTTGAGCGTGAGCTCGAGCTGCTCGTCGCTCATCTCGCGAAGCTCTTTGAGGGTTTCCATCGCGTCGTGCCTGCTGGTTGGCTCTCGTCGTCTCGACTCGTCGTGTCTGTTGGTTCCGTCAGGCCTTTAGGCCATCGGGTCCCGCTTCACCATCCGAACCTTCACCGGCATCTTGTGGGCCAGGCGGGCGAAGCAGATCTTCGCCGCGGCCTCGGTGATGCCGGTTACCTCGTAGAGCACCGTGCCGGGCTTCACCACGGCCGCCCAGTAGTCGTGCTCACCCTTACCCTTACCCATCCGGGTTTCGAGCGGGATCGAGGTGATCGACTTCTGCGGGAAGATGCGGATGTACAACCGGCCTTCGCCACGCACGTACTGCTGCGCGGCGATACGACCGGCCTCGATCGTCTGGGCGCTGATCCAGCCGCCCTCGACCGCCTGCAAACCGAACTCGCCAAAGACAACGCGGTTCCCTCGGGTCGCGTTACCTTTTATACGCCCTCTTTGGCTTTTTCGGTGCTTGACCCTCTTGGGCATCAGCGCCATTGTTCTCGTCCCCGAGCTCGCCATGGTTAATCCACACCTGGATGCCGATGTGGCCCTGTGCGGTTTTCGCTTCTACGAAGCCGTAGTCGATGGTCGCCCGCAAAGTGCTGAGCGGGATCGACCCGGCGATCTGCTTCTCCCGTCGGGCCATCTCGGCGCCGCCCAGCCGGCCGGCCAGCTGCACCTTGATGCCCTTGGCGCCCGCCTCCATCGTCTGTTCGAGCGCTTTCTTGATCGCCCGGCGGAACGCCATCCGCTTCACCAGCTGCTCGGCGATGTCCTCGGCCACTAGGTGGGCGCGGATCTCCGGGCGGGTGATCTCTTCAATCTTGATGTTGATCCGCCGGCCGATGAGGTTTTGCAGCTCGTCCTGCAGCTCTTCGACCTGCTGGCCCTTGCGGCCGATGATCACGCCCGGCCGGGCGGCGTGAAGCACCACGCGGACCTCGTCGCGGGTCCGCTCGATCTCCACTTTCGGCACGCCGGCCGACTTGTACTTCTTGGTGACGTAGTCACGCAGCTTCTTGTCCTCGAGCAGGAGCTCGGCAAACTCCTTCTTCGAGGCGTACCAGCGGCTCTTCCAGTCGAGCATGACGCCCGTGCGGAAGCCGATCGGATTGACTTTTTGACCCATGGGGGAGTGTCGGGTGCTGGTGGCTAGTGGCGGATGAAGGAAGTGTTTGGGGTGTCGCGCGAGTGGCTCCGTCGCCACTCGCCACTTTCACTCGACACTAACGGTGATGTGGCTGAATCGCTTCTTGATGACGTGGGCCATACCGCGGGCTCGCGGACGGAGCCGCTTGAACATGGGGCCGCCGTCGATGCGGACATCGACGACCCGCAGGCCCGCCTTGTTGGGGGCGCCGCGGTCTTCGGCGTTGGCGAACGCGCTGGCTAGCACCTTCTCAAGCAGCCGGGCCCCGCGGTGAGGCTGAAACTTGAGGATCGCCAGCGCGTCGTCCACCTTCTCACCCCGGATCAGGTTGGCCAGGGGCCGGACCTTCTGGGCGCTGATGCGGGCGTGCTTGTGGGTTGCTCGGTAAGCCATGGTTAGCTCTCAGCGATCAGCGGTCAGCGGTCAGCCAGCGATCAGATGAGCTGATCGCTGAAAGCTGATTGCTGACCGCTCTGTTATTTCTTTCCTTTGCCGCCGTGGCCGCGGAAGGTGCGGGTGGGGGAGAACTCGCCGAGCTTGTGCCCGACCATGTCCTCCGTGACAAACACCTTCACGTGCACCTTGCCGTTGTGAACCATGAAGGTGTGCCCCACAAACTCGGGCACGATGGTGCAGGCCCGGGCCCAGGTGGTGATCGCGTTCTTCGTGCCCGTGTCGTTCTGCTTCTCGACCTTCAAGTACAACTTGGGGTCGACGTACGGGCCTTTTTTGAGGGATCGACTCATGTCTTTGAGCTGTCAGCGTTCAGCGGTCAGCTTTCAGCTAGCCATCGATCAGCTGACCGCTGACCGCTGACCGCTGAAGGCTATTTCTTGACTAACTTCTGCACGCCGTACCGGCGCGACTTGCGTCGGCGGACGATGGCGGCGTTGGACGGTTTGCGGCGTTGCCGGGTCATGCCGCCCTTGGCGCTCTTGCCGGTGGGGCTGACCGGGTGGCGGCCACCCTTGGTGCGGCCTTCGCCGCCGCCGTGCGGGTGGTCGATCGGGTTCATCGCGGTGCCGCGGACGTGCGGGCGTCGGCCGAGCCAACGCTTGCGGCCCGCCTTGCCCAGCACGACGGCCGAGTGGCTACTGTTGCTCGTTGAGCCGATCGTCGCCCGGCAGGCGGACGGCACCCGGCGGATTTCGCCGCTGGGCAGCGAGATCTGAGCCCAATCGGCCTCGCGGGCCATCAGCGTGGCGCTGGTGCCGGCGCTGCGGCAGAGCACGCCGCCGTTGCCGGCGCGGAGCTCAACGTTGTGGATCACGGTGGCGAGCGGAATGGCGCTCAGCGGCAGGCAGTTGCCTACCGTGGGCGGCGCGTCCGGTCCGCTGATCACCTTGTCGCCCGCCTTGAGGCCGGTGGGGGCGATGATGTACCGCTTCTCGCCGTCCTCGTACTTGAGCAGCGCGATCCGGGCCGACCGATTCGGGTCGTACTGAATCGAATCAACCTCAGCCGGCACGCCGTCCTTGTTGCGGCGGAAGTCGATCAGCCGGTAGCGACGCTTGTGCCCGCCGCCGCGGTGCCGGCAGGTGATCTTGCCCTGGTTGTTCCGCCCGCCGGTCTTGACCAGCGGACGCAGCAGCGACTTCTCGGGCTTGGCGCCCTTGGTCAGCTCGGCGAAGTCGCTGACCGAAGCGTTGCGTCGCCCGGCGCTGGTTGGCTTGTATTTTCTAACGCCCATGGAAGTTAGCTTTCAGCTATCAGCGGTCAGCACTCAGCTAGTTGGTTTCCTCGGTCGAGCTGACAGCTGATCGCTGACAGCTGAACGCTCTTGCTAGAAGAACTCGATGCGGTGCTCGGGGTCGAGCTTGACGATCGCCTTCTTCCAGTCGCTGGTCCGGCCGACGCCGAACTTGGTGCGGCGTGTCTTGCCCTTGCGGTTTTGAGTGGCCACTTTCACCACCTTTACGTCGAACATCTCTTCCACCGCCCGGCGGATGTCCTCCTTGGTGGCCAGGGTGCTGACCTGAAAGGAGTACGAGTTGTTCTCGGTCGAGTTCTCAACGCCCTTCTCGGTCACCAGCGGCCGCAGGAGCACCTGGTACGACTCGAGCTCGAGCGTCGTGGTTTGTGGGATGTGCTTGGGCATGGTCTGGCTCGGTTTCGGCAGGCAGGGCCTCTCGGCCGTTGCTGCTTGATCGTCGCTTGGTTTTAGGCCTCGGCCGCCTCGGGCTTGCTGCCGGCTCCGGCGGACCGTTCCTTCATGGCGTCGAGCGCGGACTTGGTGAACAGCACCTTGCGGCTGGAGAGCAACGAGAGTGCGTTCAGGTCCGCTTGGGGAGAGACGCTCACCTTGGTGATGTTGCGGGCGCTCTTGTAAACGTTCACGTCCAGGCCGTCGGTCGCCACGAGCAGCGAGTCGCTGTCGCAGCCCAGGTTCTTGAGGATTTGGGCCATGTCGCGGGTCTTGGGCGCCTCGAACTTCAGCTCGTCGATGATTACGAGTTCATCGTCCTGCACCTTCGAAGCCATCGCCATGCGCGTGGCGAGCTGAAGCGCCTTGCGGGGCATGCGGTACGAGTAGTCCCGCGGCCGCAGGGCGAAGATGTGCCCGCCGCCGCGGCGGATGCCGCTCCGCTTGCTGCCGGCCCGGGCGTTCCCGGTGCCCTTCTGGCGGTACATCTTCTTGGTCGTGCCGGCGACTTCGCCACGGGTCTTGGTCTTGTGCGAGCCCTGCCGCTTGTTGGCCTGGTACATCACCACGGCGTCGTGCAGCAACTGCTTGTTGATCCGGTCGGCGAAGTCGGAGGGCTCGACGTTGTACGTCCCCACCTTGTTGCCTTTTCGGTCGTGGACAGTGAGCTTTGGCATCGGGAGCTTTTGGGTGCTAGTGGCCGCTTGGTCGCGACAGTTCGTGGTCGAGCGGGCGGCTTACAGCTTGTTGGTTTGGCGGATGACGACGAATCCACCACGCGGACCCGGAACGGCGCCGCGGATGATGAGCAGGTTGTTCTCTTCGTCGACGCGAACCAGCGTTTGGTTGCGGACGGTCGTCTTCGCGTTGCCGTACTGCCCGGCCATCCGGATGCCTTTAAACAGGCGGCTCGGGTAGGCACTGCAGCCGGTGCCGCCCGCGTGGCGGTGGCATTTCTTGACGCCGTGGCTGGCACGCTGGCCCTTGAAGTTGTGCCGCTTCATGGGGCCTGAGAAGCCACGCCCCTTGCTGGTGGCGGTGACGTCCACCTTGGCGATCTCGGCCAGGTCCTTGACGGTCACCTCGCCGCCAACCGCGGCTTCGCCAGCGGCGCCACGGATCTCGCGGACGAACCGCTTGGGCTCGCAATCGGCCTTGGCGACCGGCTCGACGCCACGTTGGGACTTCGCCTTCGATCGCTTGCTGTCAAGCTTGGCGACATGGCCACGCTCACTGCGGGCCGCGAGCCGGCGGGGCTTATCGAGGAAGCCGAGCTGCACGGCCTCGTAGCCGTCTCGCTCGGTGGTGCGGACCTGCAAGACGTTGCACGGGCCGGCTTGAATGACCGTCACGGGGACTGCCTTGCCTGATTCGTCGTAGACTTGGGTCATCCCGACCTTACGGCCGAGGATACCGATTGCGTTGTCACTTGCCATGGCAAGGAGCTCCCAAGTGAGCGACGTTGAGGGAAAGGCTTGTTCGTCGGGAGACACGCGGCGGGGCTGCTTTGGCCCGTCGCCCCGGCTTGCCCGCCGAGCTTCCGGTCGATGTCAGGTTCTCAGGTCAATCAAGTTCGCCGGGCGAGCCGTTCGCCGCGACGCTGGGGCCCTGCGGCCCGGGATCTAACGTTATCAGCCCGCGTTGGCCTTGATCTTGATGTCAACGCCAGCGGGCAGGCTCAATTTGTTAAGCGCTTCAATCGTCTTGGCGGTCGCCTGAACGATGTCGATAAGACGCTTGTGGGTGCGGATTTCAAATTGCTGCCGCGACTTCTTGTCGACGTGCGGCCCGCGGAGCACGGTGTAGCGCTCGATGCGGGTTGGCAGCGGGATTGGGCCGTGCACCACCGAATTGGTCCGCTTGGCGGTGTCGACGATCTCCAGGGCGCTCTGGTCGAGCGCCGCGTGATCGTAGGCTTCCATCCGGATGCGAATGATTTCTTGGGCTGCGGCCACTTCGGTTCATCCCGCACGGCGGGACGCTCAAAATTTAATCTTGGTCGCCTTGCGGGCGAGGCACGAGGCAGGCGAAACACGGCGTCCATCGAGCCGCTCAGCTCTGCCTCATCACGCTCCCCGCGGCCATCCGTAGAACAGCGGCTGTGAGTAACGATGGCCAAGCCACCCTGTCACGCCCGCTCCGCAGCGGAGAATCGGCGAGAATACGGCTCCGCTCTGAGCCTGTCAACACGCCGGGCCAGGTATGCCCTCCTTTTTCGCGAATCCTGCGCCCGGCGGCAATTTGTTGGCTCGCGCGGCGAAGCTTCAGGTATGCCCCCGGCGCGGGCCGCGGGTATGCCTTTCTTGCCCAGTCGATTGACTCGGGCGGCAATCCGAAGACGATTGGGTCGTTTGGCGTGGTTGCGTCGGCGTTGCAGGCCGCCGCGGCTCGCCTGGGGAATCTGCTTACTGCCTTAGTGGGAGTTGACCAAGATGATGACGATGCCGCACCGCCGCCAATGCCGTGGGGTTAGCCTAGCTTTGGCCGCAACCATAGCCATTGCGGCTTGCCAGCCGGCAACCCCCGCCGCTGGGCAGGACCTTCGCGACCACGCCGAGTCCCTCAACGCCGTTCCGGCCGACGCGGCCTTCTACGCCGCCTGGCTCCGCGGCAAGGAGCAGGTTCAGGCCGCATCAGAAACCAACGCCTGGCGGCGGTTCACCTCGATCCCGTTCCTCCAGATGGGCTGGATGCAGGTGCAGACGCAGTGGCAGTTCCCGGCGAACCCGCAGGTTCGCCAGGTTAAGCAGTGGGTCGAGGGGCCGGATGGCTCCAAGCTGATCAGCCTGCTCGGCGAGATGATGTCGGAGGAGGTCTTCGTCGTGGGCGAGAGTTCCTTCACGGAGCTGCTTCAGCTCGCGCTGGATGTGAATGTGATCGTCAACCGCGCCCAGTACAAGGCGATCGGCGGCCAGATTGAGGGCGGCGGCGAGCCCGACCCGGCGGAGATCGCCGAGGCGATCCTCAACGTGCTCAAGCAGCGGAAAGACGACATCCAGGCGCCCGGCTTGGTCATGGGTTTCCGCATCGAGAGCCAGGACAAGGCCGCCGAGCTACTCGACTTGGCCGAGGCCGAGCTGCGGAAGTTCGCCGAGCTCTGCCCGGTGCCAATCAACGATGAGATCTCGCGGGTCCAATCGGGCGAGAGCGACCTGCTCACCCTGACGCTCAGTGCGAAGATGCTGCCGTGGGACGATATTGCGGACGAGTTCGACGGCCCGCCCGAGGTGTTGGAGGAGGTCAAGGGGCTGCTCGAGGGCAAGGAGATGCTGGTCACCCTAGGCACGGTCGACGACTTCGTGGTTGTGGCGGTCGGGGACTCGCTCGACATCTTCGACAACCTGGGCGATGGCCCGCTGCTGGTTGATGGCAAGGAGCTGAAGCGGCTCGCCAAGCACGCCTCGGAGAAGATCACCAGCCTGGGCTACGTCAGCGGAGAGCTGATGAAGCTCAACGCCGATACCCGTGGCATGGAAGACCTGATGATCCTGGCCGAGGCAGGCCTCGGCGCCGCCGACCTCGACGAGTCTCGCGAGGAGGCGATCAAGTCGGACCTCAAGCAGGCGATCGACGGCTTTGTTGAGTGGATGCCTGAGCCCGGCGCCGTGGCGGCCGTCACGTTTGAGACCGCCCGTGGCTACGAGAGCTTCGCCTACAACTGGGGCGAGATGGCGAGCAACATTGACGGCAGCAAGCCGCTCACGCTGATCGATCACCTGGGCAGCGATTCGCTCGGGTGGATCGTTGGCCGCGGCAAGCAGTCCGTTGAGGGTTACAACCAGACGGTTGACTGGCTGAAGCGTGCCTTCGGCCATGTTCAGGCAATTGCCGAGCAGAAGGCTGAGCCCGACAAGTGGGCCGACTACGTCGAAGTGCGCGACCGCGTGCTTCCGCTGCTGAGCCGGCTCGATCAGGCGACCAAGGATTCGCTAATCCCGGCCATGGCGGACGGGCAAGGGGCGATCGTAATTGACGCCTCGGTCAAGGACGCCAACTGGTGCGACTACATGTCCCCGGCGGGCGCCGAGCTGCCGCTGCCAACGGCCATGCTGGTGTACGGCGTCAGCGACGCGGAACTGCTAAAGCAGGGCGCCGCAGACTACTTTGCCGTGGTCCAGGACGCGCTGGACGAAGCCCACGACGCGGAGCCGGACCAGGTGCCCGCCATCGAGCTGCCGATGCCGGACGAGTCGGTGCTCTCGGGCGGTACGGTCTACTCGTACCCGCTGCCGCCGGTTGCCGGCGCCAGCCCCCGCCTGGAGCCGCACGCCTGCCTGGGCGACTCGGTGCTGGTCCTGGGCTTCGTGCCTGAGGTAAGCGAGAAGCTGCTGGCCGGCGGCGGCGTGGGCATCGACGGCCCGGCCGCGGAGTTCGATCGGCCGCTCGCCTCGGCGGGCCACTTTAAGTTCGCCAAGACCGTTGAGATGCTCAGCCCCTGGATCGATTACGGCATCCAGGTCGCCGTTGAGCAGGCCGGTGACGGCGCGGCCGGCGCCGTGGGCATGGTGGGCATGTTTAAGCCGCAGGTGGAGCAGCTGCTCGAAGTGCTCACCGTCTTCGACTCGTACACCGGCGTCACCTACCGCGATGGCGACACCTGGGTCACGCACGGCGAGACCCGGGTTATCGATCTGGAAAACTGAGCCGGAACGACCATAGTGAAACCAACTTCGGCCCCGGGAGCGGTTG
>JBCDJN010000123.1:0-14622 GCA_039414355.1 Planctomycetota bacterium | reverse complement strand
GAACAGCTGCGGCGAGATCACGTTGCAGAAGAACATGACAAAGTAAGCCCAGCCGGAAGGCCCGAACGCGCGGTTGATGAAGACCCAGCTCTCCACCGGGTTGCCGCTGTACCAGGCCATGAAGAACTCGGTGATGTACGCCAGGCCGACCATCGAGCCGGTGGCGATGATGATCTTGCACATGTTCTCGATGTGCACGTCGGTCACCAGGTCCTTCAAGCCGAACCACTCTCGAGCCGGGATCATCAGCGTTAACACCATGCCGAACCCGCTGAACACGGCGCCCGCGACGAAGTAAGGCGGGAAGATCGTGGTGTGCCAGCCCGGCAGCTGGGCCACGGCGAAGTCGAACGACACGATCGTGTGCACCGACAGCACCAGCGGCGTGGCCAGCGCGGCGAGCAGGGCGTACGCCTTCTCGTAGCGGCGCCACTGGCCCGCAGAACCGGTCCAGCCGAGGCTGAGCAAGCCGTAGGCGAATCGGCGGATGGGGTGCTTGGCCCGGTCACGCAGCGTCGCCAGGTCGGGCACCATCCCCATGTACCAAAACAGGGTCGACACCGTCGCGTAGGTGCCAACCGCGAAGACGTCCCACAGCAGCGGGCTGCGGAAGTTGGGCCACATGTACAGCTGCGTCGAGGGGTAGGGCTGCAGCCAGTAGGCGAACCAAACCCGGCCGACGTGGATGCCTGGGAACGTGCCGGCGCAGACCACCGCGAAGATGGTCATCGCCTCGGCGAAGCGGTTGATGCTCGTCCGCCAGTGCTGGCGGAAGAGGAACAAGATCGCCGAGATCAACGTCCCCGCGTGGCCGATGCCGACCCAGAAGACGAAGTTGACGATCGGGAAGCCCCAGAACACCGGGGCGTTGTTCCCCCACACGCCGACGCCCGTGATGATCAGGTAGCCGATCAGTGCTCCGAAGAGCCCGGCAACCTGCGACGCGATGAAGAACGCGCCCCACCACGCCAGCGGCGGACGCGGGTTCTCCGCGATCCGGCAGATGGTGTCGGAGATCGACTCGTAAGTTTGATCCCCCCGGACCAGCTTCGGCTCGACCCATTCTTCAATGGGGCCGACGTCGGATCCGAGGGCTAGGTCTGCTGTAGCCATGCTGCCTTCGCGTATCGCGAGTTAATCGGTTGGGCGTTTAGCGGGGGTTGTTCAGAATCGGCAGAGACAGCTTCGCGACGCGGCCCTGCTTCTTTGGCGATCCGACGTGGGGCTCGCCGTGTTTGCCGTTCTTCTTGTGCCCGCCGTGCTCGTGCTTGTGGTCGTGGTGCTCGTCATGGCTCTCGCCGTGATCACCGTGCCCGTGGTGTCCAGCGTGGGGTTCGGGCTTCTTGAGAACTAGGTACGGCTCGAGCATCGGGTGCGGGTTAATGACCCGGGCAAGGTAAGTCGTCCGCGGCTTCACTCGGAGACCATCGAGCAAGGTGTAGGCCCGTTCGTTCTCACGCATCTCTGCCACCTTGCTCGACCTGTCGTTCAGGTCGCCGAACGAGATCGCGTCGGTGTTGCAGGCATCTTGGCATGCGGTGACCACATCGCCGTCACGGATCGGGCGGCCCTCGTTCTTCGCCTGGATGCGGGCGGCGCTGATCCGCTGCGTGCAGAACGTGCACTTCTCCATCACGCCGCGGCTGCGGACGGTGACTTCCGGGTTCATGACCAGCCGCATCAGCTCGTTGTTGGCCTGGTCGAACTTGTCCGTGTAGTGGAAGAAGTTGAACCGACGCACCTTGAAGGGGCAGTTATTCGCGCAATAACGCGTGCCGATGCAGCGGTTGTAAACCATGTCGTTGAGCCCCTCGACGCTGTGCACGGTGGCGGCGACGGGGCAGACCTGCTCACATGGGGCGGTTTCGCAATGCTGACAAGAGAGCGGCTGGTGGACCATCCGCGGCGCGTCGTGGCTGCCGACGAAGTACCGGTCGATCCGGATCCAGTGCATCTCCCGTCCCCGCAGCACCTGGTCTTTGCCCACCACCGGCACGTTGTTCTCGGCCTGGCAAGCCACGCTGCACGCGTTGCAGCCGATGCACTTGTTAAGGTCGATCACCATGCCCCACGCCTGGCCCTCACCGCTCTGGCTGTTGTAGCTCAGCTCGTCCCACAGCTCGGCCTCGGGGACGTGGGCGCCGAGGTCCTTAGCGAACGTTGGGTTCTCCTCGTACGTGCCGAGCGTGCCCTCGCGGATCAGATCACCGCTGCGGCGATAGGTCTCGGCCAGGCCGAGCTCGTCGATCGCGTGATGGTTTTGCGTCGACGCCAGCTCGTAGCTCTTGCCGGTCGGCTCGGCAGTGACGCCCAGCACGATGTCGGCGCCGAATGGGCGCTCGGTGCGATCGCTGGCCGACGTGCGGAGGCGGTAGCTATCGACACCCACTGGGTTGGCCGGCACGACCAGCAGTGACGACACGCCAGGAATCGCCTGAACCAGCGGGTAGCGGCCCCAGTTGCCTCGCTCTCCAACGACGAACTCGCTGCGAGCCTTCGACCCGTCCTCGTTGACCATGCCGCCGACGCGACCGGCTGCGGTGCGGCCGTAGCCGAGCGCGAGGCCAATCGAGCCCGGGGCCTGGCCCGGCTGCAGGAAGACGGGGGCGAGCAGTTCTTCCTCGCCGACCGTCAGCTTGAGCAACTCGCCCTGCTTGACGCCCAGCTCCTTGGCGGTTTCGAACGAGACGAGCGCTGCGTTATCCCAGGTGAGCTTGGTCACGGGGTCGGGCGTTTCTTGCAGCCAGCCGTTGTTGGCGAACCGCCCGTCGTAAGTGTGGCTGCTCGCGGTGAAGACCAGCTCCAGCGTGTCGGCCTTGGGCGCCGCGGGCGGCTCCGCGGCGGGGCCGGCGAGCGCCGGGGTGGTTGTGTCCCACGTGGTGTCTTCGGCGAAGCCGTCGTGCAGCAGCTTTTTCCACGCCTCGTCTTCGGCGGCCGCCTCGCTTGCCGCGGCCACCGCCTGGCGGACGATCGCCTGGCCGTCCATCTCGCCCGGTCCCTCGGCCAGCATTGTCAGCACCTCGGGCGCCGAGCGGCCGTCCAGCAGCGGATCGATCAGCGGCTGGGCCGTGCTGATGGCGCCGTCCCACGCGTGGAAGACGTCCCAGCTCTCCAGGGCGTGGGCTTGCGGCAGGCTCCACTCGCACGCCCGCGAGGTTTCGTTGTCGTACTCGCTAAGGTGGATCGTGTGCGGCGCCTTCGCAAGGTACTCGGCAAACTCAGAATCGGCCGGGGCGTCGTACACCGGGTTGCCACCCAGGATCAGCAGCGTGTCGACCTTCTTCTCGGCAATGTCACCGATCAGCTCCGCCAGGTCGCCGACCTGCGTCTCGCCGAGCAGAGCGGGCTCCTTCGTGTAAGTGACCGCGGCGCCGGCGTTTTCGAGCTTGGTGTTGATCTCGTGGGCGATCGCGTGCGCCTCAGCGGGCAGCGTTTCGCCGACGACCAACAGCCCCTTGCCCTTGGCCTGCACCAGGTCTTCCGCCAACGCGTACGCGAACGCCGCTGAGTACTCCGGCAGACCGCCTTCGGCTTCGGGGCTCTTGGCGTAGAAGCCGTCTTCCGGCGGCGCCGGCAGTTCCACGGCGGCGGGCTTGCTGGGCGTTTCGCCGGCCAGCCGTTTCTCAACGGCGGAGCGTACCTCGGCGAGCATGGCCGGGATGTCGCACGCCCGCAGCGCCAGCCGGTGGTCGGCCGACGCCCCGGTCACCGAGAACTGGCTCTCGACGGCGTAGATGCGGTTGCGGCCGGCGGGGTTCTTCTTCGTGTCGGGCTCGCGTCGCTTCGCGTACTCGCGGGTCGCCTTGACCGACTGCGGCATGCTGCTGAGCAAATCCGCCTCGAAGCAGGCAATCACGTCCGCCTTCGACAGATCGAAGTGGCAGCGAATCGGCTCGCCAAACGCCATCTCGGCGCCGGCTAGCTCGTTGGCGCGATCGAGCGGCGCGTATTGGAAGACGCTCGTCTGCGGCAGCTTCTCGATCAGCCGCTTCAGGCTGTCCGCCAAGGCGAGCGAACTGGAAGGCTGCATCAGCACAGCAAGTCCGGCGCCGCTCTTCGGGGCGAGCTTCTCCAGAACCTCGGCGGCGAACTCCTCAAACTCGCTCCACGTCCGTGTGAACAGCGAACGCTCGCCACGCTCGATGAGCTTGGACTGCCGATCGGGGTCGTACAGCGACAGCGTCATCGCCTGCGTGTACCCGTCCGAGCCGCCGGCGCTCGAGGGGTGCTCGGCGTTGCCGTCCACCTTGATGGGCCGGCCATCGTAGCAGCTCACCAGCAGATGCCGCGGTGAGCCGGCGATCTCGGCGGTGGTGGCAAACTTGGTCTGCGTGCCCGGCACGTAGCCTTCGGGCCGATTGGCGAAGGCGTGGATCTTCTCGGTTTCCCACCGGCAGCCTTGAGCGGCGGCCAGAGTGAAGCTGGCGCCCATGAGTTGCATCCACCGGCGGCGGCTCACGCCCTCAGGGATTTCCGACGCGGCTTGGGGGAACTCCCGATGAACGAACTCTTGGAACTCTTCGGTCCCTTCAAGCTGCTCCAAGCTCCGCCAGTACGTGTTGTCACTCGCCGGGGCGGTCGGTTTGGTGGCTGTGTCGGTCATGCGTAAGACGGCGGGCGACGCAGGGATTAAGGTTGGCTTGTGGACGCGGCTGGCTCGGCCGGGCGGGCTGAGCAGGGCCGACGCTAGCGGTGGCAGGTGGAGCAGTTCGTCGATGCGCGGATCGGCTTTCCGTCAACGCTGTACTCATCACGAATCGCGTTGATGTATTGCTCGTGGCTCTCGAAGCTGTCTTGCCATTCCCAGTTGAGGTTGGTGATCTCGCTCTTGGGCCGCATGCGGCCTTCGGGGTTGCGGTGGCACTCCAGGCACCAACTCATCGACAGCGACTTGGCCTGATAGACCACTTCCATCGTGTCGATCCGCCCGTGGCACTCGACGCAGCTCACACCACGATTCACGTGGATGCTATGATTGAAGTAGACGTAGTCGGCCAGGTCGTGGATCCGCTCCCACTCCACCGGCTCGCCAGTCGCCTGGCTGGCCCGGATGGGGGCGAGCTTTTGACTGTTGGTGTGGATGGCGGTCTTCACTACCTGCCCGCCTGGCGCGGCGCTGTGGCAGTTTGAGCAGACGTTGGTCGAGGGCACCGCCGCGTGGGCCGCCACGTCCACCGTGTTGTGGCAGTACCGGCAATCCATCTTCAGCTGACCGGCGTGCAGCTGGTGGCTAAAAGGCACCGGCTGCTGGGGCATGTACCCCGTGTTCATCACGTCGGGCCAAGTCCCCATGGCCAGCATGATGCCCACGTACGCGCCCCCGGCACCGAGGCCGCCGAGCAGCAAAAGGGTGAACTTATTGACCCAGGGCGGGAAAACGAAGCGATCCACGGCGATGGTCAAGCCACTTGGAGGAGCGAAAAAAGACCTGGCAGTCTTAGAAGACCTTCAACGCACGCCGAACTGTACTCGAAAAAGCGTCGCCAGCCGATGCGTCAAAAAGTCGCACCCTTTTGGGGGGGCTGCAAGAGGGGAGTCGCGCAGAAATCGCTCGAGTGTTCGGTTGGCCGCACGTGGCGGGCTAGAAAAATCCTTGTGATCTTCTTCACGTGAAAATCCGCACAACAGGCTATCGCCGTGCGGAATCACGCCTCGTGAAACCGTTCACAGCTCGGAGCTTAGTTTCAAGGGGCCAATGTCTGAAACCTGGTTGGGCGTCGCGGCGGCGTGGCTAGTATGAGCCGGCGATGCGGAGCCCGGCGCCAAGGTCGCTTGCTAGGCCTCGCACTCGCGACCTCTTCCGCGCCCCTCGGCTGGGCTCTTAGCTCTGATCACTTCGGAGGCGAATGCCATGCACTCTCTCACCGCCCGCGACGTCATGGTTACCCGTTTGGTCACGTTGCGGCCCGCGATGGACATCTTCGATGCCGTCCGGCTGCTGCTCCGCAACCGCATTTCCGGCGCCCCCGTGGTTGACCCCGCCGGCAACTACCTCGGCGTCTTCTCCGAGAAATGCAGCCTCAACGCCCTGCTCGACGCCGCCTACGAGGGCCTGCCGACCTCCGAGGTGGGCCTCTTCATGGACACCGAGGCGCAGACCATCCTGCCTGAGACTCAGTTGCTATCAATCGCCCAAGTCTTCCTGCTCACGCCGTACCGCCGGTTGCCCGTCGTCGATGACCAAGGCCGACTGCTGGGCCAGGTGAGCCGTCGCGACGTGCTACGCGCTGCGATGAAGTCGATGGACCGCCAGCCGTCGAAAGAGAAGTCGCTGCTGTACCTCAGCGCCCTGATCGAGCGCGAAGAAGCCCCCGTCGCGTAGAAAACGGCGCTGTCAAAAGATAGTTGGGAGTGCGGTCCGCAGCCGCGATTCCGCCCATGGTTTCGTCGCGAATCGTCGGGAAACCGCGAGCGAAGCACGCTTCTCTACGCGGCTTGCCGGCGCTTTTCCGCACGGCGGGAGTTGGTGTTAAACCACTCCAATTCTCACCGTACCGGGCAGATCGCAAAATTCCAGCGCGTTCGTTCTGCCACCGCTTTTGAACACCCGGTGAGTTTTTTCGTGCCAGTTCTTGGGCCCTTCGCCGCCGCTTTGGGCGGGTCAGCCACGCCTGAGGGCGTGGCGAGCCGTGGTTCGGGGGAGGATCGACGCGCTACGCGGCGTCATGCATCGGCTGGCGGTGCGGGCCAGCGGGCTCGGGCAGTTCCTGCACCGCTGAAGCCCGAGGCCGCCGCGGTCGAGAAGGGGCGGCGCCCGTGTTTCGCCGTTCGGGCGGCCAGAGGATAATGCCGAGACGCCCCGAGTCCGACCTCGGAGCGCCCGACCGCCGACCATCGCCAACCGCCGCGTCCTTTGCCCGATCGAATCGATTACTTCTCGAAGCAGTCGCTCCGCAGCGACCTGAAGGGCAGGTCCCTGCGCGGCGGCATGGTCACGGGCGCCGCGCAGGTTACGAAGGTGGTGATCGGCTTGGCCGTCATCCCGCTGATGGCGCGGCTGCTTGAGAAGGCGGACTTCGGCCTGGTCGCCATGGTCTCGGTCTTCACGGGCCTGGCGACCATGTTCGTTGACGCCGGCCTCTCGATGGCCACGGTGCAGCGCGAAGAGATCAACCACCGTCAGGTGAGCAACCTGTTCTGGGTCGCCGCGGCAATGGGCGTCCTGCTCTGCGCGGTGATCTCGGCGTTGGCGCCCGGGATCAGTTGGTTCTACGTCGAACCGCGATTGACCGCCATCACGCTCGCGCTCGCAAGCGCCTTCGTCTTCAGCGGCCTGGGCGTGCAGCATCAGGCGCTGCTGCGGCGTGGGATGGAGTTCCATTGGCTGGCGGTGGCGGATGTCTCGGCGATGATCGCCGGCCAGGCCGTGGCCGTTGGCTGGGCTTGGACCCACTACCGGCAGCCCAACGCCTACTGGGCCTTGGTGTTCATGCCCATCACCACCGCCGTGGTGCGGACCTCGATCTTGTGGTTGGTCTGCCCTTGGCGACCGGGCCTGCCGCGTCGCGGCGTGGGGACTCGGGAGCTGTTTGTCTTTGGCGCGAACCTGACGGGCTTCAACTTCTTGAACTACTTCGTCCGCAACGCAGACAACCTGCTGATCGGCTGGTGGTGGGGCCCGGCGCCGCTGGGGGCGTACGAGCGCGCCTACAAGCTCTTCCTGTTCCCCATCCGCATGACCATGTCGCCGCTCACCGGAGTGATGGTCTCCGCACTGAGCCGGATTGTGAACGAGCCCGAGAAGTACCGCCGGTTCTATCTCAACGTGGTTGGCAAAGCGGCGCTGGTGATGACACCGCTTTCTATCTTCCTCTGTTCCACGGCCGACCTTGCCGTGCCGGCGATCTTTGGGGCGGGCTGGGAAGAGGCGATCCCCGTCTTGCGCGCGCTCGCGCTGGTCGGGGGCGTGCAGGTCGTTGGGTCGACGTTCGGCTGGTTGTACGTCACGCAAGACCGCACCGACGATATGTTCCGCTGGATTCAGATGTCGGGGCCGCTGCTGCTGGTCGCCTTCGGCGTTGGCCTGCCATGGGGGCCGACCGGCGTTGCGACGGCCTACGCCGGTTCGAGCCTGCTGATCACGGTCCCGTGGAATGTCACGTACGCGTGCCGGACCGGTCCGGTCTCGCCGCGCGACGTGTTCGGGCTGCTCGGCGTCCCGGTGATGGTTGGCCTGACCGCGGCGGCGGGCGGCGCCCTCAGCCGGCTGCTCTGGTACGACGAAGGGGCGGTCTTGCCGCAGGCCATTGCGGCCCTGGGGCCGGGGGCCGAGGCCACACTGGCCGGTTATCTGCCGGTCATCCGGTTTGTGCTGGCTACCCTGCTGGCCGGTTTCGCGGCGGCGGCGGCCGTGGTGGTGATTCCGTCCGCCCGCTCGTCCATGATGGAACTCAGGCAGCTCAAGCGGGCGTTGACGCCTCAGCAGCCTCGATAGTTCCTCTTTACCGCGGTAGTCTCGTCGCGACATGTCGGCCAGCGAATCCCCAGACGCAGTGACTCCGCCCAGCGGCGCCGGCCGGGACCGGCTGCGGGCGTTTGTGGTTGGCTGCCCGCGCAGCGGCACGACGCTCATCCAAGCCCGCCTGACCACGCACCCGCTGATCGACACGTTCCCCGAGACGCAACTCTTCCAGCAACTGGTGGGCATGCAGCATCAGCTCGCGGGGCTCGGCGGGCTGAGGACCGCCAAAGAGTGGCGCGTCGATCTGGTCCGCGGCCTGCTGCTCCAGTTGGGGCTCGGCCGGAACATCCTGCCCGCCTACGCGAAGCGGCTGAAGGAGATCGGCGAGCACCTCGGCTCGCCGGAGTTCGAGGAGTGGAAGTTCCCCGACACGCGGCGCCTGGACCGCTTGATCGATTACGCCACGGACCGCTTCGACCGCGCGGCCGCGCGCTCCGGGGCGATCGGCTGGATCGAGAAGACGCCAACGCACCTCCGCTACCGGCGGCTGATTGAGCGCTACGTCCCGGGCGCCAAGTTCATCCACGTGGTGCGAGACGGCCGGGCGACGGTCGCCTCGATCTGGGAAGCCGTCACGAAAGACTACGCCTACTGGCGGAAGAACTTTCCGTCCATCGAGTCGTGCGTGACCGTGTGGAATAAAGACCTCGATCGGGTCAAAGCGTGCGTGGGGCTGCCGCGGCACCTGGTGTTCAACTACCACCAGTTCTGCGACGCCCCCGAGCGGCACTGCCGAACGGCTTGGGAGTTCTTGGGGCTCGACCCCGATCCACCCGCCACGGGCGAAGACAATGACAGGGCGGGCGGCATCATCTTGCCGTACGAGGAGTGGAAGGACTCCGTCAATCGCCCCATCGAAGACTACGGGCTGAAGAAGTTTGAGCAGGTCTTCACGCCGGCGGAGCGTGAGACGATTGAACGCGGGCTGACCGCGGGCGGCGACGTGACGAAGCTCGGCATGGCGTGCGGATCGTAAAGCCCGCTCGATCGGGCAACTACCAGAATCAGTGAGCAGACATGAGCGAACCTTGCCGGCTGTGCGGCGGCCCAACGCGAGTGCGGTTCGAGAAGACGGTTCTCGGCAAGCACAACGTCGCGTTCATGGAGTGCGAGCACTGCGGATCGATGCAGACGGAAAAGCCGTACTGGCTCGACGAGTCGTACGGCGACGGCCGACGATTCCTCGACATCAACGCCGCCTCACGCGCCGTGATGTGGCAGCGCGTGTTGTTCTCGCTCTACCGAGCCTTCGACCTTCCAACCAGCGCGAAGCTGCTGGACTGGGGCGCGGGCGATGGCCTCTTGGTTCGCCTGCTGCGAGACACGGGCATTGACGCCTACTACTACGACCCGCTGGCGGTCAACCAGTACGCCAACGGCTTCGAGGCGTCGGAGGCCGACACCTACGACGTGGTCACCGCCTACGAGGTGTGGGAGCACCTCTCCCGGCCGGAAGAGGAACTCGCCGACACCCTGTCGTCGAATCCCAAGGTCTACGTGGCGACCACCGACATCTACCGCCAGCAAGATGAGAGCTGGCCCTACCTCAACCTGCTCACCGGCCGGCACGTCTTCTTTTACTCCGAGAAGGCGGTGGCGATGACCGCGGAGAAGTTCGGCTACCAGTACCACATCGCCCAGGGCAAGCGGATCCTGCTCTACAAGCCGGAGTTCTCCGACCGCCAAGCGGCGAAGGCCAAGAAGATTCTGCAGGACAAGTACTCACGCCTCCGCGCGGCGTACTTCGCGGCGATCAGGAAGCAGTCGCTCGCACGAAAGGACCGCGCTGACATCGAAGCCCGGGTGCGAGCGGAGGTCGAGCAGCGGGGGAGTGAAGCGGGCAATGGCTGAGAGCACCCAACAAGACGCCGCGGCGAAGAAGCTCCGTGTGGCGGTCTGCCCGGGAACGGGCACGAATCCCTACCTGCAGTCGTTGTGCGGTGAGATCGAGGCGCTGGGTTGTGAGATCATCCCGGTGCCGTACACCACGTACTTCCTCCGCGCAGCCCCTGACGCCTGGCGTGCCGACGTGGTCCACATCCACTGGCCCGATACCTACATGGTCGCCAAGACGGCTTGGAAGACGTGTTCCAAGTCGTGCGTCTTTCTGTTTCAGGTCTTGCTGCTGCGGCTCCGCGGCGCGCGGATCGTATGGACCGCGCACAACCTCGCCAGTCACGAAGGCGATAGCCCGCGGCTGCAGAGTTTCTTCACGTGGCTGTTCACCCGGATGTGCCACCGGCTGTTAGCGCACAACAGCGCCTGCGCCGAAGTCGTTGCGGAGCACTACGGCGTGCGGCGGGACAAGGTGTGCGTTGTTGAGCACGCGAACTACATCAACGACTACCCCTCGGGCATTAGCCGCGACGACGCCCGCAGGCAGCTCGGGATCGAGCCAGGGGCGTTCGTCTTCCTGTTCGTCGGCGCCATCCGCGGGTACAAGGGCGTCCTCGAACTGATCGAGGCCTTCGACGAGCTCGGCGGCAGCAAAGCCGGCGGCGGCGAAGCCCGGCTCATCGTTGCCGGCAAGCCGAAGACCACCGCGATTGATGAGGAAGTCAGGGCGAAGGCGGACGCCAAGGCCGGCGTGATCTACAAGAACGAGTTCGTTCCCACCGATGAGATGCAGGTCTACATGGCCGCGGCGGACGTCGTGGTGTTGCCCTACCGCAAGATCTTCACCTCCGGCTCCCTGCTGCTGGCCGCCTCGTTCGGCAAGGCCGCAATCGTGCCCGACGTGCGAACCCTCGTCGGTACCGTCGACGAGCGGGGCACGATCCCCTTCAAGGCCGACGACCCCAACGGACTAATTGACGCCATGCGCCTGGCGGTCGCCGAAAGAGCGACCCTCGAAGAACGCGGCCAAGCCAGCTACGCCAGTGTCGCCCCCTGGGGATGGCGACAGATGGCGGAAGCCACGGTCGCCGCCTACCGCTGAGTCCCAGTGGCACAAGAGAAGTCCCGAGATCAACGCAAGCTGTAAAGTGGAGCGGAGGAGGTTCGAACTCCCGACCTCTGCCCTGCGAAGATACGTGAGGCCCCGCCCGCAATCGCTCTAGTTCCCGGCTGTTAGCACGTTTTGCCGCGTTTCGGGCAGTGTGGCTTGGCGACGATTGACGCACAAGTCGCCACATGGACACCGAACGTACCCCACTGGCGTACCCCAGTGGCAACCGTTGCCACCCCGCGCTCGTCGCTTCGTCGTGATGGATGCCATCCCGGGCATCGTCTTTTCCGCCGAGTGCTGGTTCTTGAGGCCCCGCGCGGCCATAGTCCATCTGGCCCGGCAACGCGCTCAACAAGGGGATCCGGCCCCCCGCGCGTACCCCTCTCACTCGCTACCGGGATCAAAGCTTGGGCACGCGCACACGCTACCGGACCGGATGGCCGTGTTGGAAGTCATCAGATCCTCCGCGTTGTCGCCGGGTTGTTGAGGCCCGGGCTGGCAGTCAGACGCCAGCAGCGGCGACTGTGGGGCGTGCGGTTGGTGGTGTCAACTGTCGTTCGATGAGAATAGGGCTGCCTTCGCGACGACTGACTGCCCGCGCTGAACGGTGCGGGCGCCGATGCCAAACTCCTTGGCGGCGTGCTCGCTTGCCTCACCCAAGAGGTCCGGCCCCGGGGCCGGTCCTCTTTTTCCGCGTTCTTGACTGAGCCGCTCACGTTCCTGCACGGGGTCTAACGGTTAGAGCGTTGCTGCGGATCAATTGCCGCGGCTGGAGACCGTCACCGATACCTATAGCTCTCAACTGCGCGATTCACGCAGTTCGCCGCCACCGCGACGATCAAGGCGGCACGAGAGAGCAAGCCGCGTGGTACGCGCGGCGCCGACACCGCCCACGGGCTACGGCGGACCAAACGCGGCAAGCGGCGCGCGGTCGAGCAGGCGCTAAGGCTCAAGCCCGAAGAGTCGGACCGCAGCATCGCGGAGCATTGCGGCGTCCATGACACCACGGTCTTGAGCGCTCGGGAGCAGGTGTTGCAAAACAGCGCCTGTACTCCTACTGACACGGTCTCGGACTAGTCTCGGTGGGCTGCCATACTAAGCGAACGCCAGATCCAACCCGATGCCAGCGAGTTCGGCCAGCTCTGCGAACGCCTCGTCCGCGCTCACGTCGTCAACCACTTCGGCTGCATCATCGCTGGCAGGCTCGTCCGGCGTGGTGATGGCCAACAGCAGTAGCGAGTGAGATCGCTCTCGGTTCGCTGGCAGGTCTTGCGGGGTCGCCTGCAGCGGGTCTTCGGTCGACCCAATCGGCAGCTGGGAAGACGCTGCCGCAGCGAACCATGGGGCAGCGTCTGCACCGTCTTCGTGTGCATCATCGATGGCTGCTGCGGTTGGTCTCGCGGGATCCAGTTCCAGGACCACGGGCGGCGATGCCGACCCGGGCGCGGCTGTTGGCGTCGATACAACCGAGGCTTCGCCTTGTGCAGCGGCAACGCCAAAGCTGTTCTTCCACGCAACGAAGTCGCTCACCCCGACGTTGCCGTTGCCGTCGGCGTCGGCGCCGGAGAAGGGGGTGACCTGCAAGCCAAGCGTGTCCCTCCACACGGTGTAGTCGGCGGCGTTCACGGCGAGGTCACCGTTGTAGTCACCCGGGAGCGACTGGCTGTCTACGCCGGCCCAGGCGCCGATGCTGGATGTACCGGTCGTGACGAAGCCGTTTTGCGAAGTGACCGAGCCTGCCACGCTAATCGCGTCCCGTGCCGGGCTGCCGGCCAGCAGGGCGAGCGTGGGCGTATCGCCGCCGTGCATGCCGAGCGCCGGCTGCAACATCGGGTCGAGCGGGTTGGCTACTGTCCCCTTTAGGTCGTTGGCAAGAGCCACGGCGCCGCCGGCGGCGCCGATCAGATTCCGGCCATCGCTGAGGATTAGGCTGTTCTCGTCCACATCGGTCACAGCGATGTCGAATACCGTCTGGTCGGCTACCTCGAGGACGCCGGCGAAGCCCTCGGGCTCGTTGATCAGGGGGACCGAGAAAGGCGGCGCGGCCTCGATGGTCTTTGTCAGTTGGCGTCCTCGCGCGGAGTTGTCCGCGACTAGGCTGCGCTGGAGGAAGACATCGCCGGCGATTCCCGACCCCGATACGGCGCCGCCGGTACCGTCGCTGCCGTTGCTTCCGGGACCAGTGAAGACTTGATTCACGAAGGTCTGCCCCGCGTTGCCACCGCCGAACAGGGTGGCGAGATTAGGCCCGTCGCCGGTGTCGGGTACGTCAATAGCCGCCTCCACCGCTTCCCCAAAGCTCGCGCCGTTGATCAGGGCAACGCCGATCTTCACGAGCACCACGACGCCAACGGTCACCAGGGCCCCGACGGCGCCGATCGGCAGCGCGGCAACCAGGAAAGTCCCGGAGAGCGCCGTGGCCGTAAGGCTCGTTGCTTGAACTGCTGTGAAGAACTGACTCACCACAACGACACCCACCGCCGCCGCACCCGCCGCAACGCCTGAGACGCCGGCCGCCGTTCGGATGGCGATGCCCGTCGCCAGGTCGACGTAGAAGTCGGCGGAGATGACGTCGCCGTCGCTGGCCTGTTGGTCGGCTTGGACGAACGACGCGAGTATCGGATCGGTCGCCGCTGCTTCCTGCGTGATGACCGCCGCCGAGGAATCGACAAACGGGGAGAAGTCTGGCGTCACCACTGCCAGGGAGTTCCCGAAGGTCCCGAAGACACGAAGCTGAGCGTCTGCGGTCCCGACCGAGTCGGCGGCGATGGGCCCTGCTTTGCCCCCCTGTCCGCCGGGGCCGGCGTTGACGACGTTCGCGGCGACGGTCGATCCGACGAGGGCGATCTCGGTCCCATCGCCAACCGCGTAGATGCCGCCGCCGCGGGCGTCGCCCCCCATCCCGCCGTTGCCGGCATCGCCACCTCCTAGCGTGCCCACGCCGCCGTCGCCGCCATCCCCGCCGCCACCTCCGACAACGACGTTCTGGTAAACCGTGGAGTTGATCAATTGCAGTGTGCCGCCGCGGACGCGCAGGCCGCCGCCCAGCGCGTCGCCCGCGTCGCCGCCATCGCCGCCGTCACCACCGTACTGGGGATAGGGGCTGTTCGAGAGCAGGTCGAACGTCAGGTCCACACCGGCGGCTTGTCCGGTAAGGTCGCCGCTGCCACCGTATCCGCCGTCGCCGCCCCAGCCGCTGCTCACAACGTTCGAG
>JBCDJN010000122.1:0-14895 GCA_039414355.1 Planctomycetota bacterium | reverse complement strand
TTGCAGATCTTTGCGACCTGACCCGTTGTAAAGACCTTCATCGGGCTCTCCAATTCATCTTGCTAAGGTATTCAGGCGTCACCACGCACCCCGGCGATTGGGTGAGCGGCTGGCCTGCTACGCCCCACACGTGCGATCTCTGCTGGTCTGGCGAGCGATCCCTTGCGCCGGCTGTGGGAAGTACCGGGCACACGTGTCTGGGTCGGGGCAATCCTGCGTGGGTGGGTTGTGGGTTGGGTCAGGTCCTTCTGATCCGCGCCTTGGTACAACTCGCATCGGTTAGCGCTGATAGCGGGGATTGATCAAAACTGTCGCGGCGAGAATTCCGGCGGCGTCTTGCCCCCGAGAACCGTCACAACCGTCACAGTCCCCACGAATCGGCAGTCGGCAGCAAAAACCGACGTGCCGGCAGCGCAAACCGCTGGCTGGGGGTGCAGAGAGGAAGCAAGCAGGCTAGGCCCGCGGCGCCCACAAGCGCAGCGGTCCTCGCTTTCCAGCGGACGGAAAAAAGCAGGCTCCCCCCTGCGGCGCCCCACTTGATTGGCCCCGGCGCCGAGGCGCCGGGTCAAGCGGAACAACCCATCCGATACCTACATTCGTTAAATCACGAGCCCAATCTTTAGGAGAGGTTAGAGGTTAGAGGCCAGACGCTAGGGAAACACCATTTCCGCCAGCACTTCTTCCTTCTGACTTCTCACCTCTGACTTGCTACGCCGCCCGGCGGAGCGTGGCCGACGGCGAAACGTGCCCGTCTTCTTGCACGTCCTCAAACCGCACCGCCACCTGCTTAGACACTCCCGACTCCTGCATGGTCACCCCATACAGCGTGTCCGCACAGGTCATTGTCTTCTTTGAGTGCGAAACGACCAAGAATTGTGTCGCCGAAAGAAACTCGTTGAGCACCGACGCGAAACGCCCCACGTTCGACTCGTCGAGCGCAGCGTCCACTTCGTCCAGAACGCAGAAGGGGCTCGGCTTGGCGCGGAAGACTGCTAGCAGCAACGCCACGCAGGTCAGCGTCTTCTCGCCGCCCGAGAGCAGCGACAGGCTCCGCAGCTCCTTGCCCGGCGGCGAGGCCGCGATCTCCACGCCGGCCTCTAGCGGGTCGTCGGCGTCGGATTCCATCAGCACCAGGTCGGCTTCGCCGCCGCCGAACAGCCGCCGGAAGAGCTCCCGGAAATGGCCGCGGACTTCTTGAACCGTGGTGAGGAAGAGCTGGCGGCTTTCCGTGCTGATCCGCGTGGCCAACCGTTCGAGCGACGCCTTGGCCTGCGCCAGGTCTTGGTAGTGGGCGGAGAGCTCCGCGAACCGCGACTCCAACTCGTCCAACTCCTCGAGCGACTCCAGGTTCACCGCGCCGACGGCGGAGACCGAGCCGCGGAGCGTCGAGACTTCACGCTCAAGATCCTCGCGGTCACCAATCTCTTGGTCCACCGGCGTCGCGGCGGCGGCCTCCGCGAGATGGATTCCGTAGTCTTCAAGGAGCCGCTCTGCCAGCGTATCGCGCTCAAGCCGGTTCCGCTCGGCGTCCAGCTCCGCCTGCTGCGCCCGGCTGCGGCACGCCTCGAGCCGCCGACGGTCGGCGGTCTGCTGACGGGCGATCCGTCGCCGGCTGTCGACCGCCGTTGCCGCCCGCCGACGCAACTCCGAGAGACGCTGTGCGACTCCGTCCGCCTCAAGTTGCAACGAAGCCAACTCGCTCCGATGCCGCAGCACCGCGAGCTCCGCGACCTCTCGCCGCGTCTCGGCATCGTGCAGAGCGTTGACGGCAGCGGTTGTGGCGCGGTTGCGCTGGTCGGCGTCGCGCTCAAGCTGCTGGAGTTGGGTGTTCAGCGATTCAAGCGTCCGAACCGCGGCGGCAGTGGCTTCGCGGTGAGTGGCACAAGACTCGGTCGCCGTGGCGACTTCCCCTTGCGACTCACCGAGTTGACGGTCGAGCGTGTCGATCTCGCCTTGCGCCGTGCGGACGGCTACCTCGGCGGCCGACTGACGGCGTCGCGTCTCCGTCAGTTGCTGCTGGAGCTGCTCGGCGGCCGTGGCGGCCTGCCCCACTTCGCCCTGTGCTCGCTGCAACTCGTTGGCAAGATGCTGGCGGCGCTCCGCGAAGGCGGCAAGCTGATGCGAGCGTTTGGTTTGAGTCGCGAAGGCCTCGTCGCGCCGGCGTCGGGCTTCGTCGGTCATCGAGACATGGTCGGCCGCCTCGTGAGAAACCTCGGCAAGCGCCTGCTCCGTCGCGGCGAGACGCTCCGCCACCTCGGCCGACTCTTCCTCCAGCCGCTCGATCTGCTTGCGGCGAGTTAGCACGCCCGCCGCGTTGTGGTGCTGCCCGACAACAATCTCGCCGTCGGCGCCGACGTATTCGCCGCGGTAGGTTACGAAACTCAGCCCGCGGCCCGCGCCGACCGCCAGCTTGGTGGCCGTGGCGAGCGTGTCCACAATCCAGCAACGGCCGAGCAGCCGCTCGACCAGTTCGCGGAACGCGGGGTCGGTTTCGACGAAGCGGTCGGCCCGGCCCAGTACGCCGGGCAGTTCGGAAAGGTCGACGCGATCGATGGCGGCGGCCTGCGGCCGGCAGTCCATCCTCTGGAACGACGCCCGAGCCGCGAGCTCAACCGGCGCCTCGGCCAGCGACGCCAGCAACGTCTGGCCATTGTCCACCACCAAGTGTCCGGTTCGTGGTCCGAGCGCCGCCTCGATCATCGGGGCCGTGTCGAAGTCCACGTTCAACAGGTCCGCCACCAACCCCCGCACCGCCAGGCGCGGTGAAGCCGGGTCGCTAGGGAGCAGGCGAATGATCTCGTCCCGAAGATTCTCAACCTGCGTGTCGGCCGATCGCAACACGGCGAGCTCCGCCGCGTGCGACGCGGCCCGTGCGTTGAGGCCGGCGATTTGCTTCTGAAGCTCGGCTTCCTGGCTGGCGAGTCGCTTAGCGTTGGCCTCGGCCTGCTCAAGTTCCGCCGCGAGCCGCTCGGACTCGCCGCTGCCGGAGTCGTGTTCCTTCGACAACTGCGCAAGCTGCCGGTCGGCGGCTTCGAGGTCGGCCGTCAACGCCTGGGCGCGTGGCGACTGCCCGTCGGCGAGCGATCGCGCCATCTCCAGTTTCACGGCAAGCACGTCGGCCGCTCGGCGGGCGTCGGCGACCTCGGATTGGTTGGCCGCGAGTCGCTCTTTGGTGACGTTGAGCTCCTTCGCTAGTCTTTCGGCCTCCGCCGAAGCGCGTTGCTGCTGCTGCTCGGCTTGCTCCCCCGCGGCGCGCGCGGCACGCAGCTCTTCGCCCGCGGAGTCCACTTGAGAAAGCAGCGCGCTGCTGTCGTCGGCTTGCCGAGCGAGCGACTCAAGTCGCGTGTCGGCCAGCGTCCGGCGGGCGCTGGTCAGTTCTCGCGTGGCGTCGTCCAGCCGATGCAGCGACGCCTGCCAAGCCGCGTCGCTGGTCGCCAGCCGCTGCTGAGCGACCGACTGCGACTGCATCAGGTCGTTCAACTGATCGGTCGCCGCATCCGACTCACGCTCGATCTGCGTAAGCTGCTCGTCACGCCGCTCGACCTCGGCGTTGAGCTTGGTCGTAGCGGCTGTCGCCTCGGCGGCGGTTCTCTCAAGCGTCTCCAGGCGACCGGTCAGCACCCGCCAATCGGCCAGGCCGAGTTCGGTTCGCAGGTGTTTTAGCCGTTCGGTCTGCTCGCGGTAGCGCTTCGCCTTACCCGCCTGGAGGCGGACGCGGCGGAGGCGGCCCTCGACCTCGTCGACAATGTCCGACAGGCGGAGCAGGTTCTGCTCAACGCGGGCGAGCCGGCGGGCGGCTTCTTGCTTCTTGAGCCGGAAGCGGCTCACGCCGGCCGCTTCTTCGAAGAGCTGCCGCCGGTCCTTGGGCGAAGCGCGGAGCACGGCGTCGACGCGGCCCTGCTCGATGATGTTGTACGACTCGGCGCCCACGCCTGTCCCGGCCAAGAGCGTGCGCAGGTCGCGCAGCCGGCAGGTGGCGCCGTTCAGCAAGTACTCGCTCTCGCCGCTCCGATAGACGCGCCGCGTGATCCGAACCGTGGGAGTCTTGAGGTCGAACAGCTCAGCCCGGTTGTCGAACTCGAGCGTTACCTCGGCAGCCCCGAGCGGCTTGCGGCCGGCGGAGCCGTTGAAGATGACATCCGTCATCTCCGAACCACGCAACGCCTTGGGGCTTTGCGAGCCGAGCACCCACTTGATGGCGTCCACCACATTGGACTTGCCGGAGCCGTTGGGGCCCACCACGCAGGTAACGCCGGGGGGAAACTCTAGCCGGGTCTTGTCGGCAAAGCTCTTGAAGCCGGCGAGTTCCAAAGCCTTGAGCATGGGCCGCATCTTGCAGGGGCGAACACGCGCCTGACTTCAGACGCCACGGGCGGCCGGCGCTACTTCTTCTGGCGCGAGAACAAGTCCGGCACGGGCGTCGCCACTCGGTAGGGTGTCGCGCCCAAGTCGTCTGGGTCGATCGGTTCGTCGCTGTCGCTGTCTCGGTCCTCGCGCGACGCGAACCGGCGGCCGGTTTCTGGCAGCGCGTCAACGCGGAGGCTCACCGCCAGCGCGTTGTCGGCACGCGCTTGTTGGAGGGCTTGAACGACATCGGGGTAGCTGCCGCCGAGTTCCACGATTGCGCGGATCACGTCGTCAACGTCGGGCGAGACCACACGCTTCTGCGTCTCGCCGCCTTCGCTGAAGCGACTCACCGTCACCTGATTCCCGGTCAGGCCGTTGACGATGATCCGCTTGCCGCCGTTGACCACCATGGGCAGCTGAAACTCTTGCTCGACTCCAAAGAGCACAATCTCCGGTCGGAAGCTCCGTGTCACGTGCAGCATGGGCGGGCCTTCGACGTCCAGGACGTGGTAGCTGAACTGCTCGCCCAGCAATTCGCCGCGGACCAGCGGGTCGCCGGAGTTCATCGACCAGAGCGAGCGGAAGGCGCCGTAGCGTGTCTCGGCGCTGCGGACCGCGAGGAGTTCGCGAAGCGCTTCGTATGCGGAGATGTCGTCCATTGCGCTCAGCGCGGCCAGGGCGTGCACGCGGAAGGCGGGTTCTTCTCGGGCGGCGTCGGCGAGCGGCTTGACCGCGGCGGTCTCGTCTAGGTAGGCGAGCGCCTCGGCCGAATAGAACCGTACCTCCGGGTCGCTGCTGCGGGAGCCCTGCTTCAGCGTTTCTACGGCCTGCTCGCCGCCGAGCGCCTCAAGCCGCAACGCGGCGTTGGCGGTGGTGAGCGGGTCCATCAGCTGCATCGCCAACCGGCCTTGCCGCTTCTGGCGCCCCTCGGAGTCTTCGCGGATGGCGATGCTGCGGACCACCTTCACAAACCGCGTCACGTTGTCCTTGTACCGCGGGTGCAGTAGAAGCTCGATGAACTCATCGGTCTTCGGGTTCGCCAAGCCGGTTTTTCGACCGTTCTGGTACGTGTCGAAACGTTCGTTGATCGCAGACGAGATCTCTTTCGAGAGACGCACGGACTTACTTGGGTGCGAGACGATCAAGCCCATCGGACGGTCACGCAACGCGATGCCGCCGCTGAGAATGCGGCCACGGTTGGCCAGGGCTTCTTCTTCGGCGGCGCCGGGGTCGACCAGCACGGGGCCAACGGCTTCGGCGAGCGTGTGGCCCTGGCGGACTTGCCGGCCCAGCAGGGCGTGTTCGGTGAGCTTCGCCGGCAGCACCCAACCGTTTCGCAGACTCGTAGTGTCGCTCCGCGAAGGCACGCGTACCTGGATATCGAACTTGTCACCCTTGCGGATGCCGGGGCGAAGGAAGCCACGCAGCGTCACCAACGCGGTCGACTCGCTCGCCAGCATCGCGTTGGGATTGGGGACCTTGTGCCGCTTCATTTCGTTGAGCAGAGCGGCCCGCTGCGGCGAGGGCGATGGGTCGCTGCCCGTGCCGTCCAGGCCGGTGACCAACGCAACGGCGTCAACCTGCACGTAGTTCAGTCCGTACGGGTGGGTGTAGCCGCCAATGAGGTTGGCCTCGTCCAGCGTGGCTTCGTCCAGGGATTGCGTGTCCAGCTTGGACCGCAGCATCCACTGCGAGCAGCCGGTTGGCGCCAAGAGGATCAGGGCGATGAGGCCCGGTTGAATCAGGCTTGTCAGTGGTGCGCGACGCATCATGCCGTGCGCTCCCGATGGGGAAGGCTCCGCGGTGCCGGGCGTGCCTCGTGCGCGCCCGCACGCCAGTGAAGGGAGACCCTCCGCCGGCGCAAGTCGCGGGAGACTAGGGATTTCGCCCGCAGCGATCAAGAGAGGAGAGTGCCGCTGGCCGCCGGCGGCGAGCGACGCTAGCGTGCGCCAACAGCCACTCTACGGCGGATCGTGTCCGCCGCGGCAGAAGGGGTGGCAACGCAGCAAGCGTTTGACGCCTCGCCAAGCGCCTAACCACGGGCCATAGAGCTGTACGGCTTGGATGAAGTACTCGCTGCAAGTCGGCGTAAACCGGCACATGGGGCCGAGCAGAAGGTGCAGCGGCGGTCGGAGCAGCCACTGATAGCACCGCACACCGCCGATCAACGTTCTGGCGGCGAGCCAGCGGATTGCCTGACGCAATCGGGGAAAGAAGCCATTCATCGCTCCCCCGGCTCGTTGGCCGTAGCCTGGCGGCGAGCGGCTTTCTTGGCGAGTTGAGCGGCCTGGCGGCGCAGCGAGCCATCAATCGCTGCCAGCGTCGGCTGGTCTCGCAGCCTCGGCAGGCAAACGAAGTCCATCGCGGGCAGCTCGCATTGGGCGAGGCGAAACGCCTCACGCAGGAGCCGCTTCCAACGGTTCCGCCGAACTGCCTTGCCGACCTTCTTCGACACGACGAGCCCCAGTCGCGGGTGTCCTAACGCGTTCGGCCACGCGTAGACAATCAGCACGCCGTCCCCTGAACTGCACTTTGCGCCGAAGACCGCGTCAAACTCTTCGCTCTTGAGCAGGCGAAGCCGTTTTGAGAAGCGGAGGTCGCTCGGCGTTTGCTGCCGCTCGTCAGCCATCGAGGCGAGTCTCCTGCGGGGGCGGCTCGACGGTGGTGTCCGGTTGTTCCGCGTGGCCGGTGGGTAGGTCGGCGGGTTCAGCCGCCTGCTTTGACGCCGCGGGGTACGAGTCCGTGGAAGTGAGCGGCTGCCGCGGCCGCTCGTTCGCCACCCGCCGCACCCACCGGGCGCCGATCACAATCACGCTAAGCAGCAGCAGACCAACCAGCACCAACGCCACCAAGGCCATGAGGACGGCAACGCGCGCTTCGGGTTCCAGACGCTCGAGCGCCGCCGCCGCCGGCTCGGCAGTGGTTGCTTCGGCGAGTAGCGATTGGCATCGCATGGCCAATTCCGCCGCTACCAACGGAGGTCCGCCCGCGGCGTGGCGGTGGTGTCTCCCAGCAGCTCGATTAGTTGCGAACGCTCTTCCTCAGTCAGGTCGTCCGGCAGAACGATCTGAAGCTCCACGTACAGGTCGCCCGGCTCGCGGCCTGTGGCGGCGACGCCGTGGCCCTTCACACGCAGTCGCTTTCCGCTGCTCACGCCGGCCGGCACCGTTAGGGTGACTTCGCCGCGCGGCGTTGGGACATCGATCTTCGCGCCCGCGAGCGCCTCGGCCAGCGTGATGGGCGCTGTCACTTCAAGCCTATCGCCTCGGCGACGGAAGTGCGGGTGCGGCGCCACGTGAACCAGCAGCAGCAGGTCGCCATCCGGGCCGCCGGCGGGGCTCTTGTTGCCCCGCCCACGGAGGCGGATCTTCTTGCCGTCTTCGATGCCCGCGGGGATCTTGACCGTGATGGTTTCGCTCGACCCGGCTTGCCCTTCGATGCCGATCGCTGCTTCGCCGCCGGTCACGGCGGTTGCGAAGGGGATGGTGATCTCGTGCTCAAGATCGGCGCCGCGTGGCGGGGCGCCTCGCCCGCCTGCCGGGCCGTGCGGCCGGCGTGTGGTCTGGGCGCCGGAGAACTGCTTGAACAGATCGGCAAAGCCGCCGCCACCGCCGCCACCGAACAGATCGTTTAGGTCGTCCATGTTGACGTCAAAGCCGCCACCATTGGAGCTGCCCGCGCCACCAGACCAGGGGCCGCCGGGGCCGCCCGGCCCCATCGACTCAAAGCCAGGGCCAAAGCGGTCATACTGCTTCCGCTTTTGCTCGTCTCCCAGCACCTCAAAGGCGCGCTGTACGTCCTGAAACTTCGCCTTCGACGCGGCGTCGTCCGGATTCAGGTCGGGGTGGTGCTTGCGGGCCATCTCCCGGTAGGCCTGGCGGATCTCATCTTCCGAGGCCCCACGAGAAACTCCGAGCGTGGCATAGTAGTCTTGAGACATAGCGACCCAGAACGGCGAACGGTTACTGGCGTATTCTAGCGGCGGCGGGTTTGGTGTGTAGCGGTGCCGGGCGAAGTCGACAAATGTCAACCTGGGGTGATTTCTTGTTCGGACTTCGATGCGGGATCTTGGCGACGTTTGTGTCGGTTGCGATCGCGTCCAACGCCGGTGCCTTCGCACGGCCCGATGGAGAGCTGGAAATCGCCGTCACCGACGCCCAGACGGGCGAGCCGGTTCCGGTGCGTGTGCACCTGAAGGACGCCCGCCGCCGGCCCTACGCCAGCCGCGGACTGGGGGTCGCGGGCCACGCCGATCACTTCTACCTGCCTGGCGCTACGACGCTTGGCCTTCGGCGGGGGCAGTACACCTTCGAAATCGACGGCGGGTGGGAACGACCCAAAGTCACCGGTCACTTCGAGATCGTCCGCCGTGCGCAGGACACGAAGGCGATCAAGTCGAAGCGGTTCGCCAACCTCGCCGGCGAGGGCTGGTACGCGGCCGACCTGGACGCCGACCGCAAGTTGCTGGGGCTCGACACCGCGCTCGCGGCGGAACAACTCAGCTACGTGCCGCTTGTTGAATGGCAAGGCGTCCGTGGCCGTTGGAAGCAGCAAGTGCGGAACGGGAAGGTCCGCGCCTCGCCTCCCGCAGGCGTTGGTCTGCACGCGGTGCGGCTTGAGACCCCCGGCGGCGATCTGCTGCTCTTTCGCAGCGACCCGCCGATTGACCCATCCGACCTGCCGCCCGCCAGTGGGGCGACGGTCGAGTCACTCAAGAAGGCTCGCCAGGATGGCTTCCGGATCGTGGCTGCCGACGTCACGGCTTGGGGCTTGCCGGTCTGGTTGGCGGCGGGCGTGTTAGATGCGGTTTGCGTGGTCGATCGACAGTGTGTCGATCCGTCGCCGTCGCGTCGCGTTGACGGTCGCCCGGCGCAACGCATTCTCTACCCCGGTCCCCAGGGCGCCGGGCGGTGGCGTGAGGCGATCTACTTCCATGTGCTCGGCGCCGGCCTGCGCGTACCGGCGGTGGGCGGCAGTGGTTCGGGCGAGACCGAGAGCCACCTCGGCGCCGCGCGAGTGCTGGCCAAGTGCGACGGAGGGTTCGACTTCGCCGCGTTCTGGTCAGCGGTCGACGCCGGCGAGACCGTGGTCACCAACGGTCCGTTGCTCCGCCCTTCGGTTGAGGGGCGCCCGCCTGGCTGCGTCTTCCCGCTAGACGAAGGACGATTCGAGGCGCAGATCGCGCTGAACCTCACCACGCGCAACACCGTGGATTACCTGGAGCTAATCCAGAACGGCGACGTGGCCGCGTCGATCCCGCTGCGTGACTGGGCGGCCAAGGGTGGCCGGCTGCCGCCGATGGAGTTCACCGAGCCGGGATGGTTTGCCGTTCGCGCCGTCACTAGCGAGGCGGAACGGTATGAGCTAGCGCTGTCCAGCCCGTGGTACGTCGGCTTGGGCGAGTCGCGCGTGAGCCGGGCGAGCTGCGACTTCTTTGTCGAGTGGCTCGACGGCTTGCCGCGCGGCGCCTGCAGCGAAGCCGAGGCGGCCGACGCGGCGGCTTTCTGGCGCAGCCGCGCGGAAGCCGCGGGGCGGCGTTGACTGCTCGCTTGAGCCCCCCGCGGGGCCACACTAGACTCGCGGTAGCCGGCGACAGGAGCGGCGGCGTTACTTGCTAGCGAGGCACCGCCGGTGGGCGACGAACAGATCTCCGAGGATATGGAGGCCGCCGGCCTGCACCTGCCGGTCTACACGCGTCTGGTCGGTCCGATCGACCAAATGACCGTGCTTCAACAGTCGCTGCTCTTCGCCGAGCTCGCGCGGCTTTCATACTTCTCCCGCGCCGAGGCGGGCCGTGTGGCCAACGCCATCGGGCTGCCTGAGATCCGCTTCTACGATCGCGACGGCGCCCAGGCGTACATCTTCGCCAACGAGCAGGACGCCGTGGTAACGTGCCGCGGCACCGAGCCGCACGAGTGGAACGACATCCGCGCCGATCTCGACGCCGTGACCGACGTCGCCGAGACCGTGGGCCGCGTGCACCGCGGCTTCAAGCGCGAAGTAGACGACCTCTGGCCCCGGTTAGAGGAGGCCCTGGTGAGCAACGACCGCACACTGTGGTTCGCCGGGCACTCGCTGGGCGGAGCGATGGCGGCCATCTGCGCCGGGCGGTGCAAGCTGTCGCACATCCGCTCGAATCCTGAGGGGCTGTTTACGTACGGCTCCCCACGCGTGGGCAACCGGCGGTACGTGAACCACGTGCGATTGAAGTACTACCGCTGGGTGAACAACAACGACATTGTGCCGCGTGTGCCGCCCGCCTGGCTGGGTTACCGGCATGCGGGCGTTGAGATGTACTTGGACCGCTTTGGCCACCTGAGTGGCGTGACCGGAGCGATGCGGGCGCGCGACCGCTTTTGGGGCTTCTGGCGGTCTTTGCGGCGGTGGCGGATCGACCACTTCTCGGACCACCTGATGGGCGAGTACATCGCGGGCATTCAGCACGCGGTGCTCGCCGAGACGCCCGGCTACCTCAAGAACGCCCCGGGCGAAGCCGCCGCCGCCGGCTAGTGGTCAGCGTTTTGGCCCGCGTGGCTTGGGTTTGCCGGCGCTTGATGGCTTCTTCGGCGTGGCGGTCTTGCGTCCAACGGGCGGTTTCTTCCCCTCAGACGGCTTCTTCTCGGCCGCCCGCCGCGGGCTGCCGTTGCCGCTCGCCCCGTTCTTGCTGGCGGCGGCCTTGCTGTCGCCGCCAAGCGTTTCGAGTGACCCGCCGGTCCTCGCCGCCGACTCACCTGCTTCGCCCAGCGGCGCGGGCGAAACGCCGTTGGCCAGGTTGATCAGCTCCTGCTGGCTGCGGATGAGCCGCTCCTTCGCCCGCGGCTGCACCGGCGCGTAAGAACCGTCCGCGTGCAGTTGCCGGGCACGCTGGTTGTCCGCCAAGTAGACCGGTAGCACCTCTTCCACGACGCGGCGTTTCAGGTCCGCGTCTTCGATGGGGAACATCACCTCGACGCGGCGGTTGAAGTTCCGCGGCATCCAGTCGGCGCTGCTGAGGAAGACCTTTTGAGACGAACCTTCGCCGAAGACCAGCACGCGGCTGTGCTCCAGGAACCGGTCGACCACGCTCACCACGCGGATGTTCTCCGAAAGCCCCGGCTGCCCGGGCCGCAGGCAGCAGACGCCGCGGATGATCAGGTCGATTGGCGTTCCCGCCTGGCTGGCCCGGTAGAGCGCTTCGATGGTTGGCCGGTCGACCAGCGAGTTGAGCTTGGCGATCACGCGCGATCGCTTGCCGTCGCGGGCCCGCTGCGCCTGCTCGTCGATCATGGCGATCGTTTGGTCGTGCAAGTCTTGTGGGGCGACGATCAGCTTCTGCCAGTCGTGCCCCTGCGAGTAGCCGGTGAGGAAGTTGAACAGGGCGGAGACGTCGTCGGCAATCGCTTTGTCGGCCGTGAACAGGCCCATGTCGGTGTACAGGCGGGCCGTTGTGGGGTTGTAGTTGCCGGTGCCCAGGTGGGCGTAGCGTCGGACCTTCTTGCCCTCTTGCCGGACGACCAACGCGCACTTGCAGTGCGTCTTGAGGTCCATGAAGCCAAACACCACGTGCACGCCGGCCTGCTCCATCCGCCGCGCCCAACCGATGTTCGCCGCTTCGTCAAACCGCGCCTTCAGTTCCACGAGCGCCGTGACGTGCTTGCCCTCCTCGGCGGCGTCGATCAACGCCTGGATGATGGGGCTGTCGCCGCTGGTTCGGTAGAGCGTCTGCTTGATCGCCAGCACGTTCGGGTCGCGGGCCGCCTGCTGCACGAACGAAACGACCGGCTGAAACGAATCGAACGGGTGGTGCAGCAGGATGTCCTTCTTGTCGATCTGCTCGAACACGTCGTCCGAGGCCGTCCACGCCGGCGCCACTCGCGGCGAGAAGCGTGGCTCGCGGAGGTCCTTGCGGTCCACTAGCGACGTGAGGTCCATCAAGCCGGTCATGTCGATCAGCCCGTCAACGCGGTACACCTCGTCGTAGGCGTCGGGCTCGCCCGTCTCGTTCCGGTGGACCCGTTCCTCCTCGGCGATGCGGTCGAGCAGCTTGCCAGACAAGCTCACCGACGCTTCGATGCGCACGGCCTCGCTCCTCTGGCGCGCACGCAAGCGGGACTCGATGGCCCTGAGCATGTCGTCGCCCTCCTCGTCGAGGAGGTTGATATCCATGTCGCGGGTGACCCGGAACGGGCCACAGCTGATGATCTCGTAGCCGCCGAACAACTCCGGCAGGCGCGTGGCGATGATGTCTTCCAGCGGCACGAAGTCGCCGCCGCCCTCGGGCCGCACCGGCACAAAGCGCGGCAACGCTTGCGGCAACTGCACCACGGCCACCAGCCGATCGGGCCCGATGCCCCGCCGCCGCTTGAGGTCCGCCGCCAGGTAGAAGCCGCGGTTGTGAAAGCGGGGGCTCGGGTGGCTGGGGTCGATCGCCAGCGGCGTCAGCACCGGGTAGACGCGTTGGCGGAAGTACTTGTCGAACTGCTTCCGGCTGGCGGAGTCGAGGCTCGCCTCGTCCACGATCCGCACGCCCGCCGCGTCGAGGCTCGGGCGGACGGATTCGTTCCAGCAAGCGTACTGCTGGTCGACGAGCTGCCGGGTGCGGAAGGAGATCCGCCTGAGCTGCGCCGCCGGCCCCATGCCGTCCAGCCGCGGGTCCTGCGGCGCCAGGTGGCCAAACGCCTGCTCCCGGAGCCCAGCGACGCGGACCATGAAGAACTCGTCGAGGTTCGACGAGAAGATCGACAGAAACTTCACCCGCTCAAGCAGCGGGTTGGTGTCGTTCTGCGCTTCCTCAAGGACCCGGGCGTTGAACTCCAGCCAGCTCAGCTCGCGGTTGAGGAAGTGCTCGGCGGTGAATGCGGGTACCGGCATGGCGAAGAGGGCTCCTGCACCAGTTTACCGCCCGGGATCGGCGTGGGCCGGATTTGCCGACCAGTTGGAGCCGGGAAAATCGCGCGACTGTAGGGGCTTTAGGGCGGCTGTGAAGCCTAACGGCGCCCGCCCGCGCAGGCAACCACGCGGAGTGCCCTCGCTGCGGCTTTTCGCCGGGTCGGCTCACCCTCGCCGACAGGTTGAGATGCCGCCTCAGACCAGCGAATCAAAGACCCTTACCTGCTTCCAGGTCGCCTTGTTCTCTTCGATGAACTGCACGTGGCGAGGCGACTCTTGGTAGGTGTCGTGGGCTTCCATGTTCTCGAAGACGACGTGCAGCGCGACGTCGAACTGGTCGTCATTCACCGGCCGCGTGAACGACTCGCCCCGGACGCCGACGCTGAAGTAGACCGTCCCCGGATGATTGGTCAGGTGCTTCTGGCAAGAGTCGACCAGAGCCTGGCGACCGGCCGAGTCCTTCAGCGTGAAGTACACCATGTGCGCGATTTGCGGTTCGGCTTCCATGGCGGCGTCCTAGTCAGAGGTCTTGGGGTGGGTGCGTCGAGGGGCCGGCGGTCGTCGCCTAGCTGCGTTCCCTAGCAGGCGAAGAAGAGGCCGCGGGCTCGGGGGGGGCGATCTCGATGGGGGGCGACTGCGACGTCTTCTCGGTCTGTGCCGAAGGGCCGACCAATTCCGTCAGCTCCGCTTCGCCGATCTCTTCCTGGTCGAGCAACGCCTCGGCGATCGCATCGAGCTTGCCACGATTGTCTTCGAGCAGACGCGTCGAACGGTCGGCGGCGGCGTGCAGGATCTTCGACACCTCGTCGTCAATCACCTGGGCGGTGTGCTCGCTGTGCTGCTTCTGCTCTTGGACGATCTCCCGACCGAGGAAGGGGTCGTCGCCGCCGCTGTGCAACGCAACCGGGCCAACCCGCTCGCTCATGCCCCAGTGTGTGACCATTCGGCGGGCGAGCTGGGTGGAGCGCTCAAGGTCGCTCGAGGCGCCAACGCTGTACTCGTCGAAGGCGATCTTCTCCGCCGCCCGGCCGCCCAGGGCCATGGCGAGCTGGGCGTGGATCTCCGACTGCGACATGTTGTGCCGGTCTTCGTCGGGGAGCATTTGCGTAACGCCGAGCGCCCGCCCCCGCGGGATGATCGTGACCTTGTGAACGCGGTCGCAGTCGGGCAGCAGCCACGCCACGAGCGCGTGCCCCGCCTCGTGGTAGGCACAAACCTTCCGTTCGTGGCCGCGAAGCACATCGTCCCGCGCGGCGCCCATGTACGCTTTGTCGCGGGCGAACTCAAAGTCGTCCATTGTCACGAAACGCTTGTCGTGCCGCGTGGCCCAGAGGGCGGCCTCGTTGACCAGGTTGGCGATATCGGCGCCGGTCAGGCCGGAGGTCGCCCGGGCGAGCCGTTCCAGGTCGACGTCGTCGCCAAGCGGAATCTTGCGGGTGTGGACTTCGAAGAGCTGTTCGCGTCCTTCGAGGCTCGGCCGATCGACGGTGATGTGCCGGTCGAAACGGCCTGGGCGTAGCAGTGCGGGGTCGAGCACGTCGGGGCGGTTGGTGGCGGCGATGACGATGACCGTCTCGCTGGGCGTGAAGCCGTCCATCTCGCTGAGGATCTGGTTGAGTGTCTGCTCGCGCTCGTCGTGCCCGCCGCCGAGGCCCGCGCCCCGCTGGCGACCGACGGCGT
>JBCDJN010000121.1:0-14998 GCA_039414355.1 Planctomycetota bacterium | reverse complement strand
TCTCCACCGAGGCGAAGCCCGCCGCCGCGGCCGCGTCTCCTTCGTAGGCGGCGGCAGCGATGGCCGAGGGGTCATCGCCACTCACGCCGGGGCCGCCCGCTGGGGTTGCCTGGTTCTCTGAGGCGGCGAGCAACTCGCCAAACGCCTGCTGCGCGTCGGAGTCGACCGGCAGCGGGGCAGGGCGGAGCGGATTCGCTTCGACTGGCCGCGCTGAACGCAGCGGGTTGGCCTCGGGGGATTGCCCCCGGGCAACCGGCAGAGGCTGGTCGTACGCGACTTGTTGGATGGGCGTCGGGACCGGCATCGGTTCGGAAGCGGCGGCTAGGAACGGGTCAAGCGGCGCCGGCTCAGGCGTCTCAGCGGGCGTTGCGGCCACAATCGAGTCAATGAGCGAGGTCTCGGCCGGCGCGGCTTCCGCCGCCTCGTCGCCAGACGTCGCCATCTCTGGCGCCAAGAACCAAGCGCCAGTCCCCGCTAGCGGCAACGATGCTAGCGACACATAGATTCCACGCTTACGCCAGCTACTCGGCTTCGAACCATTCATGGCAACCATCCACTTCCCTGTGGTTTACGCACACCGGCAGCGCGCAGGGCGCCGCGGCCGCGCGAGGGATACCAGAACGCCGCCGCCGGGCAAAGGCCGATGCGGCGCGGGAGTGGGGAGAGGAGAGCTAGCAGCCGGAAACTATTCGGTCGCTTGCGGCTTGCAGTGCTCGAGGGCTAGCAGCGCGTAGCCGACCACGAGATTGGGGTCGTTCTCGAGCCAGCGCTTGTTCTCATTGGTCCAACTGCCGTCGGCGGCTTGCTGGCTGGCGAGGGTCTCAACCAACTCGCGGCGCCAGTCGTGCGCCACGCCGGCCTCGTCAACCACTTCGGCGTCGCCGATGGCGTTGAGCGCCTTCGAGAACGTGTGCAGGTAGTAGTAGTAGCCCGAAGACCCCATGCCGGGGTTCTCATTGAGCGTGTAGTTCTTGCGGGCCCAGTTGTAGGCGGCCCGCACGCGGGGATCGTCCGGGCCAACGCCGGCGTAGATCATGCTCTTGAGGCCGACGTAGGTCATCGAACCGTAGCTACGGAGCCCGCCGTTATCGGTCTCGCCGGCCTGACTCTGCCCACCGGCGGCGGGGGTGTAGTAGAAGCCGCCGTCTTGCACGGACGCGGCGAACGGTGAGGTGTTGTGCTCGGTCTCCAGGTTCTGCGTTCGTGAGACGAACGCCAGTGCCGCTTGCAGCGAGGGGTCATCTTCGCCGGCGCCGACGGACTTGAGGGCCTCGATCAGGAAGCCCGTGTTCGAAAGGTCGGGTCGACCATGGCGGCCGTAGCCGGCGCCGCCGTAGTTCATGCTCTCCGGCCCGTGGCCTTCGCCCTGGTCCCACTGGAGCTTCCGCACAAACTTCTCGGCGCCCGCCAGCAACGCGTCGTAGCGGTCGGCGTCGGCGGCGCCTTGCTCCTGGAGGTGGCGTCGCGCTTCGGAGAAGCACATGATCGCCAGGCACGTTTCGTAGTTGCGGTAGCGGGTGCCCTCAAGGTGCACGCCGCCGTCAGGCTTCACATGGGTTTCGAGGTACGCGAGTGCTTTGGAGACCACTCGGTCTTGCGGTGGGCGGCCGTGCTTGAGCAGCCCCGTGGCGACGATCGACGTGACGCCCGTGCCGAACTGTTCGCTGAACGAGCCATTCTCCGCTTGAGCACCCGACGTATAGCTCACGGCGCCGGCGACGACGTCTTCAAATTGCCCGGCGTCCGGCCCAACGCCGAGGGCAGGGGAAACTGCGAGGAAGCAGAGCAACAGCACCGTCACGGCGGCGGGGCGAGCAATCATCATTCTCGGTTCCGTTTGCGAGGGGATCAGGAGGGAGACGCGAAGGGCCAACAGAAGGCTTGCGGCATGCCACAAATCGTACGCCGCGGGCGGCCAAAGGCCAATCATCCGCCCACTACTTAGTCATCGAAGTGTACAGCAGAAAGACTAACCAACCGGCGAGCAGCAACGCAGCCACGATCGCCCGGCTGCGGCCGGGTTTTCCAGCGGTTGGCGGCGGCTTGGTGCTCGATTCTGCGGGGTCGGCCGGGGCGATCAATCCGCCGACTCCCGGTCGTCGCGGCTCGCCGCGAACACAGCCGAGGCGGCCAGAGCTTCGTTGAAATCGAACACGTCGGCGAAGTCTTCACGGCGATCGGAATCGGTCTTCTTCATCTCGCCGATGTCGATCAGGTTGAAAACGATCTCGCCGAAGTCGTCGGTTGAATGCACACCCCAATGGCTGAGAACGCACCGAGCCATCAAGCCGTACTGCTGGAGGGCGTACTGCCGGATCGCCTCGCAAAGGTCCTGGCCGGTGACGTGCTTCTCCGACTGCGATGGGGCTGCGTCAGACTCAAACGAGAACGGTTCGTCGTCGAACGGCTCATCTGGGTCGTCAGCGGTTAATCCCTCGCTGCCAGACGCGCGACCGGCCGCCTTGCCCATGTCTAGGCACTCCTGACCGTACCGCAACGCCTTGAAGACGAACTCGTACGAGTCGCTGTGGTAACGCGGGTCGCGCTGCAAGAGTTCTGCCAGCGGGTTCGACGGATCGATCATGGCCATGGGTATGCTCTCGAACTCTCTCGCGAATCCACAGGCGGATGGCACGCGTGCCGACGAACTCGATGTCTCAGCTCTTCGACTCCCCATCGGTCGTCGAATCGGGTTGAGCCTCAGGAGCTTCCTTTGGTGGGGTCGGTGCTTTGGCTGCTTCGGCTTGCTCGACGCCCTCGGCCTGCTCCGTTCTCTCCTCACCTGGGCTATCTTTGGCGGGGCTCTCTCTCGTTGGCTTCCGCTTCTCTACTTTACCCTGTTCCGGCTTTTCGCGCGGCGCCTTTCGGGGGCTTGAGCGCTCTTCCGCCGACTCGCCGTTGTTTGCCTTCCGACCGCCGCTAAGGACGGACAGAACTTCGTCTGCGGCGATGACCTTTCGCCGCATATCCTCGGTTTGGATCAGCACCTGACCGGCCAGGACCTCTTGGGCGAGCACCTTGGCACGCCCTTCGGACGTGATAATCTCGGCTCCGACTCGAGGCAAGTCTTGCTGCATGTCGCGGTAGGTGTCGTACTCGTAGCGCAGGCAGCACTTGAGCCTTCCACAGCGGCCCGAAATCTTGGTGGGATCAAGCGTCGCCTTCTGCAGCTTCGCCATCTTCATGGAAACCGGCGGCATCTGCGGGAGATGGGTGTTGCAGCACACCGGCTTTCCGCAATCCCCGTAGTCTGCTAGCAGCTTTGCCTCGTCGCGGACCCCGATCTGCCGCATCTCGATACGGGTCTGGAACTCGCGGGCGAGCTCTTTGACCAACTCGCGAAAATCGACGCGACCCTCGGCCAGGTAATAGAAGATCGCCCGCTCGCCGCCGTACAAGTGCTCGGCGTCGACCAGGTCCATTTCGAGGCCCAACTCTGCGACCTTTCCCCGGCAGGCTTCGAGTTCGCGTTGCGCGTGCTCCTCGAGCTTGCGGAGCTCGACCTCGTCGTCGCCCGATAGGGTCCGCAGAATCTGGCCCGTCCTCGGGTCGGACATCTGAGACTGGACGTGCTTGGTCGCCTCGCAGAGCACTTCGCCGGCTTCCTGGCCGCGGTTGGTGCGGGCGATCACCCGGGCGCCGCGGGTGTACCGATCGCCGCCGCGTGTCGAAAACACGCCGAGCTGACGCATGACGCCATGGCGAACAACGTACTTGGGCATCGAGAGCTTGCTGCGGAGAAGCGGTGCCGACCAGAGGCCGGCGTCCTAGCCGGCGTCGCCTGTGGGACAGCACTATACCGGCCTGGGCGGACTTACAACAATCGGGGCGCCGGTACCGAGTTGGCCACTCTAGGGGGCTATCCCGACCCGATAGGCGAATCGGATCAGTTCCAGCGATCGGCGAGCGCCGACCTTGCGCATCAAGCGTGATTTGTGGTTATCCACGGTGCTCTCGGCGATACCCAACGCCTCGGCACACTCACGCACCGATGCACCACCAGCGATGGCTTCAAGGACGTCCTGCTCGCGTCGCGTCAGGGACCGCAGCCGTTCCTGATCAGCCCGCGTGATTCCGTGACTTGGCGGCGCCGGGACCCCGTAGTCGCCGCCGTGCTCCGGGGCATCGGTCCGCTCAGTGCCCGCGGGCTTGGGCGGAGGCAACAGGCTTGATGGCACATTTTCCAGCAGGTGGGTAAGCAGAACCTGCCAAGGAGTGTCTCGGCTAAAGGCCTGCAGCGTATCGACGTCGGCGGCGCCACGCGGCACAGAATCGCCCTCATTCCGCAGAATCAGCAGCGCCAACGGCCGTGTTTGAGAAACCAGATGCCGTCCGATTGACGACCACAGCGGAGTCTCAATGAGCGCGCAGTACGGCTGCCCGCCAGCTTCTGCCAGCCGCCTCTCGGCGCTTGAGGCTGTGCACGCCGCTAGCGGTGCAAACAGGCGCCCCTCGTTCACAAGCGCCGTCAGGGCCTCGCGGTCCAGGCGATGACGCAGCACTAGCAGCAATGGCAATCGCCGCACAACTGTCGATCCGTCGAATGAACTGGGCACGCGGAGCCTCGTAAGTCAGCAGCAGAGCTTGGTGTCGAGTTCACTGTCAGCGGATGAGGTGGCCGCTGGCCTTCGCGGTTTGTCGCCCGGCTTGCGATTAATGCGGCTCCTCTGACGTGGAGCAACAGTTGTCCGAGGGCTCCAAAACTGTATGGACAGAACTTCACTGATCGGCTGTATCGTTAGTTAACCCATGATCAGGTAATTCGTTGCGCGGGGTGTCGGCAACATTCTCCAGCTCGCGCCATGACACGGGGGTGTCACGGCAACGTTCGTCGATTCGGGATAAACAACCAGGGTTTTTCCCGTCGACGGCTGACAAGGTTGCCTGCGAGTGGCTTGGACCGATAATCGAGCGCCGTCCACCACAACCAAACCCGGAGGCTGCTATGGCCGTGCAATCGCCCGCTGAGCTTGTCCGAAAGAAGTGCCTCCCATGCGAGGGGGGGGTGGATCGGTGCCCGCTAGACGAAGCCAAGCAGCAGCTCAGCCACCTCTCAGGCTGGCGCCTGACCGAAGACGGCAAGCGGATCCGAAAGGAGTGGAAGGTCAAAAACTTCATGGCCGGCATGGACTTTTTCAATAAGTGCGCGGAGCTCGCCGAGGAGGACGCGCATCACCCGGATTTGCACATCGTGGGCTACCGCAACGTGGCGGTTGAGTTGTGGACCCACGCGATCGACGGGCTCTCCGAGAACGACTTCATCCTCGCAGCAAAGATCGACGAGCTGCCAGTCGCCCCTGCTTAATTGCGAAGCATCAGGCGATCGAGCCACGAACCGGCGAAAGAATCCAATGGTTGGTTCCCGATTTCCGGCATTGATCGTGCGCCAGAGCGATGGCGATGCCGCCCAGGCTGCCATTGAGTGGCTTAGCAACGATGACCTGCCGGCTGGCGAGGTGCTGGTTGACGTCGAGTGGTCGTCGCTCAACTACAAGGACGCTCTCGCCAGCCGCGGCCACCGCGGCGTGGTGAAGACGCTGCCGCACGTGCCGGGGATCGACTGCGCTGGCCGCGTGGCCGCTTGCGACTCCGACAAGTTCGCCGTTGGCGACGAGGTCGTCGTGACGGGGTGCGGCCTGGGCAGCGCGGCCTGGGGTGGGTATGCCGGGCGGGTGCGTGTGCCGGAGAGTTGGCCCGTGCCGTTGCCGGCCGAGTTGACTGCGGAGCGGGCGATGCGGCTCGGCACCGCCGGCTTTACCGCGGCGCAGTGCGTCGACGCGCTGCTGCACCACGGCGCCGAGCCCTCACGTGGGCCGCTGCTGGTGACCGGCGCAACAGGCGGCGTAGGCGTTTGGTCGGTCGCGATCCTCGCGGAACTCGGCTTCGAGGTGATCGCCATGTCCGGCAAGCCTGACTGGCAGGACGCGTTGCTCGGCCTCGGCGCGGCGCGCGTTGTGGGCCGCGAGGCGCTCGCTTCCGCAAGCGACAAGCCGCTCCTGGGCGCCGACTTCGCCGGCGGTGTTGATACGGTCGGCGGCGCACCGCTCTCGGCGTTGGTGCGTTCGACACGCCATCGCGGATGCGTTGCGTGCTGCGGATTGGTGGCGGGAGTCGATCTGCCGCTGAACGTCTACCCGTTCATCCTCCGCGGTGTGACGGTGGCAGGCGTTGACTCGGAGAAGTGCCCCCGCGAGCCGCGGCTGCGGATGTGGAAGAACCTCGCCGGCCCCTGGCGGATCGACCTGCCGGAGGAGTGGATCACGCGCGTCGACCTGGACGGGCTGCCGGCGCAGATTGAGAAGATGTTTGCCGGGCAATCGGTCGGCCGGACAATCGTGCAGCCAAAGACCGCAGCGGCGCTGCCCGCTTAGCCGCTGCGGCCGGGCACTCCGTCCATCAGCCACGCGTCGTCGGCCGCGGTGAACACCACGGCGTCGGTCGGCATCGCGTCGATTCGGAAACGCTCCGTGAACTCGCGTGCGCCCATCTCCTGGCGTGGACCGATGCCGCACCACTCGGCAAGCAAGCCGATGACGCGCTCGGCGTGGACGCCGCGTTTGCGGTAGGCGTCGAGCCGGGTGTCGCCGTGCCGCTTCGCCAGCCGGCGGCCGTCTTCGCCGATGACCATCGGTAGGTGCGTGTGCACGATCATCGACGAATCAATGCCGAGCGCCCGCCGCACCAGTTCTTGCCGATGGGTTGAGTGCAGTAGGTCGTCGCCACGAACAATGTGCGTGACGCCCTGCCGGTGGTCATCGACGACCACGGCCAGCTGATACGCGGGGAGGCCCGCCTTGGTGGCGACCACGAAGTCGCCCACCGATTGCTGCACGTTGTGCGACACCTCGCCTCGGAGTTCGTCGCGAAGCGTGATCGCCTCGTCCGCCGCCCGCAGCCGCCAGGCGGCGCCGACGTGGGCGGGGTCGTCGAAATCGAACGGCGTCACATCATCGGGCCGGGAGAGGCCTGAGTAGCGCACCTCGTGGTCGCCCTTATTCGGCGCCGAGACAGCGGCCGCCACCAACTGCGACCGCGTCGCCCGGCACGGATAGATGGCGCCCGCGGCTGCCAGCCGACGCAAGGCGTCCTTGTAGGGCGAAAGATCGGCCGACTGATAAACCGGCCCCTCGTCCCAATCCATGCCGAGCCAAGCGAGCAGATCAATCGCCAGCTGCGCCGCGTCCGCCTTGATACGGGGGCCGTCAAGGTCCTCCACCCGCAGCAGCACCCGCCAACCGGTTTGCCGAGCGAGGGCCCAGTTCACCAGGAACGTGCGGGCGTTGCCCAGGTGAAGCGCGCCGGTTGGGGACGGGGCTAGGCGGGTTGTTGGCTGGTCGTTGATAGCGTACCCCCGTGGCTCGTGAGGCGACGGGTTAGCTTAGCACGCGTTAAGCGCGACGGCCCCACGCCGTTGCGGCAATGCTCAACAGAACCCCTGCAAGGCAGATGAGCGTCATCACGGTGCCTGGCACGAAGTGAACGTAGCCGCCAAGGTCCATGAACAAGAAGTACCCTAGATCGGTAAGCCCCGCGACCACCGGAGCGAAGAACACCGCCGTTTCGGAGCCCTTCCACACGAAGGGGGCACATGCCGTGGTAAACGCGCCGATCCAGAGCAGATTGAACCCGTGCTGGTTGACCAGGGCGCCCACCGCCGGCGCGTACTCCTCTTCGAACGCTTCGGGGTCGACCGCGTCCGCGATTGCGCTGATCGCGGGCGACGCCTCTTTGCTGATTGTCATTGCGCCGGCGAGGACATGCACGAGCCCCCAGACGACCCAAAGCACGGCCGCCACGCGGAGCATGAGGATCGCCTTCGTGTCGTAGGTCGTTCTTTCGGTCGTATCCATGGCAAGCCCTTGGTAACAGGGTAGGTTACAAATTGAGATAAAAAACAAGGCTCTCGCTCAGCCGCCGCGCCTGATCGCTCGGCAGACCTTGGGCCGAACGACTGCGTCCATCTCGGCAACCGTGACCGACTCCAACCTGCCGAGGAGGGCTTCTTCCGCCTCGTCGTACAGTTGGTTGATATAGCCCGCCAGCACGCGGGCCACGCCCGACTCCTCGCCCGGATGCCGCCGCAGCAGCGACTGCCCGTGGGCAACGGCGTCGTAGACGTCGCGCAGTGTGCAATCGGCCGCATCGCGGGCAAGCGTAGCGCCGCCACCCGCCCCGCGTCGCGTTTCTACCAGCCCCGCCTTACTCAGCCGCGTCAGCACCCGGCGGATCACCACGGGGCTCGTCCCGTAAGTCTCCGCCAGCGTGACCGAAGTGACGGGGTCGCCGCCGCGAGCGGTTAGGAACCCGACAATGTGCAGGCCGACGGCCAAGTCGCTGTTCATGCTTCAATGTAACCAGATTGGTAACAAACCAAAACGGCAGTCTGACGCGATGTTGGTTCGTGGAGTCCTTGTACTGCTGGCTTCGCTACGCGTGTGAAGGTCCGCAAGTCGCGTGCACAACTCAAGTAGGTGCGCCGAGCATATAGCGTTGGGGGCGAGTTGGGTTCCGAGCAGTCCCCCCAACACGGTCACGCTTAAGGCGGGGAGACTTGGCCGTCACACACGCGAGCCTTACACGAAAAAGGCGGCACTTCCTCACCACCTCTAGCCTCGGGGTTCTGGATCAAGCTCAACTTCAAGGCCGAGCTCACGAACACGATCCATAAACCGGGGAAGGTCGATCGTGTTTGTAAGGGCGCCGAATCTGACCACTCGTCGCTTACCTTCAACAAGCGCCATCGCCAGCAGTTGCACAGCGTTGTGCTCGGGCACGAGACGCGACAGTCGAACAAAGAAGTCCCTCTTTCCATCGTGAACCACAACCACGTCGAAATCCGTTTCTACCTCGAAAATAGTTCCCGGCCCGTTGTAGACCGTGGCGATTGGGGGTTCTCCGCAAGAGCGACACCGGCCCATCTCAATGGAGCCACTTCGCCAGACTGCCACCAGTCTTTGCGGGCAGCTCGGACAGGTGCGGTTGGAAAGCTCGTCGTTCACCGATCGGCCGAGTTGTCACTAGTTCGCGTCACCAGCGACACCCCAACCAGCGTCGCAAACCCAAGCGGGATCGTCACCAGGCCCGGCTGGCTGAACGGCGCCGGGGCGAGGCCGGCGCTCAGGCCGTAGACCTTGGTGAAGGTGTCTTCGCTCAGCAGGATCCACGCCAGCGACGAGATCATGCCGACGAGGATGGCGGCAATCACGCCCTCTTTGGTCGTCCCCTTCCAGAAGAGCAGCATCACCAGCGCCGGCAGATTGGCCGACGCGGCGACGCTGAACGCCCAGCCAACTAGGAAGCCAACGTTCAGCTCCTTGAACGCGATACCCAGAGCGATCGCCAGCACGCCGACGACGATCGAGGAAAGCTTGGCGATGCGCACGCGGCCCTCGTCGGTCAGTTCGACTGAGGGGAGGCTCTCGAGCAGGTCGTGCGTCACGGCGCCGGCGGAGGCGAGGATCAGCCCGCTCACCGTTCCCAGCACCGTGGTGAAGGCGATGGCCGAGATGATGGCGAAGAGCGTCTCGCTGAGGCTACGCGCCAGGAGCGGCGCCGCCATGTTGCCGTTGGAGAGGTCCATCGCCCCGCTGGTCATGGCGCCCAACCCCATGTAGAGCGTGAGCACATAAAAGGCGCCGATGCAGGCGATGCCGACGATGGTGCTCTTGCGCGCGGCGGCCTCGTCCTTCACCGTGTAGTAGCGGATCAGAATGTGCGGCAGGCTCGCGGTGCCGCAGAACAGGGCGAGCATCAGCGAGATGAAGTCGAGCTTCTGGCTCCAATCGTCCGAGCGGATGCCGCGGAACTTGGGGCTCTCGCCCGGCCGCATCACCTGGGCGCCGGGCGTGGGCCTGGGCGTGTAGGTGGTGGTCACGGCGCCGTCTTCGCCCACCTCTTTCTTTGCGTCCCAAAGAACGACCTCGCTCTCTTGCAGCGTCCGCAGGAACGAGATCGGCCCCAGCGGACCGGTGCTCGACTCGCCACCGGGGAGCTTGGAGACGGCGCCCACCGGCCGCAGCGACGCCTGGCCTTCACCGGCGCCCAGCGGCAGGCCGTTCACCAGCTTGTCGCCGCTGGGCAAAACGGTAACCGATTGCGGCTCCAGGCTCTCGGAGCTGGCGTCGACGGTCAGCCCCCGCTGGAGGATCATCACCACTAGCACGGTGCTGAAAACAAGCAGCAGACCGCCCTTGAGGAACTGCACCCACGTGGTGCTCACCATGCCGGCGGTGGTGACGATGGTGATCACCACGGCGCCCACAATCACCACGCCGTGCCAGTGCTCCAGCCCCAGCAGCGGCTGCACCAGCACGCCGGCGCCGCTCATCTGCGGGATGAGATAGAAGACGCTCACCAGCAGCGTGCTCACGCCAGCAGCGGCCTTGATTCCGGGCGAGTTGAAGTTGGCGTTCAGCGCGTCGGCGAAGGTGAACTTGCCGAGCCGCTTGATCGGCTCCGCGACGACAAACAGCGCGACCACCCAGCCGCCGAGGAAGCCGATGGAGTACAAGAAGCCGTCGTACCCGTAGCTGGCGATCATGCCGCAAATGCCGAGGAACGACGCGGCGGAGAGGTAGTCGCCGGCGAAGGCGACGCCGTTTACGAACCACGGGATCTGACCGTGCGCGGCGAAGTACCCCTGCGACGATTTCGCACGCCGACCGAAGTAAAAGCTCAGCCCGAGCGTGGCGCCGACAAACACCAGGAACATGCCGATGGCGAGCGAGGATGGCTGGTGAATCACCCGGCCGGCCCTCCCTGCTCATCCCGCTCGCCCGCGTGCCCGGCGAGCCAGCCGTAGACCACGGCCAGCACAAACGCGGCGACGATCAGCCCGAACCCGTACAGCACGGCGACATTCAGCCCCGCGACGGGCGTGGCTTCCATGGCGCCGGGCGCCACGGCGCCAAGCACGACGAAGCCGGCGTAGAACGCGGAGTAGACGGCGAAGAGGACAAGCCCGATGCGGGCCGCGTATTGGCCCGGCGGCGATTCAGGTGAGTCTTCCAAGGCGACGCTTTGCAGGAGGAGAGTTCGCGATCGAGAAGCCCGTGGCGTGAGACTACTCGCCGCCGCCGCCGCACGCCAGCCATCAGTAGTGCGGCGGCTTCTCGTCGGCGGCGCCTTCGGCGGCTTCGTAGAACTGCACGAGCCGGCCGACCGTTTCCTTGAGCTTCGCCTGCTCGGATAGAAGGCGATCGGCGTCGTCTCGCAGTTCGGTCACGCCGGCGTTGAGCTGGTCGAGCAGCCTCTGCTGGTACGCGAGCAACTCCTCGAGCTGCACCACGCGGGCTTCGAGATTTGCCTGGCGGTCTTCCATCACTCGCCAACCGCGCGGAGCCACGCGCTCGCCATGAGCGTCGCGCCCGCCTGAGAGGGGTGGACGCCGTCCCCCGCCCAGGTTGCCGGCGGGGCGACCGTGAGGGCCCGGTCGAAGACGGATTGGAACGGCACCCAAGCGTCGGCGTAGTCGTCGGCGATCTGCTTGGCGACCGCCCGGTGTTCGTCGAACGCTGGGAACCAGGTGTCGTCCACGGCGCCCACCTTCAGCACGAACGGCTCGCAGATCACCAGCTTCACATCGGGCAGCGCCGTCTTGGTGCGATCGAGCAGCCGCCGGTAGTAGTCACGGTACGTCTCGAGTGTGCCGTCGTACTTGCCGGCGAGCACGTGCCAGAGGTCGTTGACGCCGATCAGGATGCTCAGCACGTCGGGCTTGAGGTCGAGACAGTCTTGCTGCCAACGCTCGGCGAGCTGAAAGACCTTGTTGCCGCTGATGCCGCGGTTGAAGAGCTTGAGCGCGTCCTCGGCTCGGTGGACCAACAGGTTGGTCGCCGCCAGAAAGGCGTAGCCGCTGCCGAGCGACGCGGCATCGTTCGGGCCGGCAAGTTCACGGTTGCGGCCGGCGTCGGTGATGCTGTCGCCCTGGAAGAGGACGGTGGCGCCCTTGGGGATGAGGCGAGGGGCGTCGGGTTCCACGGCCGGCGTTGCTCCACTTGCGTTGGGAATCGCCGCGGCGCCAGCGGCCAACACACCGGCGGTGAGGAACTCGCGTCTGCCCTGCTGATCGCCCATCAAACCACCTGCTGCGGCAGGTTTAAACCGGGCGCCGGCAGTTGGCTGAAGCCCATCAGGTACTGGTCGATGGCGCGGGCGGCGCCGCGACCTTCGTTGATGGCCCACACCACTAGGCTTTGCCCGCGGCGGCAGTCGCCGGCCGCGAACACGCCCTCCACGTTAGTCGTGAACTCGCCGTGCTGGGCCTTGAAGGTGGTCCAGCCGCGGCGGGGTTCGTCGGTCTCCAGGCCCAGCATCTCGCCGACGGCGAGCTCGGGGCCGACGAAGCCGGTGGAGAGCAGCACCAGGTCGGCGGGCCAGACCTTCTCGCTGCCCGCGACCTCGGTCCACGGCGGGCCGCCCTCGGTGGGTTGGCTCCAATCGATCTCCACCGTCTTCACGCCGGTCACCTTCCCGCCCTCGCCCACGTACTCCTTGGTGAGCATCTGGTACTGGCGGGGGTCGTCGCCCGTCTTCGCTCGCACCTCCTCGTGCGAGTAATCGATGCGATAAACCTGCGGCCACTGCGGCCAAGGGTTGGTGTCACGGCGATTCTCTGGCGGCTGTGAGACCACTTCCAGGTTGACGATGCTGTTGGCGCCGTGCCGGAGGGACGTGCCGATGCAGTCGGCGCCGGTGTCGCCGCCGCCGATCACCACCACGTCGAGCCCCTTTGCCGACAGGTACTCGCCGTCGGAGAGCTCCGAGTCGCACAGGCTCTGCGTGTTGCGGGTGAGGAAGTCCATCGCGAAATGGACCCCCTCCAGGTCGCGGCCGGGCGCCCGACCGGTTGGGTCGAACGGCTTAGTGGCGCCGGTGGCGAGCAGCACCGCGTCGAATTCGTCGACCAAAGCCTGCGGGTCGACAAACTTCGGCGGCCGGCCACGCTCCTGCATGATGCGGGTCATGTGCCCAGGGTCGAAGTCCTCCTCCTTGCCCACGTGCACGCCGGTGACGAAGGTGACGCCTTCTTCACGCATCTGGTCGAGGCGGCGTTCGACCGTGCCCTTGTCCAGCTTCATGTTGGGGATGCCGTACATGCAGAGCCCGCCGATCCGGTCCGCCCGCTCGTAGACGGTTACCGCGTGGCCCGCGCGACGGAGCTGCTGCGCGGCGGTCAGGCCGGCGGGGCCGGAGCCGACGATCGCCACCTTGCGGCCGGTCTCAACCTCTGGCGGTTGGGGCACGACCCAGCCCTCTTCCCAGCCGCGATCGATGATCGCGTTCTCGATGTTCTTGATCGTGACCGGCGGCTCGTTAATGCCCAGCACGCAAGAACCCTCACACGGCGCGGGGCACGCCCGGCCGGTGAACTCAGGGAAGTTGTTGGTCTTGTGCAACCGGTCGAGTGCTTCCTTCCACCGGTTGTTGTAGACCAGGTCGTTCCACTCAGGGATCAGGTTGTCGATGGGACAACCCGTGTCCGATTGGCAGAACGGCACGCCGCAGTCCATGCACCGCGCGCCCTGCGTCTGGAGCTGCTCCACCGGCGCGGCGGTGTAGATCTCAAGGTAATCGTTGGCCCGCTGCACCGCGTCGCGGTACGGCGTGGCCTTGCGGGGGAACTCTTTGAATCCGGTGGGTTTTCCCATGACGAGCTTCTACTTTGTCTTTGATAAGCCTCTCGCAGAGGCGCGGAGTCGCAGAGCGATCCGTGCGGAGACCTCTGCGTCTCCGCGTCTCTGCGTGATTCGATTCTGCAAGGTCTAGATCATTGAAGCGGCTGCCGCTTTTTGCTGTTCCAGCACGCGCTTGTAGTCGGTCGGCATCACCTTCGCGAACTGCGGCAGGCAGTTGTCCCAGTCGGCCAGCACCTCCGCGGCGACCGCTGAGTCGGTCCATGCCGCGTGCTTCTCGATCAGGGCACGCAGCTCGGCGATGTCTTCCGCGTCAACCACCTCTTCAAGGCCAACCATGCCGAGGTTGCAGTTGGCCAGCAGCTCCTCGTTCGGGTCCCACACGTAGGCGACACCGCCGCTCATGCCCGCCGCGAAGTTGCGGCCGGTCGGGCCGAGGATCACCACCCGACCGCCGGTCATGTACTCGCAGCCGTGGTCGCCAACCCCCTCGATCACCGTGTGGGCTCCGGAGTTGCGGACCGCGAACCGCTCCGCCGCCCGGCCGCGGAAGAACGCCTCGCCCCGCGTGGCGCCGTACAGGCAGACGTTGCCGACGATGATCTGCTCTTCCGCCTTGAAGTTGGACGTCTTCGGCGGGTAGACGATCACCCGCCCGCCGGAGAGGCCCTTGCCCACGTAGTCGTTGGCGTCGCCCTCCATCTCCAGCGTCACGCCGTGGGCGAGGAAGCAGCCAAGGCTCTGCCCGGCGTGGCCGTGGAGCTTGAAGTGCACCGTCCCATCGGGCAGGCCGTCTTCGCCCCACTTCTTGGCGATCTCGTTGGAGAGGATCGTGCCCACCGTCCGGTCGGTGTTGACGATCTTCACCGTCTCGCGGACCGGCTTGGCGTCGTTGATCGCCGGCTGGGCCAGGTCGAGCAGCGTCCGCAGGTCGAGCGACTTCTCGAGCTGGTGGTCCTGCAAGATCGAGCAGTACTGCGTCGACTCGGGGTTAGGCGGGTCGATCGCGGTCAGCAGGCCGGTTAGGTCGAGCCCGTCCGCCTTCCAGTGGTCAATCGCCTTGGTCGAGTCGAGCGCGTCGACGCGGCCAACCATTTCGTTGATGGTTCGGAAGCCGAGCTCGGCCATCAGCTCACGGGCCTCGTCGGCGACCATGAACAGGTAGTTGACCACGTGCTCCGGCTGGCCGGTGAACTTCTTCCGCAGGTCGGGGTCCTGCGTGGCGATGCCCACGGGGCAGGTGTTGAGGTGGCACTTCCGCATCATGATGCAGCCGAGCGTGATGAGCGGCGCCGTGGAGAAGCCGAACTCCTCGGCGCCCAGCAGCGCGGCGATCACCACGTCGCGGCCGGTCTTCAGGCCGC
>JBCDJN010000120.1:0-15025 GCA_039414355.1 Planctomycetota bacterium | reverse complement strand
TTTAAGTCCGCTGCGTCTGCCAATTCCGCCACTCGGCCATCACGGCAATCAGTCTACCCGCCAGCCCTCGTTCGCCGTAGCCTACGCGGATCGGATGCGGACCTCTTCGAACCATCTGGCGCCACCCATTGTTAGCCCAAGCCGCCGCGTTAGCCCAATCAGACCTGCCCGGACCGGAGGGGTTCTTGGGCACGCGGGCGTCGCTGATGCTCGACGTCGTGTTCCTCGCGATGTTCGCCGTCGTGATTGTGCTCGGGATCAGCATCTCGGCCGTTCGGAGTGGTAACTTCCGGCTGCACAAACGGCTCCAGCTCACGCTCGCCGGAATTCTGCTGGTCGCCGTTGTCTTGTTCGAGGTTGAGATGCGTCTCTACGGTTGGCAGGAGCGGGCGGCCGGCGCGTCGGGCGATGGCGTTTCGACGCTGGTTTGGGGGGCGTTGTACTCCCACCTGGTTTTTGCGATTTCCGCGGCGCTGCTTTGGCCGGTTGTGATCTGGCGGGCGTGGCGGGGATTCCCCTCGCCTCCGTCGCCCGGCAGTCACAGCAGCTCGCACCGGCTCTGGGGGCGCGTCGCCGCCGGGGCCATGGTGATGACGGCGGTCACCGGTTGGGTGTTTTACGCGGTTGCCTTCGTCGCCTAGCAGCCGCCGGCATGCGGCCCAACCCGCCTAGACCGCACCGGGCTTGCCCTCCAGGTCTTGCCCCTCGCCGGAAACAACGCGGTTGATCGTCGCCACAAACGCCGCCACGCCGGCGCCGACGGTATCGGTCGAAACGCCCCGACCACGGTAGAGCCGGCCGCCGTGCTCGGCCTCGATGGTCGCCTCGGCTTGGGCGTCTTTGCCGTGGGAAACGCTGTGGACGCGGAAATCCCGCACCACCACGCGGGTCTCCGTGGCTTTCTCGATCGCGTTGAACAAGGCGTCCAGCGGGCCGTCGCCGCCGAAGAACGTCTCCGTCAGCGTCTCCCCGCCGCGGCGGAGCGTGACCGTCGCCGACGGCGCCCCGTCGCTGGCGGCCCGAACCTCGTAGGATTCCAGCGTCCATTCCGTCTCGCCGCCGGTCTTCTGATCGACCAGGGCGACGAGGTCCGAGTCGTACACTTCCTTCTTCTTGTCGGCCAGGCGTTTGAACGCTTCGAAGACGTCGTTCAGCTTCTCGTCGGCCAGCTCGAACCCGAGCGTCCGCAGGCGGTCGCCCAAAGCCGCCCGGCCGCTGTGCTTGCCGAGCACCAGGTCGGTCTTGGTGAAGCCCACGTCCTCGGGCCGCATGATCTCGTAGGTCGTCCGCTCCTTGAGCATGCCGTCCTGGTGGATTCCCGCCTCATGGGCGAAGGCGTTGCGGCCGACGATCGCCTTGTTCCGCTGCACCTGCATGCCGGTGATGCCCGTGAGCAGCCGGCTGGTGGGGACGAGCCGCTCGGTGGCGACGCCGGTGCCCACGTCGTAGTAGTCGGATCGCGTGCGGATCGCCATCACCACCTCCTCCAGCGAGCAGTTCCCCGCCCGCTCGCCGATGCCGTTGATGGTGCACTCAATCTGGCCCGCGCCGTTCTCCACGGCGGCCAGGCTGTTGGCGACGGCCAGGCCGAGGTCGTCGTGGCAGTGCACGCTGATCACCGCCTGGTCGATGTTCGGCACGCGGTCTACCAGCGTCTTGATCACTCGGCCCATCTGAGAGGGCGTGGCGTAGCCGACCGTGTCCGGGATGTTCACGGTGGTGGCGCCGGCGGCGATGGCGGCTTCGACTACTTGGCAGAGGAAATCCGGCTCCGTGCGGGCGGCGTCCTCGGGCGAGAACTCGATGTTGTCGCACAGGTTCCGCGCCCGCTCCACGCCCGCCACGGCCCGGCGGATAATCTCCTCCTTGTCCATCTTGAGCTTGAACTCGCGGTGGATCGCGCTGGTGGCGAGGAAGACGTGGATCCGCGGCCGGTCGGCGGGCCCCACGGCTTCGGCGGCGCGGTCGATATCCTTATTGTTGCAGCGGGCGAGCCCGCAGACCTGCACGCCGCCCCCGCCCCGCAGCGACTCGGCGACGGAGCGTACCGCCTCAAAGTCGCCCGGCGAAGCGATCGGGAAACCGGCTTCGATCACGTCGACCTTCAACTCCACCAGCGTCTGAGCCATCTCCAGCTTCTCGCTCAGGTTCATGCTGCAGCCGGGCGATTGCTCGCCGTCGCGGAGCGTGGTGTCGAAGATCGTGATGTTGCGCATGGTCGCGTTTCGGGTTGGGCGTTGGAGTGGGAAGCGGTCCAGAAACGAAAAAACCCCGAAGCCTTGGGGCTCCGGGGTGTCGTGGTCACGCGATGGTGTCGGTGTACGCCAGCCCTAAGCCCCTGCGGGGGTAAGTCGTAGAAGCAGGAGTAGGAGGGCCGTGCTCTTCATGGCATGCGTTGTATTCGACCGGCTGGCGGCGGTCAAGGTTCGCGCCCTCGGGGACCGCAACGCCGCAGCCGGCGAGCTACGCCTCGCCGGAGTCGGATCAGCAAGACGGTCGGTTCCCCAGAAGCGGCGAGGCGTAGCTCGCCCGCTGCTTGGGCGTCTTGGAAAAAGATGGCACAAGAAATGTCCATCGTGCGCGACGAAATGCCGCTTCACGGTTTTTTCTGGGGCGAACGCCCCGCCGAAGAGCCCGATGAATCCGGCTGACTTGCGTCTTTCGACGCTCGGCACGCGAGAGAGGGCCCGCGCTTGAACGGTCCCATCATCGTTCTAGCAGGCGAATCGACAAATTCGAGCACGTTCTGTGAGCGCGCCGTTTTGTGCCACGCGTCGCGATTCTTGAACACCTTTGTGCGAAGTGCGCTGAAAGAGCCTCAAGTGGGTCAATCATTTGCAAGTAGCGACAGACTTGCGGTCTGCGGAGAAGCGCCCGATGGCAGATTGGCGGAGCCGCCAATCCGCTGAGGTGACGCCCGCCGACGCACGTTCGGCGTGGTCGAAAGTGGACTCGGCTGATGCTACCTCGGCTCATTCACTCCACCGGCTTATTCGCCTGTTGATTCTCCCACTGGCCTAGGCCGAAGCTGGGCCGTAAAACTCGAAGCGTAGATCGTTTTCACTCGGATGATCTCCACGTCGTCTTTGGTTGGAAGTACTGCGGTGGCGTCGAAGTCTTTCCCTTCGCGGCCCATCACCCTCAAGTGAGTGTCAATAACTCTTGGGTGAGAGACGAGCAGGTCCGCGAGCCGATCTCGCCCGATTCCTCGAAGGACAAACCGGCCGTCCCGGTCAGTTGTGGTAACGCTATCAAGCCCGGGTAAAGACTCAGGCTGATAAACTACTTTCGCGTACCGAGGTCCACCCCAGACGTAGGCTTTCTTCTCTTCGTTCAGTAGGTGCGAATCAAGATCAAGTCTCCACGGCAATTTCAATCCTGTCAGCTTGACTTGCGCACCCACGAGTGGCTGACCATCGGGGCCGAGCAGTTTCCCTTGGAGGGGCACATCGGGGCCACTGAGTTGCAGGTTGAGCGGCGTTCCTTTGCGTGGCGATCCATAGCTCAACGGCGTCCCATCGGTTCCCCGAGTGATTATCCAATCGCGACCAAGACCGTCCGATGTCGCGATGATCACTCCGTAACGCCTCGCTAGAGGGTCGTCGGCGGTATCAACCGCTTCAAATTCGAAGAGTCCTTGTTCGTCCGTGGTCGCTCTAGCGGGACCGACTTCTCTCATTTGTACACGGTGCATGCCATAGACAGGAGCATAGTAGACCTTAGCTCCGCGGGCGGGTTCGCCATCGGGACCGGTCACCCGCCCTCGAAAGCGACCTGCCGATTCGAGGTCGCTGGCGTCGCTCTCTGTTTGCGTTTCACCGAGGCCGATGATGCTATCTGGATTTGCTTCCGAATTGGGCTTATCCATCCCTGACGAATCGGCAGCTGTGGGAGCAACAAGAAGCAGAGCGGCTCCCGCAAGCAGCACAGCGACGCCGCTTCTCGATAACCGGATCGATTCGCCGATCGGCTCGCCGAACAGCCTCGCGACGCGTCGCCGTAGGTCTGAGGGGGATCGCCCCGTGGCGGCTAGAGCGGCCACTTGCTCCGAACTGCCTGTGTGCTGAAGCTCAACGGCGTGCAAGAGCGCCTCGGCGTAGCGGAGCTGTGGCTTAGCACCCTCGGGGATGACGGCACAAGCACGATCATCACAGCAGTACTCGCGTAACGTACTCACGCGGCGGCTCAACCACCACATAGCCGGATTGAAAAAGAGAATCGACTCGGCCAGCCGCTGAAGAAGGTTGATCCATAGGTCATGCCTACGGACGTGGGCCAGCTCATGGGCGAGAATGAGTTCTAGATCGTTGATCGGCAGCCCGGTGAGCGCCGAAGATGGTAGCAAGATCGTCGGTTTGAGAAGGCCAACTACTTTGGGAACCACCACGTGCTCAGCGTGGGCGAGAACCGGGGCTGTCTTGAGCGACCACTGACTGCAAACGTTGGCGAGAGCATTGAACACCGGCCCGTCAACGACCGGCTGTGCCGTCGCACGAAGGCGCTCCAGCAGTAAAGCCGACCTGGCAAGCCGCGCAAGCATGAGCACAACCCCGAAGAGATAGGCTCCAGCCAACCATGGCATGATCGACTGCCATGCGAAACCCGGGACGGCGCCGATCACTGGCGCCGCCAGGGTGATAGGCGATGCGGGAAGTGACGGCGGTTTTGCTTCAGCAGCGGTAGTCGATTCGAGCGGAAGCTGACTTACACCAGAAGCCAAGTCTGCCGGAGCACCTGCCTCAGCAACAAATGGCGCCGATGCAGGTAATGTGACCGATCCGCCGTAGGACAGGAACGCATGCGTGATTGGCGCCGCGATTAGCCCCACGGCCAACGCGGTTGCGTGCACGACATACGATGCGTTTTCGCGATGCCGACCCAAGCAACGGTTAATCCCCCACGCCGCTAAGGCCAGCAAAGCAACCTGCCAAAGAGAATGCAGTAGCGTCAGGCAAAGTCGCTCGGATGCGATGGAATCGAGGCCGATCATCACTTTTTCTCCTTCGCTTTTCGGGAGATCAGCTTGCGGAGTTCGCTCAGCTCTTCGGCGTCGAGGTCGCCCGTCTCAAGCAAGTTGAGCACCAAGGCGGTTGGCGATCCGTCGAACGCCTTGGAGACGAGATCCCCCATCATTTTGCCAACGACGTTTTGCCTCTTGTCCTTTGGCGAGAAGAGGAACGCCTTGCCATCCTTCCTCCGTCTGACGAATCCTTTCCGATGCATGATGTTGAGCATCGTGACGACCGTGCTGTGAGCGAGCGGCCGACCGGCTTGCTCATCCAGCCTCGCCCGAACTTCACGCACCGGCAACGGCGATTCCTCCCAGAGAACCTTGAGGATTTCGAGCTCCAGCTCAGTTGGATGCTCTGATTCGCTCCGCGCCATATCACACCAGTCAGAAAAGGAAGGTGGCGGCTTGTCGCCGACAAAATCGGCGAATTCGTTAGATGATTGTAGCGACCATCAACTGCCCAATCAACCCCGATATCTAATAAATTAAAAGGTCGGACAGCTCGACGGCGGAGGGAGTCTTGCCAATCCCTGGCGACGAATAACGTCAGTCGCTGCGATACGCACAGAAGCGGCCTAACGTCCCGAACATCACTGGCCATGATCAGCCATCCAAACTGCGTCGGTTGGGCCACCCGTTCGGTGCTGGGATCATCGCGAATCCGCGTCGGTCAGCTCAGCCTCGGCAGCTTCTGAGGGGCTCGGCTTGGCCGTTCGGGACCAGCTAAGCGGGGACTTGTCGGGGCGTTGGCGTGCTCTAGGGGGCGTCGGCCTTGGCGCGTCGGTCAGCCCCAAAAACGGACGTTCCTCGGACGCCTGGGCGCCGTTTTCTTAGTCACGACTTACGGCAGCGAGATCGCCCCAGAATCGGTCCAAGTGCCGATTGCATCGGGGCCATTAGCGTCTGGGAATCGCTTACGGCGTGAGCTCGCACGAATGTGGGCGGAGCCCTTAACCGCCGCAGCCGCCGCAGCCGCCGCAGCCGCCGCCGCAACCACTGCTGCAGCCGCCGCCGTCGCCTCCGCAGCCGAAGAAACCGGAGCAGCCGCCGTCGCCCCCCCGGCCGCCGCCATTGACCGCCCGTGCCAGGCGCCACAGGAGGTACATGACGATCGCCACAACGATCATCACAAAGAAGAAGTTGGTCTCCGCCAGCACCGGCGCGAAGCCAAGCGTGCCAACCGCCGCGGCGCCGAGCATCACGTTGATCCCATGGCCGGAACGCCAATGGCCAGGACTCCGGAGGGTCGAGCCCCAGAGGGCAGGGCGGCGCCGGCGGGTGTTGATGCGGACGAAGTACGCCGCTTCGCCAAAGCGGACCTCGGCCGGCGGCCAGATGTCCGGCGGCGGCGCCTCGCCGAACGCGTCGGGGTAGCTGGCCAACGTCCGCTCATACTGGTCCTCGAACCGGGCGCCCTCGGCTTCGCCCCCTTTGGTCGGCCCGTGGTGAAGCGGCTGGCCGAGGACCGTGCCGCACAGGTCTTGCCAGTAGCTCCGCGTGTAGGTGAGGTGCAGGTGCCACGCCTGGTCGACTTCGTCGGACGGCGTCACCTCGTGGCCGGCGGTCATGGCCAGGTAGACAAACCGCTTGTACTCGTCGATGACACGCCGGGCGAAGGCGTGCGACCAGCCGTTCTCACGGGCGAGCCGGCGGGAGAAGGTGAGCGTCGCCGTCTCGTCGTCCAGTTCCAACGCATCAATCCTGGTCCAGAGCGGGTCGGATGCGGCGTGGGCGTTGTCCGGCATAGCTTCCTCCGGGCGGGGCGGCGAGTGTCCAGGGGAACATCGTCGGCTAGATCGCCGGTTCTTCGCCGCAGGGCAGAGAATCTTGGCGAACTCTAGCGGCTGCGGGCTAAGTTCTTAGAGCCACCGCTTTCGGTCAAGCTCAGCGGCGCCGCGGTCGACACACAATCTGCGCCCTGCTGTTTGGTCGCGATAACCGTCGCCCGGCTTGCCTTCCACGAGGACACCCACGGATGAAGGGCAGCAATCTCGATCTGTCTTCCGACGACGGGCGTTCGGGCCGCGGCGGCGACGACGCGTCGCTGGCGGATCGGCCTTATCTGGGTGTCACGTTTGAGTGCTGCGGCGTCTACACGCGCGTTTATCGCAACCGCGCGGGCGACGCCTACGAGGGCCGCTGCCCCAAGTGCGTCCGACCCGTGCGATTCGCGATCGGTGAGGGCGGCACGTCGAATCGGTTCTTCTCGGCGAGCTAGTCCGCTGCGGCAGCTAGCACCGGACGGCAACGTTACTTCGCTCCAGCCCGGCGGCTGCGTCTGCTGGGTTCTTGCGCTGCTGGTCTTGCGACGTTCGCCGGCTCTCCGCTACCGTCCCGCCGCGCCGCGGCTGCGCGCGGAGGCTGGTAACGAGATCGGAATCGCGGTGAACCCTTACGAGAGCCAACAAGGTCCGCGGAAGTGTGCGGCGACCGGGCGGCCGCTGGCTGCCGGCGAGGCGTACTACTCCGTGGTGCGGCAGGGCGAGCGGGGGCCGCAGCGGACCGACTACGCCGAGGCTGCTTGGCAGGGGCCGCCCGACGATGCGGTGGCTTGGTGGCGGTCGCGGCTGCCGGCCGCGGCGGCGTCGGCGCCGGCGGACCGCGACGAGATGATGCTGCGACTGTTCGACCAGTGGGCCGAGGAGCCCGATCGCGTGGAGTCTCGCTACATCCTTTCGCTGTTGATGATCCGCCGCCGGCTGCTGCGTCACGCCGAGGGCTCCGCCGATGGCGGGGCCTCGGGCGATGCGGGCGTGCTGCGACTTTACCGGCCCAAGACCGATGAGCACTTCGAGGTGCCCGTCGCCCCGCCGTCGCCGGAGCGATCGGCGGCGATTCAAGAAGAACTGAAACAACTCTTCGTCGACCAAGCGGCCTGATGACCCTCTTCGCACCCACCGCCGGACAACGGGCGCGACGCCGCGTGGCGACCGGGTTGCTGCTGGCGTTGGCGTGCTCCGTGATTGCCTGCTTTGCGACGGGCTGCCGGCTGATGCGTTCGGGCGGCGCCGGCACGGCGCCCACCACCGCGGCGCCGGTGGTGCTGCAACCGGGCGCCACCGCGCAGCAGGTGATTGCCGCGGTGAATCAGAATTCCGCCCGCGTGCACAGCTACAGCGCGCCCAACGCCACGTTCACTACGCCGGCCATGCCGGTTGGTCGGCTGCGGGGCAGCGTGGTGCTGGAGCGGCCGCGTCGGTTCCGCCTTCGCGCGGGCACCGCCCTGACCGGCGGCGAAGTGGACCTTGGCAGCAACGACGAGCGGTTCTGGATGTGGGCAAAGCGGAACGAGCCGCCGGCGTTGTACTTCGCCCGGCACACGGATCACGGCCTGGGCGCCGCACGCGAGCTGCTGCCGATCGACCCGGCGTGGGTGGTCGACGCACTTGGGCTGGTAACGCTCGACGCGACGGCGCCCACCCAGCCGCCGATCGTCCGGCCGAACGGGCAGATCGAACTCCGCCAGTCGGTGACCGGCCCGCTCGGCCCGGTCACGCGGGTGAGCGTTGTCGACCCCGCGCACGCGTGGGTGGTTGAGCAGCAGGTGATCGGCGCCGGCGGGCAGGTGCTCGCCGCGGCGGCGGCCAAGGAGTTCCGCTACTACGTGGAGGCGGGCGCCTCGCTGCCGAGCGAAGTCACGGTGCAGGTGCCAACGGCCGGGCTGACGCTCACGGTTCGCACCGGCGGCGTCTCGGTCAACACGCCGCTCGGCAGTCAATCGCCCCACTGGCAGATGCCGGTCATGGACGGGTACCCAACCGTGGACCTCGGTCAGGTGGGCGGGGCGCCGATTGCTGGCGCGGCGCCGAGTGTCGCGGCGCCGATGGTTGGGTCACCGATCGTAGGCACTCCGATGCCGCCCTCGACGGTCTACTCACGCATGGCGCCGGCGGCTTCGGCCCCGAACGCGGCGCCGAGCGTCGCGCGCTTGCCCGCCACGACGCCAACCACGCCCATCGCCCCACCGCCAACTTGGCGCTAGGCGGGCTTTACCCGGAGGCGGCTCAACCGGCGGGCCGCGACCCCTGCCGCATCCGTTGCCGGGCGCGGTAGAGCGTGGGGCCAACGCTGCCGGCGGGCATGCCGGTCTGCTCGCTGATCTCGCTGTAAGACTTGCCTTCCAGGTGGTACATCCGAACCACTGCGGCTTCCGGCCCGTCGAGCCGGCTGAGCAGCCGCTCCACTTCCTCCTGGTTGCCAATCCGCTGTTCAGGCGGGGGCTCCCCGTCGGCGGGCTCGCCGGCGTCTTCGCCGCTGACTGAAGGCGGCAGCTTCTCGATGAGCTGACGCACCACCACGCGGCGGGCGATCACGGTCAGGTACGTGGGCAGCGAGCTCTGCTGGCGGAAGCGCCGGAGCACCGCGAAGTCGTCGGCGATGACGGTCATCATCACCTCGGAAACCAAGTCCTCGGTGTCGGCGGGGGCGAGCCTGATGGACCGGTTCTTGGCGGTGTGCGTGACCACATGGATGAAGAGACCCATGTAGCGATCGACGAAGTCCTGCCAAGCCTGCGGCTTGCCTGACAGGCAGCGTTCGATCAAGCGCCGGTCAATGGCGGCGAGAGCCACAGGTGGACACCTCCGGGCGAACAGTTACCAATCTGGGCGAAGAGCCGTGTCGCGCGGCTCCGCCACTGGTGCGACCAAGGTCGCGGCGCCCCCTCTTATATCCCTGATCCCGCGGCGCAGGCGGCGGCTCTGGCGTGAAAGCAAGAAAGCCGCTTCTGCCCGTACGGTTCATCGTAGCTGCAACGAAAACGCGGGGCAAGAAAGAGCGACGTTTCCTGCCTTTTGGGCCTTGTTGGCCCAGTTTGAGGGCCCTTGTCGGCAACTTGACACCCGGTTGGGCCACTCCTACGATCCGCGGAGGGGCAGGCCTAATGACGGCTTCGCCCCGGGAACTGATGGCGAACGTAACAGGAGAAGAATCATGCCACACGTCGTGTGTGAGCCCTGCGATAACTGCAAGTACACCGACTGCGTCGTGGTCTGCCCCGTGGAGTGCTTCTACGAGGGCGAGACGATGCTCTACATCCACCCGGAAGAGTGCATCGACTGCGAGGCGTGCGTTCCCGAGTGCCCCGTCGAGGCGATCTACCACGAGGACAACGTGCCCGACGAGTGGAAGAACTTCATCGAGCTCAACGCCGAGAAGGCGCCGGACCTGGAAGTGATCACGGACAAGAAACCCCCGCTGGCGGACGCGTGAGCGGCAGCGACAAGACGGAATCAACGAACAAGGCCCGCATCGAGTCGCCTCGATGCGGGCCTTCTGTTTTTTTACGCTCGCGTCAATCGGGAGTCCCAGCGTTTCCTTCGGCGGCTGCGCGCTCGTACTTCTCGATGATGGACTTCCACATGGGACCCCACCTCGCCTGCCAGGTCTCCTCGTAGACTCGGAACCCGCAGACCACCACGAAAGCAGACGCCAGCATCAGCACACTCTCGTTGTACGCCGCGAATCCCGCGATCAGCGCGGTGCTAACGATGTAGGACCACATGTACGTGTTGCCGAACCTACCTTGGCTGTCAGCTTTGGCGGCGCTGATCAGATACTGCTCGTCACTGGTGAAGTCGGGGAGCGACATGTCAGCTCAGCGGGGCGATAGGAAGCGGACGGAACACGCCGTGCAGACTCGCACCGACAGCCGCTCACTTCAAATCCACCGTCCAGTAAGCCGAGTCGACAAAGGCCTTCCAGCTGGCGTACTTCGGGTTGCCGAGCTTGACTGAGAGCATCGGGCTGCGCTTCGGGCGGACCGGCTTCTTGGTGAGCTGCATGTTCGCCTCTTGCGGCGTGCGGCCGCCCTTGCGGACGTTGCACTTCACGCAGGCGCAGACCACGTTCTCCCAAGTGGTCAGCCCGCCGCGGCAGGTGGGCACCACGTGGTCGATGCTGAGCTCGCTCGTGGCGAACCGCTTGCCGCAGTACTGGCACCGGTTGCCGTCGCGGGCGAACAGGTTCCGCCGGTTCAGCCGAACCCGCTGCCGCGGCACGCGGTCGTAGTGCAGCAGGCGCAGGACGCGAGGCACTTCGATCTCGAAGTTCACGCTCTGCACCCAGTCGGACTCCGGCTCCTTCTCCTTGAAGGCGGACCGCATCTCGCTGATTTCACGCCACGACTCGAAGTCGTAGTTGGCGTACTGGCCGTCCTCAATGTGGATCACTTCGGCCAGCTCGCGGAAGAGCAGGCGGAACGCCCGCTTCACGTCGACCACGTGCACCGCCATGTACTGGCGGTTCAGGACAAGAACGCTGGCGTTCAACCCGGAAGTGGCGGCAGTCATCATGGCTCCTCACGTCCGTTGATGTTGATCGGTAGGAAGTTGCGTCGATCGCCCCGCGTGGGCCCGGCATCCAAGCGATGCACGTCCTTACAGACCCCGCATGAGCGAAACGGTTCAGCCTCGCCGCCCGCCGTCTCACTTGATCTTAAACGGCGAGTTTTCCACCGGCCAGCCTGACTCGCCCCACTCCGGCCATCTTCATGCTTTCTTCAGCAACGCCGCCGCGGCGCCATCGTGCGTGAAGACGCGAATCGACTGCGTACGCCACGCCGCAGAATCATCTTGCTACCGGCTTGCGGTTCTCAGTAGGATTGGTTGGTGTCGCGAGTAATTGCGAAGGCGTGCACACGACAGGCGATTCGAGAGCCCGACTAAGCAGCAAGGGTGTGCCAAGATGATTCACTTTTCGTGCGACTGCTGCGGGCAGATTATCGACCCCGAGCGTGAGACCCGTTACGTGGTCCGCGTTGAGGTCTACTCTGCCGTTGAGCCCGGCGCCGATAACTTCCCCGAGCCCGACGCGGACAACCTGGAGCAGATCTCGGAACTGCTTGACGGCGACGAGGATGGCCTGCTCGGCGAAGGCGAAGGCTACCAAGCCGAACGCTACGACCTCTGCGAGGCGTGCCGGGCCGAGTTCGCGAAGAACCCGATGGCTCGTCTGGCGATGCCGAAGATCGGCTTCAGCGAGAACTGATGCGCCGGGGCCGTTTGCTCCGATCTCACTTCAAGCGCTCGAGGCTCGGCCCGTTTACGTTGCCGGGATTGCCCTCGCTTCTGTTGTTGTTGACCGTGCTGCTTGTCAGCACGTATCGCCTCTCGGTTTGGTCACCCACGGCCGCCGGCCCCGAGCGCCTGCCGGCGGGCGAGCACTTGGTCGATGAGGTCTTGGACGGCCCCGAACTGCGGCTTGCCAATGGCGCGGTCGTTCGCCTGCAGGGTTTGCACGCTTTGCCGAGTTCCGAGAGCCTGATTGCTCTGGAAGCGAAGAGGCTCACCGCGGCGAAGGTGGACGCGGCCGAGCGACGTGTCCACCTGAGTTTCCTGGCCGAACGCCTCGCCCCCGACGGCGTGCACCTCGCGTTTGTGGAAACAAACGGCGTCTGTTTGAACGAAGAGCTCGTTCGGCTCGGCGTGGCTCGCGCCAACCTCGATTACCGCTCTAGTGGTAGGATGAAGCGACGCCTCGCCGCGGCGCAGGCCGAAGCCCGTGAGGCGAAGCGCGGCCTGTGGGTCGACGTCTCGGTTAAACCTTCGATTCAGTAGCTTTCGGACGCCGATGCTTGCTCGACGACAGATCCGCGGCAAAGCGCTCTCCGATCTCTGCCACCGCGTGGCGATGGAGGCGGAGTCGGGAATCGACATCCGCCGGGTTTGGCAGCGCGAGGCGGCCGGCTCGGGGCCCGGTCGCGCGGCGATGCAGACCATCAGCGACGGCGTCCAGCGCGGCGACACGCTGAGCGAATGCCTGGCCCGCACCGGCGACGCCTTCCCCGAGCTCTTCCGCGAGATGGTGGACGTCGCCGAGCAGACCGGCAACCTGCCCGAGGTGCTCCACCGGCTCAGCGATCACTATCGCCGGCGGCACGAGATGATGCGGTCGCTGGTGATGGGCCTGATGTGGCCGGCGTTTCAGCTCGCCGCGGCGGTGCTCGCCGTGGGCGTGGTCTTGCTGCTGATCCAGGCGTTCGACCTAAAGCGGCCGCTCAGCGGCGACCCGATTGACGTGCTCGGCTTCGGCGTCACCGGTCAGGCCGCGCTGTGGCTCTACGTGCAACTGGTGATCGCCGGCGTGATGGCGATCGCCGCGGTCATCGTCGGCCTGCGGAAGGGCTGGCTCTGGGTGGCGCCGGTGGAACGCCTCGCGATGTCGCTGCCGGGCATCGGCCCTTGCCTGCAGAAGATCTGCCTCGCCCAACTCACGTGGGCGTTGCACCTGATGCTCAACACGGAGATCGACCTCCGCCGCCTGACGCCGCTCGCCCTCAAAGCGACCGGCAGCCGGTACTACACGGCGTGGACCGATCGGGTCGTCCGCCTGGTCGAAGCGGGGTCGCCGCTGCACGAAGCACTCGCCACCGCGGCGGTCTTCCAGTGGCACTTCATCGACGCTCTGCAGGTGGCCGAGGAGAGCGGGCAGATCGTCGAGTCGATGTCCCGGCTCTCGCTGCAATACGAAGCCGAAGCCCGCGACGCGATGACCACCCTCACGCGGATCCTCGGCGGCATCCTCGGCGTCGGCGTGCTTGTGGTGGGCGGCCTGATCGTGATCCGCCTCTTCCAGGTCATCTACATCGACACCATCAACGACGCCATCAACGGCTTCTGACCACTTTCAATGCTCGAAGGGGATGATGGGGATGTTGGTGATAGGGGGGATGAGGATGACGACTCAACCGGCGTGAAGCTGCCGGCTCATGGATGTCGTCGTCCGGTCTTCGTGAATAAACCCTCTCAGCAGCAAGCTGCTGTAGGAGGGTCGGTTCGAGAAACGCGTTCGAGCGTCATCTCCCCCCTCACCAACATCCCCCTCATCCCCTTGATCATTCACCCAGCAGGGAAGCCATCGAAGAAGACGACTTCCTCAAGCGGCAGTTGGCCGCCCCGCGGGTGGGCCGGCTTGATCGCCTTGCCGACGGTGATCATCAGGCCGACGACGTGCTTCTCCGGCAGGCCGATGATCTCGCCGACCTTCGCCGGGTCGAAGCCGATCATCGGGCAGCTGTCGTAGCCCATCGCTTTGGCGGCGAGCATGATCGTCTGCGCGGCGATGCCGATGGACCGCATCGCCTCGTCGCGCTGCAGATCATCCTTCCCGTCGTAGAACTGGCCGATCATCGGCACCAGCATCTCACCGACGGCCGCGGGGGCGTCCTTCCAGTAGCGGGCCGGGTCGTCGGCGTGGGCGTCGAGCTTGGCGCAGAGCAGAATAGTTAGACACGCCTCCTCGACCTGCGCCTGGTCCCACGAGACGGCGCGGAGGTCTTTCTTGATGCCCGCGTCCTGCACCACCACAAACCGCCAGTTCTGAATGTTGAACGACGTAGGCGAGAGCAACGCCAGCTCCATGAGCTGCCGGACTTCCGCCTCGGGCATCTCGTAAGACGGATCGTAGTGCTTGACGGCGCGGCGGGACTGGATGGCTTCGGTGGTCTGCATACTCAGCCGTTCCTGTGGAGTCTCGTGGTTCTTGGGGTGACAGACGGGTGGCAACGAGTTGCCCGTGCTTTGTCGTCTGAAGTGGTCGACCGATCAGCCGAGCCGGCATAGTCTCCGAGGCGTGCCGCCCGTGGTCAACATGCCGCGGGATTCCCGCCAACCAACAAAGGGCGATTCGATGCCGCAGACTGACGAAATCACGGTTAAGTTCCGGATCACGGGAACCTACTTCGGCTCCCGGGACGGCACTAACGGCCCAATCAAGGTCAAGTTTCCGAGAGACCGTGTCGGAAACATCAAAGTGATCGACGTGATGAAGGCGGTTAAGGCGGAGGTTGACGCCGGGCGAGTCGACAACGTTTGCGGCTTCGTCTTCACTCCTGAAAACCCCACTGAGTACGAGGACCTTGTTTCGGTAACGATTTGCTACGACAGGAAGCCGAAGTCGGGCGAACCCGGGTTGTACGGCTACACTCTCAGAGATACCGGCCTAGGCGGGCTTGGAGAGTTGACTCTGCAGTATTACCTGTTCGACAAGAAGAAGCGTCAGGTCAACAACAACAAC
>JBCDJN010000119.1:0-15363 GCA_039414355.1 Planctomycetota bacterium | reverse complement strand
GCGCTTTCGGCTTCTTCTTGCTTGCTCCGGTCGCTGACGCTCGCGGCTCGCCAGGCTCAACTTCGATCCACTCCTCCCCGGTCCCGTACAGCAGCACGCGCTTCTGGCGGGCGTTCATGCGCGTGTAGGGAACATCCGTCGGCACGCCGGTGTGGCGGCTGAGGGCGGTTAGCATCGCGCGCGAAAGCTCTCCGCCCAGCGACGGCCACAGCAGCAGGGCGCCGTCGGCGAGGGTCAGCTCGGGATCGCGCAGCAGCGCCGCCGGGTTGGCGCCGGTGGCGGTGCCGAGGCCTTCGCACGCGTCGCACCAGCCGAGCGAGCTGTTGAACGAGAAGTTGTGCGGCGAGAGCGGCTCGAACGACCGGCCGCACTCGTCGCACGCCAGGTGCTGGCTGTGGGTGCGGAGCCGCCAGCGGCTCTCGGCCGCGTCGTCATCCGGATAAAGCGCGTGCAGCACGCCTTTGCCGAGCGAAAGGGCCGACTCCACCGCCTCGGCGATGCGGGCCCGCGACTTCTGGCGGATGGCGATCCGGTCGACCACGACCGATACGTCGTGCTTCTTGCGACGATCGACCTTCGGCGGCTTGGCCAGCTCGTGGATCTTGCCGTCGACCCGCACCCGCAGGTAGCCGCTCTCGGTGAGCTGCTTGAAGAGGTCGGCGTAGCTCTCGTTGGCGCCGGGCGTGACGGGGGCGAGCAAGTAGAGCTTGGTCCCCTCGGGCTCGGCGAGGAGCTTATCGGTTACCTGATCCGAGGTCTGGGTGCCGACGGGTACATCGCAGTCGGGGCAGTAGGGCTGGCCGAGCCGGGAGTAGAGCACGCGGAGGTAGTCGTAAACCTCGGTCACGGTGCCCACGGTGGAACGCGGCGTGTGGCCGGCGCTGCGCTGCTCGATGGCGATGGCGGGCGAGAGGCCCTCGATGTGCTCCAGAGCCGGCTTCTGCATCTGGCCGACGAACTGCCGGGCGTAGCTCGAAAGGCTTTCGACATACCGCCGCTGGCCCTCGGCGTAGATGGTGTCCATGGCGAGCGAGCTCTTCCCGCTGCCGCTCGGCCCGCAGCAAACGGTGAACGAGTCGCGGTCAATCTTCACATCAACGCCCCGCAGGTTGTGCTGCTTGGCGCCGCGGAGCTCGATGTGCTTGGCCTGCTTGATCGCCCGGCGCTTGCTGGTTAGTGCTTTGCCGTTTGTGGATGCCTTACCGTTGAGCACGGGGGCGAGTGATTCAGCGGTGTGCGAACGCGGCCCGCCGGATCGTTTTGCTTGCTTGGCGTACTCGACCAGGGACTCCGGCGTGCCGGCCGCCACGAGTTGGCCGCCGCCGCGGCCGCCTTCGGGGCCGATGTCAATCAGCCAGTCGGCGGTCTTGATCACGTCCAGGTTGTGCTCAACGACCAGCACCGTGTTGCCGGCGTCGACGAAGTTGTGGAGCACCTTCAGCAGCAGCTCGATGTCGGCGAAGTGCAGGCCGGTGGTTGGTTCGTCGAGCACGTAGAGCGTCTTGCCGGTGCTCTTCTTGACCAGTTCGCGGGCGAGCTTGATCCGCTGGGCTTCGCCGCCGGAGAGGGTGGGCGAGGGCTGGCCGAGCTTGAGGTAGTCGAGCCCCACGTCGTGGAGCGTGCTCAGCTTGTGGGCGATCTGCGGCACCGCCTCGAAGTGGTCCAGCGCCTCCTGGATGTCCATCTCCAGCACGTCGGCGATGCTCTTGCCCTTGTACAGGACGGAGAGCGTCTCGCGGTTGAAGCGGTGGCCTTGGCACACCTGGCACGTGACCCAGACGTCGGCCAGGAAGTCCATCTCCAGCTTGTTGGCGCCGTTGCCGTCGCACGCCTCGCACCGGCCGCCGGAGACGTTGAAGCTGAACCGCCCCGGCTTGAAGCCCCGCCGCTTCGCCTCGGGCAGCTTGGCGAAGAGGTTTCGGATGTCGTCGAAGACCTTGATGTACGTGCCCGGATTCGATCGCGGCGTGCGGCCGATGGGCGTCTGATCGATGGCGATTACCTTGTCCAGGTGCTCGATGCCCTCGATGCGGTCGTGCTCGCCCGGCTCGCCCTTGCCCTTCATCAGCTCGATGCGGAGCGACTCCATCAGGATGTCGTTCACGAGCGAGCTCTTGCCGCTCCCCGAAACGCCAGTCACGCAGACAAAGGCGCCGAGCGGGATCTCGACGTCGACGTTCTTGAGGTTGTTGTGCCGGGCGCCGATGACGCGCAAGAAGGCGGAAGGCGAAGGGGCGAGGGGGGAAGGCTCCGCGGGCTCGCCGCCTTCCGCCTTCCACCTTCCGCCCTCGTCGTCGAGCCGACGGGTCGCCGGCACTTCGATCTTCCGCTTCCCACTCAGGAACGCTCCGGTCTGACTCTCCTTCGCCTTCTCTAGCGCCGCGGCGTTGCCCTCGGCGACGACGTGGCCGCCGCGGACACCGGGGACGGGGCCGAAGTCGATCAGGTGATCGGCGGCGCGCATCGTGTCTTCGTCGTGCTCGACGACGACGACGGTGTTGCCCAAATCGCGGAGCTGCTCAAGCGTTTCGAGCAGCCGGTCGTTATCGCGCGGGTGCAGGCCGATGGAGGGCTCGTCGAGGATGTAGAGCACGCCGACCAGCCCGCAGCCCACCTGGCCGGCGAGGCGGATGCGCTGGCTCTCGCCGCCCGAAAGGGTGGGCGCCGTCCGGTCGAGCGACAGGTACTCCAAGCCCACGCCGGTCAAGAAGCCGAGCCGGCCGCGGATCTCTTTGAGCAGCTCCGCGGCGATGAACTGCTGGGCGTCGGTCAGTTTGAGCTCGGCGAAGAACTCCGCCGCGTCCGCCACCGGCAGGTGGCAGAGCTCCGGTAGCGAGATCGCCGGCCGCTCGGCGAACTGGGGCGACGCGCTCTCAAGCGTCACCGCTCGCGCCTGCGCGTTCAGCCGATCGCCGTCGCAGTCGGGGCAGTGCATGACGCGCATGAACTGCTCGAGCCGACGGATCTGCATCTGGCTCTGGCTGCTGCGGTACTTGTCGAGCAGCTCGGGGATGATGCCGTCGAACTGCCCGCCGTACTTCTGACTCGACCGCCCGGCACGCCAGGTATAAGTGATGTGCTCGTCGCCCGTGCCCCACAGCCAGAGCGACTGCAGCTTCTCCGGCAGGTCCTGCCACGGCGTTTCGAGCAGCGTGCCTTCTTTCAGGTCGAGCTTCCGCTCCATCGTGTCCGCGACGCCCTTGAAGATGTGCCGCTTCCACCGGCCGAGGTCTTTCCACTTCTCGATCAGCGCGAAGCAGCCCTGGGCGAAGCTCTTGGTGGGGTCTTCCACCAGCTTGTCGGGGTCGAACGAGTAGAACTCGCCCAGCCCGTCGCAGCTCAGGCACATGCCCTGCGGCGAGTTGAAGCTGAAGAGCTGGTGCGTCGGCGCGTCGAAGCTGATGCCGCAGTCGGTGCAGGCGAAGTCAGCGCTGAGGACGAGGTCGCCGGGGCGCTGGCCGATCTTTTCTCGCTTTGACTTGCCGCGGCGCTTGGGCTTTGTGGTTGCTTCGGGGTCCTCCCCCGGCTCAGGCCGGGGGCTCACTTCTGCTGTAGGAACGGCGTCGAGCTCGGTGGCGACGATCACGGTGCCCTTGCTCACCTTGAGCGCCGAGTCGACCGCCTCGCCCAGCCGGCCGCGGATTGAAGGGCCCGCCGTCAGCCGGTCGACGACCACTTCGATGTCGTGCCTGAGCTGGCGGTCGAGCGATAACTCGTCCCCCAGCCGGATCACCTCGCCGTCGACCCGCGCGCGGACGAAGCCCTGCTTCTGCAGCTCCTCGAGCAGGTCGCGGTGCTCGCCCTTCTGCTGACGGACGACCGGGGAGAGGACCATGAACTTGGTCTTCGTCTCAAGCTGCAGGATGCGGCCGATGATCGCCTCGCGAGACTGGGCGCTGATCGGCTTGCCGCAGCTGGGGCAGTGACCCTTTCCCCCGCGGGCGTAGAGGACGCGGAGGAAGTCGTAGATCTCGGTGATGGTGCCGACGGTTGACCGCGGGTTGTTGCCCGAGGACTTCTGCGAGATCGAGATCGACGGGCTCAGGCCGCTGATGTGGTCGACATCCGGCTTGGGCATCTGGCCGAGGAACTGCCGGGCGAAGGTCGACAGGCTCTCCACGTACCGCCGCTGCCCCTCGGCGTAGAGCGTGTCGAACGCCAGCGAGCTCTTCCCGCTGCCCGAAACGCCGGTCAGGCAGATGAGCTTGTTCCGCGGCAAGACGATGTCGACCCCGTGCAGGTTATGCTCGCGGGCGCCGCGGATGACGATATCAGAGGCGGGCATAGGGCGGGGGGCGGTCCGTCGCGGGGGCTGAGGGCAAGCTGGTCAGTTTAGAGGCCCCAGAGACGGCCGAGAAGCCGCTTTTTGGCGGCGGCCGCCGCCCGCCGCGGCGTTCTTGGGCGGCGCAGCCTGCTTGAAACTTTCATTTCTTCTTCGCGCGTTCTTCACCAAGCCCCGGTTGTCTTCGGTCACGCTGCTCAGCTCGCGTTTTCACGCCCCTCGCAGACGGGGCGTTAGCCATCCGACACCCGGAGTTGCCTGATGAGAGTGACCGTTCTTGGCCTAGCGGCCGCCCTGCTGGTGGCGCCTGCCGCCAACGCCCAATTCGACCTCAAGATCACCGAGATTTGGCCCGGGAACGAGCCCGGCGAGAACCTGACGAACGACTGGTTCGAGATCACCAACTTCGGTGACGCGCCGTTCAACTTCGGCGCCGACGGCGGGCTCTTCTACGACGACGACTCGCAAGACGCCGGCGCCGCCGACCCGCTCAACGACATCGCCGTAATCGCTCCGGGCGAATCGGTCGTGTTCCTCGATGTCAGTGTGCCCGAGGAAGTGGGCGACCCCTCGATCGCCGACCAGGTGATGGAGTTCACCGACCTCTGGGGCGCCGTGGTTTCGCTTCCGCAGGTCGGCACCTACTCCGGCTCGGGCCTCAGCCAGGGCGGCGACGGCGTGACGCTGTTCCTTACGGACGACGGCTCGGCGCCCACCGGGCTGATCGACATCATCGACTTCCAGCTCTACCCGGCGGCCGACCTGGACGGCGGCGAGTCTTACGATGTGCCGTTCGGGGTGTTCAGCGGCGACGGCCCGATCACCAACGCGGCCACCACGGCCGGCAACGATCTCAGCCAGCCCGCGATCGGCACGCCCGGCTTCCTTGCCGTCCCCGAGCCCGCCTCGGCTTCGTTGGCCGCGCTCGGCTTGGCCGGCTTGGTGGCCCGCCGCCGTCGTTAGGTTTGCGCTGTCGCAGACCACCTGCCCCGCTCGGCCGCGTGCCCGCGCACGCGGCCGAGTTTTTTCTTTTCTTGGGTCTAGCCTTACCAGCGCCGGCTTGGCGCCGAGGGAGTAACGATGCGAAGCCTCTGTGCGTCCGTAACCGCGTTGGCGGTTGTCTTCCTAGTACTCAGTGATGCGCCGGCCGCGCAATTCATGTTCGGACAGAACGCGAACGACCTCACCGGTGAATCTGCGGGCGATGTCACTCGCTCAGGTGTGACGATGTCGCTCACTACGACCGTTGCCGGCGCGGTGTTCAACGAGAACGGCAGCCGCGGGCTGGGGTCGAATTCCCGCGCCACGCTCGGCGCCGCTGACGCCGAGATCGACCGCTTCAACGTCCTCGGCGGCACGCTCGCCGGAGAACGTGAAGGGGTCGAGTTCTCGTTCGACGTCGACGGCTTCGTGACCGAGCTCTTCTTCGACGGCCTGAGCGACGAAGCCTTCGAGTTCTTCCGCCTCGAGACGCCAACCGGTGAGGTGTTATCGCTGTTCGATTCTGAGGTGGGGCTGCGTCTTACGAGCGTCGACACAGTCGATGAGCCGAACGTCACACTGCTAGTTGAAGCCGGCGCCCCGGATGACGACTTATTCGATTTACGGATCCCGTTCCGTGCCGGCCAGATATTCCGGCTGATCTACGGCGAGTACCAGCCCGAGCCGGCGGACCTCGCTCCGGGATTCACGACGCGGCTTGGCAACGGGGGTCGTTTTGAGGGCGTCACCGTCCGCGTGGCGCCGGAGCCCGCTTCGCTGGCGGTATTCGCCGTGTGCTTGGGGGCGCTGCCCCGCCGGCGAAATCAGAAACGCGTGCTGTAGGTCTTCAGGATCTCGCGCGTGATCTCGATCGTGAAGTTGTTCTTTCTGCCGGATTCCACAACCAGTGCTTCGGGGATCATCACGCGATTCACTCCGAGCGCCTTGCCGGCGGGCGTCTTGGGATTGTTAATCAGTGTCACGCGGTGCTTGGCGACGACGGCCCCATCGCCGTCGGTGTAGGTTGAGATCTCAAACGTGCCATCGCCCTTGAGGTTCCCGAAGCCGGCCTTACCGGAATTCATGTCACCACCAGTCGCGACCGGAGAGAACATTAGTTGCCCCTCGGTGAGCGGTTTGCCTTCGAAGAGCACGGTGCCCTCAACCGGCGCCAAGTCGTAATCCGAGCTGTTGCAGCCGCTCACCGCCACCCCTAACAAGAGGATCCAACAGGCGACGGTACACGGATGGCGGAGAGTCGGGCTTGAACGACTATAAATCAAGGCTCAGCACCTCCCCGTCGGCGCGCTCGCCGAGCAGTCGGAAAATGGTTAGGTCGAGATTCTCCGTCATGAAGTGGACCGATCCATCGACGAATCCAAAGAACGAACCCTCGGTGTGCCAGCTGTAGGCACAATCGTCAACATCACTGCTGCCACGGTCACCACCGGGCAGCCGACCCACTTCAAAGTCGGTGAGCGGGAACTGCCGCGGCCCACCGAGGTTACAATTAATCGGAAACTCCGTCTTGAACAGCACCGCGCCGTCTTCACCGAACGAGCCAATCCATACCGGGAAGTCGTCGCTGTTAACAAAGTAAGCCGCCTCACCGATCGCGATCGTCTGGCTTGTGCCGTCCAGCACGTCTTTAACGCGCAGCCTTGTGAACGACCTCTTGTCGAGACGTTCGCCAGAGTCGCCGAAGTCGCCGTCACGGTTTAAATCGATCGGGCACTTGCTGGGCGTGTTCTCTTCGGCTTCGTTGGTGCGTAGATACATCCCACCGTCGCAGTAACCACGCGACGCCTTGTAATGCATCACGCCGTAACCGGCGCTGCCGTTGCCGGCGGAGCCGCCGAAGAAATCGCCGTCTGGCTTCTGCAGCGGCATGTCGACCGAAGGACACAGGTAAGTGCTGATCACCGCGTCGCCGCCAGCGACAGGAAGCGGGATACCCGCGAGCGCTGCGCGGACAAAGAAGAAGGGCTGAAAAGGGTCGCCATCGAGGGGCGGCAGGCCGCTGGTGGCTGGAATGCCGTTGTTCGATAGCTGGTCGTAAACCGGTTGCTCTTCGATATACGGCAGGATGCGAGCCGCCCAGCCAAGGCCATCTTCATCGGTGAAAAGGTTGCGATTGAGCCCGCCGCGGTCCCCCTTACCGGCGCTGTACACACCCTTGGGGAAAGCCCGCTCGCTGTTGTGGGCCTGCAACAACCCAAGCCCTACCTGTCGCAGGTTGTTCGCGCACTGAACGCGGCGAGCGGCTTCGCGGGCAGACTGCACCGCCGGCAGCAGCAAGGCGACCAGAATCCCAATGATGGCGATGACTACCAACAACTCAACAAGCGTAAATGCCTGCTCGTTCCGGCGCCGATGTCGGTCACCAACGGTTGCGCACGGCTGGGTCACAGAGAGGTCCTCGAACGGATTCAGCGGGTAAGCAAAGAGCGGGTGGGGTTGGAAGATACGGGCTAGGTTCATGCCCGCCAACCGTCACAGACGTGTTAACGGAAACTTAACACTATCTTCTCCAAGGGTCGGCCCTTGGTTGCTACCGTACGCGGTCTCGGCCGGCGTGGCTAACGGCGTCAACGTTGTGTTGATGCTGTTGCAAGCCGAGCGCCGTTGCACGGTTAGACACCCACTCAAGAACTGCCCACACCGAATCACACCGAATGACGCGCATCGATTTCCAGGCAACCGGCAAACGGATTGTTGCCACTATGTTCCTTGTTGCGGCGACGTGCGTCGCGCCCGCGTCGGCCGAAGTGTTTATCAACGAGATCTTCTTTGACCCAGGCGGCGCCGGGAACGACCAACGGGATGAGTTCATTGAGCTACGCGGCCAGCCCGGCATGTCGCTGGACAATCACTATCTGATCTTCCTGGAGAACGAAGACAACTCCACCAACACCGGCCCGGCCGGTCGGATCGATAACATCTTCGACCTCAACGGCCAGACGCTGGGCTCGAACGGTTTCCTGGTCTTCCGGCAAGGCGGCAACCTCACCGGCGACCTGACGGATAGCGGGCCAAGCCGGTACAGCGTTGTCCCCGGCGCCACGGACCTGGTGAACACCGGCAGCGGCCCCGGATTCGGGTCTGGGCCGGGAAGCACGATCGGCGCCCAGGATTTTGGCGGCGAAGGCGCAATCGAAAACGGCGGCTTCACCGCATTTCTGATCCGCAACGACGACGGCGTACCGCCCGAGTTGAATGACGACCTCGACGTTGGCAACGACGGCCTCGACCACCCGCAAGGTCAAGAAGGGTGGCAGATCTTGGACGGCATCGGCGTGTTCGAGCCGCTCGAGACTTTCTTCGGCAGGGCGTACGCTCAGATCAACTACGGGGCCGAGGAGATCGGCGAACTGGGTTTCATCGAAGGCTCGATCCGCGCCGCGGACCCCGGGCTGGAGCCGGGCGCCGAGTACTTCGGCATCGGTTACGAGATCGAGTACCTCGGCCGATGGGGCAACTCAACCGGCCGAACGAACGCCGACTGGCACATCTCGAACCTGACGGATAACCCCGGCGCCGGCGCCCTCAGCCCGCCCGACATCCCGAATGGCTCACCAATCGACTTCCGCCAATCGTTCACGGGAGACCACAGCGACTTGGCCAGCGGCAGCCAGAGCATGCCGCCAAGGCAGCCATCGGTGCTCTTTCCGGATGGCGAAGAGATCCTGGAGTCCAACCAAGCGGTCCCCTACGGCACGCCCCTGCTGACGAACGTGGGTGGGCCGAACTACCTCACCGGTGACTACAACGGCGACGGCTTTGTTGACACCGCTGACTATACGGTGTGGCGGGACACCCTCGGCGCCACGAGCACCGAGCTCGCCCAACAGCCAGCAGACGCGAATCGCGACTTTGTCGTCGATAGCGACGACTACTTGATCTGGCGAGACGCGTTTGGCGCCCCAAATTTCGCTGCCGAAGCGTTAGCGCCGGTGGCGACCCCCGAACCGGGCCAGGCTGTGCTCTTCGGATGTGTCCTAGCGCTTGGTCGCCGGCGGCGGAGTTAGGCGACGCAGCAATCGTTGCCCCGCGCGTGACAATGGGTCAACGCTGCATCGCCGACCACAAGAGGATGCCGGCGATCGCCAGCAGTGAGAGGATCAGCACCCAGTAGCGGGGCTGAGGCGGGCCGTCGGCTTCGGTCTCGATTCGGGTCGGTCGGTTCTCGTACGCAAGGCGGCGTGAGGCGTCTTCGCCGAGATCGTCCAGCAGGTGTTGAAGCAGCATGCCCTCCACGGCCCGCGCGCTGAACGGGCGATCGACCGGCTGCTTCGCAAGCAGCGACGCAACCAAATCGTCGAGCCACTCGGGGCACTCCACGCCGAGCTCTCGGACCGAGGGCGGCGGCTTGTGCAGGTGCTGCTCCCAAACCTGAGCGAAGTTCGCTCCTTGGTACGGCGGGTGGCCGGTGAGCATCTCAAACAGCACGCAGCCCAGCGAGTAGAGGTCCGCCTTGCCGTCGATCCGTTCGTCGGCGGTGATCTGCTCAGGCGACATGTAGGCGTACGTGCCGACCGTAATGCCTTGGGCGGTGATATCGGCCGCGAAGGTGTCTCGGGCGATGCCGAAGTCGCCCAGCACCAGCTCGCCTTCGTCGTCGAAGAACAGGTTGCTGGGCTTCAGGTCGCGGTGAACGATGCCGTGGTTGTGGGCGTGCTGCAGGGCCGAGGCGATCTGCACGCCGTAGGCGGCGGCGAGCGGCCAGGCGATGGGGCCTTCGCGGGTGAGCCGGTCCTTCAGCGAGCCGTGCTCCAGCAACTGCATGGCGTAGAAGTACTGCCCGTCGAGCATGCCGCCGCCGTAGTGGCGAACGATGTGCGGGTGGCCCAGCCGCTCCATGATCTGGATCTCTCGCTCGAATCGATCGACGATCTTCTCGTCGCCCGAGACGTTGGGGTGGAGCAGCTTGAGGGCGACCGGGTGATCCAGGTCGGGGCTCGTCGCCCGATAGACCACGCCAACGGTTCCGGCGCCAAGCTGGTTGCCCAGCTTGAACGTGGCTTTGGTCGGCAGGAAACGCAGTTTGCGAGGAGGCATCGGCAGCGGGTTGGCTCGGCGGCGCCGGCGATTGGGGCGTTGTGTGCCCGTTGCTTGCAGTTTGGTCGATCGGCCGACGGATCACAACGCGAGCCACCGGCGGCCACCGGCCCATTCGCCCCGTAACGCTGGCCCGCGGCGCCGAGGATTCGGGCGTCGCCGCCTAAGGTTCGGGCAGCGGGCCGACTGGCTCACGCGATTCACGCGGCAGAACATCATTGCGGGGAACGGCATAAGAGTTGCTGCGTGGTGCCGCTTATCGGGGCGATCGGAGCGCCCGGCAACCGTGGCCAGGGAACCCAGGGCCGGACCCACACTTCTTGAAAGCGGCCCCAGCTCTTCGCGGCGGCGAGCGACCCGAACGGAATCGACGCCAGGCGGAAAGGCGGGCTGCGACGGAGGGCGACCCTGAATCGGGTCGCCGAGGATCGTGAGCACGGACACCCTTACGCGTAACGGCTCAGCCCCCACCGCCTCGCCGAGCTACGGCTCGGGATCACAGCGGCAATCGGCCGTCGCCTCGGCAACGAGCCGCCCGGCGGTCCCGCCGATTGAGTTCCTCGACACGCACCCTGAGGACGTGTTCGGCGAGAACGTCTTCGGCAAAGCCCAGATGAAGAAGCGGCTGCCGAAGTCGGTCTTCAAGTCGCTGGTGCAGACCATCGAGGCGGGCGAGAAGATCGACTCCACGGTGGCCGACATCGTGGCGTCCGCCATGAAGGATTGGGCCGTTGAGAAGGGCGCCACCCACTACACGCACGTCTTCTACCCGCTCACGGGCGGCACCGCCGAGAAGCACGATAGCTTCATGGCGCCCACCTCCGACGGCGGCACCATCGCCCAGTTCAGCGGCAAGGAGCTCATCCAGGGCGAGCCGGACGGCTCCAGCTTCCCGTCTGGCGGCATCCGCCAAACCCACCAGGCTCGCGGCTACACCATCTGGGACGCCACAAGCCCGGCCTACATCCTGGAGAACCCCAACGGCACCACGCTCTGCATCCCCACGGCGTTTGTCTCTTGGACGGGCGAGGCGCTCGACAAGAAGACCCCGGTGCTGCGGAGCATGCAGGCGCTCGACGCCCAGGCGCACCGCATCACCAGCTTGTTCGCTGCGGGCGGGAGCGACTCGAAGGCGTTCGTTGCGTCGACCGCCGGCCCGGAGCAGGAGTACTTTCTGGTCGACAAGGCGTTCTTCTACGCCCGGCCCGACTTGCTCAGCACCGGCCGCACGCTTTTCGGCGCCGCCTCGCCCAAGGGGCAGGAGTTTGACGACCACTACTTTGGCGCCATCCCCGAGCGGGTGCTCGCCTTCATGAACGAGGCGGAGCGCGAGCTCTTCCGCCTGGGCGTGCCGGTCAAGACGCGGCACAACGAGGTGGCGCCCGGTCAGTACGAGATCGCCCCGATCTTCGAAACCGCCAACGTCGCCACCGACCACCAGCAGCTCATCATGCTGGTGCTGAAGAAGGTGGCCAAGAAGTACGGCATGGAGTGCCTGACGCACGAGAAGCCCTTCGCCGGGCTCAACGGCTCGGGCAAGCACGTCAACTGGTCGCTCGGCTCCAGCGAGCACGGCAACCTGCTCGACCCGGGCGACACGCCGCACGAGAACGCCCAGTTCCTGGTCTTCTGCGCGGCGGTGATTCGCGCCGTGTACAAGCACCAAGGATTGCTGCGGGCGGTGGTGGCCTCGGCCGGCAACGACCACCGGCTGGGCGCCAACGAGGCGCCGCCGGCGATCATCTCCATCTTCCTGGGCGACCAGCTGCAGGACGTCTTTGAGCAGATCAAGGGCGGCGGCGCGAGCTCGTCGCTGCCGAAGGGGTCGCTCGAAGTGGGCGTCGACACGCTACCGCCGCTCGCCAAGGCCGCCGGCGACCGCAACCGCACCAGCCCGTTCGCCTTCACCGGCAACCGGTTTGAGTTCCGCGCGGTCGGCTCAAACTTCTCCATCGCCGGCCCGCTGGTGGCGATGAACACCATCATCGCCGAGTCGCTCGATTACTGCGCGACCAAACTCGAAGAAGCGACCGGCGGGGACTCCGCGAACCTGCACGGCGCTGTGCAGAACCTGCTGACGGAGATCATCAACGAGTGCGGCGCCATCATCTTCAACGGCGATGGCTACTCGGACGACTGGCACCAAGAGGCCGCCCAGCGTGGCCTGCTCAACCTCCGCACCACCGCCGACGCCCTGCCGCAGCTCATCACGCCGGAGGTGAAGGAGCTGTTCGGCAAGTACAGCGTGCTGAGCGAGCGCGAGATCGAGAGCCGTTACGAAACGTACTGCGAGCAGTACTGCATGACGGTCAACGTCGAGGCGAACCTGACAAAGAAGATCGCCCGGACCATGATCTTCCCGGCCGCTGTCCGCTACCAGTCGGAACTTGCTGCGACGTGCGCCAACCTGATGGCGCTCGGCTACGAGTTCGATACCGAGACGCTCGACCGCGTTACGCAGCTCGTCAAGGCGCTGCAAGACGCCATCGGCGAGCTGGCGGCGGCGACCAAGGACGGCTGCGAAGACGTGCGCCACTGCTGCGACGCGGTGCTGCCCGCCATGGAGCAGGTGCGCTCCTGTGCCGACGAGCTCGAGGGCCTGGTGGCCGACGACCTGTGGCCGCTGCCCACGTACCAAGAGATGCTGTTCGTCAAGTAAGACGATCCGCGACCGCCGAATGGGGCAGAGGGCTGCCGCGGCCGAGCGACGTCTCGCACGGCCGCGGCTTGTCCTCGCGGGCGCTACTCGATCTCCCGCGGAAAATCAGTCGCGATTACAGATTGCTCTAACTCGCCTGAACGGTCATAGAACGCCATCCGGCCGTCTTTATCGCACACCCAAACCTCCGTGGCCCCGGCTTCAAAGTAGAGCGACCGCTTCTCTTCCATCTCCACCCAAGAGTTGGACGGCGACAACACCTCCACACATATCTCGGGCGCGGCCGGCAGCGGGGTCTTCTCGCCATGGGCCTTGAGGTAGTCGTCGGAGTGCCAGACAACGTCGGGAACTTTGACCCCCTCTGACGTTTGTACCGAGCACTCCACCACTGCTCGACCAAGCGGAAGTAAGCCGATCAGGCCAGCGGAGATCCGGCTCTGGTAGTAGCCGTGTCGGTAGTTGGCGGGGCTCATGACGATGTTCCCGTAGCGATCCTGCTCGATCTTGAAGGGCAGGTCCTTCAGGTGCGGGTTGTCGACGATCTCGGCCCAGTCCATCGTTCAGTCTCGTGCGGTAGCAGGCGTGTAGAGTACGGGCGATTGTAGCACGGCGGGGTCGCCGGGCGATTCGACCGCGGCTTGCGGCCGTTGGCACGAGGCCCTCCCAGACTGGCCCCGGGCCCGTTTTCTTCTCCATTCCCGTTCGTTATAACGGCCCGTCCAGGCGGTTGTGGCCGGGCTCCCAAGGCAGGGCGCAGGCCACTTCCTGGCGGGCTGGTGCGTAGCGGTTTGCCGTGCGAGACCCACGCCTGCTGCATTTCGTTGGTGGTCGCCAAAGGCTTGTTCCGAGCGTGGGCTTGTTCCGAGCGTGGCGGCCGATCCCTGTTTTACCGCAGCCGATCGCACTGCTCGCCAGGCGGGCAAGCCATCACCACGCGAGAAGCCGCACCGACCCGAGGAGAGTCCCCGCCATGGCCTACAAACTGGAATACATCTGGCTCGACGGCTACACGCCCGAAGCCAACCTCCGCAGCAAGACGAAAGTCGTCTCGGAGAAGCCGAGCACCGTTGAAGACTGCCCCGACTGGTCGTTTGACGGCTCGAGCACCGAGCAGGCCGAAGGCCACTCGTCCGACTGCCTGCTCAAGCCGGCGAAGATGATCGACGACCCGCAGCGTGACAACGCGTCGCTGGTCCTCTGCGAAGTGCTGACCGCCGACGGCGAGGTTCACCCCTCCAACTTCCGCGGCAAGTTCAAGGACGACCCGGACATGTGGCTCGGCTTTGAGCAAGAGTACACCATCATGAACGGCAACCTGCCGCTCGGCTTCCCCGAGGGCGGCTACCCCGGCCCGCAGGGACCGTACTACTGCTCGGTGGGCAGCAACAACTGCGTTGGCCGCGATATCGTTGAGGATCACCTCGACACGTGCCTCGAGGCCGGCCTGCAGATCACCGGCATCAACGCCGAGGTGATGAAGGGCCAGTGGGAGTACCAGCTCTTCGGCAAGGGCGCCAAGGACGCCTGCGACGACCTGCAGCTCTCCCGCTACCTGCTGCACCGCACCGCCGAGAAGTACGGCGTGAGCATCGAGCTGCACCCCAAGCCGGTTAAGGGCGACTGGAACGGCTCGGGCATGCACACCAACTTCTCCACCACCGATATCCGCGAGAAGGGTGGCGAGGAGCTCATCAAGGGCATCTGCGAGAAGTTCCGCCCCCGCCACGAGGCCCACATCGCCTCGTACGGCTCGGACAACGACCAGCGGCTGACCGGCCTGCACGAGACGCAGGCGATCGATCAGTTCAGCTACGGCGTCTCTGACCGCGGCGCCTCGATCCGCATCCCGGTGGGCACCGTGCAAGCCGGCTGGAAGGGCTACCTCGAAGACCGCCGCCCCGCCTCCAACGCCGACCCCTACAAGGTGGTCATGGAGATCGTCACGACGCTCGCGTCGTAAGCGACTAGCGGCAAAGCTGAAATCCAAGACGCCCCCGGCCAACCGGCCGGGGGCGTCTTTTTGCTGGGCTCGGCTTCGCGCTCGCGCCTTCGCCGCAATTGCTGGTTACCGCCACCCGCGCAGGCTACGCTGTGGCTGCGGCGGGACCAATCTCGATCGCCCGCAATCGCACGCCAAACCAGCCGGCCTCCTCAAACCGAGCCGAAGAGCATGCAACATCGACGCACGCTAGCCGTCCGCACGGTCGCTTTGCTCACCGCCTTCGCAGCCGTTGCCGACGCACTTGGCAGCGAATCTCCGTGGCGCCGCGGCGATCGAATCGCGATCAGCGCCGACGGCAACCCCGACGCCGATCCCGACGACATCGGCGCCACGCCCATGACGCTGGCGATCCTCGCGAAGGCGGGGCTACAAGAGAGCCTT
>JBCDJN010000118.1:0-15523 GCA_039414355.1 Planctomycetota bacterium | reverse complement strand
GCGGTTTCTTGCCAACCTACCGTCTTCCCGGCGGGAGCCACCGATCTGTTTCGGCGCCTCCACCGTCGCCAATGCCGGGCGAGACAAGTTCCTTCCGGCGGCATCAGAAACGTAGAGACAAGTAATGGCTGAAGGCACGATCAAGCGTCTAACGGACAAGGGCTTCGGGTTCATCGACACCGGCAGCAACCAGGACATGTTCTTCCACCACTCGGCGGTGGAAGGCGTCGCCTACGACGACCTCCGCGAGGGTCAGCAGGTAACCTACGAGCCGGGCCAAGGCCCCAAGGGCCCCCGCGCAGAGCACGTCCGCTTGGTGGACTAGTTCGCCCTAGCGCACCAGACGAGAAGCAACCTATGCCGCCCGGCGATCATTGATCGCCGGGCGGTTTTCGTTGCGCGCCGAGGCTTTCCCGAAGGAATCGCACGACGGTTGACCGATAGTGGTCCGGCCGCCAGCGGGCAAAGTTGTTGTGAGCCAGATCAGCGAACCAGACCAGCTGCTTGGGCTCGGGGGCGGCGGCGAACATGCGGCGTGTGTCCTCCGGCGTGGTGTGTTGGTCCTTGCCGCCGCCGACAATCATCACCGGGCATGCAACGTCGGCGAGGGCGTCAACCGGCCGCAAATCGCTGCGGCTGATTCCGAGCCGGGGTTCGAGTTGCACCAGCAGCGCGAAGCTGGCTACCGGCGACAGGATGCCGAGCTTGCTTGTTCGGTTCGCCACCGCCGCGTCGATCGTTGGGTAGACCGCCTCGAGGACAAGCGCGTCGACACCCAGCGGTGCGCCCAACGCGGCCGCCGCCCCGCCAAGCGAGAAACCCACCACGCCGATCGGCTCGCCTGGGTGACGCTGGCGGAGCAGCTCGATCGCCGCCAGCACGTCGTGCTTTTCTTCAAAGCCCAGCGTGACCCGCTCCCCTGGGCTTTCGCCGTGGCAGCGGAAGTCGATCACCAGGGTCGAAAAACCGGCCTCGGCGATCAGCTTAGCGCGGGGCACCGAAGCGAGGCGGTTCCCCCGGATGCCGTGCAATACCAGGACGGCCCCGCGACCGGGCTTGCCACGCTGGTACCAACCGGCGATCTGCGAACCCGACTGGCTGGCGAACGACACGTTCTCGGCAGGGAAGCCATCAGGCGGCTCGCCTACCACGCTCTGCGAGGGCGCCAGCAGCTTGCCCGCCAGACGCCAGCTGTACCCGGCGCCCACAACGAAGAAAACCAGCAACACAACGCCGAGCCACTTGGCAGCGCGGAGCCAACGGCGGCGCTTTAGTGGCCTGTCTGCGTTCGGCTTGCTCACGCCAGCCGGGCCGCGAACTTCGGCCCGCCGTACAGCGCGGCGCCGCCCAGTTGCTCCTCGATCCGCAGCAGCTGGTTGTACTTGGCCATCCGGTCGCTGCGGCTGGCGCTGCCGGTCTTGATCTGGCCGGTGGCCAAGGCGACGGCCAGGTCGGCGATGGTGCTGTCCTCGGTCTCGCCCGAGCGGTGGCTGGCGATCGACGTGTAGCTGTTGTCGTGGGCCAGGTTGATGGCGTCGATCGTCTCGGTCAGGCTGCCGATCTGGTTGACCTTGATCAGGATGCTGTTGCCGATCCCCTCGTTGATGCCGCGGCCCAGCCGCTCGACGTTGGTCACAAACAGGTCGTCGCCCACCAGCTGGCAGCTGTCGCCAATCCTCTGGGTGAGCATCTTCCAGCCCTCCCAGTCGTCCTCGTCGCAGCCGTCTTCGATGCTGCAGATGGGGAACTTGTCGACCCAGCCGGCCAAGAGGTCGACCATGCCGGCGGAGTCCAACTCCTTGCCGTCGATCTTGTAGACCTTCTTGTCGCGGTCGTAGAACTCGGTTGCCGCGCAGTCCATGGCGAACCAGACCTGCTCGCCCGGCTTGTAGCCGGCCCGCTCGATGGCGGTGAGGATCACGTCGAACGCTTCGGCGTTGGCCTTCAGGTCGGGCGCGAAGCCGCCCTCGTCGCCCACGGCTGTGTTGAGGTTCTTCTCGCTTAGCACCTTCTTGAGGTTGTGGAAGATCTCGGTGCCGCAGCGGAGGGCTTCGCTGAACGTGTCGAAGCCCAACGGCATGACCATGAACTCTTGGATGTCGACCGAGTTGTCCGCGTGCTCGCCGCCGTTGAGGATGTTCATCATCGGCGCCGGCAGCAGCCGGGCGTTGCTGCCGCCCAGGTATCGGTAGAGCGGCAGCTCCGTGTACTTGGCCGCGGCGTGGGCCGTGGCGAGCGAGACGCCCAGGATGGCGTTGGCGCCCAGGTTCTTCTTGTTGGGCGTGCCGTCCAGCTCCAGCATGCGGTGGTCAACGGCCACCTGGTCCAGGCCGTCCATGCCGATCAGTTCATCGGCGATCTTGTCGTTGACGTTGGAGACGGCGGTCGCGACGCCCTTGCCCATGAAGACGGACTTGTCGCCGTCGCGCAGCTCCCACGCCTCGTGGGCGCCGGTGCTGGCGCCGCTCGGCACGGCGGCGGTGCCGGTCGAGCCATCGGCCAGCGTCACGTCGCACTCCACGGTCGGGTTGCCGCGGCTGTCGAGAATCTGGCGGGCGTGGATATCGACAATCGTGCTCATGGCTTCGGCGGGGGCTGGGGGCTTAGGACTGAAGGTTGGGGAAGCAGCCGGCGAGTCGACTGTTGTTGATGGGGCTCGCCGGAGAAGGACTCTCGAAGCCGCCATTCTAAGGCCCTTGGCCCACCTGTCGACCGGCCCAAATCGGCGGCCCACGCTTAACGTTTCGGCGTTGGGCGGCCGGCTTACGGCAGCAAGCCGTCTAGCAATAGGCAAGGCTGAGTGAACCGCCGCACACCACAATCCGCACGAATCCGCGAGTATCGATTAGGCTGAGCTCGTCTGAGCCGCCTTGTTTTCCGGAAGAGCCGTGGGCTCAGGAGCGTTGGCATGAAGCGAATCTGGTCCGCCGCGTCGCTGCTCGCCGGCCTGGTTGCGACGACGAGCCTGGCCGGCACCATCCGCCACGACCGCAGCGAACAGCTCTATCTCAACCTGGCCAATCAGCCCGAGTTCGACTCGGTCGGTCGGTTCAATTGGAACGAGCCGGGCGGATCATTCCTGGCTTCCGGCGTGCTGGTCAGCCCCGACTGGGTGCTCACCGCGGCGCACGTCGTCGATGGGACCGACAACCTCGGCGCCGGGATCTCGAACCTGCGGTTCCAGCTAGGCGGCGACACCATTGGCGCGGCCGAGTGGATTCCGCACGTCAATTGGGGACTCAGCGGCGGCGAGACGAACCTGTTCGCGGGCTGGGACATCGGCCTGGTGCGGCTCAGCGAGCGGGTGACCGACGTGGCGCCGGCGACGCTCTACCTTGACCGCGACGAGTTGGCGCAGACGGCAACCCTCGTCGGCTTTGGAACGACCGGCACCGGCCTGACCGGCGCCACCCAGCCCGGCGGCACGAAGCGGGCCGGGCGGAATGTGATCGACGCGGTCGGAACGACCACCACCCCCGGCAGCGTCATCTCGCCGCCGACCGACCGGATCGTGACCGTTGACTTCGACGAGCCCGGCGTGCCCGGCACGTCAACGCTCGGCAGCCCGACGCCGCTCGACCTGGAGTACCTCACCGCCCCGGGCGACAGCGGCGGCGGGCTGTTCCTGGAGCAGGATGGCGATCTCCTCCTCGCCGGCATCACGTCCCTCGGCTCCACCTTCTCCGGCCAGGCCGACAGCGACTACGGCGACCGCGCGTCGTTCACCCGCGTGTCGAGCTTCATCAACTGGATCGAGGGGACCGCGGGGCTCGACCTCACCGACCCGCTCCCCGGTGACTACGACCGCAACGGTGAAGTCGACATCGACGACTACACGCTCTGGCAGGCTCAGTTCGGGTTGACCGCCGCCGGCGACGGCCTGCCCGCCGACGGCAACGGCGACGGCGTGGTCGATGCTGCCGACTTCACGCTCTGGCGAGATAACCTCGACACGCAGAGCGGCAACCTAATCGACGTCGCCGGCGTCCCCGAGCCGACCGCGGCGGGGCTGTTCGCCTCCCTGCCAATCGCCTGCTTAGCGGGGCGTCGCCGGCGCGGCGGCGGATCGCCCGATCGACTCTAGCCACGCCTCGCTCGGCGGCCCGTACGGGCGCAGCTTTTCGATCTCGCCGGTCTCGTCGCTGTAGAAGAACGCGCGGTGCGGCTTGAGCGTGCTGGCCACCGGGGTATCGATCAGGTTGCTGCTGTCGGCCGCCGACATCTGCATCACGACTCGCAGGGCGAACTCTCGCATCGTCGTGCGGTCGAACAGCCGGCTCGCGGCGTTGTAGCTGTCGCACCAAACCAGGGCGTGCACGCCGACGCCGGGCCCGCTCTTGAGGATTTCGGCCAGGTGCTTGTCGGGGCTCTTGGGCTTGTCGGCGTCCATCGAGAAGCTGAAGTCGTCGTCGCTCCGCCGCAGGTCGCGGAAGCGGCCCGCGTTGTGGATCAGCAGGTAGATGCTCGGCGCCGACTCATCGGACTCCGCCTCGCGGCGGGCGACCTCGGCCGCCAACACGGCGAGCGTCGCCGGCGCGGTGGCGGGCTTGGCGAGCTCGGCTCCCTCGGGCAATGCGTCGGCGACTCGCTGCCAAACACCCTCCGATGCATCGCCCGGACGGGTGGCGTCGAGCACCACCAGCCGGCTGCTCGGGTCGGCCGCGGCGAGCGAAACGCCGCCGACGGTCAGCATGCCGAGCGCCGATCGTTCGTCCGGCCCGACGATGAGCAGGTTCGACCCTCCGTGCCGTCCGAAGTGCACCGCGGTTGGCGGGCGGATGGCGACCGAGTCTCCCAGGAATGCGGAATCACGCGCAAGCGATGCAGTCGCCTCGCCCTGAGGACGCGCGTCATTCCGCAGTCCACATTCCGCAATCCGCATTCGCAACGCTTCGTTCTCTCTCGGGTCGGCGGGCGCGTTGCCTTCGAAGACGACCGGCGGCGGCCAGCTTTCGCCGCGGGCTTCGCGCAAGCGGTTCACATTCGCCAAACGCTCGGACCGCTCGTTGTCGGGCAGCCAGACAACCTGGAACAGCTCGTTCGCCGAGAGCAGGCCGTTTTGGTCGTTGTAAATCGCTTCGCCCGGGCGGCTGAGGAAGCGGGCGGCGGTGTTGCGTTCGTCGCTGAGGATCAGGTGGGCGTCCGCCTCGCTGCAGGCCAGCGCGACGCGGACGGCGATCTGACCCAGCGTGCTGCGGGCGATGGAGTAGGCGCCGGCCAGCGTCTGCGTACCCAGCACCACGTGCATGCCGAAGGCCCGGCCTTGTCGGACGAGGCGGTCCATGAGCAGCGTGGACTCCTGGGCCAGCTTATCGTCCTCGGTGAAGAGCTCCTGGAACTCGTCGATCACCAGCAGGATCCGCGGCATCGCCACGTCGCGGTGCTTCTCGCGGAAGTCGGCAAGGTTCTGCACGCCCGACTCGCGGTACAACTCGCCGCGGCGGCTTAGTTCTTCGTCCAGCCGCTGCAGCACACTCAGGCCGAACTCGCGTTCGCTCTCAATCGCCACCACCCGCGCGTGCGGCAGGTTGTTGGTGGCGTACGACTTGAACTCCACGCCCTTCTTGAAGTCGACCAGGTAGAACTCCAGCTCGCGGGGGCTGTAGTGCATCGCCGCGCTGGTCACCAGCGCGTGCAGGAAGGTCGACTTGCCGGAGCCGGTCTTGCCAGCCACCAGCAGGTGCTGCGAAGTGCCCTTGCCCAGGCGAACGTCCTGCAGTCGGTTGGCGCCGGCGCGACCGAGCGGCACACGCAGCTCGTCGCCGCAGGTCCGCTGCCAGAGGCCGTCGGCGGCGGGCGCTACGACTTCGAAGGGCACCTCAACCCGAACGGCGTCCTTCGCCGCCCGGCCCACCTGCTTGAGCAGCGTCACCATCCGCTCCGGCGCCGGCGGCTCCGCCAGCCGCAGCGGCAGCTTGCCCAGTAGCGGGTAGTCCCATTCGAACCGCGTACGCTGCTGATTCCAGTTCAGGCGGACTGCGTCGGCCATCAGGTCTTCGATCGGCACGTCGTTGGGCAAGCGGAGGCTGCCGTCGATGCTCACCATGACGTAGACGCCGCACTTCGGGCCGTTGGTGGCGAGCGTCACGAGCCGGCGGGCGGTGTCGTCGGAGAAGCCCGCCGGGAAGCCGTTGACGACCAGCACCTGGAACGGCTCCGCCACCTCGCCCGCTTGGGCGTTGTACTCGTGGATGGTGTCGTACTCGCTCCGCAGGTAGCGCTGCAGCACCGTCTCCATGTGGTGCGTGAGCCGGGCGAGCTGCTCGGTGATGTCGCGGGGCTCGCTCCAGATCCGCGTGGCGATGAGGCCTTCCTCGTAGTCCGCCAGGTGCATGAAGGAGTTGAACGCCTCGCCCAGCCCCACCGGGTCGAGCACGGTGAAGCGGACCTTGCCCGGCGGCTGGCCGGTGATCCAGCGGAGCATGACCGCCTGCAGCAGGTCAGTCGCCTGCCGGCGCGCGGGGCCCTCGGCGGTGACCACCAGCGAGGGCTGCTCGGCGAGCGTGACCAGGGCCGGAAGCTCGCTGCGCGTCTTCTCCGGCAAAAGCCGCTCGTCGTCCGGCACGCCGTGCTTAACGGTCGCCAGATCGAGCAGCACACGCCCAAACTCAACGCCCATCGACGGGCCGGTGGGCTTGTCCCAATCGTCGTAGTCGATGGAAGACCAATCGGGGAACAGCCGGTCGCACGCCACGCGCACCGCCCGCAGTTGGCGGCGAGTCTCCTCGTAGCCGTTGAGCCAGCGGTCGCGGAGGGTTTCCCAATCGCGTGTTCGCTGCTGCTCGAGCCGCTCAAGCTCGGTGTGCTCGGTGCGCTCGGCGTCGGCGAGGCGCTGGTCGCGTGCCGTGGTCAGCGCTGCCAGCTCGTTGCGAAGGTCGCTGTCGAGGCGTTCGAGGTCGGCCTCGTGCCGGGTCCGCATGTCAGCGAGCTTTGCGGGGAAGACCTCGCCGGCTTCGCCGAGCTGCTGGCCGGTCCGCTGGCGCATCTCGGCCAGCAGGCCGCCGATCTCGAACCCAAGGTCCGCCAGTTCCTTGTCGGTCCGATCGCGGATCTCGGTCGCCTCGCGGTCTCGGCGGAGCTTTCCGGCGGCGAGTGTCTGCTCGGTCAAGGCGTCGGCAGTGCCCTGGTGGCGACGCATCTCGTCGACCAGCCCATGGGCCTTGCGTGTGGCCGCGGGGCGGAGACCAAGCCACGCGCCGCCGGCGCCAACGGCCCCGCCCACCGCCGCCGCGACGACGAGCGGGACCACCGCCCAACCCATCGCCACCCCGGCGCCAGCAACGCCAAGCCCGGCGCCGACCAATCCGCCCGCCGCCGGAATCGGTCCGACCAGCCACTGCGAAAGACGGTCGCGGTACAGGCTCTCAGCCGCGTCGCGAGCTGCCGCCGTCTCCGAATCGACCGCGGCCAGCAACGCGTCGACGTTTGGTTCGTCGAGCGGTTCGGGCGCGGTCGCGTCGGACGTCGGCTTGGCTGGGATGCCGCGGGACTTGAGAATCTGTGCCGAGTCCCGCTCGAGCAGCGCCCGCTCCTGCCGGCGGAGCTTGAGCTGCTCGGCCAGCTTCTCCAGCCGCCGGGTCGGCTCGTTCTTCTGGGCGTCGTAGGTGCTGACGATCACCATCGCCTCGTCGCGGTGGCGCTGCTTCGCCTCCTCGGTGGTCTGCTTGCGTGTGGCTTCGGCGGCGTCGCGTAGCCCGTGGTACTCGCGCTGCGCGCCGGTGCGGGCGGCTTGGTAGTCTGCGACGAGCGACTCACGCCGACCGGCGAACGAGGCGTCCGCCGACGCCCGCTTCTTCTCGAAGTCAGCCTCCGCCGCATCGATCGCCGCCGCCCGCGCGTCGGCGGCCTGCTTGGCGCCCGCCTCGTGGCGCTCCGCCAACGCCCGCTCGGCGTCGGCACGCTCGGTTGCCAGTCGCTGCAGGTCCCGCAGGAGTTCCAGCAGGTTGCGCGTTGAGAAGGGTTGGGAGCGGTTCGGCACGGCGTTCCTCAAGGCGTGTAGCGGGCGGCGGGGCGGGCCCTACCTCCATCATAGCGGCCCGCCGCGGATTCTTGGGCGCCGCTACTGCTGCATGTCGCGCTGCGCCTCGCTTAGCAACTGCTGCATACGGCCCACGGCGTCGAGCGCGTTCTTTACAATCGGCAGAATCGGTTCGATCCGCTCCTCGTAGAACTTCTCGCGCACCGAGTCGTCCCACCCGTCGGCGGACGCCTCGAAGGCGAGCGTCAGCTCTTCAAGCCCGTGCCGGATGCGACCGGCGCCGGTGTAGAGGTCGAGTGGCTTCATGGCTGTTGATCGTCGGTTGGAGTCTCGGCGGCCGCGTCGGTGGGAGGCTGGGACGAAGGGGATTCGTCCGCGTTCCCCCCGTTTGTTCCCGCCCCGCCGACGGACGCCGAACGCTTCGCCGTGGGGGAGTTGAGCCGCTGGTACTCTTCGAGCGTCGTCAGCATCTTCGCGAGCACGGCGGCCGCCTTCGGCGTGTCGTGCTCCACCACCTCGCGCAGCCGCGTGGTGCGGCCCTGGTAGGTGTGCAGCTCGTGCCGCACTTCGCGGATCCAGTGACGCAGCCGCTCCTGCTTCTCGCGGCAGTGGGCGAGGTAGGCCTCGGCCTTCTTGAGCGCGGCCCGCTCCTCGGTGCAGGCCGGCCGGTCGTTAACGCCCACCGGGTACATCAAGCAGCGGTGCAAATCGCCCTTCGCCTTGTGAGCCGCGTCGTGGGCGAGCCGCACCTGCTCCTTCCAGAACCCGGGCCGATCATGCTCAAGCCACTCCAAGAGCCGCCGCATCTCGGTCTCGCACTCGGTCAGCCCTTCGTCGCTCTGCTTGGCGAAGACCAGCATCGCGGCGCGGAGCGACTGGATGGCGTCGAACGAGTTGACGTTGGCTTGGTTAGGCACGATGGGGTTTAACCACAGAGGGCACGGAGAGCACAGAGGAGTTTGCTAGTTTGCGATTCGGGTGATGCCGTGCTTCATCAACTCTACGTTGAAGTTCATGAGTAGCCCAAGCGGCTTCTTGCTGAGTTTGAGGTACGAAAGAAGCTGTGTGCGGTGGATGTCAGTGATGGCCTGCACGGCCTTGAGCTCGAGAACGACGAGTTGTTCGACAAGAAGATCGAGCCGGTATGCGGTTTCGATCCGATGGCCACGGTACTCGATCGGCAACTCAACCTGCCTGTGGACAGCAATGCCACGCGCCTTCAACTCGAAGAACAAGCAGGCTTCGTACGCCGACTCAAGCAATCCTGGGCCAAGCTCGCGATGCACCGCGATCGCGGAATCAACAACCGCTCCACTAACCAGATTCAGTTGAGTCCGATCCACTGCATAACTCCGCGCCCCCTGTGCCCTCTGTGGTTTCCTCCAGCGTCACCGAACCCGCCGCTGGCGATGGGCGAGCCAGCGAGCGAGGACCGGGCCGATGGGCTCATCGGTTCGCAGCAGCAGGTAGTCGGCGCCCTGGCTCCGGCAGCCGGTGGCGACTTGTTTGAGGAACGCGTCCACTTCCGACTTGTACGCCTGCCGCAGTCGGGCGGGCTCCACCAGCAGGTCGCCGGCGGCCTCCAGGCCCTTGAACAGCGTAGGTTGCTGGAAGTCGAAGTCGATCTCGGCGGGGTCCATCACGTGCATCACCACCACGTCGTGCCGGCGGCTGCGGAAGTGCTTCAGCCCGGCGAGCATCGGCTCCGGGTCGTCGAACAGGTCGCTGAGGATGACCACCACGCCGCGACGCGTGAACCGCTCGGCGAGGTCGTGGAAGATCGGCCCCGTCGCCGTCTTCTCCTTCCCGCCGCCGCCCATCATCACGGTAAGCAGTTGATTGAGCGCCGACGCGTTGGAGCTGGGCCGCAACACTTTGCGGACCTGATCGTCGAACGTGGCGAGGCCCACGCTGTCCTGCTGGTGCAGGATCAAGTAAGCCAGCGCCGCGGCCGCCGTTTGAGCGTACTCCAACTTCGACGCCGCCGGCTGCTCCCCTGGTCCCTGGCCCCTGGCCCCTGGCCCCTCACTCCCGTACGCCATGCTCTCCGAGACGTCCAGCACCAGGTAGCCAATCAGGTTGGTCTCTTCCTCGTACTGCTTGAGGTAGACCCGGTCGGTCTTGCCGAACACCTTCCAGTCGACGTGCTTCAGGTCGTCGCCCGGCGCGTACTCCCTGTGCTCGGCAAACTCGATCGAAAACCCCTGAAACGGGCTCCGGTGCAGCCCGGCGACGTACCCCTCAACGATGTGCTGAGCGCGCAGCCGCAGGCCTTTGATCTTGGCGAGCGTCTGCGGGTCGATGGGGTTGGGCATAGGGTGGGATTAACCGCGGAGGTCGCCGAGGACGCGGAGGAGTCACTGGCTTGCAGTGAAGATGACAGCGCGGCCAGCAGTTGCGGCGCGGGAGAATAGGTCGGGAAGACCTTGAAACGACTCCCAGGTGTACTCGAAGTCTTCATCGCCTAGTTCTAGATAGGCATCTGCGGGAATAAGGTCGTACCCACGACGCAAGCTCTCCCGCGTCACGGATTGCAAAGCGGTTGCTACGTCTCCAACTTCGCTGTGTCGGACAAGGCAAATGATGTAGTCGTCGCCATCGTAGAGCTTAATCCCGCCCAATACGGCATGGCTCAACGGGTAAGCCCCGCTCTCCCACTCTAGCTTGCCATCAGTGAGAGATCGGTGCAGCGCGTCCCAAGACTTGTCGTTGTCGTGCAACCATTCTCGATCCCAAGCTTCTTCGATTGCCTCAATGATTGCCATCTTCGCGGCGTCATCAATGGCGGTGGTCAGCTGCTCGACGACTCCAGCCTCTACGGCGAAATGCACACCTAGGCATCCCATGACTGCTCTCCGTGTCCTCTGTGCCCTCTGTGGTTCACACCCTACGCCGCCGCACCGACGGCCGTTTTCTCCAGCAGCGCCATCACCACATCGTCCGCCGTCACGCCGTCGGCTTCGGCGTTGAAGTTGGTGACGATGCGGTGCCGCAGCACGGGGGCGGCGACGCAGCGGAGGTCTTCGGCTTCCACGCAGTGGCGGCCGGCCAGGGCGGCTCGGGCTTTGGCCGCGAGGACCAGGAACTGGCTCGCCCGCGGGCCGGCGCCCCAGCTCACGTACTGCGTGACGATCTCCGGCAGCTCCCGTCCGGCATTCTCCTTGGCGCGGACGCGGGTCTGGCGGACCAGCTCGATGGCGTACCGGGCGAGGTGATCGGCAATTGGCACCCGGCGGACCAGGTGGCTCATCGCCGAAATCTCCTCGGCCGAAAGCGTGGCGTTGATCGTGGTCTCCACGTCGGCGGTGGTCGCCTTGACGATCGCCAGCTCCTCGTCGGAGGTCGGGTAGTCGACTTGGATCATGAACATGAACCGGTCGAGCTGCGCCTCGGGCAGCGGGTAAGTGCCTTCTTGCTCGATCGGGTTCTGCGTCGCCAGCACAAAGAACGGCGAAGGCAGCGGCCGCCGCTCGCCGCCGACGGTGACTTGCTTCTCCTGCATCGCCTCCAAGAGCGCGGCCTGCGTCTTGGGCGGTGTGCGGTTGATCTCGTCGGCTAGCACGATGTTGGCGAACAGCGGCCCCGGCACAAACTTGAACGCCCGCTGCCCGGTCGCCTTGTCTTCCTGCATCAGCTCGGTGCCGGTGATGTCGCTCGGCATCAGGTCGGGCGTGAACTGCACGCGGTTGAAGTCGAGCGCGAGCGCGTCCGCCAGCGACCGGATGAGCAGCGTCTTCGCCAGACCCGGCACGCCCACCAGCAGGCAGTGGCCGCGGGCGAACAGCGCGATGAGCAGTTGGTCAACCACCTCGTGCTGGCCGACGATCACCTTGCCGAGCTCGGTGGTGAGCCGCGCTTTGGCGTCGCCGAGTTGCTGGATCGCTTCTAAGTCGGAATCGGGAAGGGACATATTCGAATGCGGAATTGGGAATTCGGAATGCGGAATCGCAGAGTTCAGGCTAGTCCGTTAGGGATGGTCCGGCGAACGGGTCTTCGGTTGCGTTCTGGCGGTTGATGGGGCCGAGGACGGTCATGGCGTCGGCGCCGGCGACGACCAAGCAGCTTAGGGCCGGGGTGACCGTGGCGCCGTCGCCGCCGAGGTCGGTCAGGTCGATCGGCGGTCGGGTCATGGCGCCGGTCTTGGTTTCGAAGGCGTACAGCCGGTCGCGGGTTGGCCAGAAGACTTCGTCGCCCGCCAGGCAGCCTCGGCCGCGGCCGCGGAGGCCGGCGTGTTCGCTGCCGGGGAACCGGTAGAGCCGGCGGCCGGTTTGGGTGTCGTAGCCGGCGATCTGCGTGCCCGCCACCACCAGCACGCCGCCGTCGGCGCCCAGCGGCGCCGCTTCGTCGCACGGCGCCGGCTTTCGCCACAGCGTGACACCGGTCGCCAGATCGAGGGCCGCCACGGTGCGCGTGGCGGTGCTCGCGGTGAAGACGCGGTCGCTCGCGACCACGGCGCCAAACGTGTTGGCCCGGGGGCCGAAGCTAAGCGGCTTCTCGCCGGCGGGCTCGGTTGCGACCCAGCGGAGGGCGCCGGTCTCGGCGTCGACGGCGGCGGTGGCGCCGAAGTCGGTCGCCAGCACCACGGCGTCGCCGGCCAGCAGCAGCGGGTACGCATCGGTCGTGGAGACCATGTCGTCGCTCGGCTGGCCGCTCAGGACATCGGTCCGCCACAGCTCGGCGCCGGTCGCTGCCGAGTAGCAAGCCACGCCGAGCCGCGGCCGCACGGCGCTCGCCAGCAGCGTCACGTAGAGCCGGCCGCCGCGCACCAGGGGCGGGCCGCCGAACGCCCAGTCGCCATCGGGCGGATCGATATCGAGCGTCGCGAGCGCCGCTCGCCGGAGGTCCCGACCCACGATGCGTGTCTTGCCGGCGGGCCGCGTGGTGGCGGTCGCTGGGCCGACGCGGGCGTAGGCGATGTCGCGATGCACGGTCGGCGGCTCGCCGAACAGGGCGTCGCCCCGCCGCCGCAGGATCTGCGGGCGGGCAAACCCAAACCGGATCACCCCGCCGCGTTCGGGCACGCTCGTCACGGACTCGGCGCCGCGGTGGAGCTCCCCGCGGCGGGTGACTTGGGGCGAGCCATCCAGCAGGTCGGCCGCCACCAAGGCGCCGCCGTTGCGGTACAGCACGCAGCGGCCCCACGTGGCGGTTTGAACCAGCGGCGGTGTGGGCGTCGCGAACTCCGCTCCGCTGGTCGGCCGGCCGATCCTGGAGACGGTTTGCCACGCGGCGCGGGTTCGGAGCAGCGGCGTTGGCTTTGGCCAGAGGCGCCCGACGAGCGGGCCGACGGCGTCGCTATTCGGTTCGTTGTTCGGTTCGCTGCGTACGCGGGCCTCTTCGAGCATGCCGGCGGCGAGGTCGACCAGCGTGCCGTCCACGCCGCTCACCGGCCCGGCGGCTTCGGGGGCAAGTGCTTGAAGGATCGCCAGCTCGCGCTCCGCGCGATCGAGGTCGCCTTCGCGCGTGGACGCCGCCACCATCCGCAGCAGCAAGTCGCCCAGCGGCACATCGCTGTCGGGATGGGAGAGCGTGGCCCGCGGGCGTGGCGTTTCTCGGAGCCGGCGGAGGACCTCGGCGGCGTGCTGGCTGAGGTCGACGTTCTTCAGCGCCCAGTCGAGGGGGCGTCCGCCGGGGTCGGAGAGCAGGGGCGACGCGAGCCGCCACCAGCGGCGGGCGGCGGCGAAGTCGCCGCGCTCCAGGGCGAGGTCGCCGAGCGTCCGCGCGGCGTCGTCGCCCCAGTTGCTGCAGAACGCCTCGGCGATCACGCGGCGGAGCAGCGACTCGTCGCGGGCGGCTCGGCCGCGGTCGTAGAGGTCCTTGGCGGCGGGGTCGACGGTCGCTTGGTATTGCCGCCGCCCTGCCCGCGGCAGGCGGGCGATTTCGGCGTGGCAGCTCTCGGCCGCCGACACGTACCGCCCGTCCCCCGTGCTGACGACCGACACACCGGCCGACGAGTCGGCGAGCAGCGCCTCCAGTAGCTCGATCGCCTCGGTCCACTGCTCCTCTTCAACGAGCGCCTCAACCTGATCGAGCTGGCGGACAATCCGGCTGCCGGGCTTGGTGAGATCGACCAGCAGGGCGGCGTCGCCCCGAGCCGTGGCGCCCGCCAAAGACACCGCGGCTGCCGCGAGCAGCGCGAGCGGAAAGCGGAGGTTGGACGAGGCGGGCGGTCGCATGCAACGGCGCCGGGCGAACGAGCGAAACGCAAGCGGCACAGTCACTTGCAACGCCCGCAGTATACGGTTCGCCGGTCACCCGGACAAAGCGTTTGGCCACGCCTAAACGGGGAAGGGGATCAGGGGGATGTTGGTGATGGGGGAGATAGAGAAATCCAGCGCGTGCAACGCTGACGGTTCATCCCCCTTATCGCCAGCATCCCCACATCGCCGCAGTGAGTTGGGTGTGCGAAGACGCTAGGCGGCGTTCTCCAGCAGCTCGGCCGATGGCCAGAGGTGGTACAGCATGGCGTAGACCACTACGCCGGTGATGGAGACGTAGACCCAAATGGGGAAGCCCCAGCGGACGATCGCCCGGTGGCGGGCCCGCATCTGCGGCGAGGTCTCCGCCGGGCCTTCGAGGGCTCGCCAGCCGTAGTACGCGGCCGCAAACGCGAAGAACGGAACGGTGATCGCCAGCACGATGTGCGAGAGGAGGATCGCCAGGTAGACGTACCGAACCGGCCCCTCGTGCGTGAATGGCACCGTGAGGTTAACCACGAAGTGGTAGTACAGGTAGCAAGCCAAGAACGCCGCCGACGTGACGATCGCCGCTCCCATGGCGGCTTGGTGGGCCCGCTCTTTCTTTTGCTTGATCAGCACGTAGCCCGCGATTAACAGCACGGTCGCCAGGCTATTGAGCGCCGCGTTGACGTGGACAATCGGGTGCCCGGCGGCGAGCAGGAAGAGGCTCTCGAAGGGGGTCACGTCTTGAAGTCTCCCTTGGTCCGGACACTCGTCACCCGCCAGCACGCAACGAGCATCACCGCCGCGAAACCAATGGCGACCGCCCAGCTCAAGCCGAGCGATGGCCAAGCGGGGCCGGGGTCGGCCGGTTGCAGGTATTGGCGGAGGCCGGCAACGCCGAAGCTCAGCGGATTGAGCCGCACCAGCGTGCCGACCCAGCCGCCGGCGTCGTGCGGGAAGAACGCCGTGGAGAGGAACCACATTGGCAGCAGGAAGACGCTCATGATGGCGTGGAAGCCCTGCGTCGATTCCATCCGCCAGGCGATCAAGAAGCCCAGGCCCGTGAGCGCCACCGCGAGCACCGCCGACATCGCCACCGCCATCACGGCGCCCAGCGGCGTGGGGCTGACGCCTTCGACCGTCGCCCAGCCGAGCGCGAGGAACAGCGCGGCCTGCACCAGCGCGATCGACGCGCCGCCGAAGACCTTGCCGAGCATCATCGCCCACCGCGAGACCGGCGCCACGAGCACGCCCTGCAGGAAACCCTCGTTGCGGTCTTCGATGATCGAGATCGTGGCGAAGATGGCGGTGAACAGGACGATCATCACCAGCGTGCCGGGGAAGAACCGCGTGTAGCCCGCCG
>JBCDJN010000117.1:0-15669 GCA_039414355.1 Planctomycetota bacterium | reverse complement strand
CTGGCGACCAGATCGTCGCCCAAGCATTCTCGGCGGCGGGCGTAGAACAGGGTCCGCTCGTGACCATTTCTGCCGGCAGCGAGGCGGCCTTTATCGCGCCACAGATCCCTGGGGTCCCCTGGGTTGACCCAACACGCACGGCCTTGCCGCTCGACATCGTCGCGGACCCTGCTGGCGGTGTCGCGGCGATGTGGCTCGCGTCCGAGAGAGTCTTAACCGCCGATGGCTACGTTGTCGAGTCTCGGTTGTTTGCTCGCCGCATTTCGGCAAGCGGTGAACTCGGGCCGGTGATCAGCGTAACGGGCGCCTACAGCCAAAGAGCGATCGGCGAGAACAACGATCCCTACGACGAGTACGAGATCCTTCACGACCTACGCGTCGACAGCCCGGCATTGGCGATTGATGGCCGTGGGCGCCTTGGCGTGGCGTGGGAACGGAACCATCAAGGCGAGATTTATAGCGAGGGAGGTGGTTACCGATTCGACTACACCTACGCCGGGCTCGGCGGCGAGCCGGGCGACCAGCATGAACTCGTGGGATACTACGTCACGGCAACCTATGCCGGGCCAGGAGACAACGAGGGGGAGCAGACATGGAATGAAGGTCGCGTGCAGCTGGCTTGGTTTGACCGCGATGGGGCGCCGCTGACGACGAAACCGCTCGAACCCTACGGCGACGCGCCCCAGGCTTGGCAGGACGATGACAAGCACGCTCCCTCTTTGACCGCCGACGGCGCCGGGCGGTTTCTCTTATCGACGCAGGTAAGCGTTCAGGAGACGGGTCAGCCCCGGCGGGGCGAGCTATGGATTCAACGATTCGACCTGCCAGGGGTCGCGTTGTTTGATCCGGTCCAGGGGCTGCTCACGATCGACGGCTCGCAGACCCTTGCGAGTGACGTCGTTGTCTCGACCACGAGCGTCAACGGACACGCACACGTGTCCGTGAATGGGGTGGCGTTGGATGTGCGTGCCGAAGAGGTTCAGAAACTTGTGATCAATGGTGGACCGGAGGCTTCGCGGATCGACCTGACCGACGTCGATGCCGCCAGATTCGCAGGCATCGTTGAGGTTCCGCACGAGAACGGCTTGGTCGCTGCGATCACCGTGATTGCGGGCGGGCAGCCGGATGTTGTGCTGGCCTCGCCACTCGGCGGTCGCGTGTTCGGCGGCGCCGGCGACGACCGCTTAGTTGGCGGCGCCGGAGTCGACATTCTCCAGGGCGATGACGGCAACGACCTGTTGATTGGCGGCGCCGGCGACGACACCCTCAAGGGCGAAGCCGGCAACGATTACCTGCGCGGCGAAGCGGGCATCGACTACCTGTACGGCGGCGACGGCAAAGACCAGCTCGACGGGGGCGCCGGCGGCGATTTCTTGCACGGCGACGCCGACAACGACCGGCTCGACGGCGGCGAGCGTGCCGACGGCGAAAGCGCGACCGATCAGCTTTCTGGCGGCGACGGCGACGACCACTTCGTCATCACCGACACGAGCGCCACGAGCGTACTGATCCTGGACTCGGGCGGGGTTGCCGACCACGTTGACCTTTCGGCCTCATCGAAGGCCGCCGTCGTAGACCTCGCCCGAGGCGCCTCGTCCACACTGGGTACGGGCGCGAGCACGGTCACGATCACGCTTGCCGGTGACGCTGACCTAGAAGTCGCGACCGGGACACCGCTCGCCGACTACTTGATCGGCAACGAGTTGAACAATCGCCTTGAAGGTGGAACTGGCGGCGATACGCTCGTGGGTCTCGGTGGCGCCGACACGCTGATCGGCGGAGGGGGAATCGACACGCTCGTCTCGGGCGACAGCGGTGGCGGATCGGGCGATGACGCGATCGATCAGCTAGAAGGCGGTCAAGGCGACGATATCTACGTCATCAACGGATCAGCAGGCTCATCGGTTCAGCTGTTCGACTCGGGCGGCAGCAACGACACTTTGAACTTCTTATCGACGGGCGCCACCAAGGTCGATCTGTCGGCGACAACCGACCAGTGGCTTGGTGGCGTGATCCTGAAGTCGGTCGGACTCGACGCCATCGAGACGCCGCTCGGGGCCAGCCCACCTACGACATCCCCAACGCCGTTTGTACCTAAGTCGCAAACCGGTCTCCCAACCAATGAGATCGCGTACCTAGCCGGTGACATCACGGACGTGCTCACCGTTGGCGACGACTGGACGCACGTACTGAGCGTGGCCGGCAATAGCGTCTCTCATCACCACCAGCTGGGCGACGATGCGCCTGACGGCCTTACGCTGACTGGCAATACGCTCGCCTGGACCCCACAACCCGGAGACGAGGCCGCGTCAACCGAGCCCTACGAGTTCACCGTCTTCACGATCTCTACCGGCAGCCAAGGCCATGTGACGCGGACCGCCAAGCCCGTCTCGCTTGCAGTCGACGAGTCGGAGGAGACTCCAATCGTCGAGTCGCTCGACCTCGTGACGCCTGCTCAGCCGAGCAGCACGACTGGCGACGCGGCAGTGAAGGGTGTTGTGTATTCGTTGCGGTCAATGTCGCTTGTCGATGTGCTTGTCCGTTACGAGCTCGGCGCCAGATCGTTCACCGATGTTGTTCCTGTGGAACCGTCGGACGACGACCTAACGCGCGGAGTGTTCACTCATCGACCGTCGCACTTCGATCTCCAGAGACTGTTCGACGACGGCCCAACCAGTGGCGTCATCACGGTCACCGCCACGCCGCGCTGGTGGAACGGAACCGACTACGAAACGCCTGAGCCTACCGATACCGCGAGCCGAAAGGAGGTCGATCTAAGCTTCGACAGCGACTCCAACGATCCTCCAGAGTTTGAAGAGTTAGGCCTGGCGAACGACACCGGCGTGAATGATCAAGACGATCAGACGACGGACCCTACGATCACCGGACTCATCAAGAACGCCGAGGGCGTCGAAGACCTGCGTGTGCGGTTCCTCCTCGGGACCGATGAGATCGGGCAGACGCGGACCGATGCTGGTGGCCGGTTCAGCTACACGCCGGCGGTCGATGAGCTCTTCCCCGGCGGCTACCCAGCCACAACCGTCGAGGATCTGGAAATCACCGTCGTGGTCGAGGAACGCAGGGCGCTTGACGCCGTTGGCCAAGTGCATGAGGCGACGGCGACGGTAACCTTCGACTTCGTCCCGGACCAGGCGCCTACCCTTGTGGCGTTCGGTCTTCGCGAGCTTGACACGACGGGCGCCACTCAGGCAGCAGGGGACGCCGTCTACGATCCAACTCTGGTCGGGAGGATTGATGATGGCGACGCCGGCACCGTCGAGGGCGTCACCATCGAGTTCAGCAGCGACAACGCGTTCACGACCGTTACAGGACGCGCGGTGACGGACGCCGAAGGCAGGTTCTCGTATCTGCCCGGCGTGGTGACCGCGGGGACGCACGTGTGGGCTCGGGCCGTGCAATGGGACGACTACCGCGGCGGACTGCTGGTATCTACCAACGCTGATTCCGGCGCCTTCTCGCTCGCCGCGGCCCCGAGCGTACTCCCCACCGCTGGCACGCCGGTCGTTAAGGACAACGAGCTGGCCAACCCCGTCATCACCGGCGTTGCGACGCTGGACGGCGCCCCTCGCGCCGGGGTGCGAGTTGAGTACACCGTTCTCGACGCCGAAGGCAATCCGCTCACTGCCGGAAGCACCGTCAGTCGTGGCGGCGACGACCTAGCGCCCGGTGAGACTGTCGGTGCCTACTCCTTCGAGCCGGAGGGGCTCACCGTCGGCGAGGCCGTGACGATCGAGGTCCGCGCAGGATTCTTGATCAGTGGCGATTGGTACGAACAGGCAGCCGCGACGGTCTTGACGATCACCCCCGAGGCGCCCGCCGCTCCCGAAATCACGCTAGACCCGATGCCGTTCGACCTTGGCGGCGGAGTCGTCATTGAGCCTGTGATCACCGGTACCGTCGATTACCGCGGCGACATGGGCGACGTGACCGTGCACTACGCGTTTGAGTCCGGCGGAACCGGTGTGGGCGAAGTCACTCCCGACGACGAAGGCTACTTCGAGTTCACTCCGTCCGACCTGATTCCGATCAACCCGGCGGATGTTCCGGGCGGTGGGCATGCCCAGAAGGTGCGTGTCTGGGCCGCGGTCCCGAACGACAGCGTCCCGCTCGAGTTTGGCGCCGTCCTCGGCTCGTCGGAACCGGACATCGGGCAGTACACCGATTGGTACAACTCCGACGGAACCGAGGACCCGGCACAGGCGGCGGCTTGGTTCGATAACAGCCCCGCCGATGGTTCACTGCGGCAGAGGTGGGACGACCAGACCTTCGAGCGCGACTGGGGCAACGCGCTCTTCGACGAGATCGAAGGCAGTGAGAAGCTCATCGATTTCACGTTCGACCCCAACGCCGACTGGACGCCGGAGATCACCCTCGATCTCGCCGATCCAGGGTCTGACGATCCGACCTTGACTGGTGTCTTGACGGATCAGGCCGCGAGCGCCGCTGTCGCCGGTCGGACTATCGAGTTCACCTTCGTAACCGAGTCGGGCGGAAGGCGCGTTGATGGCGTTGCGATCACGGACGACTCCGGCGCTTTCCGATACACGCCGACCGACTACCTCGCCGGCAACAACGGGGTGGTGATCAAGGTCATTGAGGAAACCTACGGCTCCGAGACTTCCACCTCACGCCCCGTGCTGGGGTACACCGAAGCAGCGCCCGGGACGTTAGTCCTGCCTGAGGCGCTTAGCTCCAACCCGACGATCGAGATCACCGCGGCCGATATCACGACTGCTGAGGGAAGTTCGGCAGCGCTTACAGGCGATGACCCGATGTACACGCTCTCGGTCACGGGCAAGATCGACGACGGGCCTGACTTGGTGCTGCAGACGATCGAGTTCGACACCAACGGCGACGGCGTCGCCGACAGCTCGACGCTAACGGACGGCCTGGGCGGCTACCAGGCCTCCTTCCAGCAGGTCGGGGGCAAGGACACCCCGGTGAGTGTCCGAGCACGATGGGTGGGAATCGTGCACGTTGATGGCGGCCAAGAGAGTTACAAGGTGGTCGGAGGGTGGTCGGACCCCGCTACGGCACTGGTCGCTGAGAAGCCGGGTGTTGACTTCGCCTACTTCGCCCTCGCACGAGACACCGGTCACTACGCCCTCTACGATCAGACCGTGGGCGACTACGAGTTCCTCGATGGCGTGACTAGTGACCCGACCGTCGAGGGTGTGCTGATGATCGGGAGTGAGCCCGCCGCGTACACGCACGTTGAGTTCGATCACGATAGCGACGGCGTGGTGGACGGTTACGCAGCGACCGACTCCCGGGGTCGCTTCCGCTACACGCCGGTTGGCCTCGCCGAGGGGTACTGGGACCTGCGCGCCCGCGTGCCAGTGCGGGACGCCACAGGGCTGGGCGAGCAGCCGGACTGGGTCTACGTGACGAGAACTGGCGATCCGGGCGATACCGGCAACCCGGACGACGCCAACTCGGAGACTGGCTTCCGGCTTGTGGCGCCGGATGCGTTGCAGGTCACTAGCTTCAACTGGGTTAACACAGGCGCCGCCGATCCGTCGGTGCAAGGCCAAGTGGCTTGGGTAATGGCGTCCGATCCAATGTCGGTGGACAAGCCAGCTGCCGGCGGGGTCATCATCGACTTCACCGACAAGCATGGCTTCGAGCTTGGCAGCACGGTCAGCGCATCCGATGGGTCATTCGACTTCGTACCGCTCGGGTTCTTCTCAAGCAGCAGCGATCCGAACTCGATCACGGCGACGCCGAGGCAGCTTGAGCGGATCGATCCGAATCACCCCGTGCTGACCTCGCCGGATCCTGGACACGACGACTACGAGACTACCGATCCGGCGGATTTCGCCCCGGCAATCGTCGATGTCTTCCTTCAGGACAGCCAGAATCCAAGCCAGTTGATCGACTTTGGGACCTACCGCATCAATGGCCGAGGCTGGCCGATCGCGCCGGCAAGCCCGCTGCATGTAGAGCTTTTCTTCGGGCCCGACCCCTCGGCCGCATCCACCGATGGCTACTCGGTCGTCGTGCCGATCACGCAGCTCTCGGATGATTCAGCCAACCAAGAGTTTGAGTTCGCCTATGATCTGAACCTAAGTGAGTACTGGGCGACCGGCGCGGCGCCCACCGACAAGGTCCGCGGCCGACTCGTTAGCCACGGCGAGAACGGTTATGTGTTCGGTCGCTGGTCAGAGCTTGGCATTCCGCCAGCGGAAGTCGAGTTCACGATCACCGATGCAACAGAAGGGGGTGAGGCAGCTGACCCTGTGGTTAGTCTTGAGGTGGCCAATGGGACCCTGCCGACCGATTTCAACGGCGCGACGATCGCGTGGACTTACGAAGTCCAATACGACCACGACGGCGATGGCGTGGCCGACGAAGTCTTCGAGATCGAGAACCTTGGCGTAACTTACGAGCACACGCTGGAGTCCGCTGACGTCTCGGCGCCGCTCGTCGGCGAGGTTCGTGAAGTGGCGTTTCGAGCACGTGTGGTTGGCTACGCGACCTTCGACGAGGTAATCGATAACTCATCCAACTCGCTCACCGGCGACGGGGCCGTCGAGCGGACGATTGCTCACGAAGGCGAGTGGGCCGATCTGGCGATCGATTTCGTTGATCCGGCGCCCAAGTTCGAAGGCGAATTCGGACTCGACGACGATACCCAGCCCGTGCTGACCGGCACGGTAACGGCTGGTCTGGAGCCCGAGGTCGTCGGCTTCACCGTTGAGATCGACGAAGACGGCGACGGCTACGCCGACGGCACAGCCGTTGTGCAAACCGGCGGCGGGTTCGAGTACACGCTGCGTGATCAGACCTACGGTGAACGACAGATCTGGGCACGCGCGATCGATCCCTACACTGATGATCAGCCGCTAGTCGGCGAGTGGATTGAGCAGACCATCACCCTAACTCCCGCGTCGGCGCCCAGCATCACCAACGCGGTGCTCGAAGGGTACACCGGGCCTGATCGGCAGACCGATACCCCCGTGATCACTGGGCACGTTGAAGCGCTGCTGACCGCTTCGCAGCGGTGGGTCGAGTTCGACTACAACGGCGATGGCTTGGTCGACGGCTTGGCGATCGTGGATACGGCTGGGGCCTTTACCTACTCGCCCGACAGCCTGCCGTACGGCACGATCGACAGCCTACGCTTGCGGTCGGTCGCCCAGGTCGGCGAGCAACGGGTCGTTGGCGACTGGGACACAACGGTCGCCGATTTCCTCCACGAGCCCGATACGCTGCCGGAGATCACCGGCGAGTTGGCGATCGACGCCACGCTCGGGCTGGTCACCGGACGCGTCACGCTAGGCGGCTACGGAGTTTCGACGCGGGTCCGCTTCGACATCGTCGCCAACGCTGGCACGCCGCAAGAGACAGTTGTGCTCAACGGCTCAACGATCTCCGACGCCTCAGGTTACTTCGAGTACACGCTCATTGAGCTGGGCCCGGGTACGGACACGGTTCGGGTTAGCGGTCTGGTTTCCGACCCGAACGCGCGATCGGACGGCGCCGACGACCTGTGGAACTACTACGGAGGTGGTGTACGCGACCAGGATTTCATTTACTCACCAGCTGCCGTTGCTGCCTTGCCGACTCTGGATGCGCCGACGCTGGTGTTTGACACGGACTTGACCCCGCCCCTCCCAGGGCAGCCAGACATCACAGCTGATCCCACCCTTGGGGGGAGAGCGACGACGGCCGACGGAGCCGTGCCGCCACAGTTCTACGTCGAGTTTGATTTCGAGGTCGATCCGTCTGCTCCGGGCGAGTTCATCCCAGATGCGGTAGCGAACGTCCTTGCCGACGGCGCCTATCAGTTCTCGGCGTCGGCAGAAGACCTCCCTGAAGGTGTGTACGACACGGCCCGTGCACGGACTAAGCTCTGGGATCCGCACAAGTCGCCCGGTCCGGGAGGTTACGCGTACGGCGATCCGATTGACATCACACCGTTTGAGTTGCGTCACAACGCTAACGAAGCGCCCACCGTCGACGGGCTCACCTTGTATGCACCGATCGATGACCCCGTCGATGGAATCCCAACGTCTGCCGATCCGGCCTTCGAAGGCACGGTCACGGCGCCAGGCAGCGTAGGCGGCATCGCCGTCCTGTTCGATCACAACGGCGATGGACGCATCGACGGTGAAACCGTCACCAAAAGCGATGGCACTTTCTTCTACCGCGCCGAAGGCCTGGAGCCGAGTGACGAGCTTGTGCAGACCATCACGGCATGGGCGGCCAAGACGGATCATTGGAACGAGAGCTGGACGTCGGCGAATCGACCTCTCGACTTCAAGCTCATCCGGGCGCCGCTGGTTTCAGAGTTGAGCATCGAAGCCGGCGGCCCGACAAGCCAGCAAGCCGAAGGCCGGCTCTTCTCAGCGACCGACACCGCCGACTTGCGTGTCGAGTACGAGTGGTTCGGGCCCGGTCTATCGGCGACGACGCCCCCGCCTGATGTTGCGAGCTACACGCCTAGCAGCTCGCGGTCGCTCGCGACGGTCGCGTCCGACGGTTCCTTCGAGTTGCCGGAACCAACCGGCGCCACGGGCATGGTCACGCTGCTGGTGCGCGGCGTTGACGTTTCGGCGGTGCAAGACTTGACACCGCCTGCCCTGGGCTTCGACCCGACGAGCTACGCCCAGGACGCCATCATGGGTCCGTGGCGAATCATCGCCTACGAATCGGGTGACCCTTCTCCAGACGGAGGCGTGTTGACGTTTGGCCTCGTTGAATCAAACGCCGGCAAGACTTCGAACCCGACGGTCGTTGGTCAGACCGACCCGTTTGGGATTGTTGAACTCACCACCACAGTGGCCGGCGCCAGCGCGGCGATGCTAACCGAGCGCGTCACGGCCGACGCGAGCGGCCGGTTCCGGTACTCCCCGTCAGGCCTTGCGTACGGGACCAGCTACCAAATCGAAGCCCAGGCCAAGAGCTTCAACTGGTCGGACGGAAGCGGCGTGGAGTCCGACGCCGGTTCCAGCCAGGGCACCGGAGAATTTGAATTCATAGCAGCAGGGACGGTCATCACGCTCGTCGGTGGAGTCCCCGACTTCGACGGCAAGGTGACGGGGTCGGTATCGGCCAATGAAGGCCGTGTCGCCGGTCTGAGGATCGAGTTCGACGTCCAAGCACCCGGGCAGCCCTTTGACGGCGTTGCCGACGGCCACGCCATTACCGACGGCGCGGGCGACTTCTCGTACCAGCTCTACGGGATCGCCCCCGGTGCCGCGGTCACGGTCCGCGCCCGCGTGATCGAATGGGACTTCGCTACCCAGAGCTTTACCGACCCGCCGTTCGATGGCGTGGGAGACACCTCTGATGAGGCGTCGTTTACGGCGGGCGCGGGCGTGCCGACTGAGCCGGCGCTCGGTGACCAAGTGACCGACGACCTGAGGGGCTTGCAGGTCGCGGACGCCGGGGTTGTATCGACGATCGAATCCGACCGCGGAGGCGTCACAATTGACGTCGGCGTCGGGTCCGTTGTCGTGCTCGAGCGTGGCGGCGCTAGCGCTACCGAGTTAGACGACGACCAAGCGATCACCGCGATCACCTTCGACAGCTTGCCGGCTACCGTCGGAGACCTCAACGCCTTGACGTTGCCCACCGACACGACATCGGACTCGACCCCATCCGGCGCGGGGCCGCAACAAACGCACACGTTGACGACGTCGTTCACGATCGACATCGAAGACCTACCGATTGATCAGTCTGCCGGTTCCGGGGGACCTCAGTCCAACGTCGATGAGGGAACGTACAGCTTCACATTCCACGTGTACGGCGCCTCGGCGGACGGCGACGCGGGATCGACCATCAACTGGACGAACTACACGTTCACTGAGACGGTCAACTACACGTACCTCTGGCATCGCGAGGAGCAGACCGGGCCGGGCGTGGAGCCCTACCTGACCGAGACGATCGCCGGCACGTACTCGATGCGCTATGAAGAGGTGAACGCGATCTCTGGCGGAGTCGTTCTGACGCAGGTCTTCGACATGGACGAGAGGATCCACACGGAGTCGTGGCGGCAGGAAACCGACCCTACGCCTCCCACCGGTCAGAGCTGGAGCCTCACTTCGGAATCGGTCTACGACGAGACGGCCGCGGTCACAGGAACGCTTAACGGCGGCAGTGTGGATGGAGAGATCACGATCAACTCGTTCGGCGTGTTCGAATCCGAATACCAGTGGTCGAGCCACAGCTCGGAGACCTTCGACGATACCGGCGCGACGACCTATTACGAGTCTTCCCACGACTCGCTAAGCGAAAGCCAATTCTACGAAGGCGTGCTGGATGCGAGGATCAACTACGCCGTCAACCAGTCCGGCAGCCGCACCGAGGACGGGGTATTCGACCTGACGGAGACCACCACCAGCTCGGTTGCGCAGAGCGGCGGCGGCGCCTACGGCCGGCCTTCTGCAAGCGGGACATGGCAGTACGACGCCAACAGTAGCGTCACGAGCGGGTTGACGCTAACCGGGAGCTACCGCGAGAGCGAATCGGCTAGCACTCTTGAGGCGCTGCTCTCCTCATCCACCAGGGTGAGCATGACCGGATCGGGCGGGGCCGCCGAGCGTTACGGTGATGAGGATGCCACGACCAACTACGATCGCGGCAACGTCCGTAGCGCTTATGAATTTTCAGCCGGGGCATACAGTACAACCCGCGCCACGATAGCGTCGGTCGACGACGACGACACGATCGTCGGAACCCAGAGCGTTGGCAGCACCGTCAGCCAGACCAGCACCGGCAGTGTTGACGGCTCCTCAAAACGCACCACCGGAACTGAGCCGAACCAGACGGTCGCCAGCACCACCTACGCCGCCGAAACTGAAACGACCGGCGGCGCTTCGCAGAGCATCGACTCAAAGTTTGGCAACTCCACGTTCGGCGATTCGTCGACCAATGGCGATTTCTCCGTTTCCTCCTATGGCAGCGTCGCCAGCCAATCTCAGGCGTACGGGACAGTCCTTGTCACGCAGGACGGCAACCAGTCGACGACAGTCTTCCGAGACAACACCGTTGCCACCGCCTCGGCAAGCGCGACAAGCGATGGACGCTACTCAAGTGACAACGGCACAACGTATGTGGGCGGCGAGGGCTCTCGGAGCGAAGCGAGCACTTCACGCTCGACGAGCTTCGTCGCAGATGCGGCTTCCATTGGGTCTGTCTCCAGCGGGCCTGACGCTCCGCCACCCGCCGCATCAAACTACAGCCTTACCAAGACCGCCGCGTCGAGCCGCGACAGCGAAGAGTTCGACTTCTCGGTCCTCAACGGTGCAACACACCGCAGCGGAACGTTCAGCAGCAACCAAAACGCGAGCGTCGAGACACTCGCAGCATCGGCCTCCAGCGAGGACGACGACGACGGCGTAACCCACTCTCATGCGTCGTACCGCTCACGAAGCGACACGCGTTCCAGCTCCAGCAGCAGTACCGAGGGGACCTTCTCCGAATCGCCCGCGCAGTCAGGTGGGAGCACCCGAACCGCAACCGCCGCCATCGACGAAGCCATCACAAGCTTCAGTCGTGACGAATCAAGCTACCGCGGCCACGGCGGATCGGAACAAGACAGCGACAACAAGTCTGATTGGACCGCTGGCGCCACGGAAGTCGTCGTGGGCAGGAGCGTCAGCACGTCATCGGGAGTCGTCACGCTTGACGGCGACGACGTCAGCAACTCAGCCATCGACGTCTTCTTCCAGTCGCAGGGGAGCGTTCTCTCAACCTCACGCGGCTCCTCGACCGAACGCTACAAGGACGCCGTCGAAGGCGTCACCACCGAAGGCCGATCCTCCAGCAACGGTTCCTCCCGCGCAAGGGCCTCCACCTCGTCAACCAGCAGCGGCGTCGTCACTAACGGCGACTCGGGGCCGATGGAGGTCACCGCGTCGCAGGGCGTGAGAATCCGCACAGAGTTCTTCGGCTCGCTCTCCGAGCAAACCGATGGCCCGGACTCGTCTGAGCAAGAAGCCTACACCTCCAGCAGCCGCACGCGGGGTAGCCAGCGGTCCACCGCTAGCGGTGTGGTTAACGGCCAGGCGAGCAGCTTTGATGTCACCGCCAACTCCAAAGCGTCGAGCGTGGTCACCAGCACATGGGACACCTCATACGCCTACGACCACGGCGGCGGCGAGCAAACCCGTGGCGGTTCGGATGGCACTCGCATCGAGACGTTCACGACGAGTGAGCAAGTCTCGATGAGCACCAGCACGTCCGCCGAAGGACGCAACCGCGAGAGCGGCGACTTCAGCTCAAGCACCGACGCCGACGTCAAAGTCGATGGCGATTACTACGAAAACTCGAACCTCGGCGGCCGGACCAGCTTCCGCAACGGCCCCATCGACATAGACGAAGGCCTCGCCACCAACGCCTCCGGCGCCTTCACCGCCGACCACGGCATCTCTCAGTCCGACCTGGAAACCAACGCCATCTACACCCGCGGCCGGCAGGACCGCCAAAACAACTACGGCTGGCGGAAGACGACCAACCCCGACAGCGCCGGCAGCAACGGCGCCTCAACCGCCACGCCGCAGGACGGCACGGTGGAAGGCCAGGACGTCAAGACGCGAACCAAGAGTGGTTTTGGAATCCCGACTGCCGTCGATATCCACGACAGGTACTTTAGCCGCGGAAAAGCAGGAGACACGACAAGCAGGCATGACAGCGAAGACACGTCAACAGAAGCGTTTTCGGTAACCGTCTCTGGCACGACATTCGCGATTGATATAGAGACAACGAATACAGACAGAACAACCAACACGGAGACTAATGGAGGCTCAACATATGAGACGTTCACTCTGGATGCTGCCACGACTCGGCTAGCGACCAGCAGCGGAGGCGGAGCAGGCGGCTTTGAGACGCTGATGATCATCAGTAGATCAGACTCTCTTCACACAACTGATACGCTCGAGGATGACGAGCCGAATCAGCTCGGCTGGAATAGTCGTGTGACTAAGTCAAGAGGAAAGTCGAGTTCGTACAATGGCTCACATACAATTGGAGCCGAAGGACGCGCTGTTGGCGGGCAGTTCAATGCCCAATCTTCATTGGCCACGTCGGAGGCCACAGCAACCTGGAGAAGTGGTACAGAGTATTGGCACGACCCGAACTTACCGGATTACTTTGTTGTTGATTACAACTACGAGGAACTCAGCAGTTACTCGGACCGAGTCGACGAGGACGGCTCATACTATGACTCGCTAACCGGGCGGGTCCAGAGTGGCGAGTACGCAAAAGTCCAGCGTCAAAGTCGGATTGAGACGCTCGACAACAAAGGCCGAGACGTCTTGGAGTACTCGGGATATCCGATCAAAGACTACGAAGTTCACGAGATCGACAGGTCGCTTAGCACCATCACAAGGGACGGAGCTTACGATGAGCACTCGCACAGAGTTGAGACTGAGACTGCTTGGACCAAAGACTACCAGCAGACGCGAGACATAGCAGAGGCTGGTACGTATGACTACGCAAGCCGTGATCGCAAGTCTTCAAGCGATCCTGAGTTTGAGCCTTTCGATGTTGTGCGACTTCACGGCAATCGCGATTGGTGGACGAAGACAACCCCGTACGAGTACTATCATAATGACCTAAGAACTTGGCCACATCTAGCATGGTGGGGTGCCAATGGGATCGGTGCTCCAGGCACGCTTTCGTATGTGACGATTAACCCGGATGGCTCCTACGATGAGTCGGCTGATTACCTTGCTCCGCAACCTGACGAATCCGGTTTCTCTAGGAGCGACGTTTTCGCCCCCGAGCCACCCGGCGTCTTGGCGAGCTTTGGCCTCGGTCTTCTGCAGGGCGTCGCAAACACGATCAACGGAGCTCAGGAAGCTGCGGTTGACACGGTCAACTTCCTAGGAGGCGTCGCCGAGGCTGCGGTTCCGGGGTCTCAGTACCTGGAGCAGGCACTGGGGACCGACCTCACCCCCGACCTTCCCGACCCGGGCGATTGGTCGCGAGGGATGTTTGTCCACGAGAGCGACGCGGTGCACGGTTGGTCGAAGTTCTTGGGCGGCGAAGCGACCCTGGAGCTGATAACCGGGGGACTGGGGACCTTCGCTCAGAGTCGACACGCCGGCAAACTGCGCCACGCCGAAAACTCGACCTCCGCCGCCCGCGCGGCGATGAGTCGGGCCGATGACTTCGGCAGCAAGGTAAGGCCCAACCAATCAAACCCCTTCACCAAAGCCCAGAGCAGCGATAACCTTGCACTGGGCCACAATAGCGCCGGCCACGGCAAACCCGTCGCCGCGGCCGACGCGGCTGACGCCCAGAAGAGAAGGCTTCCTCCACGTGGGAGTGCCGAACGCAAGGCAATCGAGAAGGCTAGAGCAGATGGTATCAAGGCTCGGCAAGCTCAAGAACTCGAAAGCATCAGAGCCGGTGGTGAGGGCAGTGGAATCTGGACGGCCGAAGAGCTAGACGAGATTCGAGCATCGGGAAAGTTCCCCGCAGACGCATACTGGCACCACAATCCTACCGTTGCTAATCGGCCCGATCTCGCTGGCGATCCATCAGTGGTGTTTCCAGGTAGGGGAGGCCGAGCAGCGCACTTGGAAGAAGGCCATTTTGGTAACTGGCAACTGCCGCTTGAGTGAACGAATGCTCCGCCAAATTCTGACCGCACGGTTTGGTATGCCAACGACATATGAGTACGCAGGCAGTGTATTTGATCGATGGCGAGAAGGCACGCCTGAAGAGTGTTCGGTTCTTCTCCCTAGCCAGGCTTTGATTCAGAATGCATGCGGCGGCCTGCAATTCAGCGACTTGTACGGTGATGTTTACGGTGACATTTACGGCGCATTTCTCGGTGGTGAGACCGGTGCGCTTAAGGTCGCTTGTAGGTCGAGGCATCCCGTCTACGGGTTGCGATCGATCGAGCAACTTAACTCGCATCCTGCACTTCAAGAAGCTCGAGACTTACTGCCCGGAATAGTCTACTTTATGGACGCTGCCAACGTAGTTTTCTATGGCGTGATTGAAGGCAAACTGTTTGCTTTTGACACAGAGGATGCTGTCGTCGAGTGCTTGGGCGCAATTGAAAGCGGGGTAGTCGGAGTGCTGGAGCAATGGTGCTAAGCGCGGTCGCGTACCCTGGTAAATTAGGAGGTTCCGGTGGCGGAGAGTCTCGGTGCGTATTGCATCGAGCCGACGGGATCGCCTACCTGTCGGGTCAACCGCGACTCTTGCTCCATCATCCGCGGCGAGAAAATGCGCACCGGCCAAGAATCAATCCCAATGGCACAAAACGGCACACCCACCAACTTTTCTTGGATTTGGCCATTCAACCCGTAGACTGAAACTCGCACTTCTCCAGCGCCGCCACGGCCCACTCTTCAGATCGCCGTAAGTCGTTGAACGACACTTCTTGATCGTCCAAGAACCTGCTCATCTCCGCAGGTCCGAGCGCAAAAAAGTCTCGCAGCCCCAACGGTAAAGAGATTCTCCAACAATCTTTAGCCACGCGGCCTTCGTGAGACGCTCGGCAGCAAGCTCCTCAGGGAGTTGCAAGACCAAGTTATCCAGCCGGGCGGCGGCTGCTTCACCGCCGACACGCCAGTCGCCACGCCCGACGGGTTCAAGCCGATTGGCGAAGTCCGCGTGGGCGACCGTGTGCTGGCGTTCGATCACGGGGCCGGGACTTGGTCGGCGCGGCGTGTCGAGGCGGTG
>JBCDJN010000116.1:0-15828 GCA_039414355.1 Planctomycetota bacterium | reverse complement strand
GTCTTCAGCACCGGGTCCCGTCCTGGACCCCGCCGTAACGCGGGATCGGTCCGTCATCGAAGGTCTCCTTTCAGAAACCAGTACGAACCGAACTCGAAGACCGTTTAGCTAGCAACTCGATGTCTTGAGATACGCTCTAGCACATGACTACTGCCGGAGCTCCTGTTGCCTTCACCGCGAGCTCTGAGTCTCGGTGAAACCCCTACCATCCAGAATTCTAGCTGTCTCGTGCGGCTCAAGGTTCTTGTGGATAAGTCTATGCACGTTGGCGCTGATGTGCTCGTTCATCAGTCGCTGCAAACACAGAGGATGGTCGTAGGGGAAATCGATGCACCCGGAAAAGATCATCGTGCCCCTTAAGTCGTTGTCGATGATCACACGGCAACGCGCAGCCATCTTCTCGGGGTTGTCGTACTCGTAGAGTCGTCTCGGATAAAGCACCTTTCCAACTCGGACGTCTTCGAGTTCGACGATCCCGAGTGCGGGGTAAAGCTCCAAATCCGGGTAGGCTCGAAGCAAGTGCTTGTAGGCACGGCCGTTGTGTTCGAACCTCTTCTTCGTGTCGGGGAAGAAGCAAAGGCTGGTTGGCATGATCCCGAGCACGATCTTCTCTTTCGGGACCTGGCATCCCTCGTTGAAGACGCGTGCCGCACGTGACCATTCAGCGGCGTCGGCTTGATAACCGGTCCAGCCAATGCGATACGACTGAACGCTGAACGTGTGCGTAACTCTCCGCAACTCAGAACTCTCTCGGACGAAACGGGTGTACTCATCGCCCGCAACGGAACCGCTTGTCACGATGTGCCGCTTAGGTTCCATTGCCGACACCGCCTCGTGGAGTTCGACGACTTAGGACTCGAAGTCGGCGATCTCCTGATCGGTCATTGGCCATTCCAAGTCGATATCCACCCCCCAAACTGAGGGTAGTCGAGCAGTGCTTGCCGGACGCAGCGAACTGAACGCGTGCGAGCCGCGGGGTCGGCGACCATCGGTCTCCAGTCACCGCTGGTGCCCAGCCCGAGTGTGAGCCGGATGCCGTCGTAGCCATCAACCTTCTGTAGGATGTGCTGACGGAAGTCCTCCGACGACTTGCGGTGATCACGGCCCGGTTCTTCGGCGTCGTCAAAGCCGAGGAACATCTTTACGTACCAGTCGGACCACGCATCAACGCCTGTGAAGCCGTTTCGCATTACGCGGCGGATGTTGCCAGCATCAACCGCCATTCGAGACTGGACGAATAGGTCGTCTACTACGCAAGCGAGTCCTCGGCCGATGACCAAGTTATGGCCTGGGCCGAAGTCGAGAGCTTCCCCGACTCCGCCCGCGTTATCGAGCAACACAGGCAGCTGTTCCGCGTCAAGAAAGACCTGCAGGCGGTTCTCCGGGGGCTGCGAGCCGTCAAACACCATCGTCACGTAGTGCCACTCACCCGGCTTGAGCCGGCTGGCCGATGTGGCGACCGTCTCTTTGTACTGCAGCCGCAGTTGGTAAGTGGATTCGTCACCCAAAGACAGCGAGAGATGCGGCCCTATCGAGAACAGGCTCGCTCCCTCGGTCCAGCGATCCAAGCAAAACCACCCGGATAGCAGCGACTTCTTGTCGCCGTTGGTCCAGGCGTACTTTCCGCAGCTCAGCGAACCTTCCTGCTGAATGATGGCGACACCCTTGCGGCCTTGATACTCACTCGCCCAGTCAGCGCCGTCAAACTCTGCATCGTTGTCGGGGTGAGTGAAATGTGTTTCGCCACGCGAACCCATGTGCATCAACATCACGGTCAGTTCGTTCGCGTTCGTCAGATACTCGACCGACGGCCGATCACCGCGAGCGATCCAGACAATCGGGTAGTATTTTTGCAGGGATCGGTAGCGGAACCTCTGATTGTCCGTGACGGTGCTCTTCGACGCCCTGCCGGACAGGACGCCGTGTTGAGTGCCTTTGAAGTCGTAAATCGTCTTGCCGGCGGGATGGTCGAACTTCCAGTGGCCGAGCAAGTCATGGTACCGTGGGTGCGACCGGGAAACCGTGTTGTAGTCGAAGAGCTGACCCTCGCCTAAAGCGGAGCCCCACAATCGCAGTTCGTCAAGCTGTTCACGGAAGCCGGCGCCAAGCACCAGCGGGGTACGTTGCGGAGAGACCCTCCTCGGCAGAGCACCTTGAGCTGCGTCCGGCTCGACTCGCTTCCTATCCACGTAGAGCGTGAACTGCTTTCCAGCGTCGCCTGCGCCATCAAACACGACCGTGGTATGATGCCAGCACCCAACACGCAAGGCGTCTCCGAAGCGATGCGTGTTCGCGTCGCCGGCTGCGAAGCCGACCAGCAGCGATGCGTCAGAGCCGAGTTCCAGCCTTAGACCGTGTCCCCGAGGCGGTCGCACTTCGATCAATGACGCGCCGACATCCCAAGAGTCAATCTTCGTCCAGAATTCGAGGGTGAACGCGTCTCGGCCGCCGAAGTCTCGTGGCGCAGCGATGATCGCTTGCCCGGTACCACCGTCGAAGCGGAGCGCCTGGTTGGTGACCTGCCCGTCGGCAAAGCGAGTAGACGTGGCTGCAACCAGCATCGTTGCAGCAGCAAGAAAGGCGAACCGGATGCGTCTAGATACCATAGCGAACCACGCCTCGTGGGAGATCAGCTATCCGATTGACGTTAGACGTGCTAAACGCCACGGTCGAGGTCCCTGCCGGACCGCGCGCACATATTCGCTTGGGTTTCGCCGGAGAGGCACATTATCTCTATGTCTGTGCACGATTCATCCAGGTTGAACGCAGGTTCAAGGCTGGGAGGCGGCCAGGTTCTCTAGCCACAGAAATGGCCTACAGTTAGCTTGGATCGCGAAACTCACGCGTCGCACGATCTTTGAGCTGCAATCCGGGTCTGAGTAGCACGCGTCAGATGAGTTGACGATCTCTGGGGCTGCCAGCGAGCGTCAGGGGGCCGATCTTTCTTTTCTTATTGGTGATGGGTGTCGATGGGTGCGATGGTCGCTGTGGCCCTATCGTCCAACAGGGCGTTCTCTCGAGGGGATGGTCAAAGATGAGTGTTCGTGAGCGGGTTCTTGTCTGGTCTGCAGGCCTTAGCCTGTTGTTCGTAACGGCAGGGGGAACCGCTTCGGCGCAGGTTGCTGCGAATCGCCCCGACCCGGCATGGTTTTCCGACGCCAAGTTCGGCATGTTCATCCACTTCGGTCTCTACTCGATCCCCGCTGGTGAATGGAACGGGGAGCAGATGGGGCGAAACTGGTACGCGGAGTGGATCCGCATGCAGCACGGATTCCCCGACTACAACTCCGAAGGCGGCGTGGGGATCCCACGCAAGGAGTACGACTCGCTCCTGGGTCGGTTCAACCCCGAGAGCTTTGATGCCGACGAGTGGATCGGCTTGGCCAAGTCGGCCGGCATGAAGTACTTCCTTATCACGGCGAAGCACCACGACGGATTCGCGCTGTGGCCATCGAAAGTGTCAGGCTATAACGTCGTCGACGCTACTCCCTTCGGCCGCGACATCCTTGGCGAGTTGGCGGAGGCCTGCGACAAGCACGACGTAGCGCTGGGGTTCTACTACTCGCACTGGCAGGATTGGGGCCACCGCGGGGGAGCGCTGCCGCCATGGCCAACGGGCAACAAGCGGTGGGAGCGTGAGCCGACCGTCAAGCAGCCAACTCAAGAAGAGTTCGAGCGCTACTGGAATTCCGTCGCGCTGCCTCAAGTTGTTGAACTGATCGAGAACCACGACCCGAAGTTCTGGTGGTTCGACAACTGGCGTGAGACGGAGTTTCTGACCGAGCGTCGGCTTGATCAGTTGATCGCCCTGGTCCGCGAACGTAGCCCGCACTCGCTGATCAACAGCCGGATCGGGGTCACGTGGAACCACCCAGCCGGCGACGAGTTGGCCGACTTCCTCTCAATGGGCGACAACCAGTTTCCGAGCCAAACGATCAACCGCGTCTGGGAAACGTCGGGAACGATGCAGCGGAGTTGGGGCTACCACAAGTCTGACCCGTTTTGGATGCCGGTCCCGGAACTGCTTCGCCACTTGGTTGACAATGCCTCACGCGGCGGCAACTACCAGCTGAATATCGGCCCGATGGGCGACGGATCATTCCCCAAGGCGTCGGTGCGTCGCCTCAGAGAGATCGGCTCGTGGATGGACATCAACGGTGAAGCGATCCACGGCGCCCGACCAGTTGCCGTGCCCGAACCGGGTTGGGGGCGGCTCACCGGCAAGCCTGTTGCGGACGCGTACCGTGTCTACGCATGCGTCTACAACTGGCCGAAGGACCGCACGCTTATCGTTCCGGAACTGGGCCAAGCGCCTCGCCGATCCTTCTTGCTTGAGACGGGCTACAACGTCGAGTCGCGCGTCGTTGCCGGAGCCGACGTGGTGCTAACGGTCCCGCTAGACACGCCACCCGACACTCGCGTCACGGTGATCGTGATGGAATACGATCGCGATCCGCTTCAGCGCTAGGTTCGTCGAGGTGTCCTGTCCGTGAGCGGCGTGAGGAGGCCACCGGCTCTCGACACGGTTCGCCTTAAGGGCCGGTCTCTAGCAGCTTGCTGAGGCTGACTAGTTCACCGGCATCAGGCGTGCATCGCAGACGCTTTCCTCGGTAGGCGATCTCGCACGGGTTGCCGGAGAGCGATTCGACCGTGCCGCCGGAGAGCTCTCCGTCTTGCCACGAGAACGAGACCTCGAATCCTCCACGCGCCCGAGGTGGTCGCGACGGACGCTGTCGCACCCGTCGCATCCACCGGCCAGGAGCCGCGTTAGGCGTTCGAGAATTGCACGCCTTGTTGCAGCACGTTGCGGCCCCGATGGCCCCGACGTGTTCGTGGACGAATCACCCAGAACTGCAAAGCCATTCCGCCATGCCTATCGCAATCACCGACCGGGACCATGAGTTGCTGATGACGCTGACCCTGCGGGTGCGAGTCATCACGCTTCGCCAAGCCACCCGCGTGTGGTGGAGCGACTCACGCCTCGGTCAGAAGACCGCTCGCGACCGTCTGCTGAAGCTTGAACAAGCCGGTCTGGTTTGCCGACGACGTGTCGTTGTACATCCGCTGCTGAAACTCACTGAGCCGGCAATCGCCTGGCGACCGGGGATGGCGTCGCCAGACTTCGGCAGAACCGCTTACCACCTCCGTAATCGTTGGCGGGCTCCACCTACTGCGACGACCGTCTTCTTCGCTTCGTCGCTCGCCGCAAACCGCTTTGGCGGTTTTGGCGGAAGGCTGAAGCACCGCACCCAAGTAACGCACGACGTGCATCTTTCAGAGGTCTACTTCTTGCTGCTTCGGGAAGACGACTCAGTGGCGACGAAGTGGCGAGGGGAAGAGATTCTGGAAACCGAAGCTGGTGAGAAGCTGCCAGACGCCGCTCTGTGCGACCCCGAAGGAAACGCCATTCAGTATGTCGAGTTTGGCGGTTGCTACGCCCAAGAGCGTGTCGCCGCGTTCCATCAGTTCTGTGCCAAGAAGACAGGGGGGGGGTATCAGCTATGGTAAAGCGATTCGTGTTGACTAAACGGGACCGGCGGATTTTGGAGCACGTGCGTCGCTACCGTATGACCACGGCCGAAGTTCTGCACCAGCTATTCTTCAGGGGACGAGGCACGGAAGCGGTGCGGAGCACCGTGCGTCGCCTGCGGCACGCAGGCTACCTGCAGACAGGCGACTTAACGGCGACGAAGCGGCAATACCTCCGCCTCTCAAAGCTCGGCACGCGAGTGCTCGGCATCCCCGCATCGTTTTGCCGACCGCTCGGTGAGCAAGCTCTCATCGGTCGCTATGCGGTCTTGGCATACTGCTGTGCCGCCGCCTCGAACCGCTTGCTGCTCCAACCGGACGAGTTCGAAGAAGAGTTTGCGGACTGCGTCAGCAAAGGGCTGCCGAACGAGCCGTACAGCCTTGAGCAAAGCGACGGAAGAACGCGGCTTGCCTACTTGCTGGTTGGCTACGGAGCAGATGCGGGCCGCGTCGTACGAAAGTGCCAGCGTGCCTACGTGATGCGACAGCGGGTTGATGGCTTTTGCAAACTGCTTGCGGACGACGCATTCATCGTCACCGTTCTGACCGCCGAGCCGACGAAAAAGGAAGCCGTCCTTGCCGCCGCAAGCCGAAATGAGCGGCTTCGGTTCCGCATTGGTGTCGAGACCCTTACCCAGCTTCAGGAGGTCTATTGAGCAATGAACGAGATGTATCGAATCGACTACTCGCATGCGATGTCAAGACTCGTGCGAGACATTGGGACGCACGACGACCCTCGTCTTCCCGCTCTCGACGCTACTACGTCAGAGGTGCTGGCTTTCGACCTTTCGCAGCGGTCCCGCGTCGCTATGCGACGCGTTTGGATGGCCGGACCAGAAGGTCAGGAGCTGATGAGAGAACTCTGCGGTGAATCAGCCGATGACGAGTCGAGCGACAGAACACCGCAGGCGGCAGCGAACAGCGGAGCCGGTAACGAACCGGTGACCGAAGACCTTCTATCAGAGAAGTTCAGGCGTCTGACTCAGCGGCGTTAGCCGCCTTCTCCAAGCGCTTACGAGCCCGACGTCGCTTTTGCTTCCGTGTCAGTTCCTTCGGTTTGTCTGCTGGCAAACGGACTACCTTCGGATAGATGAGGTCCATCAATCCCGGGACAACAGCCACGTTCATTGGCGGAGGCATCCTCGGCGGTTTCCTCTTGCCTTCCTTGTCGTTGCGATGCCACCTCTTGTAGGCGATGAATGCCGGCTCCCACGTCCCGCCGTACTTGTCTCCGTGCTTCTTGATGTCTTCCGCACGCACGTTGTAGAGCTGGCTTCTCTCCCGTGCTCTGTCGACCTCTTGTCGAAGTCGCTCCGCACGGCCTTCTGCGGCGACGAGCACGGTGACGACGAACCGTCCAGCTTCCACCAAGTCAGAGAACTCTTTCGAGCGTCCGCCTTTCCACTGCACCCGCTTCGCCAAGTCGCGTCGGCAATACTCAAGCACGCGGTAGGGGTCACCGGTCATTCCCTTTGTTTCGACACGCAGGTAACCCAAGGTTTGACCCGCCGTGTAGTACGAGATGCGGGGGCCGGGGCGGTAGAGCGAGCCGAAGTCGGAACGGAATCTATCTGCCGGAATCAATGGCCGGTAAGCCTCTTGAAGGCAGCAGAAGTGCAGCTTGGCGTATGCTTCCGCTTTCGCGACGCCGGCTAGGGGCCTTGCTTCGACCTGCCCAAGCCGAAGCAACTCCGCCGCTTGCGGGAGCAGGTGATAGTAGACCTGGCCGGGCGACAGTTCTGCCTCCGCGACGAGATTGGCGGAGCGAAGCTCTTTGAGCAGCGAGGCAGCCGCTCGGCTGTCATCGAACGAGAAGAGCTTGGTGACCGCATCGACCGTTGTCAGCCGATAGGTGCGGATGTGCTCAAGGACTTCGCTGACGAAGGGATGGGGCATGGTGCTATACCAGGACGTAAGGCGTGCCGTTAGGGGACGGGTAGAGCAGGTGCTTTCGACTCCCTCGGAAGTGCTTGTGGAGCTTGGAGTAGCCGCCACCCGAGCAGTGTTCGTGGAGTTGTTTGACGTGCTCGTAGTCGTAGGCCCCAGCGAACTCGACAACGTTCATTGCCCGACGGTGTTCGTCGAAGACGAAGAGGTCAGGGTCCTTCTTGTGCCGGATTTGCAGCCCTAGCTTGGGCAGCGCCCCTTCGCCCACGACTCGCTGCATGTCCTCCGGCGAGTTGTCGGCCATCAGGTCCACGTAGATTTCTGCGACGTGGATGTCGTGCGTCCACTGCTCATTCGCAGGCGCCTCGGTGATGTAGCTGCCGAAGAGGCTTGCTCCCTCCGGAGTGGCCACGAAAACGTCGAACAGAACCTCTTCGTCGGACCAGCGACTCTGGAACACTTCGGCCAGCTCATGGATTTGGCTGTCTGACGGCGATTCGTCTCCGGGCTTCCATGAAAACACCGGGGGGCGAATCGCAATGAGCGGGTGGGCGTAGACCTGCCGTCGTTCGGCTAGGCCCGTCAGCGTCAGAGGTTCCATCCGTTCGATGACGTGCTCAGGGCGGAGGTGACCAAACCAGCCGGCGGAGAGTTGTTCCGTGGTCAGGCACCGCACCTTCAGGCTAAGGGCTTCGAGAATCTGGCATTCTCTTGCCGACCAGCTGGTTGACTGCGTGAGTGTGTCAGCGTCCATAGCGGTACCTCGGCGGAGGAGGGTCAATGAAAGAGCTGAAGCAGTTCGCACGAAACTGAACGGGGTCTCCGCTTGTCAATCGCACGTAGACCGCCGCTTCGATTGCAGCGGTAATGAGCATCGCCTCGGGAAAGATGTCTTGTCTTAAAAACTCGCCATCTGGGTAGAACGCAAAACTCCAGTCAAGTGGAATCTCGGGATGCGGGTGGGGAGCCCCAGTGATGGGTTCAACCCATCCCGTCAGGGGCCTTCGCAAACCGCTTGGCTCGACTAGCTGACGAACAACGACAGGGTTTTGTGCGAGAGAGAAGTCGAGTGGGTCGAGTCCGTCGAGCTGGTATCCCGGCAGGGGGGCGATGACGATTCGGTCCGAGACTTCGAACTCTTCCTGAAAACGAAAGAAGTAGGCTTTGGGTTGTCGCGAGCCGAAAGGCTGAGGTGAATCGATGCTGGCCCAGAATCCAGGTGGGTCTGAGTTGGTTCGGTCGAGGAGCGGCTTCGCCGTCCGCTTCGAAGCCGCGTGCGATTTGCTTTCTCCATCTAGTGCGACGGCTACCTCGTCGGTGTATGGGTAGCTCTCTGGTTCACTCGATGTCCCCGAACGCTTGTCCTTGCTTCGCGGTCGTTTCTTCGACCGTCGAGCTTCGTTGTTGCCTTCACCACTGTTGAGGCCAAGGATGTCTAACGGCATCGCAATCTCCTTTTCAACAACCTTCAGGTGCTGCTTGGTGCGGCAATTATTGCCTCGCTACAAAAGCGTACAAGCTGACTGCCGAAGTCATTGCCAAGGAGACGCGATGCGACGACGTAGATAGATGAAATCTAGTAGTGTGCACAACGCATAAGGAGCGTGTACTGCGATGGACGAACAGCAGGTTGATAGAATTCACGGCGAATCAAAGGAAGAAGAGAGCCGACTCTTGGCGGACAAGTCGCGATTGTCAGAAGAAGTTGCAGCTATCGATTCCTCTTTGGCTCGCATCCAACAGGCCTTGGCTGCGTTGGAGGGGAATGCCATGCCGCGGTCGAAGCCGAGTAAGCCGTCTCCCAAGAAAGACGACGTTCGCAATGCCGCACGCAACGCGTTGCACGCTCGTCACGCACTCCATGCGGAAGAGCTACGGAGCATCGTGGGAGCCGAGCTTCAAGGTCAAGGGTTCTCGCGAGCGGGTCTCGCCCTACGGCTGAAGGAGGTGCTCTCGGAGGAGTCCTTCGCAGAAGGCCCTGACGGCATTTTCCTCAAAGAGGATGTCGCCGCTGATGCGACGGGATGACCAAGTGTCGAGCTGCGTGGCGTTCGGCGAGCTGCTGCGTACCCCGCAAACCACGCATCCGAGGACATCACGCCTACGACTTGCTTGCAGTTCGGGACCGTCGCGGTACGATGCAAATGGTCACGGGGTAACGTGGCGTCCGACTTGCCTGGCTTTCGAGTGCTGTCGCTGGGCCGCTTGAGGTTTTTAGGTATGCTCCTCAAGGCGGTGCAGCAGGCAGAACGGTGGGCCAACAGGGCGTCATCCTGGGCTGGATGGGGCGTGCGAGAGCGGGAACCCAAGGATTTGCCTGCCCGGTGTCCTCGCCCCATCCAAAAGCATAGAGAAGTCGTACGACGAGGCTTTGGGTTGCCTCAAGGACCGGTCGACGGAGACAAGTCCTCTCGCCAATTGACGCCCTAAGCAGCGGCAGGCGATGACCCTCTTGTTGACGCTGCAACGCCGCAGACCGCAGCGGTAGAGACCTGTCGAGTCCGGCTCACTACGAGCGGTAGAGCCAAGGACGTGTCCGCAACCGTTGGGGTGCTCTGTATTCGGTATCCGTCCGACTGCGGGGGCAGCGAGCCTCGGCTAGTTCGGTGCCGGTACAGACGGTTGCGTTGCAGCGTCCATCTTCGGTTTGTCAGTTCTCGCTGACGCCAGAGCCGGTTGTGTTCTCGGCTGCAACGTCGCCACGTTGTGCCGCCCTGGAGGGCGGCTGAACCAACAGCACGTTGACCAAGCTCTACCCCGCGAAGAAGGCACTGAGTTTGGTGTTGCGGTGCTTTGATGGCTGATGGCTAGGAAGCGTCAACGGACAAGGCGTCGCTGGAGCAATACCGATGAGCACAAGCACTACAACCAAGCCGTTCTGGACCGTCAAGGAACTAGCCGACTACTACGGGCTCGCACAAAGGACGTTCTACGACCTCATGGACCGCGGCGAACTCCGCTTCCACAAATTCGGTGGCAGGCGGGGCATCCGGGTCTCCGACGAGGACCGGCTCGACTGGGAGCAGCGTTGTCGCAAAGGCCATGACACGGCTGATGCGACGGTCGGGGTACGACCGTGGACCGAGCCGACGAAACCTACGCCCTTTGTCGCTCGGCAGTTTGGGAAGTAGCGGTCGCGGCGGCCTAGCTCATGTGGTCATGCCGGTCGGCGACGTGCTGGTATACCCGGCTCAGCGTCGCCGCATCGGCATGGCCCAAGAGCTCGGCCACGGTCACGGGGTTGAGCCCGTTCTCTAGAGCGTCGGTGGCGTAGGTATGGCGATACAAGTAGAGGCACAGGTCGTCGGGCAACTGGCCCTTAAGCCGGTTCCGCAGACGCTTGAAGCGGCAGCGGATGGCATTCGATGTCCAGCCCGAGTCTCGCGTGTTGCGGAACAAACGTCCTTCCGGCCACCGCTTTGCGAGCCGCTCGCAAAGCTCGACGAGCGAAGGCGGCAAGAAGACGACTCGTGGCTTGCCTGTGCGTGCCCCGGTCTTGTGTTCCGCGGCCGGAAAGACCCAAGTTCCTTTCGCGGCATCGAAGTGCCTTGCCTCGACGGCACGGACTTCTTGAGGGCGAACGCCGGAAAGCTCGACGGCGAGCAACAGCTCGCGGAATGGGCGGTCGCCAGCCGAATCCAAGATGAGCTTCCGCTGCTCCGGCGTGAGCGTGGAAGTTCGACGCGGCATCGCGGGCCGCTTGATAGCGGCGATTGAGTTGCGGTCGATGACGCCTTGCTCGATGGCCCAGTTGAGGGCACGCTTCGCGGCCGTGATGGCTGGCCGACGACCACTGGCTTTCCAGGTTGGGTTGGCGTCGAGCCACTGCGTGATGTCGAGCGGCTTCAGCTGCGAGGTACTCAGCGTGTTGGGCACAAACCCAACCAAGCTCAGCAAGAAGCGGTGGTACCAACGATAGGTCTTCTCCGCGAGGTGCTGCTCCGCCCAGTCGCAGAAGACCGCCAAGACCTCGATGAGCAGCGGGTCTTCGCCAAGCTCGCGTCGCTGGTGCGAGTCGGCCATGAGTTCGTGCCACCGCTTGAAGGCTTCTGCCTTGTCGGTGGTTCGCAGGTTGACCTGCTTACCGCTCAGCGTGACGAACCAGCCGCGGCCCTTGCGGAGCCACGGTTCAGGATTTCCGTAAGCCATTGAGGGGGCCCTCCGAACAACCGTGAAGACGGATGGACGGGCCGGAAGGTCCGCTGGAAGCCTCCGCCGGCTGCCACCGGCGGGGGCTTCTCTAGTGTACCGAAGGTACCTGAGTGCACCGAACTCTGTGCCAACTCTGTGCCATTCTTGGTGCTGGCCGAAACAAGGCGATTCGAAAACCCCTTGTCTTATAAGTCGGGCCGACAGGATTCGAACCTGCGACCTTTTGACCCCCAGTCAAACGCGCTACCAGACTGCGCCACGGCCCGAACTTCTTCGCCGGCGTTGCTTCACGACGGCGGGTCGAGGGGCTGAACGATTGCCGCCCCAGAGCCGCGAAGTCTACCGGGCATCGCCTAACGGACACAAGGCCCGCCCACACGAGCAGCCCGCTTTTCGGTGTGCTTTCCTCGGCGGCGCGATCGTGCGATTCCAAGTCTCTGCCGGACTGGACTTTCGAACTTTCCTGTTGTCGGCTCACCGGCGCCCGATGCCGTCACAGGTACCTGTTTGCGACGGCAGCGGCATATTCTGCGGGTCGTCGAGTGGAAATGTCCGCCAAACTCGGCGGTTCTGTCTTGCGACTCATTCTCAGTAGCGTTAGCTTTTAGGTGTGCCGGCTCTCGTTGGCCGCGATGATCCTTCTGAGCACCTTCATGGCGCCCACCGAACTGGCCACCGAAGCGCGGGCCGCATCACTCCACCGGCATGGCCGTAGCCCTGCCGCCGTGGCGTTGATTGATGACGCCATCAGCCGCACGCCAGAGCGGGCGAGCCTGTGGGTGCTTCGTTCGATTATCCGGCACGGCCGTGGCGAGTGGTCGGCCGCTTTGGCCGATGCTGAGATGGCTCTGACGCTCGCCCCGCTTCCTGTTGGCGGCCAGCTTGTTCTCGCTGATTGCTATAGCCGGCTGGGCCACCGAGAGCTGGCGATCGCCGGCTTCTTGCGGGTTGTGGAGCGGTCCGCATTGCCTTCGCCGGTCTACGCTCGCCTGTACTCCGGATTCCGCCGCTGCGGCCGCGTTGACCTCGCTCTGCGGGCCTGCCAAGCCGCCGTGGAGGCTTCGCCGGCGGACTCCGCCGCTTACTTTGCGGCGGCGCACTGCATGGCCAGCCTGCACTACAGCGCCGCGTCCATCGCCCGCATGCTGCGGCAGGCGGTGGCGATCTCGCCGAGCAATCGGCATTACCGCATTAGCCTTGCGATCCATCTCGTTCGCGACGGAAAGCTAGCCGAAGCGCACCACCAGCTGCAGCTCCTTAACTCGACCGACCTTGCTGAGATCGAGTGCCCGTGGTCGGCTCGAAAGCTCCTACGCCCGTGCTTGTGGGCGAAAGACGCCGCGCGGGCGGCGGTGCTTCGAGAGGTGCTCGCCGCGATGGCGGCGTTTGGCGACGTATCGAGGTAGGCAGGCTCAGTTGCAGCGGGCTGAACTCAGTCGCAGCGGGCTGGGCGGGCCTAGAGAGACTAGGACCTCGGCGCGAAGAAATCTTTGAGCGACGCCGACGGGACTCGAACCCGCAACCACCGGATCGACAGTCCGGGACTCTAACCAATTGAGCTACGGCGCCAACGTGACCCGGAACAGGTCCCGCTGAATCGTGGAGTATGTTGAGGACACGGGCGCCGGTCAATGGGTTCCACCGGGCAGGCCCGTATTTTCGCGACGCGTCGCGATCGCCGCGGCTTAATTTTGGGGGTCTTGGCGGTGGCGCGGCTCGTCGCGGCGGCGCCCGCGGTTCACCATTTGACGTGTTTGCCCGTGCTGCCGGCCCGGTTTGCCGAGAGGCGCCCCTGGGGCCGCTTGGAAGCCGGTCGCCGCGTTGACTTTCGCTTCCCGGCTGGCCTAAATTGCCACTGAAGGGCAGAGCCAGTGTTCCGGCAGCCCGACCAGGAGCAAGCCATGCCATTATTTGAGATCGAGACCGACAACCACATCATCATCAGCTGGGCAGAGGACGCCGACGGCGCTACGGCGGCCGTGTCTGATACTTACCCCAGCGAGTCGATTACTCGCCTGACGAAGCGGCCTCGCGACACCTGGGTCATCTCCAAAGCGGCCCTAGGCATCCCGACCGATGTCGATCCTTGCTCGACCGCCCGCGACTGCCTTTCGAAGGCCGAAGGCGACAAGGTGCACGCGATTCGCCTCTACATGCACGAGACCGGCGTCGACCTAGAGCAGGCTCGCAAAGTGATCGAGTCGAACATGGTCATGGGTTGGTAGCCCCACCGACAGCGGACAACTCATCTCTGTTCCGGTCGTCAGCTATCCGGCCTTACGACGATCGGAGATCGAGCGCTAGACGTTCGTGCAAGGATCGCACGGCACGTGGTGCTTTCTCCTGCCGCGGCTAGCGATAAGTCGGAGCCGACGGGTAAGCCGGCGCCGATGGCGGCGCCGTTGGGTACGGTGTCGACGGGCTCGCCGGGGCCATGGCGGGCGGCGGCGTCTGGGTGCTCGGTGGAGCGGGCCGCGAGGCGACGCTCACCGGGTAGCTCGAAGTTCCCCCGGGGCGATAGGCGCCAGCCGGGGCAGCAAGCTGCACCTGGTTAGGCGTGTTCGGCCCCGCGGCGAGAGCGGTGGCGGGTGAGATGCTCATCGGCGGCGCCGTCGGGAGCGGTTGCGACGGCATGGGTGTTGACGGCGGTGTCGGGCCTGTCGGGCTGCCCAGCAGGCTCTTGCCCGTCGACGCAACAGCGGCTGGCGACGTCGAGGCGGTCGTTGGGTAACGCGGCTGCGCGGCGGGTGGACTGCTCATCGATGGCCCGGGCATCGTAACGCTCGGGGCAGCGCTCTGGGCTACGCCGGTAGCCGTAGGCGCATAAGGCGCTGCGTAGGGGCCCGCGGCCTGCGGCGCCGAGGGTGGTGCGCTCGGTGCGGCCGCGTCAGCCTTCGCCGCAGCGGACGCCGCGGCGTAGTACGCCCCGAAGGTCGGCTTGGCGCCGGTTTCCGCCGGAGTTGCTGCCGCCGGAGAAGTCGACGGGTAGCCGCCCGGGTTGTACGGGCCGGCCGATGGCATCGAGGGCGGCGCGGATGCAAGGCCAGCGGCCGCTGGTGCACTCTGGCTCCAAGCCGGCGCGGCGGCGGTAGCCGTGGTTGGGTACTTGGCCGCCGGGGCCGACGCGATGGCGGCCTGCGTTTCAGGCGAGAAGGCGGGCGCCGACGCGTACGCGGGCGGCGTCTGGCCTGGCTTCACGCTGTTGTCGGCTAGGGCTCCGCCGGGAGGCGTGCTCGCTTGCTGCGACGGCAGCGAAGGATCGGCACTCGCAATCGCCGTCGCCTCGTCACCGCTGCCAGACCACGGGTTGAGCCGCGCGATGCGAGAGCGAGTGCTCTGGCAGCCCACGGAAGCTAGAAGCACAACAATCACGGTCAGCCGAGTCGACAACGCTTGCATTGGTAATCGCCTTGAACGGTTCAAAAGCACGGCGCCAACGTATGGCTCGCAAGTCCTTCGGGCGTGGGTCCGCACAGAGCTTGCGCTCGGCGGAGACCTTTAGTCTTGGTCGGCTTCTGCGGGAAGGCCGATTTACCCGTTTTGCACCGGCTCGCCTGACTAGCTGAAATTTGCGACCGAACCGATAGCAGTGCAGGCACGCAGGAAGGCGCCGGCGAACCGAGCTGCAACCCAACAAGAAAGGCCTCCCGCGCTGCCGCGGGAGGCCTTTTGGTACGGTCAACTTGCTAAGGCAAAGTTACGCCTTCGCGGCGGCGTAGCGGTCGGCCACGGCGCCCCAATTGATCACGTTGAAGAACGCCGCCACGTAGTCCGGCCGGCGGTTCTGGTAATTCAAGTAATAGGCGTGTTCCCAAACATCGATGCCCAGGATCGGCGTGCCGCCGGTCATCCACGGGTTGTCTTGGTTGGGGGTCTTGTCGACGCTGAGCTTGCCGTCGGAGACGGTCAGCCACGCCCAGCCGCTGCCAAACTGCGTGAGGGCGGCGTTGGTGAAGTCTTCCTTGAACTTGTCGAAGCCGCCCAGCTCGGCGTCGATCGCGGCCGCCAGGTCGCCCGAGGGGTTGCCGCCGGCGCCGGGGCCGATGGTCGTCCAGAAGAGCGAGTGATTGGCGTGGCCGCCGCCGTTGTTCCGCACGGCGCCGCGGATGCCTTCGGGCACGGAGTCGAGGTTGCCGCAAAGGTCTTCAATGCTGTGCTCCGGCAGGCCGGCGCCATCGAGCGCGGCGTTCAGCTTGGTCACGTAAGCGTTGTGGTGCTTGTCGTGATGGATCTCCATGGTCGCCGCGTCGATGTGCGGCT
>JBCDJN010000115.1:0-16048 GCA_039414355.1 Planctomycetota bacterium | reverse complement strand
TTCATGTACGCGCTGGTGACCGCATCGCAGTTCGTCGCCAGCGGCTGTGCCCGCAACGCGCTCGCGATTGGCGCCGACCTGAACACGCGGACGCTCGACCCCAACGACAAGAAGACCTACCCGCTCTTCGGCGACGGCGCCGGGGCGGTAGTGCTCTCTAAGGGGAGCGATCAGCAGGGGCTCGTTTCGTACACGCTGGGCGCCGACGGCGCCGGCGCCGACCTGCTGATGCGGCCCGCCGCCGGCGTGAAGCGGCCCTTCGATTCCACCTGCGTCGCCGAAGCGGAGCAGGGCCCCGCGCCGTGGCTGATGAAGATGGACGGCCGGCCCGTCTTCAAGTGGGCGGTTCGGCTGATCGAAGACTCGTTCAACCAGGTGCTCGACGCCTCGGAAATGGACCGCGACCGAATCAAGCTGTGGCTCCTCCACCAAGCCAACGCCCGCATCCTGGACGCCGCGACCGACTCGATGGGCATCGCGGGGGAACGCGTCGTAAAACACCTGCACCGCTACGGCAACACGTCCGCCGGCAGCATCCCAATCGCCCTCGACGAAAGCCGCCGCGAAGGCCGCATCGCCCGCGGCGACGAACTGATGCTGTGCGGCTTCGGCGCCGGTTTGAGCTGGGGCACGGCTGTGCTCCGCTGGTAATTCGAATGCGGAGTGTGGAGTGGGGAATGCGGAAGGACGCGCAAGCGACAGTCTACCCGTGTTCCGGCCGCGTAGCCGCACAACTCTTGTCGCCCCGCAACGCTTAGCGTGACGCCTCGCGCGTCATTCCCCATTCCGCATTCCCCACTCCCCATTCGCACGATGGCCAAGACTCTTCCCGCCCGCAACAAGGTCAAGCCCGCCGACACGTGGGACCTCGCTTCGCTCTACGCCTCGGACGAGGCGTGGGACAAGGCGTTCAAGAAGTGGGCGAAGCAAACCGACAAGTACGAGCAGTTCCGCGGGAAGCTGGCCGACGGGCCGTCGATGCTCGCCAAGTGCTTGAAGTTCGACAGCGAGCTGAGCCGCGTGGGTGAGCGGCTCGGCACGTACGCCTTCCTTCGCACCACCGAGGACCAGGCAGACAGCACCACGCAGGCGATGATGGGCCGGTTTGAGAGCGTCGCCGCGCGGGCGGCGGAGGCCTCGAGCTTCATCCGGCCGGAGATCCTCGCCATCTCCGCGGCGAAGCTCAAGAAGCTGCTCGCTGCGAAGGAGCTGGACCACTACCGGCTGATGCTCGAGCGGCTGGTCCGCTACAAGCCGCACACGCTCACCAAGGGCGAGGAGCGGCTGCTGGCCATGCAGGGCGAGATGGCCGGCGCCGCGGGCCACGCCTTCCGCCAACTCACGGACGCCGACCTGAAGTTTGGCACGGTTAAGGACGAAAACGGGCAAGCCGTTGAGCTAAGCCAGTCGACGCTGTCCGTCTTCTTGCACTCGCCGAAGCGGGCGGTCCGCAAGAAGGCGTTCCATCAGTTCTACGAGCAGTTCATCGCGCACGAGAACACGCTCGCCGCCACGCTCAAGGGGTCGATCCAGAGCGACGTCTACTACGCTCGGGCGCGGAACTACCCGTCGGCGCGGGAGAGTTCGCTCTTCTCGGACGACGTGCCGGTTGACGTGTACGACAACCTGGTGACCGCCGTCCGCAACAAGCTGCCGGCGGTGCACAAGTACCTGGACGTCCGCCGGCGGGCGATGAAGCTCAAGGAGCTGCACCAGTACGACACGTACGTGCCCATCCTCTCCGACCTGAGCGTCCGCAACACGTGGGACCAGGCGGTGAAGAAGGTGATCGCCTCGCTGGCCCCGATGGGCAAGGAGTACTGCTCCGTGCTGGAGAACGGGCTCCGTGGCCGGTGGTGCGACCGCTACCCCAACCGCGGCAAGCAGTCCGGCGCGTTCAGCGCGGGCACGTACGACGGCGACCCCTACATCTTGATGAACTACCAGCCCGACGTTCTGGACCACGTCTTTACGCTCGCCCACGAGGCGGGCCACTCGATGCACAGCTACTACTCGGCGAAGACACAGTCTTACGAGTACTACAACTACACCATCTTCGTCGCCGAGGTGGCGAGCACGTTCAACGAGCAGCTTCTGCTCCGCCACCTGATGGACAAAGCGAAGGACGACCGCGAGCGGGCGTACCTGGTCAACCACGCGATCGACGAGATCCGCGGCACCATCGTCCGGCAGACGATGTTCGCCGAGTTCGAGACCAAGACCCACGCCATGGCCGAGGCGGGCGAGGCGCTCACCGTCGAGAGCTTCAAGAAGGTCTACCGCGAACTGCTCGACGCGTACTTTGGGGCCGGCACGGACTGCGGGTTTGTGATCGACGAAGAGCTGGAACTAGAGTGCTTCCGCATCCCGCACTTCTACCGCGCGTTCTACGTGTACAAGTACGCCACCGGCCTCTCAGCCGCCATCGCCCTAAGCCAACGCGTCCTGAACGGTGGCAAGGCGGAGCTGAACGACTACCTCTCGTTCCTCAAGGGCGGCTGCAGCAAGTACCCGCTCGAGTTGCTCAAGGACGCCGGCGTCGACATGACCACCCCGGCGCCGGTGGAGACGGCGCTCGATCGGTTCGAGACGCTGGTCGACGAACTCGACTCGCTGCTCTGACGCCGGACTAAGCAGCAGCCGGAGGCGAGCCAACTGTGGGAGGCCTCTCCGAGGCCGATTACGTCGAAACCTGCTCTCGGCATCGACCTCAGAGAGGTCTCCCACGGGCAAGAAGGTGCGATCACCTCCGCGTCACAAACACCGCCAACGCGGCGCCCAGCAGCAGGCCGCCGGTGAGGACGCCGACCATCGGCCACGGGGCGTGGGTTTGGTCGATGCCCTCGAGGCCGTGCGCGAGATCCATCCCCAGCACGCCGGCCACGGTGGCCAGCGGGAAGAAGAGCGCCGCCAGCACGTTGAGCCGGTGGGCCGCCTTGGCTTGGCCGCGTGCCGACTCGGCTTGCTCTTCGGCGCGGCGGGCGATGACGAAGTCGAGCGTGTTCTTCGCGTCCTGCTGCAGCAGCTCCGCACGCCGCGAGAGGGCGTACGCCCGGTCCCGCACCAGGATCAATCCGCGGTCCTCCCGACACGCCTGCCGGGCTTCGTGCAGCACGGCGTGCAGGTTGTGAATGCTCCGCACCAGCGGGGTGAGGGCCGTGAGCAGCGTGAAGTAGTCCTCGGCGTAATGGGCGTCGTCTTGGTCGCGGTCCAGCGTGTCGAGCACGCGGTCGTACTCGTCCAGCAGCTCGTCGATGGGGTGCTGGTTGTGGCTCATCGCCACCGGCTTCCATTCGCCGATCGCGTTGCGCCAGAAGGTCTTGCCGTAGCGGATGTCCTGGCCCGGCGCCGGCGGGGCGTGCAGGACCAGCAGCAGGTGCCCCTCGGCCTGCATCAGCCGCTGGCGGCCCGCCTCGTTGCCGAGCCGGGCACGGAAGTCGGCCGGGACGCCCCACGCCTTGGGCAGCAGCGGCTCGGCGACGGTTGCCTTTTGCGAGGGGCGGTCGGCTTCGGTCTTCTTGCTTGGCATTCGTCTCGCACAGGGGTGAAGGGGCTTGTTTGCAGACGCTTCGGCAAGCCCCGGCAAATCTTGGCGAGCTATTTCGACTAGGCGACCGCCGCGGCTACTTCGTGATCCAATAAAACGGCTTGCCCGCTTCGTCGGTGCGGAGCTGGCCGCTCAGGCGGGCCTGGAAGAGGAGCTTCTCGAGGATCCGTTTGTAGCTGAGCCGCACGCGGGGCAGCTTGACCTGAATCTTCGCGGGGTCGATCCCGCGCCGGGCAAGGGCGGCGGTGTCCCATACCACGGGCGTCTTGAGGCGCGGGACGATCGCCGCCGTCGCTTCGGCGAGGCTGAAGCCGTCGATCTCCACGGCGATCGTCTGCATGATGTCGGGCGCCGTGTTGCGGGGCGGGCCTTTGACTGGGTAGCCCACCGGCCACGCTTCTTGGCCTTCGGCGATTGGCTCCACACGCAGCACCACGTCGCCGCCACGCGGCTTGTTGGGCACAAGGGCGAGACCCTCCCGAGCCAGCGTGATGGCCAAGGCGGCGCCGACAGTCAACTCTCGCAGTTCCGCGTCCAGCGGTGATCCGGCGCGCAGGCGGCTGGTCGCGGTCCGGGAGGGATCGATCGGCGTGCGGAGCACTTCGCGAGCCGCCGCGATGATGTCGGCGGGCGCCTTGCCCTTGGTCGACCGTCCCAGCGGCTTCGACAGCTCGTCGAAGAGCGACTTGAACTGCCGCTCCGTCAAGCCGTAGGCCCCCGTGTCGGCAAGGACGCCCTCGGCGCCGTCGGCGCTCAGGCGGGCGAAGTAGTCGCGGAGCTTCGTGCGGTCGCGATCCGTAAACGTCCCGCCGGGCAGCACGAGCCGGTTGCGATTGTCAAGCACGCCAACCACCCGCAGGTGGCGGCCGCTGTCGCCCAGCGGCTCAATCGCGGGCTCATCGCCGCGCCGGGCGGAGCGGATACGGACGTTGCTCACGCCCACACCGCTGAGCAGTTGCAGCCACTGGTGGTGCGCGTTAGCGTTCGTGCTCGTCGCGGCGACTTCCAGCGAGACGCTGGCGGCGGGCGCCACGTTAGCCGCGGCGAACGCCACGGCGGCGCCGGTCACGAGCGTGCAGAATCGTTTCATACGGCAAGTCTAGCACGGTGTGGGCGGGGGTGATGGCGGCGATTCTGCTGCTTGTGTCGTGTGTCGCTTGTGGGTGACTGGGCTTGCGCCCAGCGTTAACGGTGCTCGGACATCTCACATCCTCCTTTGACTGCTGACTTGGTATGCCTCGTCCTGTAACGCTCTTCACCGGCCAGTGGGCCGATCTGCCGATTGAGACCATGTGCGAGAAGGCCGCCGGCTTCGGCTACGGCGGGCTGGAGCTCGCCTGCTGGGGCGACCACTTCGAGGTGGCCAAGGCGATTGACGACGCCAACTACGTCACCGACCGCCGCGACGTGCTCGACCGGCACGATCTGGAATGCCACGCCATCAGCAACCACCTCGCCGGCCAGGCGGTGTGCGACCGGATCGACGAGCGGCACAAGTCGATCCTGCCGCCGCACGTCTGGGGCGACGGCGACCCTGCCGCGGTGCAGGAGCGGGCTGCCGAGGAGATGAAAAACACGGCCCGGGCCGCGCAGAAGTTTGGTGTGGGCGTGGTGAACGGCTTCACCGGCTCGAGCATCTGGCCGCTGCTGTACAGCTTCCCGCCGGTGACCGAGGAGATGATCGAGGCGGGCTTCCAGGACTTCGCCGACCGGTGGAACCCCATCCTCGATGTGTTCGACGAGTGCGGAGTGCGCTTCGCGCTCGAGGTGCACCCCACCGAGATCGCCTTCGACATTCACACCGCCAAGCGCGCGCTCGAGGCGATTGGCAACCGCGAAGCGTTCGGCTTCAACTTTGACCCGAGCCACCTCATCTGGCAGGGCGTTGACCCGGTAGAGTTCCTCCGGGCGTTTCCTGATCGCATCTACCACGTTCACATCAAGGACGCCATCGTCACGCTCAACGGCACGAGCGGCATCCTGGCCAGCCACCTCAACTTTGGCGACCCGCGGCGTGGGTGGGACTTCCGCTCGCCCGGCCGCGGCGGCGTGAACTTTGAGGAGATCATCCGGGCGCTCAACGTGATCGACTACCAAGGCCCGCTGAGCGTCGAGTGGGAAGACTCCGGCATGAACCGCGACCAGGGGGCCACCGAGGCGGCCGACTTCGTCAAGCGGATCGACTTCGCCCCGAGCAACGTGGCCTTCGACGCAGCGATGGCCGACCAGGGCGAGTGAGAAGTTGAAGGTCCGGGCGGTAGCCGACGAGCAACGCCTCGTCGGAGTCGTTTTCGGCTGAAGAGGAGTCATGAGCTAGAATTAAGCCATGGCCCTGCGCGCACTCCTGCCGATCGTCCTGGCTGCCTGTGGGACGAGCTGCGGCCTGGCGGAAACGCTCTACACGCCGCCGGACCTTTACTCGCTGGCGACCGAGCGCTCGCCCGATCCATCGGCGGCGGCCGTGCAACGCCAACTCGCTGAGAAGGCGGTCGAAGAGGGCGACCCGGCGGCCGCCTTCCGCTTCGCCAGCACCGCCGTTTGGCTTGATTCCGGCGACGAAGTGTGCCAGCGGATTCTTGGGTACGAGCGGGTTGATGGTCAGTGGCTTTCGCCCTACCAGAAGCGGCAGGTCTCCCGCGGCTACGCGTGGGATGCGAGGTTCGGCTGGATCAAGTCCGCCGACCTGGCAAGGTACGAGGCGGGCGAGCGGCGTTACGGCCGGCGGTGGCTCTCAGCGGCGGACGCCGCGCGGGTTCGCAAGACGCGCGGCGAAGACTGGCGGGTCCGCACCGACCACTGGGTGGTGACCACGCCGCACAGCCTTGAGGCTGCCGCGACGCTCGCTGCGGAGCTGGAGCGGCTCTTCCAACTGTGGCGTCAGGTGTTCGGCGGGTACGCCGTCGAGGCGAAGGATTTGCGCCCGCAGTGGCGTGGCGATCGCCCGCCGCGCGCCTGGGCGCGACCGCTACAAGTCACCTTCCACGCCAGCAAGCAAGCGTACGTCAACGCGCTGCGGCACAAGCAACCGCGCATCGCCGAGACCGCCGGCATCTACTTCGACGACCTGCGCGAGGCCCACTTCTTCGCCGACGAGTCGCGGGTCGATGGGCCGCCTTCCGCCTTTCGGCTCTCGCCCTCCACCCTCCCAACCCTTTACCACGAGGCCACGCACCAGCTCTTCCAAGAGTCGCGTCGCACGCGGAAGAACGTTGGCGCGTACGGCTCGTTCTGGCTGGTTGAGGGCGTGGCGACCGCCATGGAATCGCTCACGCCGCTGGGGGACGGGCGGTACGCGTTTGCCGAGCCCGGCGGCGGCCGCCTGCCCGACGCCCGCCGCCGCCTGGCCGAGGGCTACTCGACGCCGCTGGCCGAACTCCACGGGCTGGGGAGCCGCGACCTGCAGCGGCGGGACGACCTGCCAGCGCTCTACAGCCAGATGGCGGGCCTGGGCACCTTTCTACTCAGCGCCGACGACGGCCGGCGGCGGCCCGGCGTGGTCGCGTTCCTCCGCCGGCTGTACGCGGACCGCCTGCCGGGGCGGACCTTGTGGGAGGAGATCGGCGAAGGCCCGGCAGACGCCCAGCGTGCTTACCAGCGGTGGCTTCAGACGGCGCCGGCCGACGACCGCTAGCAGCCACAGCGGAGTGCCGAGATTGCCAAGCGGACGACATCGCGGTAACCTAATCCACAATTGGTGAAGCCGCCCCGACGCGGATGCGCCGCGAGCCGGCAGCACCTTGAGCGGCTTGTCGTCCCGACTCGACTCCCAACTTGGCGTTCTTGAGATATGACCCCGATCCTTGCCCACCTGACCGCTGTCGATGTTCCTACCGTGGCTGTGAGTCTGGCCCTGGGCTTCGTTCTGGGGATGGCCGTGAGCTGGGGTTGGCTGCGTCGCTAGAAGCCGGCATTTCTCGCCGAACACGCCAAACGCGGCGCCTTCCAGCAAGTGCCAGCCAAGGTTACGATTGTGGCCCGCATGGTGGCTGTAGCTCAGTTGGTTAGAGCGCCGGATTGTGATTCCGGAGGCCGGGGGTTCGAATCCCCTCAGCCACCCTTTCTCTGGCAACGACTTGCGTCGATTGGGCTTTCTTCCTACGGGCCCACCTGACACAGATCTGACACAGCGTTGGGTTCGAGTCGCGCTGGTATCGATGGCCCCGCGGCCGGCTGAAGGAAACGATTGAGTGTCGCCCCACGCACGCTCAATAGGACGCTCTTTGTGGCCAGCCTGGAACTCAACCCCGCTTCCGGACGGTACCGCGTCCGCTTCCGTTTTGAAGGGCGGGCGTACAAACGCTCGCTCCGCACACAGCACCGCCGCGTCGCCGAGTCCTCCATCGGCCAGGTCGAGGAGACCCTGCGGATGCTCACGTTGGCTCTGACCGGGGTCCCCGCCGGCGTCGACGAGGGGGCGTTCGTCGTCTCCGGGGTGTGGGTGGTACTCGAGAGGTGCAGCGCCCGGCGCCTTGAAAGTGCAGCCTAACGCCGCAGCCAGGCCCACCTTTACCCGCGCGATCCGATCGCTCGCCAAGCCGTCAAGTCGATCTGTTCGTCGACCGTTCGGACCGAGCCATCCATCAAGGCCGCGTTGACCGTGCCGGCGTGGTGACTCCGTGAGGTGATAGCGGCGTAGGTGACTCGGCTGCTGCTCTTACCTTCTTGCTGGGAGGTGAAGTCGATGTCCCTCAGCAGGCCGCCCTTCGTGTAGGGCACGAACGTGTTGGGCGTAAACACGGTTGTTACGCCGCTGTGATGGACGCGCCCGTCTGGCCACACAGTGTGGCCCGTCTCCTTCCATTGCCCCGTGAAGTCCGCGAAGTGCGTCGTCCTGTCGGGGATCGCCGGACCTGGGTCCTCCGTGTTGCGGAGGTACGGCTGGTACGTCCTGACTTCTGTGATCGCGAGCACGTTCGAAAGGCCGTCTCGCAGGTCGGCGACGCGCGTCGCGTGATTCACCACGAACGCGCCGTCACCACCTTGATTCGTGTTGGGATCGTAGATCATCCAACTTCCGAGATTGAACCCGTAAGTGTGCGGCGAGACATAGGGGCTGCCGTTCTTGGTTCGGATGTGTTGGTTCGGCTCACTCGGACAAACGAGCGTCGCGAGGCGCAGGTGCGTGACGCCCGTCGCCACCTGATCGTGCCAGTCAACGTCGAGCCGGACGCGGTTGGCGGCGCTTGCCTCCTCCAGGAACGGCAGCAGGCGACCGTGAATCGACCAAGAAGCCCCCGCCCCCTGAGAGTTCTCGTCCGCGGTCGTCAGGAAACTGGCGGGGAAAGACGCGTGAGCCGCCTCGTAGTTGTGCAGCGCAAGACCGAGCTGCCGGAGATTGTTCCGGCAGAACGTTTGCCGGGCGGCTTCGCGGACCGCTATCACCGACGGGATCAAGAGCGACGCCAAGACGCCGATCACACCGATCGCGACCAACAACTCGATGAGCGTCGTCGCGTGCCGTCGCGTTATCGGCTGGGTTGTTGCTATCGCCATCGACACAGAAGCCCTCGCAAGATCGTCCCGCGTTCGCCTGGATCACGGCCGTGGCTGGCCGATTGCTGAGCCTCATGATGTCTGCCCGCCGTTCCGCGTCAACACATTCCCTTGAATTGGTGGGCTGTGTCGGCGGCCGGCGACCCTGGAGGCCGAGGCAAGGCTGGCTGCCGCGGGCTCGGCTTCGTCGCGTTGGATTCGCGCTGCGATCCCGGCTATCGTGGGACTCCCGCCCGCGATCCCACCTGCCTTGCTTTCCCCTTGAGTAGCAAACCCGCGATGCGAATCTCTCGCCACTTGCCATTCAGTACGATCTGCCTCGCCCTCATCGGCGCCTGCCCCATGCCGTCGCTCGGCGCCGAGGAAGAGCGTTCGCCGATCGCGGCGATGAAGTTCCGCAGCATCGGGCCCGCCCTGATGTCGGGGCGGATCTCGGACCTCGCGCTCGACCCGGTCAAGCCGAACACGTGGTACGCGGCGGTCGGCTCCGGCGGCGTGTTCAAGACCGTCAACGCCGGCACCACGTGGACGCCCATCTTCGACGATTACGGCTCCTACTCGATCGGCTGTGTGACGATCGATCCGTCCGACCGCCACACGATCTGGGTCGGCACGGGCGAAGCCGTTGGCGGGCGGCACGTTGGGTACGGAGACGGCGTCTACGTCAGCCACGATGGCGGCGGCTCCTTCAAGCGCGTTGGACTCGAAGCGACCGAGCACATCGCCAAGATCATCGTGCACCCGAGCGACTCGAACACGGTCTTTGTGGCGGCCCAAGGCCCCCTCTGGAGCAAGGGCGGCGAGCGCGGTCTGTACAAGACGACCAACGGCGGCAAGAGCTGGCGGTGCGTGCTGTCGAAGGGCCCCTACACGGGGGTCACCGACATCGTCATGGACCCCAGCAACGCCGAAGTTCTCTACGCGGCCACACACCAGCGGCACCGCACGGTGTGGGCCTTGCTGAACGCCGGGCCGGAGTCGGGGGTCTTCAAGTCAACCGATGGAGGCGAGAGTTGGGGCCAACTCAAACGCGGCCTCCCCGGCGAAGACCTAGGCAAGATCGCGTTGGGCGTCTCGCCGCACACGCCGAACGTTGTCTACGCGTCGATCGAGCTGGCCGGCCTCAGCCCACGGCGTGGCGGGTTCTTCCGCTCCACCGACGGCGGCGCCTCGTGGACCAAGCAGAGCGACTTCATCAGCGGCGGCACCGGGCCGCACTACTACCAGGAGATGTGGGTCGACCCTCACCGCGAGGGCGTGATCTACCAGGCGGACGTCCGGCTTGCGCGGAGCGAGGACGACGGCAAAACGTGGGGCACCGCCGAATCGAGTGGCAAGCACGTCGACAACCACGCGGTCGCGTTCCACCCCACCGACCCGGACTTCCTGCTGGTGGGCTGCGACGGCGGGGTGTACCGCTCTTACGACCGCGGCGCCAACTACCTGTTCGCCGGCAATCTGCCGCTCACGCAGTTCTACAAGATTGACGTCGGCAATGGTTATCCCATCTACCACGTTGTCGGCGGCACCCAGGACAACGACACGCAGTACGGGCCGACCCGCACGCTGAACGCCTCGGGCATCCGGAACGCCGACTGGCGAGTCACCATCGGCGGGGACGGCCACGACTGCGCGATCGACCCGAAAGACCCCAACGTGATCTACTGCGAGTCGCAGCAGGGCTACCTCCGGCGGTTCGACCCGCTAACCGGTCAAGCCGTCGACATCCGTCCGCAACCCGAGCCGGGCGAGCCCGAGTTCCGCTTCAACTGGGACTCGCCCGTCCTGATCAGCCCCCACTCGCACACGCGGATCTACTTCGGTTCCAACCACCTCCACCGGAGCGACGACCGGGGCGACTCGTGGAAGACCATCAGCCCCGACCTCTCGCGCCAACGCAACCGCTTCAAGCTCGAGATGATGGACCGCGTGTGGAGCATCGACGCGGCGTACGACCTGTACGCGATGTCACACTACGGCAACCTCACGTCAATCTCCGAGTCGCCGCTGGTTGAGAACCTGATCTACGTCGGAACCGACGACGGATTGCTCCACGTGACCGATGACGGCGGCGAGAACTGGCGGGAGATCACTCCGGAGTATGGGCTGCCGGACGAGGCGTTCGTCAACGACGTCAAGGCGGACCGCCACGACCCCAATACGGTTTACGCGGTGTTCGACGCGCACAAGGTGGGCGACTTCGCGCCCTACATCTTCAAAAGCACCGATCGCGGCAAGACGTGGAATCCGATCGTCGGCGATCTCCCCGACAGGCACATCGTGTGGCGGTTTGAACAGGATCACGAGGTGGCCGACCTCTGCTTCCTCGGGACGGAGTTTGGCATCTTCGCCAGCGTCGACGGCGGCCAGAAGTGGACCAAGTTCTCGCGCGGTCTGCCGAGCGTGCCGTTCCGCGACCTGGCGATTCAGCGGCGCGAGAACGACCTCGTTGGTGCGTCGTTCGGGCGTGGGATCTACGTGCTGGACGACTACTCGCCGCTCCGCGAGATCGCCAAAGGGGCCCATCGCGAGCCCGAGGTCTACGTCTTCCCCATCCGCGACGCGCAGCTCTACGAGGTGGACGGCGGCCGCGAGGGCCGCTCTTCGGGCGAGGCGGTCTACCGGGCCGAGAACCCGCCGTTCGGGGCGGTCATCACCTACCACGTAAAGGCCGAGATCAAGACGCTCCGCGAGAAGCGGAAGGAAGCCGAGCGAGCGGCGAAGGCCGAGGGGCTTGATACGGAAATCCCCAGCGTCGAGCAGATGGAGAGAGAAGAGAACGAGGAAGCTCCGGCGATCTTCTTCACCATCACGGATGCGGAGGGCGGAGTCGTGGCGCGGCTCAGCGGCAAGACCTCGCGCGGGCTGCACCGGCTGGCGTGGAACCTGCGCTACTCCAGCTTCCAAGCCGCCCGCCGTGAAAGCGACGGGCCACGCGGGCCGTACGTGCTGCCCGGCGAGTACCGGGTTCAGGCCGCCAAGCGTGTGAAGGGCGAGACGACCGACCTCGGTGAACCGGTCGCGGTGCAGGTCGTCGAGATCGGCGAGACCGCGTTGCCGAAGGCCAACCCAGCAGAGACTCTTGCCTTTCAGAAGGAAGTGGGGCGGCTCTCGCAGTCGCTCTCAGCGATCGACGACTTGCTAGACCGCTCACGCGATGAGCTCGCTGCGATAAAGACCGCCCTGACGCAAGCGCGTGTGCCGACCGATGCCATGGACACCGAGGTGCGGCGCCTAGAAACCGAGCTGCGGGCGATCCGGCGTCAGTTGGAGGGCGACCCGATCAAGCGCCGCCTCTACGAACCGGCCGAGCGATCGATCGCCGCCCGGCTCGGCGGAGCAAGACGCGGCGCCCGCGGCCGCGCCGGCCCAACGAGCACCCACCGCCGCGAATACGAGCTCGCCAAGGCGGGCATCGAAGCGCTGCTGCCGAAGGTCCAAGCCTTACGGTCGGAAGACCTCGAGAATCTAAAGAAGCAACTCGACGAGGCCGGCGTGCCCTGGAGCCGCGGCCGCGTCGTACCGCCGATTCCTGGGAACGATTCGTGAGTTCGTCTTCGAGTCGGATGCGCCAGCGAACAGCCTCCGAGGAAGCGATCATCCCCGCTTGCATGCAGCACGCGGCGTCAGGAGCGCTCAAGCCAACGTCGCAGACATTGATGATCGCTCGCCGGGCGAGAGTCTCGGCGGCGTGCTCAATCGCGAATAGGAAGCCGCGGTCAGAGTTGGAGCCACAATCCGGATGTGCCCGCAACCGCTATCGGTTGGAGGGGCCGGCAAGCCGCTGAGGTTTCATCAGTGACCGACCAGACGCGATTCGTGACAACCAAGCCACCGCAGAGAGCTATCGGCTTGCGAAGAATGACCGACGAACACCGGTCATTCTCCTGTGGCTACCTTGTTGAATAGCACGGGGATTGCTTGACAAGGCCCGCTCAGACCGAACCAAACGCGTCTCGGAGTACAGCGAGGCTCTTCGGGATCGCGGTCCTCCAGTCTTCTTCCCCCTCGTATTCAAGCGATACGTAGCCGCGGTAATCATGGCGCCTGAGCATCTCGGCGATTCGCTTGTAGTCGAGGTCCAGCGTGTACCAGATTCCACCGCCATAGTACGTCTTGGCTTGCACAAAGACGGTCCGTGGCGCCATCTTCGCTAGCCTGTCGTAGGGGTCCTCAAGAAAGTTGCCGGTGTCCAGCGTGCACTGTAGCCACGGCGAATCAATCGCATCAACTATCCGCAGTACCCCCTCTGGCGTGAGACCAAGGCCCCAATGGTTCTCTAGGCCGAGCGTCACGCCGCACTTCTGGGCGGTCGGAATCACTTGCTCGAACGCGTTAATAACCCACTTAAAGCCATCGTCTTCGGTGTAACCATCAAGTACCGGCTCGATGCCGCGGTTGGCCATCAATTCGTCAAAACTCCCACTCGTCCCCCAGCGGCCCGTATTGACGCGCATCGTGGGGATACCGAGCTGATAGGCGAGTTCGATCTGATGGATCGTCTTCTTAACCTCGCGACTCCGTCTTTCCGCGTCGGGAAAAACAAAGCCCTGGTGGGTGCTGAATCCACACAGGTCGAGCCCCCGAACAAACGCCCGTTGCTTGAGCCGTTGCAGATAGGCTGGGTCTTCGCTGTCCATCTGGTACAGCAGCAACTCGACGGCGTCGAACCCCATGTCTGCGGCCTCGTCGATACACTTCTCGACCGAGAGTTTGGAATCCTCTTTGAAACGCCAAAACGAGTAGGTTGATACCGCGATCCGATTGCCGCGGCGTGCTCGAGGCTGTGCGGGTTCTGCCGCGATAGCCGGGGCGCAAGCCAACATGCTCCCGGCGGCCACAGTCCTTCCGAAGCTCCGGCGATCAAGACTCTGAAACTCCACGGGGGCTCCCTTCGTTCGGCACTTGGGTCAATACAAGGACCCATGAGCGTTAGGTTCAGTTAACGGCATAGCCTAGGAGGCAGGATCTGCTCCCGTCCGGCAGTTGCGCTCAAATTCTCTGGCTCGTTTCTCGCTCACCCGCTCGGCTGACAGCCTGGAATGCGGCTGAAACGCTGCGAACACCGACAAGGCAAGTAAGGCGGCGGCCGGTGGCTCAGGAACCGTCAAGCCGCGTGCAATCGCGGTGGCGAACGACGTGGCTAGTGGGCCAGCAAGGCTTGCGCCGAAGTTACTGGCCCAGTCCTGATAGTCGGACAGGTCGAAGGCGAGTCCTAGTCCGTCGCGCCACACCGTGTAGTCGGCCGCGTCGACAACACCATCAGCGTTGAAGTCGCCTCGTAAAGACTCGTACACGACAGCACCCTGCGTCACGTCAGACGAGCCAGTGGTCAAGAAGTCGAATGTCAGGCCCTCAAAGGCCCCGGGCCTGAAGAGCGCGCCGAGGTTGACCGACTCGCCGCTGTCCAGCTGCAAAGCGTCGCTAAAGTTGACTTCCGCCAGTTGATTGTTGGAGGGGTTCGATTCCTCCCAGCCGGATTCCCCTTGGTCGGCGAGGCTTGTCCAACCCGTCGGATCGAGCGCGCCGTCGATTGACCGCAACTGGTAAGCGTCGATTGCAACGTCAAAGGTTGACGTGTTCTCAAGGATCGCAACGCCGGTGGCCGTGTCGACCTTCAGCGTCAGGTTGTTGCTCGACTGGCCGACGAATACCACATTGGCTTGCACCGTCTGCCCGTCGGCGGTGTACTCGAACGAAACGTTCTCATCGTCTTGCCCAAAGGCGATCTGTGTTGGGGTGAACGCCCGGCCAAGGGGTGTGTTGGTGTCACTCGCGAAGACAAGCGGGCCGCCGGTCGACGATTCGCCGAGCTCTGTTGCCGTCGCCGAATCTTCTTGCCACCCCGGGGCGGCTTGGTCCTGCAAGCTGGTCCACTGCGCGGAGTCGAGCACGCCGCCGGGCGCTGTGATGGAGTAGTTGCTGATGGCGATCGGCGCCGCTAAGGGGTTGGCGAGTGCCACGGCGCCGGTCTGGCGGTCAATGGTGATAACAGCCGTGGTTTCCCAACGCACCTCATAGTTATCCGTAGCCGAGACGCCGAACTCGTTACCAACCGCCTCAACCTCGAGCACGGTAACCAACTCTCCATCAGCACGCTTGAGGTCCTTCAGAAACAAGGCGTTTGTTGAAGCTCCGCCGAGGAAAGTGCGGTCGCCATCGGCTTGTCGGCGGAACACGTTGTAGTTGTACACCCGGTTGTTCTCGTCACGTGAGTAGTCGGCCGAGTGATCCCAAAGGAGCCGCACGTCGGCGGTATCGCCGTCGATAGTCACCGACTGGGCGGTCGCGTTGGTTGGCGCCTCGGGGGTGTCGATCTCGCCGCGGATCACCCCGAGTCGCCCGAGGTTGATCCGGTAGTCAGGGTCGCCTCTGTTGGTGAAGTGCAGGCCGATCGACGCGATGGTCTGGCCGTCGAAGTTCCCCAGTTCGGTCGAGAAACGATTCCATCCGCCGTGCGTCGTGGCGCCGAGCGGGAAAGAGACGGGGTTCGACTCGTCACCCTCGAAGGCAACGCGCAGCTCGGCCGATGACTGGCCGATCTCACCAGTCTTGAACGCGAGTTGGAGCTTCGTGTCGGTATGGACCGGCATCGACGCCAGGTAGAGCGGCAGCGTCGTGTCGGCGTCGAGCGAGCCGGCCACTAGGACGCTGCTCCCGCCGTGGAATGCCTCGTCGAAGTCAAAGCTGGCTTCTAAGGGAGTGGGATCAGTCGTGTCAACAACCCACCGCCAAGTTGGGAGAACGTCTTGAAGGCCGATATTGTTCCATTCGGTTCGGCCGCTTACCTCACCTTCGATCGCGTACTTCCGACCCAGACCGTAGTTGAAGTTCGTAACAAACGTGTCGCTCACCAGGGGCGACTTTGCCGCCAAGTAGTTGGCGATGCCGTTCCATGCGGTACCTTGGACGGCGGTGGCGGTGTCGCTCGGGTCGTTGTTGCCGCCAACGTAGATCTTGCTGTCCTCTTCAATCATCGCCTGGATGTCGAAGCTGGTGGGACTGGCG
>JBCDJN010000114.1:0-16174 GCA_039414355.1 Planctomycetota bacterium | reverse complement strand
TGAGTTTGCGCTGGTGGCGCCGCTGTTCTTCTTGATCCTCTTCGCGCTGTTCGAGTTCAGCCGGATGAACGTCATCCGCCACACGGCCGACCAAGCCGCTTACGAGGCGGCACGCTTGGCGATGGTGCCCGGCGCGTCGGCCGCCGAGGCGCAGGCCGAGGCCGCTCGCTTGCTCTCTGTGGCGGGCGCCCGCGGGGCGACGATCGACATCACGCCGGGCGTGATCGACATCAACACCGAATCGGTAACCGTCGCCATCCGTGTTCCGATGGATCAAAACGCGTTGGTCCTGCCACGCTTCACCGGCTCTGCGGTGATTCAGGCGCAGTCCACGCTGCGGACGGAGCGCGTGGAGTCGCGGTAGTGGAGAGTGCGAGCGGCGAAGCGGCGAAGCGGCGATTGCCGCTACGAAGGGTCGCCCGGCGACTCGCGAACTCAGCACTGGCCACTCGCCACCGGGCACCCCAAAATGTGCCTGTGGCACGCGAAGTCTTCACCACCGACATCACCGGGCAGATGGTGCTGCTGGGCACCGGCACCAGCGTGGGCGTGCCGACGATTGGCTGCGGGTGCGACGTGTGCCGCAGCACCAATCCCAAGAACAAACGGACCCGCACCAGCGCCATCCTCGGCCTGCCCGAGGGCAACCTGCTGATCGATACCTCGCCCGATCTGCGGACGCAGCTGCTGCGAGAAGAGATCGGCATCGTGCACGCGGTGGCGTACACGCACGAGCACGCCGACCACCTGTTCGGGCTCGACGACCTGCGGCTGATGCAGTTCTACCTGGACGGCACGCTGCCGCTGTACTGCGAGGAGCCGGTTGAGGCCCGAATCCGCAAGTCGTTCGACTACGCGTTCAACCTGATGCCCAACCTGCACAAGGGCGCCGTGCCGCAGGTGGCGTTTGAGCGGATCGGTCCGGTGAACGGCGGATGGTCGCCGTTCGAGGTGCTCGGCGAAACGGTCACGGCCGTTCGGCAGCACCACGGGCCGAACTTTGACACGCTCGGCTTCCGCATCGGCGATATCGCCTACTGCACCGACCTTAATGAGATGCCCGACCAGAGCAAGGAGCACCTGCGGGGCATCCGCGTCTTGTTCGTCGACGCCCTGCGGCCCGAGGGCCACACCACGCACTTCAACCTCGCCCAGGCGATCGGCTTGGCCGAAGAACTTGAGGCGGAGCAGACCTACTTCGTCCACATGGCCCACGGCCTGGAGCACGAGGCGACCAACGCCTCGCTGCCAGACGGCATGCAACTGGCGTACGACGGGCTGCGAATCCCACTCGTTTGAGCGTGCGTCGCCGTGGCCTAGCGGGCGACGGCCACCTTCTTCTCTTTCAGCAGCCCGAGGTAGTCCACCACAATCGCCAGCGCTTCTTGGTTGTAGTGGTCTTCCGTGTCGAACACGGGCTTGTCGCTGTCGGTCAGCTTCTCACCGATTTCTTCCTTCTCTTTGTCAGTGTCAAGCTGCTCGCGCTCGGCGAGGTACTCGGCGAGGTTGAGCGTGACCGTCTCGCGGTCCTTCTGCGACTCGTAGAGCGCGATCCGCTTCTTGTCTTCGGTGAAGCCCTCAGACTGGGCGATCCGCCGCTCCGAGCCCGCTTGCAGTTGGGCGGCCATGGCGGCGTCCATCATCGCGAAGCGGTCGTGCTCTAGCCGGCGGACGCGGTCAAACTCCATGGCGTAGTCGAGGTCGGACTCGGCGATGCCGTCCAGGTGGCCGGTCAGGTTGGGCAGCACCACGTCGGCGAGCACGCCGCGGTTTTGGGTGCTGTCTCCGCCGGGGCGGTAGAACTTTTGGATGGTCGTCTTCAGCGCGCCCATCTTGCCGGCGCGGCGGAAGAGCCGGTTGCTCAGGTCGAAGAGCTGCTGAACGGTGCCCTTGCCGTGCGTGGCACGGTCGCCGATCACCACGCCGCGGCCGTAGTCCTGGATGGCGCCGGCGAAGATCTCGCTGGCCGAGGCGCTGAACATGTTGGTCAGCACGGCCACGGGGCCGGTCCACAGCATGCCGGGCGCGGGGTCCGGGTAGTCCTGTATGTCACCGTCCGGGCCCTTCACTTGGACCACCGGGCCCTGGTCGATGAACATGCCGGTGAGCGCCACGGCTTCTTGCAGCGAGCCGCCGCCGTTGAACCGCAGGTCAACCACCACGGCATCCACGCCCTCGCGGTTGAAGTCTTCCAACAGCTTCTGAACGTCGCGTGAGCAGCTCTTGAAGTTGGGTACGCCGCGGCGGGCGGCCTCCATGTCCATGTAGAAGCTCGGCAGGTGGATCACGCCAATCTGGTACGGCGTGCCATCGGGCTTCACGCCGGACGGGATGACGGTGGAGCGGGCCGCCTGGTCTTTTAGCTGCACCTTGTCGCGGGTGATGGCGTAGACGAGCCGCTCCTTCGGGTTGTCCACCGGCTTCACTTCCAAGCGGACAACGGTCCCCTTCTTGCCGCGGATCAGCTTCACAACGTCACGAAGCCGCATATCGACGATGTCTTCCAGCGGGCCCTCTTCGCCCTGACCAACGCCAACAATCTGATCGCCCTTCTTCAGCCGCCCATCCGCGTCGGCGGCGCCGCCGGCGATGACGTCGTGCACCTGGGTGTAGCCGTCTTCGCTTCGGAGCGACGCCCCGATGCCGTCGAGCGCCAGCCGGAAGCTGATCTCAAAGTCCTCGAGCGTCGACGGCGAAAGGTAGGTCGAGTGTGGGTCGAAGCCCGAAGTCATCGACGTCAGGTAGATCTCCAGCAGGTCGTCGTCGGCGGTCTGCTGCCAACGCTTCCGCACGCCGGTGTACCGCTTGCGGAGTTTCGTCTTGGCTTCTTCTTTGTCGACCTCGTCGGCCTCTTGAACCAGCAGGTCAAACTTCACCCGCTTCCGCCAACGCTCGGCCGCTTCCTCGGGCGTCTTGGGGTAGGTGGTCGCGTCGCGGTCGCGGATCATCTCCTCATCGAGCGTGAAGTCGTGCGGGGCATCCACCAACGCCACGGCCGTAGCGACCCGCTCGTCGATCCGGGCCAGGAACCGCGAGAAGACGGTGTAGGCAAAGGTGATGTCGCCCTTGCGGATCATGTCGTCCAGGGCGTAGCGGTTGCGGAGGAACTCGTCGACGTCCGACTGGTAGAAGTACAGCTTCCAGGGGTCGAGCGACTCGAGGTACGCCGTCAGGCAGCGCTCGGAGATCACGTCGTCGATCCGCTGCTGCGAGAGGTGCTTGCCCTCCATCAGCATCCGCACGGCGATGGTGATCCGCTGGGTGTCCCGGCTCGGTCCCTTTGGGCGGGCCCAAGCCATGGCCGCTGGCAGCGACAACGTGGCGATGAGCGCCAGGACGAGCGCCGACCGGACGCCGTGGATAGAGTGCTTCTTCACTTGGGCAGCAGGCGACATAACGGAGTGGGTCTCCGGGCAGGATCGAGGGGGGCAGTCGGGCCAAGGCCGAGTGCGGTTAACGTGCCAGACGGGCTCCCGTGAGAGTGACTAAGCCGTGGAGCGTCTCGGCAAAGAGGAGAGCAACACGACGCGAACGGGTGGCAAACCGTGGGGGCCAGCCCCTGGGTGGTCGCCCGTAAAATGTTTCCCAACCGGCACGCCTTCTCTGAATCGTAACTTCGGCTCAAAAAGGCGGCAAGATTGACGCGTAAGTCCAAATCGACCCACTTGGCGTGCCTAAACCGCCTCGAATAAGTGGGTTACGTGTCGACCGCCGCCGGGGTTCGCCCGCCGCTGGCTCACGGGGCTTGCCGGCGGAAGAGCCGCAGGCGCCGGAGCAGCGGCGGAGGCTCGGATTCCGCCTCCACTTCGGTGGTGTCGGCGGCGGCCTGGCCGTAGCTGGTCACCTCTGAAACGCTCCACCGCACACGCCGTCCGGTGGGGTCGCGTTCGGTCGTGGTTGCGTGCACCAAGCCCCCCGGCACTACGGGGCTACCCAATTCGGTGGTCTCGACGCGATGGTTATCCGCCGAGGTGACCACCCGCGTCCGCCAGCCCGGCGTCAGGCGTTTGTCGACCTCGAGCGGCACGTCAACGTCCGTGACCACCCGCATCTGCTCAACCGCCGAAGCGTCGGCGCGTTCCCGCGTCACCCTTTCCACTTGCAGCACGTAGGGCGAAAGGTCGGGGCTGTACCAGTAAGTCTCCGTCCGGACGCCCGGCGCCTTGCCAGACGTGATACGCCACCGCTGGCATCGGATCGACTTGCCGCTGACCTGCAACAGCGCCGCTTCGAGCGGCTCGACGCTCTGCACTTCGCTTGGCGACTCAGTGATGTAGGCCATCGTCTGCCGCTGGTCCTCGGACCGAAGCCGCTTGCCGCCGACCAAGACCGTGGTCGAGACTTCCAGCGTGTAGCGATCGCTCGCGATCTCGACGAGCGTTTCCCTGCGTTCAGTCTCGCTCCGGCTGACGAATTGCCCGGCGGTGTCGAAGCTCTCGGTGGTGGTGCGGACGTTCCGCCAGGCCCCGACGGCGAAGCGGGCCCATGGGTGGTGGCTGCCCGGCAACTCCAGGTCCGTGCTGGCGGGCTCGGCGGGATCCTCATCCGCGTCGGTCGCCTTGGGCGCCGGCGGCAGCACCGCAACGCCGGTACTGGGCGTGGCGGCAGCCACCTCGTCGCCCTGGGCGGTGGTTCGCCCGGTAGTGACCAAGAGCAAGAGAGCGGCGCCGATGCCTAGCCGCAGACGAGCGATCTGCTGAGCTGTCGGCATGGCGGAAGGGTCCCGAGTCCGAAGGTGAGGTGGCCGCACGGCGCGGCAATCCTCGCCTCATTCTACCCAAACGCCGCACTTGCTCTCAGTGGCTCAGGTTTACTCCCGGCGTTCTTCTTCCGGATCGCCGCCCGCGATCGACAGGGCCGATACGACCGACAGATCCTGCCGTGGGAAGACGGTTCGCAGGTCAAGCACAAAGCGATCGCCCTCAACTCGCCCCCAAACGGCGGGGGTAGCCGCCGCGAGCCTCTGAGCCAGCTCGTCTACGTTGCCGCTTGCCGGCTCAAGGCTGAGCACCCAACCCGGCGCCGAGTACGGCAAGCCGCTCAGCGGCGCTTGGTCAGCCGCCCGCTGCTCGCAGGAGGCGTTGGATACGAGGGGCGATGCCGCGATCTGCGGCGCCAGCCGCTCGCACCGGGTCCGTAGGTTTTCCAGCGGAGTTGATAGCAGGGAGAGTAGCGGGTTGCTGAAGATGCCCGCGTCGGGATCGAACGACTTAAGCCCGGTCGCCAGCGCCGCCACGGTTGCCACGCTCGGGCGGAGCGCGGCGGCGAGTGGCCGGGCGTGGAGCCGATCGATCAAATCAGCGCGTCCCAGCACGATGCCACAGGGCGGGCCGCCGATGAGCCCATCGCCGCGGACGATCGCCAAGTCCGCCCCGGCCGATAACGCCTCGGCGGCTGACTCTGAAGTAATGCCGTCGATGGTTGGCAGCGAAACGAGCGGCCCTCCCGCCAGGTCTTCGATAAGCAGGCCGTCACGCTCGTGCGCGGCGGTGGCGGCGTCGGCCACCGACGGCCGCGGCATGGAGCCGACCATGCGATACGCCTCGGCCGCCAGCCGAAGCAGCACGCCGCCCTCGGCCATGGCGGTTTGGTAGTCGTCAACCGTGACCGAGTCGGTGGCGCCCACCTCGTGCATGCGAGCGCCCGCGGTGTTGCAGAGGTCCACCAGCCGGCAGCCGGGGTCCACCTCGCCTAGTTCGCCCCGGGCGACCACCACCGGCGGCTCGCAGGCCAGCTCGGTGAGGATCAGCCACAACGCGCCAGCCCGGGTGTGAAACACCGCCGCCGACTCGGCGCCGGTCAGCCGGCAAAGCTCCGCGACCGCGTCTTGAGCCACGCCCGGCCGGCCGCCCGTTTCGCCCACGTAGTCTTTCGACAGCAGCAACACCCGCTCGGTCGCGGCGTCTTCCATCGGGCCGGCGGCCCAAGGTCCGCCGCGTAGCTGCCCGGTAGCGTTCACAACACCGCTGAGATGCCAGCCCTCGTCACGTGACACGAACCGTGCGACGCGGTCAATCACCTCACGCACCGAGGGCAGCGGCAGGTCTTCGGCCCGCTGGCTGAGCTCGTCGCGGAGTTCATCCAGGTAGCCACGCACGCGGCTCGCCACCGCCGAGCTGTTGAGCCGATCCACCGCCGATTTGATCTGCGGCGTGCTGAGCAGCTCGTTGATGGTTGGCAGGCGTTTGAAGAGGTCCGAAGACTTCATGGCGGGGCATCAGCAGGCGTGGCGGCGGACGGGCCCGGTGGTGGGCGGTACGCCGTGTTCTACGCCTCGCCGCGACGGCGGACAATCGCCACGCCCGCGCCCGCTCAGCGGCGGACGCTGCCTGGCCGCTCTTGGGCCAGGAACTCGGGAACGGTTTCCGGACCGCTGGACTGGGGGCTTGGGCTGAACATCCGCGAGAAGAACCCGGGCTGCGACGCGCCGGCGGGGCTCGGCTCGCTCCGCCATTTGAGCTTTTCCACGGTCTTGTTCCACGCCGCCCGCGTCCGCTGCGCGGCGCCCTTCGTCATGGTGCGGACCTTATCGAGCGGCCCGACCGTTGGCGTCGCTTCCGGCGATGCGCCGCCGCCCCAACCGGGCTTCCAGTGCAGCTTGGGCATCTTCACTTCCGGCCACGAGACGTTGGCCAGCGGCGAGGTGACCATCCAACCGCGACCGCCCTTGCCCTCGCCATCCGCCGGCGCGGTGGCTTGCGGCAGGCCCGGCGCGGGCGGCACGGCGCCAAATGCCGGCTGGTCGCCCGTGGCCGGCGCGGCAGCGTTGTTCAGCCACGATGAGTTGGACTCTTGGGCGATCGCGTGGCTCGAAGCCAGAATCAGGATCGCACTCGCGACTAGCGAAACAGAGTTAAGGGGTCGCATAACGGGGAACCTCCCAATCGGTCGATCGCACTGTCGGTCCATCGCACCGCCCGGGCGTAAGCCGCCCTTCCGACGACGCGGGGCGAGACTGTGTCAGAAGCGCCGCGGCGCGTCCAGGTCGACCGGCGTTGTGGTCGGCAGGCGGGTGGCTTAGCTTGGATGGGAGGGTTGCATGAGCTGCCTAGCCGGCGCCGGGCCGCGGGTCCCGCGTCGCAAGCCCGACTCGTAACTCATCGAAAGCACCGCATGCCCGAAGCCGACGCCGCCTCGACCAAAGCCCAACGCCTGGCGGTGCTTGGCGCCGGCAAGATGGCGACGGCCTTGGTGCAGGGCATTGTCGAAGCGGGGCTGATTCCGCAAGCGTCGGTCGTCGCCAGCGACCCCAACCCGGCCGCAATCGGGGCGTTCGTCCAGGCCACGGGCGCCGCTCAAGCCGCCACCAACGCGGAAGCGGCAGCGAAGGCCGATGTCGTCCTGATCGCCGTCAAGCCGCAGCACCTGCCGGCAGTGCTGGCGGAGATCGCGGATGCGTTGCCAGCCGGCGCGCTGGTGGTTTCCGTCGCGGCGGGCGTAACGCTAACGCAATTGAGCGCCGGCCTTCCGATCCGCACGCGGGCGATCCGCGTCATGCCCAACACGCCCTGCCTGATCGGCCGCGGCGCCAGCGTCTTCGCCCGCGGCCCCGGCGCCACGGACGCGGATGCTGAGCTGGTGGCCGCGCTGCTGGGTTCGGTTGGCTACGCCAGCGAGGCGCCCGAGTCGCAGCTCGATGCGGTGACAGGACTCTCCGGCTCCGGGCCGGCTTACGTCTACGCGGTGATCCAGGCCTTGGGTGACGCGGGCGTTCGCGAAGGGTTGCCGCGGGCGCTCGCCTCAGAGCTGGCGGCCCGCACGGTCGCCGGCGCCGCGGAGATGGTTCTGCAGACCGGCGAACACCCCTCGCTGCTGGCCGAGGCGGTCACCAGCCCCGGCGGCACCACGGCCGCGGGCCTAGCCGCCCTGAGCGAGCACAACCTGCAACACGCCCTGGCCGAAGCGGTCCACGCCGCCACCAATCGTTCGCGAGAACTGGGCCAGAATCGCTAGCCATTGTCGCCAAGTAAGTCAGCAATCCACCGAGACTCGACTCCCCCGCCCGAGAGACACCGCATGTCGATACTCTGTCGAATCGACGATAAGCAAATCCCGCTCTATCGCGTGATGTGGGTCGCCGGCACCCCGCACTTTTGCGGCGAGGAAGACTGCGTGCGTGAGGGGTTCTACGAAGTGCGGCTGGAGCAGGGTGAAAGCGTCTGGGCAAATGCCGACGAGCGCGACACACTAGTAGAGAAGCTCGAAAACTGGCAGGGCGGCATGGGCCCGCCGGAAGAAGACTGGTAACGAGCAGGGTTGGTAACGAGCAAACACCGGTGACTGGGCCCATCACCCGCGGTGCGAACCACTTAGGCGACCCCGTGCGGGGTAAGCGATGATCGACGACGAAGAAGAATTCGACTACTACGGCGAAGGCGCCGACGCCGACGGCGACGAGTACGAAGGTCTCACCACCGACCCCTTCTTCGGCGAGTCGGGCGCCGACGATGGTGACGAGGACGGCGACACCGAAGACTACGAGCCGGCTGACCCCGAACTGGGCGACCCAACCGTCGGCGCCGGTGTCGCCGCTCTGCTTGCCGCGCTCCTCGGTGGCGACGCGGCCCCGGCCGCGAGCGAATCCGACCGGGACCAACTCGCTTGGCGCGAAACGTACTTCGTGCTCTTCGAGCACGACCGCCGGCCAACGCTCACACAGGTTGAGCACGCCCTGACCGAGGTGGGGTCGCGGATGACCATTGAGAATCTGGAAGCGGACGACGACGGGCTTTTCCAGTCGCTACTGGTCCAGTCGCCGCAAGACAACGCCGCGATTGAGATCAGCTACGAGTCGGGCGACGCCGTCATGGAGCAGAGCGCCGAGCTGGCGAAGATGCTCGAGGAGCGGATTGAGGGCGATCAACTCGCCCAGCTCATGCGCGCCAACGCCCGGCTCGACGTAATGCACTTTGAGCAGGTGCACGACCAGCCCGGCCTGGAGCCGGACGAGCCGGACACGCTGCAGACCGAGGCGCTCGACCCGGCGGCGCTCATCACCGTGGTCGAAGCCCTCTCGCACCTAACCGGCGGCCTGCCCGTGGACCCCGCGGCAGGCGAGCTTCTCGACTGAGCGGCGCCAACTCGTCGAATCCCGGCGCCCCTAACCTCCAGCCTCCAGCCTCCAGCCTCCAGCCTCCAGCCTCCAGCCTCCAACCTCCCCCCACAACTTGCTCGCCAAAGACATCAAGCCCGGCTCCATCGTCGTGCAGAACGACGCGCCGTGCCTCATCGAATCGGTTACCGTGCAGTCGCCCTCGGCCCGCGGCGGGGCAACGCTCTACAAGTTCCGCGCCCGCAACCTGGTGACCAAGAACAAGGTCGACATCACACTCAAGGGGACCGAGGGGCTGGAAGACGCCGACTTCAAGAAGCGGGAAGTCAGCATCATGTACAGCGACACCGAGTCGGTGCACCTGATGGACACCGAGACCTTCGAGCAGTACGCCGCTCGACTGGAAGACGTGCAGGCGGAGATGCAGTACGTGGCCGAGGGCGCCGAGGGGATGCTGGCGCTGATCTACAACGATGAGTGCGTGGGCATCACCGTGCCGGCCACGGTGGAGCTGAAGATCGCCCAGTGCGACCCGGGCGTGAAAGGCAACAGCGCCACCGGCCGCACCAAGCCGCTGGTGCTAGAAACCGGCGTGCAGATCCAGGGCCCGGAGTACCTGAAGGAAGGCGAAGTGGTGAAGGTCGACACCCGCACCGGCGAGTTCCTGGGCCGGGCGTAGATTGGCCACTCTTCGATCCCCATGACGCCTCACGCCTGGATCGCGGCGACGCTTGCCGTGTTGCTTGTCGCCGAAGCCGCGGCGCCTGCGTTTCTGGAGCAGCGGCGGGATTGGCGGCGGCTCGCGGCCCACGATCTGCGGAACCTGCTGCTCGGCGTGATCAACGCGCAGCTGGTGGCGGCGCTGCTGGCCGGCGCCCTGGTTGCGGTCGATGCGCTGGCCGTGCAGCGCGGCTTTGGGCTGCTGCGTATCGTCGCGATGCCCCCTTGGGCTGTGTGGCCGGCGGGTTGCTCGCGTTCGACTGCTGGATGTACTGGTGGCACCGGCTCAACCATCGCGTGCCGCTCTTGTGGCGGCTGCACCGGGTTCACCATTCGGACACGGCGATGGACGCGTCGTCCGGGCTGCGGTTTCACCCGGGGGAGATCCTGCTCTCCGGGGCGGCACGCTTGATTGTGGTTCCGCTGTTGGGTGTTCCGGCGGAGTTGGTCGCGCTGTACGGGGCGGTTGCTCTGCCGGTGGTGCTGGCGCATCACGCCAATGTTTGGTTGCCGCGTTGGTTGGATTTCGGCTTGTTCACTTCGGGGCTATTGGTGACGCCGGCGATGCACCGGGTGCACCACAGCCGCGTGCGGGACGAGACCAACAGCAACTACAGCTCGGTGCTGCCGATTTGGGACCGGCTCTTCGGAACGCTGTGCGTTCGCCGAGACATCGAGCGGATAGACTTCGGCCTCGACGAATTCCGCGACCCTGGCGCGCAGACCGTGGCCGGCATGCTAACGACGCCGCTGGCGACCGGCCGCGCCAGCGGCGCCGGAGAGACGAGGGAATCCCTGGGCGAGTAGCCCGTTAGGCGCGCGACCGTCGACGGGCCAAGAGCGCCGCCGCCCCCGCGACAAGCGTTGAAACGCTCGTCGGTTCGGGGATAGGCGGCGTCGACATCGACGCCGAGACCGCCGCGGCCAGCATCGAGAAGTCGGGCTCGACCTCGCCGAACTGACTCCGCCAGTCGGTATACATCTCGGCCGAGTAGTCGCCGCTGTCTCGCATCAGCGTGTAGTCGGCGGCGTCCACGATGCCGTCGTCGTTCCAGTCGGCCCACGGCCGGGTCCGGGCGAGGGCCTGAATTTCGTAGACGAACCGATCGGCGGTGCTGGGCGGCGGGGTCGTCCGGCCGTAAAGGTACATCCACGGGCCCTGCAGCGCCGCAAAGAGCTCCACCGTGCTCTGCTCCAGCGGCGACGCGGCCGCGCTGTCGGCGGCGATGCCCCTGAAGCGGTAAACGTCGAACGGCGCCCCGAGCGGCAGCAACTCGCTGCGTAGGTTATCGAGGTTCAGCAAGTCGTCCACGTCGATGAACGCCGGCAGCATCGGGCCCAGCGGCGCCATCAGGTCGGGCTCCACGAACCTGGCGGTGCGCGTGAGTCCCGTCCGCGGGTTGCCTCGCCACTCCTGGGCGAAACCGTACCTGCCCGTGAGTGGGAACGACTGCTCGATTCCGCCGAAGCCGCCCGACTGGGTGAACGTGCTCCGTCGCGAAACGATGTGGTACCGATCGAGCTGATCGGGAGGCTGAGCCCAGGCGACGCCGCCGTCGACTAAGGGCGCCAGCACGACCAGCATCAAGACAAGAGAAGTACGCATCTTCCGACCTCCAAGACAGCAGCCCCTGTCGGGTGCGAAGCTACCGCGCTTAGCCGCAAGCGGCAAGCGATTTCCAATCGCGATACGAAAACAGCCGGCGACACGATGGTCGCCGGCTGTTCGGATTTACCATCTGCTTGCAGCCAACGGCCAACAGCCATCGCCGGCTGAAGGCCCTAAGCCTTCATCGCGTGCTCGGCCTCGGCGGCGGCGCCGGTGGGCGTGGCGTGCGGGATGTCGTGCACTTCGCCGGCCTCGATCTTGGCGATCAACTGGCTGCCGAGGCCGTTCGCCTTGGCCTCGCGGGCGAGGAGCTGGCGACCCTTCTGGGTCCAGACACCGATCTCGCGGGTGATCTGGCGGGCTTCGTCAAGGAAGGACACGCGGGTGGGAGTGACGCCCCCGATCCGGACGTGGCCGTCGAGCAGGTCGTACTCAACCTGCATCGCCACGCGGCGGTTGTTCTCTTCGTCCTCCCAGCTGGTTTGGCAAGTCGGCATCTCGTCACTCCACGGATTGGCTGCTCCGCCGTTTGCGGAGCGTGTGAATTGGCCCGAAGGCTGGCCCGACGCCACCCTGCGGATTAGCGGAAATCCCGCCGAAGCTTGACAGGATAGACGCTGCTAGCCCCGTCATCCAGGGCAATCGACCGCACAGGGCAAGTTTGCCCAGCTTATTTCGGACGGCTGAACGGCGGATTGCGAGATCCGTCCCGGTTGGGGGGATTCTCGGGCTGACGGAGACGACCGTGCGTTCTGAACGCTCTGCGAGCCGTGCCAGTAGGGGGTCGCTCTGGCTAGCGACGTTAAATCACTTCTTCTTGGTGGCCTTTTTCTTGCCGGCCTTCTTGGGGGTCGCCTTCTTGGCGGTCTTCTTCTTCGCGCTCTTGGTCGTCGACTTGGAGGCCGTAGCTTTCTTGGCCGTCTTCTTGCCGCCGAAGATCTTCTCCCAGCCCTCGGCGAACTGCTTGCTGGAACCGGTGCGGATGACGCTCATGGATTACCTCGGTGGGTCGTGGCTGGGTGGCAAGTGCAAGTGGCGAGTGCCAGTCGCGAGTAACTGCCGGTCGATGGCCACTCGCCACTCGCACGCGTCACTAGGCAACAAACAACTCGTGGACGTTGCCATCGGGATCGGCGAAGAATGCGGCCCGCTGCCCCCACGGCATGTCGCCCGGCGGGCGGACCGCCTCGGCGCCGGCGGCGGTAACGCGGCCGTACTCGCTGGCCAGCTCGTCGGCGTCGCCGCAAGCGAACGCGAGGCTGAAGGGACGGCCGGTCGCCGGCTTGCCGAACCGCTCGGCGTCCACCGCTTCGCTCATCACCTGACGCTCGCAAAGGGCGAATCGGACGCCGACGCCTTCAAACTCCACATACTTTCCCAAATCGGCCCCGACCTCCATGCCAAGCACGTCCGCATAGAACCGCCGCATCGCGTCGATCTGCTCGGTAAACACGCTGAGCATGTTGATTTGCATAGGGACGAGTGGCGAGTGCTGGTGGCGCGTGGCCAGCCGCTTGCGCGTCACTCGCCACTCGCCACTCGCACTCGCCACTACCTCAGTGCTTCAGCTTCTTGTACTTGAACCGTTTGGGCTCGTCGGCGTCGATGCCCAGCCGCTCGGCCTTCTGCTGTTCGTAGGCGTAGAAGTTGCCCTCGCACCAGTGGACGTAGCCGTCGCCCTCGAAGGCCAGGATGTGCGTCGCTAGGCGGTCGAGGAACCAGCGGTCGTGGCTCACGACGACTGCGCAGCCGACGAACGTGGCGACCGCCTCTTCGAGGGCCCGCAGCGTGTCGACATCGAGGTCGTTCGTCGGTTCGTCCAGCAGCAGCACGTTGGAGCCGCCGCGGGGCAGCTTGGCAAGGTGCACGCGGTTGCGTTCGCCGCCCGAGAGGACGCCCACCTTTTTCTGCTGGTCGGTCTTCTGGAAGTTGAACCGCGAGACGTACGCCCGGCTGTTGACCTGCCGCTTGCCCATCTCAATCAGGTCGAGCCCGCCGGAGATTTCTTCCCAGACGGTCTTGTTGGGGTCGAGGTTGTCGCGGCTTTGGTCGACGTAGCCCAGGGCGACGGTGGGGCCGAAGTTCAGCTCGCCGGTGGTGGGCTCCTCCTGGCCCATGAGCATTTTGAGCAGCGTGGTCTTGCCGGCGCCGTTGGGGCCGATGATGCCCACAATGCCGCCCGGCGGGAGGCGGAAGTTTACGTTCTCAAAGATCACGCGGTCGCCAAACGCCTTGGTCAGGTTGACCGCGTCGATGACCTGGTCGCCCAGCCGCGGGCCGGGCGGGATCTGGATCTCAAGCTCCTCGGTCTTCTCCTCGAACTCTTGGGCGACCAGGTCCTCGTAGTTCTTGATCCGGGCCTTGTTCTTGGTCTGCCGCCCCTTGGGGTTGGTGCGGATCCACTCCAGCTCTTTGGCGAGCGTCTTCTGCCGGGCCGACTTCTTCTTCTCGTCCGCCTCGAGCCGCTTCGCCTTCTGGTCGAGCCACGCCGTGTAGTTCCCCTCGAACGGGTAGCAGCGGCCGTACTCGATCTCGAGGATCCACTGCGCGACGTTGTCGAGGAAGTACCGATCGTGCGTGATCGCGACGATCGTCCCCTGGTACTGGGCCAGGTGGTGCTCAAGCCACAGGATGCTCTCGGCGTCGAGGTGGTTGGTCGGCTCGTCGAGCAGCAACAGGTCGGGCTTGCGGAGCAGGATCTGGCAGAGGGCGACCCGGCGTTTCTCGCCGCCGGAAAGCTTGCCGACTTCGGCGTCTTTCGGCGGCAGGTTGATCGCGTCCATGGCGATCTCGATCTGCCGGTCGAGCTCCCACAGGTTGCCCGCGTTGATCAACGCGTCGAGCTCTTCTTGCCGCTTGGCGAGTTTGTCGAAGTCGGCGTCGGGCTCGCCGTAGGCCTCGCCGACCTTCTCGTACTCCTCAAGGACCGCCTTCTTCTCGGCGACCGCTTCCATGACGTTGCCGAAGACATCCTTCTCTTCGTTCAGCTCGGGCTCCTGCTGGAGCATGCCGACGGTGTACCCCTCGGTGATGCCCGCCTTGCCCTCGAACTCCTTGTCGATGCCCGCCATGATGCGCAGCAGCGTGCTCTTGCCGGCGCCGTTGCGGCCCAGGACGCCGATCTTGGCCCCCGGGTAGAAGGCGAGGTCGATCTCTTTGAGCACCTCACGCTGGCCGTGCTTCTTGGTGAGGCCGGCGATCTGGTAGATGTACTTCTGGTTGGGCGGCATAACGAAGGGGGAAGGCGGAGGGGGGAAGGCGGAGGCGCAGTGCGCAAGCCGATCGCCCACGCGGCGCCGTATTGTACGCCCGCCGCCGCCGGAACAAAGGCGGGGGCCGCCCGGTGGTCAAGGGCCGACCCGCTACGCGACCTTCTTGGCCGCCGCCTCGCGGGGCACGCAGAAGATGTCGTCGTGCTCGATCGCCATCACCGCCTCGGCGGTGAGCGGCTCGCCACGCAGGTTGCAGTCGCTCGGCATCGCGTGTATGGCGTAGCCGAGGTCGGCGATCAGGTCGTAGAGCTCCGCCCGGTAGTCGAGCGGCGACCGCCGGTAGACCTCGACCCGCAGATACGGCCGGTACTCGGCCAGCAGACCGGCGACCGACTTCAGCACCGCGAGGTCGTTGCCCTCGGTGTCGGTCTTCAGATACTTCCAGCGGTCGAGCCGGTCGGCGTACCGGGTGCGTAGGAGCGTGTCGAGGTTGAGCCCCTCGACCTCCAGCGGGAACTGCCGGCGGCGACGCCACCAGGCCTGCGACTCGCTGTCGCCGCCGTTGCAGTAACCGGGGTCGTCGTAGCCAAAAGTGTACGTCCCCGGCTCGGCGGTGGCGGCGGCGCAGACCGGCTCGATCCGCCCGCGCTGGGCGGTCAGCCGGGCGTTCTCCTCCAGCACGGGGAAGAGGTGCCGGTTGGGCTCCATCGCCAGCACGCAGCCGGTCGGCCCCGCGGCGATCGCCATCGGCACCGAGGTGTCGCCCGAGTGGGCGCCGATGTCGACGCAGAAGTCGCCCGGCTCGATGAACTCGGCGAGTGCGTCGATCGCTCCCGCCTCGACGCGGTGATGCTGCGCCTTGGGGTGCAGCCAATGGGCGAACCGCGTCTGGCCGCGGTGGCCCAGGTCTTGGGTCGTCACCTCAAACCCGTAGGTCCGCAAACCGGGTTTCAGGCCCAGTGTGTATAGGATCTCTCTCAACTTCATAACTGCGCCTTTGCCGGGGGAGAGCAACCGCGGAAGAATAGCCGCGTCGGCGCCCACGCCGGAAGAGCAGTCCGGCGGCCGAGTCACCACGCCACTCTCCCTCCACTCCCGACGGGAACCCCGCCGATGGTCCGCACGCCCCAGCCCCCCGTGCTGCTCTGTTCCGCCCTGGTCGCCATCGCAATGCAAGCGACGATCGCGACCGCCGGCAGCGGGACCCGCCCGCGCGTGAACTACCCCGCGGGCAGCGGCACGGCGCCCCCGCCCCCGGTCGGCCTCGACCAATCGCTCTGGGAGTACCGGGGCAAGCTGGAAAAGGGAACGCTGGCGGCCGATCAAAGTGGCGACGGGGCGAAAAGCGACGGGGCGAAAAGCCGCCGCGGCGAAGCCAGCATCGCCGGCACATTGCGCTTGCAGCAGGGCGGCGTCTTCGCGATCGGCGACGCGGTCCGCTCGCCCGGCGCCGTCGACTTCGACCCGATCTTCGCCGACTTCCGCAAGAGCCGAGCCGAGAACCATCAGTCGCCGCTGATCGCCTCCGACGAGCAGCCCCAACGCGTCGGCGCCTACAAGCTCGGGAAGTCGTCGCGGTTG
>JBCDJN010000113.1:0-16221 GCA_039414355.1 Planctomycetota bacterium | reverse complement strand
CGACAGCGTCCGTCGGTAATGCTCCGCATCATGGGCCTCCTTGCCGTTGACGGGGTGTATGACAACTCCCATCTAGGCGAGCGAGGCCCTTCATCGTAGATCAATTCATAACAACGACTTGCGGCGAACTACGTGCCATTCAAGTGTCGGGCCGACGCAGGTTTGTGCGGCCCATAAAGCCGCCGAGGTCTTGCTCACCGCGTACATATAGGCGGCAAGCCAAATGCGAACGGCTGGTCCAGCCGCTGCGAGTTGTAGCTCACGCACGGGTAAACTCCGATCGATGACTCACTTTTGCGGCTTCACGGCCATGTTCCAGAACTCGTCGCCGTAGGCTTGCCGTACCACGTCCATCCGCATCACGTCGGTTGTCCCGTCCGCGATCCGTAGGCCCATCAAGTCCCGGACGCGGTCCCCCAGGTCGACCTCGCCAGAGTAGCCCATGCCGCCGTGGGCGCGCATGGCGGCGCGAAGCGCTGGTTCTACCCCTTCGGCTTTCAGACCCGCGATCACCCCCGGCGCCTTCGTAGTCGCCGCTATCACCCGCTCCCGCAGGTCCATCGAGAATGCCGCCATGCTTCAGGTCTCCTTTCGGAGACCTACCGAGCAAACGCCTGCAATCGCGGCCACATCAGTCTACGATCCGCTGTATGGCCGAATCGTGGGCGAACTTAGGAAGCTCCGAATCCTACGCGTCGGGCGCACGACGGTCCGCACAATCCTCAAGGAGGAGGGCGTCCATCCGAGTCCCAAGCGTGGTAAAGGCACCTGGGGCGAGTTCGTCAAGATCCACGCGGACACACTTTGGCTGTGTGGCTTCTTCAGCAAGATGGTCATGGCGAGCACCGGTCTGCGTCAGGCCTACGTGCTTGCTTTCCTGCACTTGAACTCGCGTCGAGTGATCTGCACGCCTGCGACGCTCGATCCCGACGACGAGTGGGTCACGGCTCAGGCTGAGTCGATGTTTGAGCAAGCCCGCGGCCTGGGTCTTCCGGTCCGCTATCTGCTGCGGGACCTGGATTTCAAATACTCCAAGCGGTTCGACAGGGCCTTCGCCGACGCCGGAGTATCCGTCGAGCCTACGGCGCCGCAGGCGCTCAAATAAAACGCGTTCGTCGAGCGTTGGATCGGCTCGATCCGGGGTGAGTGCCTCAACCGGTTTATCGTCTTCGGGCTGGGGCATCTCGACCACCTCGTCTCTTGCTACCGAGATTACAATCATCAGGCGCGGCCATATCAGCGCAAGGGGAACAAGCCGTTGCTCGGCGCCTGGTCAGAGGTCGATGACCCGCCCAAGAGCGGAGAAGAGGTCGTCTGTCGAGAGTGGCTCGGCGGCGTGCTCAAGCACTACAAACGAAAGGCGGCCTGACAGGGTGGAGTCCGACGCGACGGAGATGATTGCGCGACGAGCGCGACTCTCGATGCTGCGCTCGGTACAAGCCGACGCAGGTCAGCGACAATTCGGGCTGTACAACGAGTCCCGGAGATCAAGCTCGTCCGGCGATTACCGGGCGTTCTTGAGTGACAACCTTGATGGGTAGCACGGTCAAGGATCGAGCGTTACTCGACAACTTAGTTGGCTCGCGCGTTCCTCGAGTAGTGCCAGTTGGTGCTAAGCTGCTGCCGACTGGATGGCCATCGAGTGCCGACCTAGAGTAGTAACGTGGCACCGACGGCCGTGGTTGTAGGCAGGCCGCCAAGCACAACGGCCGCGGTCGCGTCTACGTTGGCAGATGAGGCGTCCAGTGCATTTCGACTATCAGCTGCGGTCTAGCTGGCCGCCAGGCGCGTGGCTTGCAAGCGGCTCGGAAGACGATGCGCAGAAGGCAACGGTTGAGTTCGGGTACGGTGTTGAGGTCTTTCAGAACTGGTTCGGAGAGATCGTTTGGGACGGTGAGTTCGACCAAGCCGGTTTCGACGCGACCGATGTGGTTTTTGGCTCAGGCGGGAAGCAGGCTGGTGGATCGGTGCTGTTCGTCGGCGCTTCGCACACGATGGACCGCCTGCAGACGCTTGAGTCCGCAGGTAGATGGTGGGTGTCGAACTCGCTCGTTTGCCTCATGGAGGCGACAGGGGCCGAGATCGATCCGCTCTGCCGTGAGTACGCAAGGCGTTTCGCCTCGATCATCTCGGGGCTCGATCGATGTCACCGCCGTGTGCCAACGTCCGTAGGTGACGTAGAACTTGTCTACTGCGACAACGTCAGACTCCAGGACGGCCGCCTTCGTCGCGAACCGAAGCCGACGATCTCACGTGACGTGTCGACATACTTCAAGTACCGCGAGTTTCTCGAGTCGACACTTAGGCGCTGCGCGAAAAACATGCGATCCCCATCCCGACAGCGGCCGTACGAGTATCTCGGAACGATCTCAACGGGGTTTGATTCCCCGGCGTGCGCGGCGCTCGCTGACTCGGCGGGCCTCAAGGATGTCGTGACGTTCGCGACAGCCCGCGACGATCTTTGCGACGACGGATCGGCTATCGCATCGCGGATGAACATGAAAGCGGAGGCGATCAGCCGCGACGCTTGGGCAGAGCTCCCGCTTCCCGAGCCGCCGTTTCTGTCGAGCGATGCGAAGGGAGAAGACGTTTTCTTCGCCGGGCTCGGTTCGCGGCTCGAACGCCGCGTTCTGCTCACCGGGTACGCGGCGGGCGCTTGGTCCGCTGCCTGCAGGGCAAATCCCGAACTCAAGCGGGTGGATCAGTCGGGGCTGTCGCTGACCGAGTTCCGACTTTGGTCGGACTTCATTCACCTGCCTGTCCCAACAATCGGCGTCCGATCGGCGTCTGAGGACGACGTTCAGCATCGGTCCCACGATCTGCAGTCCTGGGCGTCTGGAAAGCGGTACGACAAGCCGTTCTGCCGCCGGCTGCTGGTTGAGTCAGGCGTTCCCGCGGAGGAGTTCGGTCAACAAAAGAAAGCGGCTTCCGTGCTGGTCTTCGATCGACGAAGCCTCTTGTCGCCGGGATCGCTGGCCGACTTTCGGGAGCACCTCCGCCAGGCCCGCGGCTCACGTCCGCTTGCGGCCATCTGCCATCGTTCGCGGGATACGGCAGAGGTCGCCGCGAGCCGCGCCATCTGGCTGGGCTTGGCTGCTGCTCGCGCTATCGCGCGTGTCGTGCCGCTGCGCTGGCTGCGACGGATAGCGGAGTCGAGCCGTCTCGCCGAAGCCGCGCATTACGAGCCTCTCTCGCGGTATCTCTTCCCGTGGGCGCTCGCGCACGCCCGGCGCCGGTACCGCGAATCAGCGGACCGACGCGAAGAAGTCGAACAGTGAGCGGTAAGCCACGAGGCCAGGCTCGCGGTCACGCAGATTGAGTACATCGTGGCCGGCGGCACGCACGTTCTGAAATCGGACGTGCGGAAGTCTCTCGCTCCACTGCTGACAGCGGGATCGGACCCGGTCGGATACCTGCGTGTCGCGCTCACCAGTGAGCAGAAGGGTGGCCAGCCCGCGGAAAGGGTCTTCTTGCTCATCCCAGTCGGCTTCGTCAGTTAGCCGCTGCATGTAGTCGAAGGCAACACTGTTTAGTCGGCACCTAGACGCCTCGACACGCTGCAGCAAATCCGCGTTGCTGTGCTCACGGTCAAAGGGAACCATCGGGCTGAGTAGGACAACTCCGGCGAGCAAGCCCGGGTGCTGCTCATTAACGCGGAGAATCAGCATGGCCGATGCGCTTCGTGCGACAGGAACGAGCGGAGCATCGGCGTCTTTCGCGAGCTCGGACAACCAGCGTCCGAGCCAATCCGCAATCCCGTCGAGCGTTTGCAGATCCTTCGCTGGAGGAACGCCGTGAGCCCCGGGCAGGTCAATCGCCTCACCACCCGCCAGGCAATAGTTGGGGTGCATGCGGATAGCCCGGAGCGATTCGCTGCGGCCGGCGTTCTTCTTGGAAGCGGTGACCATGTTCAGGGTCGCCAACATGCTCCCGGCGTGGCTAGTGATGGGCCCCATGCCGTGCAGCATCGGAATGCACACGCGGGCGCCCTCCGGCATCAAGCCACGGACGCTCCGAAATCTCGCCGTTCTGAGTCTCCGATCAACCAGGCGCACCAACCCTGGGTACGTTTGTCCCTTGTGCACCACCGTCGTGTCGGCGGCGATGCTGGGGCCAGGTTGGCCTGTATCGACGTCGCAAACGTCGGCAGCGGCACGGGGTGGGATTGGCATGAGGTTGGAGTCAGTCGAGGCAGGTGTGCGCAAGCGGAGTACACCGATTGTAGTCACGGCTTGGCGGCGCCGATCGCGTCGAGCCAAAGTTCGGCGGTTTCTGGACAAGCCCCGCCGGGCGAGTACGCTGGGCTTCTGGCAGATCGCCGACTTGTCTCTCCACTTTCGCATTCAAGTCCGCCGTGTTTTTCCTGCGCAACTACTCAGTGGCGACGGTCATGGCCCTGGTTGCCGCAACGCAGCTCTTTGTCGTCCAGACGCAGGGCTTGGTGAGTTGGCGGGCCGGCGGCTTCGGCATGTACGCCAGCTTTCATCCGCGGCACCACGAGGCCTGGGTCACCACGGGCGACGGTGGCGAGCCTGTGCGGTACACCAAGTACGACGCGGCCGCCGACTGCGAAGTCTACCGTGCGATCCGGCATTGCCTGACGTGGCCATCAAACCTGCGGCTTGACGAGGCGTTGCTCGGGTTGCCCGAGGAATTGCGCCAGGCAACCCGTGTTCGGATCTACCGCCTCAACTTCGATCCCAGCAGTGGCGTCCTGTCGCGGAAGCTCCTCGCTGAGTCGCCACGAACCGCTCCGTCCGGCGCCCGCTGACGACGGCCCCCGCCTCAAGGAATGCACGTGGATCCCTCGAACGACGATCGCGCCCGTGAAGACCGAGCGTTGCTCTCAACGCTGCTGGTGACCGCCGCCGCGGCGTTGTGCTACTTCTTCACGTCGTACCGTATGGGAGAAGACGCACAGACCGTTGGCGTAATCGCATTGCTGTCGTTGCTGGTCGTGCAACCCCGCTGGACCTGCTCTCCGTGGCCATGGGTGGTTGTGCTGAGCTCGCTTCTTTGGACGCTCGTGGGCCGCCCGCTTGACGTGCCCAACCACCATTTCATGCTCACGTACGTCTCGGCCGCGGTAGCATTGTCGCTCGGCGCTCGGCCGGCTCTGCGGGCGGAAACCCTGCAGCGTAACGCGAGGTGGCTGCTCGTCGTTTTGATGGGATTCGCCACCGTGCATAAAGTTGTGTCGCCGACCTTCCGAGACGGCTCTTATCTGGGATACGAGATCGCCCGTGGAGGCTTCGGCGACCCCGTGATGCCGCTGCTTGGTTCGGTTGGTCAGGTCTCCGCAGAGAACGATCGGCGCATCGTTGGCTTCCGCGCCCGCGACCCCGCGTCGGCCGAGTCGGTCACGCTAGATCCGCCGGTGCCCTTTTTCCCGGAAGTTGCTGTCGGGTTCGCGGTTCTGATCCTCGCCATCGAGGCGTTGATCTTCGCGGGTTTCCTGCTCGCCCCAAGGCACGCCGTGAGTCACTTGCTGTTGATTTCCTTCGCCACCACTCTGGCGGTGCTCCGTCAAGAGTTCACTTTTATCAGCGTAATCAGCGCAATTGGAATGATGGCGTGCACGCCCCAGCAGCGTGGGATTCGATTGGCCTATGGCGTTTTCAGCGTCCTGTGCGCGGCAGCGGTGCTGAAGACGCTCGGCTAGGCGTTTGTTGACCGACTAGCCAAGGTTGAACATACTCAGCTTCGCGGAACGAGTCCGGCGCCTCGGCAAGCCACGCAGGACGCACTTAGTCTCCTCCTCATAACTGCCGTATCGCCGTGCCCGCCCAATCCAAAGAGATGATCCGGCGAGAACAGGCGCTCGACGCCTTGGCTGAGATGACGACCTCACCTCCGGGGCCGCTCACCGCGGTAGGTCGGCACAAGAGGCTCGCGGCGATGCTTGTAATCGGCATCGTCTCGCTCACGGTGCTGGTCGTTCTCTTCTACCCCCGGCAGTATCACTCAACCGCCAAGCTGCTGCTGCGCATCGGGCGTGAGAACGTAACTCTCGACCCAACCGCAACCACAACCGGCGAAACCCAAGCGGTGATGCGGACGCGTGAGAGCGAAGTGCTCACGGCCATGGAGATGATGGCTAGCCGTGAGATTGTGGCGGGCGTGATCGAAGAGATTGGGGCGGACACCATTCTCAGCGGCGCGCTCCCCGGCGGCGAAAAGTCCGCGGACAACGTGCTGTCTCAAACCCTCGGCGCGTTGAAAGGCGCCGTCCGCAGCATCGACCCCATCGACGACCGCGAGCGGGCAATCGTGTCGCTCGAGGGCGACCTCACCGTTTCGGCGCCAAGCGAAGCCGGCGTGGTGACAATCGACTACTGCACGGATACGCCCGAGCTCGCGCAGCTAGTTGTGAAGACCTGGGTGAAGCTCTTCCAGGAACACTACATCACCGCGACTCGCACCCACGGAGCTTTCGAGTTCTTCGTCGAACAAGAAGACCTGATCACCAAGGAACTCAATCGGCTCCGCGCCAGCCGGATGGAGGCAAAGAACCAGTATGGGCTGGTGACCGTGGAGGGGCAGCAGCAGATGATCGAAGGGCAGATCCAGAAGGTCCGGCTCGATCGCCTCTCAACCGAAGCCAAGCTGGCGGAGGTCGAGACACGCATCGATTCGCTCGATTCACTCGCTAACGAGTTGGCCAACACCATGGTCACGCAGAACGTCACCGGCAAAGCCAACGAGTCGCACGTTCAGATGCGCTCCCGACTCTACGACCTAGAGGTGGAAGAGAAGCGAGCCAGCGCGTTCCTCACGGCGCGGCATCCCAGGCTTCAAGCCCTGCGCAAACAACTGGAAACCGCCGCGAAGGTGGTCGACTCGCAGGAGGAGAACCGTACCGAGGTGACCGAGGGGATCAACCCGACCCGGCAACTCCTCGACGAGAACCTCGCGCTTGCTAAGGCCGACCGCCGAGCGTTGCAGACCAAAGTTGAGTCGATCGATTCGCAGCTCGAGCGGCTCCGCGCGAAGCTCGAGGAAGTCAACTCGCACGAGCGTTACGTTTCGGATATCGATCGGCGAGTTGAGATCCTCGAGGAACGCTACCGTGTGCACTCCCACCGTTTCGAGGAGGCTAGGCTCGATCGAGCGCTGGAAGAGCAACGCGTTTCCAGCGTCAACGTCGTGCAAGCGGCGACCCTCGAACGCCTGCCGGTGACCCCCAACAAGAAACTCTGCACAGCATTCGGTTTGCTGGCTGCCTTGTCGGCGTCGGTTGGGATTCCTTGGTGGATCGAGTCCGGTCGCAGCAGCGAGATGGCGCAGCTCAACCTCGCCGCGCTGACGCACACCCCCGAGACGCCGGAAGGCGAAGTCGGCCATCCGCATCGGCGCGCCGTCGTGGAGCAGACCCGTCCAACTGCCGAGTGAGCATTTCCCGGTGAGTTGCGGGCGCCGACCGTCGATGCCGATCGGCTCTTCCCTTCACGTACTTCGAGTCACGCCTTTCGGCACGGCTACCGCCCGCTATCTTCAAGCCGTCTAACACCGCCGCTCTTTCGTCTTCGCTGGTGCGGCGTGTTCAGTCACCGGCTTTTCGCGTGGCGGTTGACCAGGCGGCATTCAGCTTGGGCAACTTCACGGCGACGGTGCTGGTTGGACGCTACGCCGGACAGCGGGAGTTGGGCGTCTTTGCTTGGACGTTCTCAATCGTGCTGCTGGTTGCGGCCGCCCAACGCGCGCTCGTCGTCTCGGCGTACACCTACCAGAGTCAGTCTCTCCGGGGCCGCGCACGGCGGCTGCGTCGCGGGTCGACGTTGACTCTCGTTGTGGCGACGGGGCTCTCGATTGCGATCCTGCTCTCGGCAGCGGTCGCGGCGTGCCACACGATCGGCTGGCTGCACGTTGTCTCCGCTCACGTTGCGGCGCTTGCCTTCTTCGGTTGGGCGATCCGCGAGTTTGCGCGCCGGTTGCTGTTCGCTGAGCACTGTTTCGGCGAAGCAGCTATCGTTGACGCAGCGGCGGTGGCCATGCAGCTCTTGATGCTGAGCTGGCTAGCGGGCGCCGGCGAGTTGACCGCCGCGACTGCCCTCGCTGCTTCAGCGGTCGCTTGGGGTCTCGCCGGGTTAGGGTGGCTCGGGTGGCGGCGACTGTGGTTCGTGGTGGAATGGCGAGTGCTCCGCGAGCACACCCACGACATCCTCCGCTTCGGCCGCTGGGCCGCGTTGTCCGAAGCGACTTTCGCCGCCCAGGACGCGGCCGTGCAGACCATGCTGACGGTTTCCGGAGGTTTCTCGCTGACTGGCTTGTACGCGGCGTGCCAGTCGCTGATCAAGCCGGTGAACGTCGTCGTGCAGGCGGTGGGAAACGCGGCGGGGCCGATGAGCGCCGCGGCCCTCGCGAAAGACGGCATCGCCGGCCTGCAAAGCCGTGTCGTGCGGGTGACGGAAGTGCTCGGCATTCTGCTGCTCGCCTACACGGTGATCCTTGCCGTGTACGGCGAGGCCACGCTACGCCTTCTGTATGCCACCACCACCGCAGACACTCACTGGCTGCTTATGGCGGTAGCGGCCGCCGCCCTCGCCAGTGCGATGGGGCTGCCCCCAGCGAAGGCTGTTTCCGCGTTGCAGAAGCCTCAGCTCAACTCGCTGGCCAATGCGTCGTGTTTGGCGGCGACGATTGGAGCAGGCCTGAGTTGCCTGCAACTCAGCGGCAGTGTTGTCTCGGCTTTAGTCGTTGGGTCGCTGGTTGGTTCTGCGCTCAAGTGGGGCGCCTATCTGTCGCTGAGCAGCCTGCCGAGGCAACGCGAGGCAACGCCATGAACACCTCAGCCGTGTACCGGCCGTCGCGGATCGAATACGCCGCGACGATCGCGGCGATCTGGGCGCTTGCGGTAGTGACGTTCCGCCTGCCCGGCCGGGACGACCCGTCCGCTGCGTCATCGCTTGATCTGCTCGCCTTGGCGAAGCTCGCCATCCGCTCCGCGGTCTTCGCCTTTTTTCTCTTTGCTTGGCGGTGGAACCCAGATACGGGAGCGAAGCTGCTGGTAGGGCGGGCCTTCTTCCCATTCTATCTGTTTATCGCTTGGGCTTTCGTCAGCGTGCTCTGGTCGCCGCTGAAGACCGTGAGCCTCGGCCAAGCGTTGGGGTTGGCGGCCCAGGTGACCCTCGCCGCGTGGATTGCCCTGGCGTTTCGAGTCTCGGCCAACGCCGCGCTGTTGATACGGCAGCTCTGGGCGGCGCTGCTGGTTTGCACGGTTGTTATCCTGACCGTCCACGCCGTGAGCCCGGAACTGTCGGGCCTCGACAGGGAACTCGAACTCGCCGGCGCCAACGGATTCGTTCGCCCCACGGCGGCGGGTTCCACCGCGGGTCTTGGGCTGACGCTCACGATCCTAGCGCCGAGACTTATCCCGGGCGTCACTCTCGGCCCAGGCGTACTTGTGGCCCTGCCGGCCCACGCCGCCCTGCTCTTCCTCGCCAATAGCCGGACCGCCTGGGCGATGACCCTTGCGGTGTCGGCACTCGCGTTCGTCCGGTTCTACCCGAGTGTCGTGCAGGCGAGAACGCTGACGCTTGTTGGGTTGGCCGCGGCGGTCTTGGTGCTGGTCGACCCCGGCTTCTCGCTCCAGGAAGATAGCAGCCGAGCGGGCGCCGAGTACCTAAGTCGCGGGCAGAGTGCCGAGCAACTCTCGCGTGTATCGGGCCGAATGGAGATGTGGCAAGCCGTTTGGGGGCAGTTCGAGATGTCGCCGATCATTGGGCATGGATACTTCGTGTCCTCGGCCTCCGGGGAACTGGATGTGTGGGATGGCCCCGCGAATCACACCGCCCACAACATCGGTCTGCAGGTGCTCGTCTCAACCGGCGTGATCGGCGCCGTGCTTTTTGTCGCGGCCACGGCACGCGTTGTTTCCGAGGTGTTCGTGCTCAGGCGTGGCGACTCGATCGCACGGGGCGCATTCGCGTTCACCGCCCTGTTGGGGGTGTGGTACGCCGGTTGGTCGCAGACATGTATCTCGTTCTTGGGTCCGATCCTCCCGGAGTCCGTCGCCTTCTTTGTTGTGTTGGGCGTTGCCGTTGGTCAGGCGGTTCGTACACGCACGCTGTCTGCACGCCGCCGGGTTGTAACGCCATGAAGATCCTTGCGTGCCACAACTACTACCAGTGCTGGGGCGGCGAGGACGTGTCGTTTGAGGCGGATGTGCAGATGCTGCGCGACTACGGCCACGAGGTCATTACGCTCACCCGGGACAACGCCGAGATCGACCGCATGAGCCGAGGCCGGGCGGCACGGAAGTCGCTGTGGAACCACGAGACCGAAGCCGAGGCGCGTGAGGTGATCCGGAAGCACCGACCTGACGTGCTGCACTGCAACAACCTCTTCCCGATGATCTCGCCTTCGGTCCATCGTGCCGCCAAGGAGGCGGGCGTACCGGTCGTGCAGGCGCTTCGCAACTACCGCTACTTCTGCCCCACGGCGACGCTCTACCGCAACGGGCGCGTCTGCACCGACTGCGTGAAGAAGGCCATTGCCTACCCTGCCGTGATGCACGGCTGCTACCGTGGCAGCAAGCTCGGGAGCGCTGTTGTCGCCGGCGTCAACGCCTATCACCGCTACTCGGGAAACTGGCGGGTGGGGGTCGATGCCTACTTCACCCCCAGTGCGTTCGCTAAGAGCGTCTTCGTCGATGCGGGGATGAATGCTACGCGGCTCCACGTCCGCACGAACTTCGTCTACCCGGATGAAGGGCCGAGCGACGGCGGTGGCGGGTACGCGGTGTTCGTCGGCCGGCTCTCGCGAGAAAAAGGAACGGAGACGCTCGCCGAGGCCTGGGAGCAGCATAAGCCCGCCTTGCCTCTGAAGGTGGTCGGGGGCGGAGACAGCCCGCGGCTGGCGCGGCTGGCGAAGCAAGACCCCCGCGTTGAGTTGCTCGGGCTCAAGCCGCTTCAGGAGACGGTTGATCTCATCGGCGCCGCCGAGTGCCTGATCTTCTCCTCGCGTTGGTACGAGACGTTCGGTCGGACGATTGCAGAAGCGTACTCGCGGGGGACGCCCGTCATTGCAAGCGACTTGGGAGTCATGTCGACCGCCGTGCGTGACGGCCAGACTGGCCTGCTCATTCCACCGGGCGACTCCCGGGCTCTGGCCGATGCCGTCAATCGCCTGGCCGCTAACCCCTCAGGAACCCTGCGGATGCGTCAACTCGCCCGTCAGCACTTCGTCGATGAGTTCACGCGGGAGCGGAGCTACGAGCAGTTAATGCGAGTCTATCAGGCGGCTGGCGTAGCACTTTGTGCCCCCGAATCCGCGGCCCACCATCCGGCCTCCATATGAGCCTCGCCCGCCACCTACCGCGCTTCCGCAAGGCGACGCAGATGCTGCCTGCGCTCGCCGAGAGGGAATCCTGGTCCCGCGAGCGGATCGACGCGTTCCAACTCGAGCAGATCAACAAGGTGTGGTCGCACGCGACTCGTCACGTGCCTTACTACCGGACACTCGCCGCTCGGCTGAGCTTGCCACATTGCTTCGCGACCCTCGCGGAGTACCGTGAGCGTGTGCCGCTGTTGCGGAAGCAGGACTTGAAGGCGCAGAAAGCTGACTTCCTATCAGAGTCGCCTGAGCCCGGCGGTTGGGTCCGCACCGGCGGCTCGACCGGCGAGCCGATGCTTGTCTTCTGGTCCCACCGGGCGCACCGCGAGATGCTGTGGCGGAAGTACCGCATGGAACAGGCGTGGGGGGTCGACTTCTTTGACCGCAAGGCGTTCCTCTGGGGGCACGCGGCGTCGTTTTCGCCGGGGTTGACGGGGGTGTGGCAGCGGCGGTCTCAGGCCGTCCAGGACCGGCTCCGCAACCGCGTTCGGCTCAACGCTTACCGACTAGGCGACGAAGACCTCAGCCGCTACGCGGAAGAGATCCGCCGCCGACGTGTGCGGTGCGTGTATGGGTACAGCTCGGCGGTAACGCTCTTGTCGCAAAAGGCTGGGCAGATGGGGCGCGACCTACCCGACTTAAAGCTGGCGATCCTTACCGCGGAGCCTGCGACCGAATCGATGCTTGCGGCGTGCCGGGCCGGCTTCAACGCCGGGGCGGCGGTTGAGTACGGCAGCGTGGAATGCGGCGTGATCGCGACCGGCATGCCCGACGCGTCGCTCCGCGTTTGCGAAGACCGCGTGCTGCTGGAATGCTTGGCACGCACCGATGGCTGCTTCGATCTGGTTGTCTCGGTCCTCAACAACCCGTCTTTTCCGTTGCTGCGTTACGTGATCGAGGATTGCGTCGAGAGTGCTGCTGCGTTTGACGACACGGGCTTCGCACGACTAGGGCAGATCGTCGGACGCCGCGGCGACGCGCTCATCGCCCGCTCGGGCCGACGTGTCCACTCGTTGGCGGTGAAGCACGCGTTGGAGTCTCTCGAAGGCGTCCGGCGGTTTAAGGCGCACCAGGACGCGGACGGTTCGGTGGCGATCACGCTCGAAGCTGAGTCGCTCCCGCCGCGCCGTGTCCTCGAACCTGCAGCCGCCACGCTCAGCGACGTCCTCGAGGGCTTCCCGGTCTCGGTCTCGATGGTTGAGCACTTGCAGGGCAACCGTGCCGGAAAGCACCGCTGGGTTAGCTCCGATCGCGGTAGGGGCGATCATGCCGATTGCGCCGGCGGCGAAGACGCGCGTCGGTAGCCAACCGGCGACGGCGTGCAGTGCGACTCTCAAGTCGTTACTGTCCCGCAGGTTGCGTTTTCCTGCCAGTCGCAATCGATCACTGGGTTTGCTCTGGTGAGTCTGCTTGCCCTGCGCAGCTGCTTGCCATTCTTCGTCATGCGAGCCGTCGTCCGACCGATGCGCGACGTAGCCTTGAGACAGGCAAACCCCTCGAGGCTACGAGGGGCTTACCGGCCCGAACCTCGCTCCCGGTACGGGGCGCCGGACCGAGACCCATGAGCAACTCTCAACAGAGCACCGCTTACGCTCGCCGCCAAGCCGCCTACGTTGGCCTCAAGAGTCAACGCGCTTTGGCGGCAAGGATGGTGCTGCATTGCCTGCTCTGCACGCTGATCGGGGGAACCACGGCCGCGGTCTTCCAGTACATTGGCTCCACTGAACAGGCCGCCGGCACGCTTTGGGGCTCAATCGGACGAAACGTTTGCGTGATGGTGTTCACCGCTGCTCTGCTGCTGCCAATGATCGTTGTCGACTCGATGAGGTTCTCGAATCGCATCGTCGGCCCGATCTACCGCATGCAATCAACGCTCGAATCGATCGCCCGCGGCGAGCAAGCCTTGCCCCTTCGCTTCCGCAAGGGCGATTACTGGCAGGATATGCCTGTCGCGTTTAATAGCGCCGTCGAGAGACTACGTGCAAGAGCAGAGCCGCCACAGGCGGAGGAGGAGCCTCTGCCCAGCGGACGTGGCTAGCGAAGCCGAGCCGACACATAACAACTAGCAGGCCTTCCGATGCGGCAACGCAAGCCACGCGACCGAGCAAGAACTGGTGTGGTGACGGTTGAGTTTGCTGCTGTTGCGCCCGTGCTGTTCCTGCTCGTGCTCGGGACGATCGAGACGGGCCGTGCACTGATGGCGTCGCATAGCCTCGAAGAGGCTTCCCGGTCGGGTTGCCGAATCGCCATCCTCAAGGGGGCGACCACGCAAGAGATCGAGAACGACGTTAGGCGGATCCTAGCGCCGGTTGGGATCTCGGCCTACTCGGTTCAAGTGCAACCCGCCGGCTACGCCTTGGCGGACCGATGGACGCCCGTGACAGTCTCGGTCTCCGCGTCATTCAATGACATGTGCTGGCTGCCGCTGCCACGCTTCATCACCGGCAAGACGTATACCGCTTCGTGCACGCAGGCCAAAGAGTTCTCGCCGGGCTCGTGACGGATGGCGCCGACTCTGCGGGCGCCCGCGACTTCTTACTCCTCGATCCTCGTTCGCATGACAGAGCAATACCGAAAGATGGCGTCGCATCGCCGCCGGGGCACGTCGATGGTCTTCGTCGCGTTCCTGATGCCGGTCGTCCTCGCGATGGTGGCCTTCTCCGTTGAAGTTGGTCGGATGTACCTGGTGCGTTCCCAGCTGCAAACGGCCGTCGACGCCGGCGCTCTTGCCGCGGCGCTGCAGTTGCGGGCGGAACCCGAGAACATCGCCGCGGCCGTTCGAGCCGGACGCGACTTTGTGCAACGCAATCGCGCGGGTGCTTTCGTGACCGTGCCCGTGGACGCGATCTCGATCAACGCGGGGCGCTGGGACACCACTCGGCGTACGTTCGCGGCGAGCGAAGCCAACGCGGATGCAATCCAGGTCAGCGGCAACCTTGACAAAGAGCCACTCTTCTTCGGCAAGGCCCTCGGCCTTACGACCTTTGCGGTCCCACGCTCGGCGATCGCCATCGGTGGCGGCAGCCCCCTGGACATCGTTATGACCCTGGACCTCTCGGGCTCGATGGGTTCCCAGGGGAGGATCGAAGCCCTCCGCGACGCGGCGCCCCGGTTCATCGAGGTGCTGCAGGAGGTCGGCGACAAAGACCGTGTTGGGGTGATGGGGTACGGCGCGATGATCAGCAAGTACGACCCGGCCGGAAAAGGCCACTCGGGTGTTCCCTACACGGCCGCGCCTCAGTCGATGTACCCGGGCGACGACTGGTGCGGCGTCTTGGAAGCCGGTCTGACGTTCGATCTCGACCACATTCGTTCGAATGTCCTGGACGCAACAACGCTAACGGCAAACAAGTACAACGGCTGGACGCCGGTCGGTGGAGCCCTCCGGGACTCGTCGCACTACCTCGGCCTCAACGCCCGGACGGGTGTTGAAAGGGTGGTTGTGCTGATGAGCGATGGCCGCGCGAACAAACCCAACGGCAACGGTCCAGGCTACGCGCTCGACATGGCGGCGTACGCGGCTTCGCAGAAAATTAAGGTGTACACCATCAGCCTCGGTAATGGCGCTGACGAGAACCTGATGCAACAGATCGCCGACGCGACTGGGGGTGAGCACATCATCGCGTCGGGCTCCGGGAGCTCGCTTTCGGCGGAACTCGTCAACGCCTTCGAGAAGATCGCAGACGCCGTTAAACAGACGCAGTTAGTTCAGTAGACGCGGGGTCGTCGGCCGCCACTTAGACGGCTTGATTTGAGGGAGTCGCATGTTCATCAACTCGCCATACAGGTCTCGGCCGGGCGTCGCCGCGGTCGAGCTCGCGGCCGTTTTGCCGTTGATCGTGATGCTGCTGCTGGGAGCGATCGAGGCATCGCGTGCCGTAATGGTGACGCACGCGCTACAAGAAGCCGCGAACGCCGGCTGCCGGGTCTATAGCGTCGAAGAGGGGACGAAGCAGCAGGCGTTGTCGCTGATCTCCAAGGCGATGGAGAACGCGGGTGTGTCGGGTTGCAGCGTCGTCTTTGATCCGACGACGAGTGCCGAAGTGGATGTGTTGATGGAGCCGGTTACCGTTACCGTGTCGGTCCCTTTTTCGCAGGTCGCTTGGCTGCCAAGCAGCTTCCTCCACACGGCGACGCTCGAGGGTAAGTGCGTGATGCCGGCGGACGTCGATATCAGCGACGGCGGCGACACCAACGGCTACACCCAGTTCGATGATGACCACGAAGGTGACGGCCACGAGCGGCACGACGATACGCAGAGCGAAGACGATGATGACGATTGATGCGCTCTAACCGTCCTCCCGAATCAGCAAATCGGTAGGCTCGACTACGTGCTGCTTGAAGAGCAAAGCGTTCACCTGATGGCGACCGGGACGCTTCCATCCGATCAGAAGCGACTGCCCGCAGGCCGCCTGTGGCCGAAAGAGCCGCTTGGCGTGTTCGGGGCCCGCCAATATTCATGCAGGTGACCCGAAAGCAGGTTGAGAAGGAACGCATCTTCCTCACCAACGAAAAGCGGCAGCGGCTTCTAGAGCTTGGCGGCGGCATCGGCTCGGACGCACTGCAGGTGATGTCGATCGTCCACCCGCGAACCTACCGCCGATGGCGTGAGCGGAGAAGCCAGGGGAAGCCGCCGGCCAAGAAGATGGGTCGGAAAGGCACGTCCGAGACAATCCGGCAGATCGTCGTGCGGCTCGCCAAGGAGAACGGCTGGGGCTACGGTAGAATCGTAGGCGAACTGAGGAAGAACCGGATCTTATGCGTTGGGCGCACCACCGTGCGAACCATCCTCAAAGAGGAGGGCGTCCATCCGAGTCCCAAGCGTGGTAAAGGCACCTGGGGCGAGTTCGTCAAGATCCACGCGGACACACTTTGGCTGTGTGACTT
>JBCDJN010000112.1:0-16403 GCA_039414355.1 Planctomycetota bacterium | reverse complement strand
CAGATCAACTACACGGTGATGAAGCCGGTCTACGAGACCAAGACCCGCACCTACACCGTGCACAAGCCGGTCTGGGAAACCCGCACCCGCGAGGTGACCTACCACGTCCGCAAGGCGGTCCCGTACACGAAGACCATCACGGTCAACGGCGGCAGCTGGCAGACGCAGAGCTACACGATCCCGGGCAAGACCTACTACCGCACCGTTCGCACGGCCGGCAAGTGCGTCTACAACCCCGAGACGTGCTGCTGTGAGTACCAGCCCGGCACGTGCTGCAAGGTCGCTTGCACCACCGCCCCGAAGACCTGCTGCAAGAAGGTCTGGGTCCCGAGCTGCACGACGAAGGAAATCTGCTGCACGAAGTACGTCTGAGAGCCGTGCACGAAGACCGTGTGCTACAAGGTTTGCAAGATGGTTCCCGAGTGCAAGACCTGCTGCTACAAGGTCTGCCGGATGGTGCCCGAGTGCCGCACCAAGACCGTGTGCTGCCGCGTTTGCAAGATGGTGCCCGAATGCAAGACCTGCACCTACAAGGTCTGCAAGATGGTGCCGGAGTGCCGCACCAAGACGGTGTGCTACAACGTGTGCGTGCCGGTTTGCTGCCAGAAGACCGTGAAGGTCTACAAGTGCGTGCCGCGTAAGGTGCCCTACACGGTCACCAAATGCGTGCCCCGCGTGGTGTGCAAGCAGGTTCCGGTTGAGGTGTGCGGCCCGGCGCCGTGTGCCCCCGCCGAAGCCGCTCCCGCGGCGCCCGCTGCCGATTGTGGCTGCAACGGCTGAGCATCAGCCTTGAGAGTAGTTACGATCGAAGCGTGAAGCCTTAGCAGTTCCTTTCCCTCGTAGCGAAAGGAAACCCCGCGAGCGGGGGCACTGCCTGGGGCTGGTCAATGAGACTTTCGAGCGGCCCGGTCCAGCTTTTGGATCGGGCCGCTTTTCTCGTTTACGGGCGAGACGAATTGGATTGACGTATCGAAACATTCCGATATAATTCCAGGCCGATGCCAAAGACCACGTATCCAAGACTGACCGACCTTGAGAGCCTCGCCCAAGCGGCGGAGTGCTTGAAGACGCTCGCCCACCCGCATCGGTTGCGGATGGTGCAGATGCTGATTCAGGGGGAGTTCACCGTTGGCGAGTTGGCCGAAGCCTGCGAGCTGCCCAGCCACATGGCGAGTGAGCACCTGCGGCTGATGCAGCGTTGCGGTTTGCTCGACAGCAAGAAGGACGGCCGACGCGTCTATTACCACGTCGCCGAGCCCCAGCTTGAGAGCATCATACAGTGCATCGAGCACCGTTTCGGATTTGCGTAGTAATGAGTCATTGAGGGGCTGTGTTTTTTTAACCAAACATGTCTGATTGTCGCGACATGACTACCCCTAGTCGCAGGTCTCAGATCAACTAAAAACGAGGCAGGACACGGCAATGCACTCAACGATCACCGCCAACGAGTTCGGTCGGCGACTGAGCGACTCACCGTCTCTCCGCGTGATAGACGTCCGCACGCCCGCCGAGTTTCGCGAGGTGCACGTGGCCGGCGCGGAGAACAAGCCGCTCGACCGGCTCGACCCCGGCGAGTTCGGAAAAGGGCCGCTCTACGTGGTCTGCCGGAGCGGGGGCCGTGGGAAGATGGCGTGCGAGAAGCTCGACGCCGCAGGAGTCGCCGAGGTGTTCAACGTTGAGGGCGGCACACTCGCCTGCATCGATGCCGGTATCGAGGTGGTGCGTGGGAAGAAGGCGATGTCGCTGGAACGCCAGGTCCGCATCGCCGCGGGCAGCCTTGTGGTTGCCGGCGTGGCGTTGAGCTTCCTGCACCCGGCGTGGCTTGGCCTCTCGGCGTTTGTTGGCGCCGGCCTTGTGTTTGCGGGCGTGACCGACACGTGCGGCATGGGCATGCTCATCGCCCGCGCCCCCTGGAACCGGGTTGCCTGCTCCGTAACGCCGCCCGCCGCCAATTCGTCGCGCAGCGCGGCTTGAAAGCTCCTCCTTCGAGATTGCTCGCATGAAGATTGTGATCGTTGGCGCCGTTGCCGGGGGGGCGAGCGCCGCCGCCAGAGCGCGGCGGCTTGATGAGTCGGCGGAGATCGTGCTGATCGAACGCGGCCCCGACCCCTCGTTCGCCAACTGCGGCATGCCCTACTACATCGGCGGGGAGATCGCGTCGCGAGACAAGCTGCTCGTGGCGCCGATTGAGCTGCTTCGCGATCGGCTCAAGCTCGATGTCCGCGTCCGGCAGTCAGTCGAACGGATCGATCGCGGCCGTAAACGGATCAGCGTGCTCGATCTTGAGACCGACCGTGAATACGTGGAGTCGTTCGACAAGCTGATCCTCTCGCCCGGCGCCGCGCCGATCCGGCCGCCGATCCCGGGCGTCGATTCGTCCCGAGTTTACACGCTCCGCAACCTTGCCGACGCGGACAAGATCCACTCCGCTGTCGGCGAGTCGCAGCGGGCGGTGGTGGTTGGCGGCGGGTTCATCGGCGTTGAGATGGTGGAGAACCTGGTCCGCCGCGGTATTCAGACCACGCTCGTCGAGCGAAACCCCCAGGTGCTGGGCCCGTGGGACCCCGAGATGGTGGCGCCGCTTGCAAAAGTGATGCGCGACGCCGGCGCCGGCCTGCGGCTGGGCGACGAGGTGACCGCCATCGAAGACGGTCCGAGCGCCGCCACGTTAACGCTGAAGAGCGGCGGGAGCCTCGAGGCGGGCGTCGTCATCCTCGCCATCGGTGTGCGGCCGGAGAGCGACCTGGCGAGCGACGCCGGTTTGGCCGTTGGGCAGCGCGGCGGGATTGTTGTCTCGCCGAGCATGCAGACTTCCGACCCCGACATCTACGCCGTGGGCGACGCGGTGCAGACCACCAGCGCCATCACGGGCAAGCCGGCCCAGGCGCCGCTTGCCGGCCCGGCGAACCGCCAGGGCAGGATTGCCGCCGATCACATCTTTGGTCGCGAAGTCGGCTTCCGCGGAGTCCAGGGAACCGCTGTGGTTGGTTGCTTCGAGAGCACTGCGGCGATGACCGGTCTGAGCGAGAAGGCGTGCCGGGCCGAGGCGATCGAGTACGACAAGGTGTGCATCCACCCCGCGAGCCACGCCGGCTACTACCCGGGTGCCGAGCCGTTCTCGTTGAAGCTGCTCTTTGCGCCGACCGATGGCCGCGTGCTCGGCGCCCAGGCGGTGGGTGGCGCCGGGGTCGACAAGCGGATCGACGTCCTCGCCACCGCGATCCAGGCGGGGCTCTCTGTCTACGATCTCGAAGAAGCCGAGCTCTGCTACGCGCCGCAGTACGGCTCCGCCAAAGACCCGGTCAACATGGCCGGCTTTGTCGCGGCGGGCGTATTGCGAGGCGACCAACGGCAGGTGCACGCCGACGCGATTGGCGACGAGCCGCTGGTGCTAGATGTCCGTTCGCCGGCGGAGCACAAAGCGGGCGCCTTGCCGCGAGCGGTGAACATCCCAATCGAGGAGCTGCGGGAACGGCTTGACGAAGTCCCCGCCGACCGGCCCGTGGTGGCCTACTGCAAGGTGGGCATCCGCGGCTACCTGGCGACGCGACTCCTCGCCCAGCACGGCCGCGACGCCAGCAACCTGAGCGGCGGCTACAGCAGTTGGTCGCAGCACCAAGAGGCCCAGCGACTGGCCGCCGGCGGCTGACCGGCGTGCGAGCAGTGGCCCAAGAACTCTTCGTGTAGGTCGGCTAGGCGACCGCCAGAGCGTTTTTTCTAGTCCACGCGGCGTCTTGCCTACGACGCCCAACGACTTACGTCGACGAGCCGCGCGAATCGTCCGCCGGCGTGCAACGCTGCAACCGTAACCCTAACTCGTGATTTGCCGAAATCGACGCCGCTTTTTGGACGCCCTTGGCAGCCGCCGCATCTGAGCGATTCTTGGCCACCGCGGTTTTCTCTACTCGATCGCGCCGGCGCCGCCGCGGAATCGCATTTCTACAGAGAGGCTCCAGGGCAAGACGCCGCAGCCGCAGGCTCCAAGCCATCTTTCCATAAGCCACGTGCCCACCATCGGCTGCCGAGGGCGGCGCCACCTCGTGAGCGAAAGTGCTCGGGCGAGTCACCGCCAAGTTGCTCTTGAACGGGCCCCCGAGCCGCCAGAAAGCTGCCGAGGTTGAGCTGACCGACGCTGGTTAGTGGCAATTCCAGCTGCGTACTGCTGGTCCAATCTCGGCGACTTCGAGTGATCCTACGCCCGTCTCCGCACCATGCATCCCATCGCTGCCAAAGCCCACATCAGCATGGAACTAGGCTCGGGGACGGTTGCCACGCGAAAACCCACGTTGCTGTCCTCGAACGTGGGGCTGATGTCGAGCCGGCCGTTGGACCGCAGGAAGCCGAAATCGGTGCTCCACGAACCACCCCGGAAGCCGCGGAATGCCGAACTCACAACCACTTCGTTCCATTCCAACACGTTGCCGTTTTGGTCGAACGTGCCGTAGGGGCTCGCCGCGTCCGTGTAGGCGCCGACGCCGGTGAACGGGTTCGTCGACCCGAGGCTTCTTGAGCCGCTCACCGCGAAGCCGTCGTCGAAGCCGTTGGCGATGCCGTCGTCACTGAAGTAGTTCACCGCCGACGGGTCGTCGCCCGGCTGATCGCTTACTGGGATCATGTCGCTGCCGGTGGCGTAGTCGAAGTACACGCCTGCCGTACCGGCCGACGCATCGTGATACGCGGCCTTGTACCACTCGTCTTCGCTGGGGATCCAGTACCTGGCGTCTGCCAACCGGACCTCGTCTACGCCGCTGCCGATGGTGTACGCGCCCGTCTCGGTGCCCCCGCCGCCTTGGCCGTTGTGGAGCCAGTTCGTAAACCGCATTGCGTCGAAAAACGAGACATACGTCACCGGGTTTTGCTCGCGGCCTGTTTGGACGACGTAGCGCGCACCGCCGGTAGTGCCGGTGTTCTCGATGCCGCCGAAGTTGCCCGCCATGTCCGTGTTGTAGAGCGCCAGCGCGTTGGCGCCGGTCGGATCGACCGCGTTTAGGAAGGCCGTGTACTGGGCGTTGGTGACTTCGGTCTTTGAAATCGCGTAGTTGTACGAGACCGCGCCGAAGCCGCCGGTATCGGGGTCGGCCGCGTTGCCGGCGTTGCCGACCGGGGCGAAGTCGAACGATACCGTGCCGGCCGCGGCCGGCAGGGCCGCCGCAGCAGCCAGCAGCAGCAGGGCGGGAATCAAGGTGCGAATCATTAGGCGTTTCTTTCAACGGTTTAGGATCAAGCGGTAAACCGGCAGCTAAAAGGGTAACCGAGCGCGCGACGCACTGGGTAGCGCTCGCGAGAGAACCGACGTAGACAACGCATAAACGCTAGGTGCGCAACGTTTTGAAGGTGCATCGCCCGCGGCGATTTTCGGCTTGGCCGAACCTACGTCGGCGCCCGTAACCTCAACGCTCAACGTTCGACGAAACGCTCGGCCGCTCGGTATGCTTGATGTCCTGTCGAGTTGCCGGGGAGGACGTCGGCCCATTCTTCGGGGAGGCGTTGCCGGTGGGACTTCACGACTTCGGCCAGCTCGGGGGTGGCGGCGAGGTTGGTCCACTCGTGGGGGTCGCGGCGGTGGTCGTAGAGTTCCCCCGAGCCGTCACGGTAGCGGATGTACCGGTAGTGCTCCGAGCGAACCGCCGCGTTGCCTTTGCCGAACGACGTGAGTGCGACGTGTGGCCACTCCGCGCCGGAGTCCATCAGCAACGGCGCCAGCGAGTGGCCTTCTTGGGAGTCGTCGGCGGGCAGGCCGCAGAGTTCGAGCAGTGTGGGGAAGAGATCGAGAAGCTGCGCCGGCTTGCCCGTTCGTTGGCCACCAGGCAAACCGGGAGCAGAAACGATCAGCGGCACCCGCGTGCCATCTTCCCAGAGCGTCCGCTTCGCCCACCGTTGCTTCTCCCCCAGATGAAACCCGTGGTCGGAGAAGAGCACGACGATGGTGTTCTGCTTGTGTGGCGAAGCGTCCAGCGCGTCGAGCACCGTGCCGACACACGCGTCCACAAAGGCGGTCGATGCAAGGTAAGCCTGCACGGCGTGCGGCCACTCGCCCGCGGACTCAACCCACGCGTGGGTCGGAGACACATGGTTATCGTTGGTGAGCGAGATGGCGTACGCGCTAAGGTCATCGCGGTCGCCGGCGATGGTTACCGGGAGCTTGATCTCCTCTCTCGGGAACCGTTCAAACCACTTCCGCGGGGCGTACATGGGGACGTGAGGCCGGTAGAAGCCCACGGCCAGCAGAAAGGGGCGATCGTCGGCGGGCAGGCGAGACCTCAGGCTTCGCGCGGCCCACTGCGCTAGCCGGTAGTCAGGCATCGCCTCGTCGCGATTCGGGAACGCCCCCCAGTCCCACAGCGGATGGCCGTGCGGCTGGGAGATCTTGGCGTCCGGCCGCGGCCCGAAGCCGCCCATCGTGCCGGCGTACTCTTGGAAGAAACGATCATCGCCGCCGTGAAAAAGCTTGCCGGCGGCGAGGGTGCGGTAGCCATGCTTGGCGAAGCGTTCGGGAAGCGTGTTGACCCCGTCGAGCCGCGGGGCTTCCTGCAGGTCGGGCGACAGGAAGTAGACGCCCGACGAGTGGGGGTGCCGGCCCGTCATCAGGCTGGTGCGCGACGGATTGCAGACCGGTGATTGGCAATGCGCGTTCGTGAAGAGCGTGCCGCGACCGGCGAAGCGATCGATGTTGGGCGTGCGGGCTTGGGGGTGACCGCCCAGGCAGCCGGTCCAGTCGTTCAGGTCGTCGATGGAGATCAGCAGGACGTTGGGTCGGCCGGATTCGACGCCGACGGCGGTACATACGCCAACGGTCGAAGCCATCAGCAAGAGGCCAATGCCGCAAGGGAGCCTGCTGTAGTTCGTGGTGCGGAACATGAGAGACCTGGTGGGCCGCGAATGGAGACGGCCAGCGTTTGGGCTGGTCCTTTGATCATCGGCGGCCGAGAGCTTGAGTTCTACTTCCGCGCGCCCGGTCTCATTGGCTCGTCTGCGGCCTTGGCCGCGCGGTGATACCGTGCGGCGGCGGACACCTGGAGCCAAGAGGCCTGAGCGAACCCAGGAAATTGACTGCCGGTCTTGTTGCCGCGGTTCGCCGGCGGCGATAACGTGTATATTGTAGACACTCCGCTCTTCTGCGGTGAGCTAGCGAGTTCGCTTGCGAAACGGTCTTCGCACGCAACGGGCAAGGCGTGCTTGGCCACCGACTCTTCACCCAAGAGCTGTCTCCTAAAGGGCGCCCGAATTATGGTGAAAAACCGGAAATGGCGAGGCCGACTCGCCGGGCCAACGCTGTCTGGCTTCACGCTGGTGGAGCTTCTGGTCGTGATTGCGATCATCGGCATTTTGGTGGCCTTGCTGCTCCCTGCGGTTCAGGCGGCGCGTGAAGCTGCGCGGCGAGCGCAATGCACCAACAACATCCGCCAACTCGGTTTGGCGGCGCAGAACTACGAGTCGAGCCGCACGTTTTTTCCGTCGAGCGGCACTCGCGAGTCGGACATGTGGTGGGTCCGCGATGTCAACGAAGGGCCAAACACCACGACTGGATTCGCGATCAGCGAAGAAGGGGCGGGCTGGACGTTCCAGATTCTCACCTTCATGGAGCAGGGCGCGCTGGCCGACTTGCGCGAGGTCAACGGCGGGATGCGCAACGGCGCCGCTCCGATGATCGAGCAACAAGTGCCGGCGTTCACGTGCCCTTCGCGAGGCGTGCGAACGTGGACGGACAGCTCCAGCCTGACCACCTGGTTCTGCGGCGACTACGCAAACTTCGAGGGCCGCTGGAGCCCTGTACAGCCAGCGGACCCGCAGGAAGAGGACACGGTCGCGCAGACAACCGGCTTGTCGGGCCGGCCAATCAATGCTCAAAAACAGTTCTACACCGGATTGATCGCCCGAGCTGGGGCGTTCCCGTCAAATCAGATCGGGGCGGCGAACGCCACCAGCAACCCATTCGATGACTTTAAGCGGATCGGTCCCGCGGACTGCACCGACGGTCTCTCGAACACCTTGATGTTCGCCGAGGCGTCACAGGACGCGGCGAACTACAGCGGAATCTCCTCGGTCCACTGGCACCACGTTGGCAACGTTGGCGGCGTGTTTACGCCCGGGCTTTGGACCAACGGACGGATCAACTTCCGGCCGGGTTGGGATCGCTCGCTAAGACCAGACAGCGAGGTTCGGGCGCCGCATTCGACCCTAACCTCGGATGAACGAGGGTTCGGGTCCGCCCACCCCGGCGGGATGTTGGCGGTGATGGGCGATGGCTCGGCGACCCTCATCAACTACGACGTGGACGATCGTGTGTTCCGCAATCTGTGCGAACGCAACGACGGTCTGAACCAAGGCGAATTGTGAGTAGCGGGACGCAGGTGATGGGAAAACGAAACGCTACTGCATTCGTGGCGGTGCTCTGCACGCTGTGCATGGTGGGATGCTCGAAAAAGGCGCCGACGCTAGCCGACGTCAACAACACGAACATCAAGAAGCTCCGCGGGGCCTATGGGCTGTTCCTCTTCCAGCACAACCTTCGGGGGCCGGAGAGCGAAGACCAGCTGAAAGACTTCTTGCGGACCGACGCCGGCGCGAAGGTGAAGCTTGAACGCATGGGCATGACGCTCGACGACATTGATTCGATCTTCATCAGCGAGCGGGATGGCAAGCCCTTTAAGGTGCGCTACGGACTGAACGGCATCGGCGACCACGCCGCCGTGTTTGAGGCCGAAGGTGTGGATGGCAAGCGGCAGGTCGCTTTCGCGAACCCGCGCGAAGTTGATGCGGACGAATACGACCAGCTGTGGAAGCAGGAGCGACCCGCTGCTGAGCGAATGGAGTTCTAAGGCCAACCGTTGCTTTGGTGGCCGGCGAACGCCACCTAGCGGGTTGTTCCGGTTGTAGGGGCTAGCACGCTTGCCGGCGGCCGGTTTGGGGCGATTGTTGGCGTTCTGCCAGTTCTTCCCTCGCCGATAACGGGGGTGACCGCTGCGAGGGACGCGGCGAGCGATGCGCACGTGGCAGGGAGGCCCCGGGATGCGGACTCTAGCGATCTTGTCGGCTTTGACGGTTACGCTCTGCGGGCCTGGCGCCGCGGCTCAGCAAGCGGGCGCCTACCAGCAGGGCGCCTACCCGGGCGCCGCCGCCCCGGGGCCCGACTACCGAGTGGGCTGGTGCGAGAGCTACGCCAGCGAGCACGCGCCGCCCAGCAACGGCTGCGGGACCGTTTGGGATTCTGGCCCTGCCGGGAACGTGGAGTACGGCGGCGGCTGCGCGCCGCCGGAGGGCGTGGGATACGGCGCCGATGGCTACGGCATGGCGTGCGGACCCGCCGTGCCGGTCGCTCAGCCGGCCGCGCCGCGGGCGATCTGGGGCGTGGCGGGCGGGGCGTTGTTCTTGGCCCGCGACCGATCGAATCAGCACACGTTCTCGTTCGACGACCCGAACGAAGACCGCCAGTACCTGGACGCCCGCGACGTTGAGTTCGACCTGGCGCCGGGCTACGAGCTGCGGCTCGCCCGGTTCGACGTGTGTGCGATGCAGGCGGTTGAGCTCGTCTACTGGCAGCTCTTCCCCGGCGTGCAGACGCAGGAGGTCCGCGACTCCGAACTCGCCGGCAACCTGAGCGCGATCCTCAACTACAACCAGCTCGACTACAACGGGGCGACGGCCGACAACTCGACCAACAACGCTGCGATCCACCAGATCCGCAACGACACGGCCGCGTACAACGTTGAGGCGAACTGGGTCCGCGTGCTTCAGGGGTGCAACTGCGGGCCGACGCTCAGCTCGCTGTTTGGCTTCCGCTTCTTCCGCTTCGACGAGCACCTGAGGTTCGCATCAGACCCCAGCGACTACTACTACAGCTACGAGGCGGACGAGCTGTACTACAACATCGACGTTGAGAACACGCTCGTCGGATTCCAGCTAGGCGGCTTCGCCGAGCAGTGCTTCACCTGCAAGTGGAGTGGCGTCTTAGGGGCCAAGGCGGGGGTCTTCGCCAACTTCGCCGAGGGCTACTCGCACATCGGCGGCGCCGCCGGCACGGCCGTCATCAACAACGGCCCGAACAACGGCCGCGCCTGGCGGGTGGACAACTCCAAGACCGACGTCGCGATGCTCGCCGAGCTCACGGCCGGCGTTGTCGGCCAGCTCAACTGCCACTGGCGATTGGGCCTCGAGTACCGCTTGATCGGCATCGCCGGCTTGGCCCAGCCGGCCAACCAGGTCTACCACGACGTCCGCGGCATCAACGACGTGGAGCTGCTCAAGACCAACGGCAGCCTGATCCTGCACGGCGGCGTGGTGAGCCTTGAAAGGCTTTGGTGAACAGAGCAGTCAGCATTCAGCTATCAGCGGTCAGCCTACGCAAGCTGATCGCTGACTGCTGATCGCTGAACGCCCTATATTTTACCGTCCAGGCCCATCTGGAAGTACTTGTGCGTGATCTGGTCCTGGTTCTCAAGGAGCCAGTCGATCGAGGGCTCGCACGCCATTGCTTTGTGAATGGCCTGGGCCATCGCCTTGCGGTGGATGTCGAAGAGCGCTTGGTGATCCAGGTTATCGTCGGTGGCGACGCCCGGGTTGAGCCACACGCTGCAGATGATTCCGAGGTCGTTCGCCTTCTCCTTGGGCAGGTCGCCGGCGCGGACCGCGTCTAGCACGCCGTTGGCGATGGCCGCCTGCACGGTGCCCATCAGGATGTTGGTGTAGCGGCTGTTCTTGACGGTCACCTTGCTCACGCAGAGCGTGACGGGGCGGACCTGGATGTCCGTGTTGAGGATGGCGAAGACCTTGGAGTGGCCCATCGCCTGGTCGCCCGTGAGCGTGGCGAGCGCCGTGCCGACTGGGCCGTCGAGCTCGCCGATGACCACCTCCGGCTCGGCGGCGGTGAAGGGCGGGCCGCCGGCGACAAGGGCTTCACCGGTGCGGAGGACGATGCGTTCGGACATGGAGGTTCGTTGTTCGTTTGGGGCGGAGTGTGTCGTCGGTTCGGCGGTCGCTACTCGGTACGCGTGGCGTTGCGCGAGGCGACCCGCTTCTGTGTCTTTAGGGCCTTCTCAATCTCTTTGCCGAGCCGGGCGCCGCGGCAGTTGGCGGAGACCACCTTGCCCTGGCCGTCTACCAGCAGCAGAGTCGGCACGCTTGAGATGCCGTACTTCGCAGCCATCGACTCACGATTCTGCGGATGCTTGTCCGCGAGCACGACCCACGGCATCGGCTTCTCGGTGAGGAACTGCTGCAGGTCGTTCATCTCGCGGTCGATGCTAACCGCGACAACCTCAAAGCCCTTGTCGTTGTACTTCTGGTAGTTCTCGGCGACGTTCACCAGCTCCTTGCGGCACGGCGCGCACCAGGTGGCCCAGAAGTCGACGAGGACCAGCTTGCCCTTCATCTGCTCGATGTCGAACGGCTGGCCGTTCTGCATCAGCCCGGTCAGCGGAAGAGGCTTGCCGACGAGCGCGAGCAGCGGGTTCTCACGCTGCGCGGCGTCTGCCGCGGCGGACTCGAAGTTAATGGTGTTCTCGGCGCCGCCGATCACCGCGCTGATGCCGAAGACTTGCCAACTCTCTTCCACGCGGCGGAAGTGGAGCTTCGTCTTGACGGTGCGGCCCGAAACCTTCACGGCCACGGGCACGGCTGCAGTGCTTCCTTCTTGTTCAGGCTTGCCGACCTTGATGGCGCTGGCCCGCTTGTCCGGCTTGGGCAGATTGGCGACGGCCGCGGCGCCGCCGCCGTTCTTCGCGTCGTCGGTCAGCATTTCCTTGGCCGCTTCACGCTCGTCGGTCCGAAGGTCTTCGTAGAACTGCTTCGTGCTCGCCAGCAGGTCGTCGCCGGCGGGGACGGCGTCGTCTGACTCTTCAGGCGGCTCGCCCGCCTCGCGACGCTTCATCTCTTCGCGCAGGAACCGCCGGTCGGCCGAGCTGAGCTTGGCGATCGGCACGATCACCTCCTCGCCGTCGGCCTTGCGGAGCTTCACGCGGTTGCCCTTGAGGTCGACGCCCGCCAGCTCGGCACGCACTTCGAACTTGCCGCTAGCGTCCTTCCAAAGACGGGGCTTGGTGCTCTGGCCGGTTGCAGGCGTGATCGCCGCGCTGCAGGCGAGCAGCAAGGCAAGCATAACGGCGGTGGTACGGGCGGGCATGGCGGGCACCGGCTTCGTGGTGAGGAGGTAACGGCGGTTGATGGGCGGATTGTAACCCGACGCCGCGGCCCAAGGGAGCACCGTTTCGCCGGCGCCGGGCGGGAGGGTACGCTAGCGGACACTCCCTGCCGCCGCTTCACGCCCGCCCACGCCCCCACCGCCGCCATGCCCGCCGCTAGCTTCCCCGGATTCCCGCTCGGGCTCTTGCACTTCCTCGAGGAGCTGTCACGCCACAACAAGAAGCCGTGGTTCGACAAGAACAAAGAACGGTACGAGCGGGAAGTCCGCGAGCCGGCGCTGGAGTTCATCGCGGCGATGGAGAAGCCGCTGAAGAAGATATCACCGCACTTCCTGGCTCAGCCCAAGAAGGCGGGCGGGTCGCTGATGCGGATCCACCGCGACATCCGCTTCTCGAAAGACAAGACGCCGTACAAGACAAACGTGGGCATCCAGTTTCGGCACGAGCGGGGCAAGGATGTCCACGCGCCGGGGTTCTACTTCCACATCGACACGGAGCAGGTCTTCCTGGGGGCCGGGGTTTGGCACCCGGAGTCTTCGGCGCTGGCCGCCATCCGCCGCGCGATTGACGAGGACCCGAAGCGTTGGCGCCGGGCGAAGAGCGGCAAGGCGTTCCGCGAGCACCTGGAGCAAGCCGGCGACACGCTCAAGCGACCGCCGCAGGGATACCCGGCCGACCACCCCGAGATTGTGGACCTGAAGCGAAAGGATCACTTCGCCATGGGCACGCTGTCGCACGACGACCTGTTCGATCCGGACGTCGTCGCAAAGACCGCCGCGGTCTTCAAGGCCAGCAAACCGTACCTGGCGTTTCTGTGCGAGGCGGTGGGGGTCGAGTTCTGAGGCGAGTAGGGTAAACACGAACCGAGCCGCGACCGTAAGGGAGTCGGCCAGCGGCTTTAGCATTGAAACCGGGCTGGCCGACTTCCTGACGGTCGCGGCTCGGCATACTGATTGGAGATTGCATGTTCCGTCGTCTGGTTGCATCAAGCGTACTGCTCGCCTTCGCATCGCTCGCTCACGCGGAGCCGCCAGGCGTCGATTGGCGACTCGTTTGGGCGGACGAGTTCGATATCGACGGCCGGCCCGACCCGGCGAAGTGGGGCTTCGAACGCGGCTTCGTCCGCAACCGTGAGCTGCAGTGGTACCAGCCGGAGAACGCGTGGGTGGAAGGCGGCAACCTAGTGATCGAGGGCCGGCGGGAGCGGAAGCGGGTGGATGCTTCGGCCTCGCACCCCGAGTCCCGCCGGCGCCGCGTGGCGGAGTACACGTCGGCTAGCCTGAAGACCAAGGGCAAGTTCACGTGGCGGTACGGCCGGATGGAGGTCCGGGCGAAGATCCCCGCCGAGCCCGGCATGTGGCCGGCGATCTGGACCCTGGGCGAGCGGGGTCGCTGGCCGTCTAACGGCGAGGTAGACCTAATGGAGTTCTACCGCGGCATGATCCTCGCCAATGCCGCCCACCGCGGCCCGGATGGCAAGATCGTGTGGGACGCCGTGCGAGTCCCGATTGAAGAGTTCGGCGACGGCTGGGCCGATGACTTCCACACTTGGCGGATGGACTGGAACGCCGACCGCATGGAGCTCAGCGTCGATGGCCGCGTGCTAAACACGACCGACTACGCCAACCTGGAGTACCGCGGCGATGTGCACCCCTTCCGCCAGCCGCACTACGTGCTGCTAAACCTAGCCATCGGCGGCATCAACGGCGGCGACCCCACCGACACCCCGATGCCGCAGCGGTACTTGGTGGACTACGTGCGCGTGTACGAGCCAGCGAAAGAAGACTGACCGCCGAGCCGCGACTGCCGCCGAACTGTAGGGTGGCGTGCTTGCACCCACCAAGCCGAAGAGATGGGTGAACCTGTCGGTGGCGAACGCGGACAAACAGGAACATCGGCTGCCGACAGAACCACCCCACCTACATGCCTGGCCGCCCGGCAGTCATGAGCGGGGTGCCCCGAAACTGCTGTCGGACAAGACGTGCAGTGGCACCCAGCGTAACTCTTGCTTACCAGGGCCAGAACCGCGACTTCTGCCGCGAGGGGTACCAGCTGTGGATGCAATCGTGACACGCTTGGACCGAGTCAAAAACGTAGTAGGAGTTGACTGCTTCCCATGCAACGCAAAAGCGCAGGCCGTCTACATCCTCATTGGGTCTTGCGATAGTAGATCCAACGAGAAACTCTCTGCCAGCTTGCACCTCAAAGCCCTGCACTTCGATGTAAGCGAAGTCCTTGCGTGATACGTTGCCGTACTTGACTCCGATGATCTTGCCGACGAGTTCGGAACGTTCTCTCTCGACCACGTTGGTCCTCCTTTGGGTACGACGTCGGAACTTCAGGGGAACCGAAGGGGAGCAGTGATTCTCGTGCTTTGGCCGCCGGCGCTCGCTTGGAGACCCAACTGGCCGACTCCCTAACGGTCGTGGCTCGGTGTGGCGCCTTGCGTCGCCTCGCTTCGCTTTGTGTGCTGCGAACCGGCCGCGACTCGGCCCGCGATCCCCGCCAGCGCCAGTTGTCCGGCCGGCAAGTCGGGGCTGGTCGCAACGACGAACAGGCCGCGCTGCAACGCGTAGTCCGAGCCCGCCGAAGCCATCCAGTCCGCGGCGCCCCAGCCGAAGAGGCTAATCAGCCCGACGGCGCCAACGCTGAAGCAGACGAGCGCGATCCGCCGCCCCACGGGGCCGGCGAGTGCTCGGCAGGCCATGGCGACGCCGGGGATCAGCAGGCTTGCCCAGAGAGCGTGATAACCCAGCAGCGCCGCCGGCGCCGCGGCGCAGCCCCACGGACCGCAAATGTCGAAGTCGATCGGCAGATCGATCGTGTGCAACTGCGTCGACGCCCAAATGGCGGCGCCCCAGACGGTGACGCCGATGGCGAGTTGGGCAGATCGGGCGGCGGAACGCGTCGCTGCGGGCATTCAACGAGCCAGTCAATCGAGGGTCGGCCTAGCTGACCTAACGGTCGCGGCTCGGTAACCGTTTGCTACTCGTCGTCGCCGTTGAGCCAGACGAGAGCCACCACATCGTACAGCGAGTGGGCGACCACCGCCGAAAGCAACTCGTTGGATAGGTACGCCAGGGCACCGAGATACAGCCCGCCGATCGTCGCCACCACGATGTACATTCGGCTCATCGGATGGGCGAGGCCGAAGAGCAGGGCGACCAGCGCCACGCCGGCCCATCCCGCCGCGTCGCCGACGAGCGGCTCCAGCCAATGGATCGCCAGCGGCTGGAGGGCGCCTCGAAAGAGCAACTCCTCACCCACACCCGCCATCACGGCCAGAACCAAAAGCGCCCAGGTGGGGGCGCCTTCGAGCAGCCGACCGACGGTCTTGCCGACCATCTCGCGCAAACTGGCCATCGGCCGCCAACCGCTTCGGAGCATCCACAGCAGGAAGAGCACCATCGGCCCCGTGGCGACGACGCCGATGCCAATCGCCTGAGCCACCCGCCCGGCGGGCGCCAGGTCGCTCCACATCGTCAGGCCAAAGCCCCACGCCAACGCCGCGGCGATGGCCACCAGCAGCCCCTCGCCGCCGCAGGCGATCAGCAGTCGGCGGCGGGTTGCGGTGGCGGGGTGGTCGGTGGGCACGGCGGTTGGCTCGATTGGGCGCCGGTCTGCCGCGGGTGGGGCAAAAAGCCCGGCCCAGCGGCTCTCCGACGGTTGACGGTTCTCGGAAGGCGTTGCTACGTTGCTCGTTTCATTTTGGGCCGGCGGGGCTGACTATACCCGTCACTACACGCCCACTCACGACCACAACACACGCAATCGCAAATCGCAGCGAAGGACAACCCCGGCATGGCGAAGAAGAGCCCCAAGGCCGCCAAGATGGTCTACTACTTTGGCAAGACCAAGACCGAAGGCGACGGTTCGATGAAGCAGCTCATCGGCGGCAAGGGCGCCAACCTTGCCGAGATGACCTCCATCGGCCTGCCCGTGCCCGCCGGCTTCACCATCACCACCGAGTGCTGCGGCAAGTACAGCAAGGCGGGCGGGAAGCTGCCCAAGGGCCTGATGGGCGACGTCGGCAAGGCGGTCGCCACGCTGGAGAAGGAGACCGGCAAGAAGTTTGGCGACAGCCAAAACCCGCTGCTGGTCAGCGTCCGCTCCGGCGCCGCGATCAGCATGCCGGGCATGATGAACACCATCCTCAACCTGGGCCTCAACGACGAGTCGGTCGCCGGCCTCGCCGCCGCCACCGGCAACAAGCGCTTCGCCTACGACGCCTACCGCCGGCTGATCACCATGTACGGCGACGTGGTG
>JBCDJN010000111.1:0-16551 GCA_039414355.1 Planctomycetota bacterium | reverse complement strand
GGTCTTCAGCACCGGGTCCCGTCCTGGACCCCGCCGTAACGCGGGATCGGTCCGTCATCGAAGGTCTCCTTTCAGAAACCAGTACGAACCGAACTCGAAGACCGTTTAGCTAGCAACTCGATGTCTTGAGATACGCTCTAGGCATTTCTGCCCTGCTGACTGAAGGCTCCAACTCGCTCGTCGTGAAGGTCATAGACCCTACCGACCACGGTGTACAAGCGCGAGGTGAGCAAGTGCTTGTGCCGCACGGTATTTGGTACACAGCCGTCACGGGGATCTGGCAGACCGTGTGGATGGAGCGAGTCCCTCAGGTTCACGTCCAATCAATCATTGTGACTCCTGACATCGACAACGCGTCGCTGCTCGTCACCACCAACGCGTCGGAGGAGGCGGAAGTCCGCGTGACCATACTCGATGGAGACACGCAAGTCGCGGAAGCCGCCGGCGCCACAGGGAGGGAAGTCCGTATCAAAATCGATGGATTCAAATCATGGTCGCCGTCGAGTCTTTACCTCTATAACATTGAGATCGAGTTGCACCGTGGTGGAGAGACGATTGACAAGGTCGAGTCTTACGTGGGCATGCGGAAGATCGAGGTCAAGCCCGACTCCGACGGGATCAATCGGCTCTGGCTCAACGGGGAGGTGCTGTTTCAGTTCGGACCACTCGATCAGGGCTGGTGGCCAGACGGCCTCTACACGGCGCCTTCGGACGACGCGCTCAAGTACGACATCGAGGCCATCAAGAGACTCGGGTTCAACATGGTGCGGAAGCACGTGAAGGTCGAGCCTCAGCGGTGGTACTACTGGTGTGACGTATTGGGCCTAATGGTCTGGCAAGACATGCCCAACGGTGACGCGCTTGTGGATTGGAGCCGCGAGGTAGACCAGAGAGCGCCGGACCTCCGCCGCCGCACCTCGTCATCTGAGGGGTTTCGAGAAGAACTGACGCAGCTCGTGCTCGACTTCGGGAATCACCCGTCCATCGTTGTCTGGGCGCCATTCAACGAGGCGTGGGGTCAGTCTGACGTCGCTGAGCACGTCGCGTTGATCCGCCGCCTCGACCCCAGCCGGCCCATCAATAGCGCCAGCCGCGGCAACTTTGAAGGGGTTGGCGACCTCCTGGACGTACATAGCTACCCGGACCCGGCGATGCCAAGGCTCGACCACCGCCAGGCCGCGGTTTGCGGTGAGTTCGGAGGGCTTGGCCTCCCGGTTGTCGGCCATACTTGGGTCGAAGACGGCAACTGGGGCTACCGGAGCTTCAAGAGTAGCGAAGCGTTGAAGCAGGCTTACTTGGGAAAGGTTGAGATGCTACGCGAGCTGATCAACAAGGGGCTCGCAGCCGCCATCTACACCCAGATCACGGACGTTGAAATCGAAGTGAACGGCCTACTAACCTACGACCGGGAGGTGTTGAAGATCGACCAGCAGGTATTACGCGAGGCGCACGATAGCTTGTACTTGACCAAGTGATTACATCAACGTTACGACCGATCGGCCAGGGATATCTGGAGTTCGAATTCGACGGCCGCCCTTGTGAGGCGTTGTGACCTGCCCCCTTCAAACGAGTCCATGCTCTGATCGAATGGTCGGAGGATTGGGCGTCAGTTGAAGGAGGATTGAGCTGGAGAAGGGCAAGAAGCACTCGGCGGAAGAGATCATCGGGAAGCTCCGCGAAGCGGAGGTTCACTAGTCGCAGGGGAAGACGCAGGAGCAGGCGTCCAAGCAGATCGGCGTGAACTACCAGACGTACTGCCGTTGGCGGAAGGAGTACGGCGGAGAGAGCAGTTCGACACCCTGATGGAGGCGAATTCTCATTGAGCGATGGCGGCGGCACTACAACACGGCCGAGGCACTAAACACGGAAGCGGCATAGCTGGTCGAGTCGGAGTTCCATTGCGGGTTGCCCGCTCCTTGTTGGTCGCGTCACGAGTGGTGTCTACCCGTCCGTCGGCGAGCGTGGTCAAGTAGTGGGGGCGATTCCGTTCACCTATCATCGACCGATCACAACGGGGTAAGCGACCGTGGAGGTAATCTCAGACAAGCCACGCGAAGCGATCAGCGTGAAGACCTTGAAGGTTTGCCGACTCGGCGGGCTGATACTCCCCCTGTTAGTGCCGGCCCAAGCGTTGGGCTTCGACATCGAAGCGCGGCTTGACACTGCGGGCAAGAATGCGAGCCAAGTACGCCTCGCTCTGTCGCAGGTCCCCGAAGCGGAGCGATCGGGGATGCGTTTCCTGATCGATCACATGCCCGAGCAGGACCTCCGCTCTTTGTCGGCCGACTTCCTACTGGAGCACGTCGAATATGCCTACAAGGCGTGGCGTCAGTCGCCGTGGCGAGACCAAGTCGACGAGTCCCTTTTTCTGAACTGTGTGCTTCCCTACGCGAGCGTCAACGAACGCCGCGACGCGTGGCGGCAGGACTTCTACACGCGCTTCACGCCACTGGTTCGGGACGTGGAGTTCCCGGGGGAGGCGGCTGCGAAGCTGAACAATGAGCTCTTCAAGGAGCTTGGCGTAAGGTATAGCCGCAAGCGACTGAAGCCCGATCAGAGCCCTTACGAGACCATCGACAGCGGCCTCGCAAGCTGCACCGGTCTGTCGATCTTGTTGGTCGACGCTTGCCGCGCCGTTGGGATCCCCGCGCGTTTCGTCGGCACTCCCCTTTGGTCGGACGGCAGCGGGAACCACTCTTGGGTAGAGGTCTGGGACAATGGCTGGCGCTTCACCGGCGCCGCTGAGCCGACGGGGATGGCACTGAACCGGGGATGGTTTGTTGGCCGGGCGCGTCGCGCAGAACGCGACAACCCCCGCTACGCGATCTACGCTACGAGTTTTCGCAGGACGCCGATCCACTTCCCGATGGTTTGGGACCGCGGCAACAAGAGCGTCTCAGCGGTCAACGTCACCGATCGTTACACGTCCGAGGAATCCGGTACGCCCGAAGGCCACGCGGTTGTTCGCTTCCGCTTGGTTACAGGTCCTGCCGGTGAGCGGATAGCGGCGCCCGTGAAAGTCATGGACGATCAGGGTGAGCAGCGCTTCGCCGGGAAGACTCGGGACGAGCGTTTCGACGGCAACGACCACCTCTCGACGACGCTGCCCGTGGGCGGCCAGTTTCGCGCCGTGTTCGACTTTCGACGCGAATCGATCACGAGAGCGTTTGACGTTGTCGAGGACGAGCAGCTCATCACAGTCACCGCGACCAGTTTAGGTCCGATCGTCGCTCAACTTGAGGCAGAGCTTGCGAGGCCAATCGCGAAACGTCGACCGATCGAGGAACTCCCGTTTGCGGCGACACCGTTGACGGCCGCGCAAGCCGCCGCGGCGGCCAAGCTCCTCTGGGCCGACCACCAGCAAAAGATCCAGGCGACACGATGCGATGAGATGCAGGCCAAGGAGATCACGCTGGGGGAACATTCGATGCGGTTCGCGTACTCCGTCTACGGGGAGAAGCCACGCGGCGGTCGGAGCCTGTTCATCTCGATGCACGGCGGAGGGGGGGCGCCTTCCGAGGTCAACACGCGGCAGTGGAAGAATCAGCAGCGGCTCTACATGCCCGAGGAGGGTGTCTACCTGGCCCCGCGCGCCCCGACCGACACGTGGAACCTGTGGCACCGGCCACACGTTGATGCGTTGTTCGCCCGGCTGATCGAGAACCTCATCGTCTTCGAGGACGTCAATGCCGACCGGGTTTACCTAATGGGATACTCGGCCGGCGGCGACGGGGCCTATCAACTTGCGCCACGTATGGCCGACCGGTGGGCGGCCGCGGCGATGATGGCGGGCCACCCCGGCGACGCGTCGCCGCTCAACTTACGCAACATCGGCTTCACGCTCTTCATGGGCGGCCGCGACGCCGCTTACGACCGGAACAAGCGTGCCGCCGAATGGAAGAAGAAGCTTGCGGACCTGCAGGCCGCGGACCCCGCAGGCTATCGGCACCTGGTCACGATCTACCCCAACAAAGGGCACTGGATGGACCGCCAGGACGCTTCGTCCGTGCCATGGATGGCGGCGGTGACGCGAGATCCATTCCCGGCGAAGGTTGTCTGGCGGCAAGACGACGTGACGCACAGCCGGTTCTATTGGCTGTCTGTGGGAGATCGACCCGCGAAGAAGGGCGACACGGTCGTTGCTACTTTGGACGGCCAGAGCATTGACCTCGATTCGAAGGGATGCGACGAGGTCACTCTGCTACTCAACGACGAGATGCTCGACCTCGACCGGCCCGTTCGAGTAACGTCGGCCGGCCAAGTGGTGTTTCAAGGGACCGTCGACCGTACACTCGCGACCATCGGCCGGACACTTGCCGAGCGGGGCGACCCGCGGGGCGTCTTCTCGGCCACGGTCTCAGTCTCGCTGACGCCCGCGGTCGCACCCGATTGAGACAGTCCGCTGGCTCACCGAGCTTGTTGGTGGACCAAGCCGTCGAGGGCACAGCGGACACTTGCGACTTTCAAGGGATCGACGCTTCGCCAGGCGCCCGACCGGAGCCTCTCGAGGTCGCACAGCGAGGCAGCGGCCGCGGGTGTCGTTGATGGATCAAAGCGGCTAGCGGACGCGCCGATGTGGATGGACCGACACGCGGTCTCCTGCATCAGCAGCCCAATGTCAGCCGCCGAGATACCGCCCCCCGGCAGGATCTCAACGCGCCCCCGAGCTAGCCGGGTCAGTTCACGGAGCATGGGAATGCCCTGTGTAGCGGACGGCGCTCCACCGCTGGTGAGGACTCGATTCACGCCGAGGTCGGCAAGGGTTTCGATGCCGCGCTCCTTGTCACTCAGGACGTCAAACGCCCGATGGAAGACAGTCTCCTTGCTTCCGGCGAGCGAGACGAGCTCTTTGACCCGGCCGCGGTCGATCTCACCGCTGCCGTCCAGGAAGCCGAACACCAGTCCGTCAACACCGGCCTCGACCAACCGAGCGGCGTCGACTCGAACGCACTCAAACTCGCCCTCCGTGTAGTGGAAGCCGGCGGCGCGAGGCCGCACCATCGCAACCACGGGAATGTTGACCTTGCCGACAACCTGTTCAACAAGCCCTATGGACGGCGTCAGGCCGCCCAGCTCAAGCGACCCGCACAACTCCAATCGGTCAGCGCCCGCGGCGGTGGCCGAGACCGCGTCGTCGAGAGACCCGGCGCACACTTCGAGCACCCTCCGCACGGTTGTGTCAGTTGCTCGTGGCATGCGGTCCTTCACGGTTCAATCTGGGAGCAGTAAGGCGGGCGCGGTACCAGACGATTCACGGCAAGCGGCTCGGAGCGGCGATCAGCCGGTTTCCCGAGCCGTCTCTTACCGCGTAGTTGAACCCCGGTTGGATCGCATAGGCGCCGTGATTGCCAGCTTTATCAAGGGCGACGAAGCCGACCTGGATCTTGCGCCAATCGGGGCTCTTACGCACGAGCCGGTCGATAGCCATCCGGCACGCCTCGCCCGGCGGATGCCCTTGCCGCATCAGCTCCACGACGAGGAAACTGCCGCTGACCTTGATGACGGCCTCGCCGACGCCGGTCGCCGTCGCCGCACCAACCTCATCATCCACATAGAGCCCGGCGCCGATCAGAGGCGAGTCGCCAACCCGGCCAGGCAGCTTCCAGGCCATGCCGCTCGTCGTGCACGCCCCGGCGAGGCGGCCGCCCCGATCCCTGGCCAGGATGCCGATCGTGTCGTGGTTCTCGACGTTGACCTCCCGCTCGCCGATCGCCGCGGGGTTGTTCGCCTTCCATTTCTCCCACTCGGCCCGCGCCCGCTCGGTCAGCAGATTCTCTCTTTGGAAGCCGTTCGCCAGCGCGAACTCCAGTGCGCCGCTCCCCACAAGCATGACGTGCGGCGTCTTCTCCATCACGCGTCGGGCGACGGAGACCGGGTGGGCGATTTCCGCCAAGCACGCGACCGATCCGCACCCGCCGCTGTCGTCCATGATGCAGGCGTCGAGCGTTACCCGGCCGCTGCGGTCTGGCAGCCCACCGATACCGACGGTCAGGTTGCCCGGATCCGACTCGGTCTTCCTCGCCCCCGCCTCTACGGCGTCAATCGCCGGGCCCTGACCTTGAAGCACCGCCCAAGCGGCACTGTTGGCGTCGAGCCCGTGACGCCACGTCGATACGACGACCGGGACAGCCGGCGGCTCATGGCGGCCGACCGTTTCGCCGTGCGCCTGCGTCGCGACCAACAGCGGCAACGCAAGTGATACGAATGATCCCGAGAACAGGATGAGAGACATAGGCCTGTGGCTGGTCATCATGCGGAGCTAGGTTCGTCTTGGGGGGGAGCGGCGCCGCGCGATTGCGGCGAAGAACCACTCCGCCGTCCGCTGTGGTATAGCGCGCACGCATCGCCCCCGCCACTGTACGAGGCGGCGACGGTGACGCACGCGAAGGCTTGCGTGCCGGTTTCGGTTACCGCGGGGCGCCGCCCGGCGCCCCCATCCGAGACCCACACCCTTGGCTTTCATAGAGCGAGAAGCGACTGGTAGCCGCCGTACACCGTGTCGCCCTCGATTAGGCGATCATCGCTTTGTCCTTGATGACGGTGCTCTGCGTCGGCAGCGCGGTCTCACGGCGTTCCAGCGACAACGCCTCTCAGTACTTCCTGTCGGGACGGGGCATGCCGTGGTGGCTGCTCGGCGTGTCGATGGTCGCCACGACCTTCGCGGCCGACACGCCCAATCTCGCGACCGACTTCGCACGCCGGGACGGCGTCGCGGGCAACTGGGCGTGGTGGGCCTTCCTGCTAACCGTGAGGCTTACGGTCTTCAACTTTGCCGGCTTGTGGCGCCGCTCCGACCTGATGACCGACCTCGGCTTCTACGAGCTCCGGTACTCCGGCCGCGCGGCGGCCTTTTTGCGGGGCTTCTGAGCGCTGTACCTCGGAGTGCTCTTCAACGTCATCGTCATGGCGGTCGTGATGCTGGCCGCCATTAAGACGGGCCAGGTGCTGCTTGGGATCGGGCCGCTCTGGTCCCTGACCGCCGCTTCGCTCGTCACCATCATATTCAGCACGGCGGGCGGCTTCCGAGCCGTGGTCCTCACCGACGGGCTGCTGTTCGTGCTCGCGATGACCGGCTCGGTCGCCGCGGCGTACTTCGCGGTCACCAGGCCCGAAGTCGGCGGGTTGGCCACGCTGCTCACGCACGAAGCGGTCGCCCCGAAGCTGTCGCTGCTGCCGCCCCTCGACTTCAGCACGGCGGAATCGGCCAACCGTGTCTGTTCGCTGCTGCTGTTTCCCTTGGCCGTGCAGTGGTGGAGCGTCTGGTACCCGGGCGCGGAGCCCGGCGGGGGCGGGTACCTCGCTCAGCGCATGCTGGCCGCTCGCAGTCCCGCACACGCGACCGCCGCGGTGCTCTTCTTCAACTTCGCCCACTACGCCCTGCGGCCCTGGCCCTGGATCCTGGTTGCGTTCGCCTCGCTCGTCGTCTACCCGGACCTCACTTCCATCCGCGACGCCTTTCCGGGAGTGGATTAGACCTCGCTGGGAGACGACATCGCCTACCACGCGATGCTGACCGGCTTGCCGGCCGGCTCGCTCGGGGTCGTCTTGGCCTCGTTGCTGCCCGCCTACATGTCGACGATCTCGACGCACCTCAACTGGGGCTCGTCGCATGTCGTCAACGACTTCTATCAGCGGTTCGTTGACCCGGACGCGTCACAACGCCGACTCGTCACGGTCGGGCGCGTCTCGACGGTGACGATGATGGTCGCGGCCGCGCTGTTGGCGCTGCGGCCCCGGACGGCGTCGCAAGGATTCCAGATCTTGCCGCAAGTTGGCGCCGGCACCGGACTGCTCTTCATCCTGAGGTGGTACTGGTGGCGAATCAACGCCTACGGCGATATCGCCGTGATGGTGACCTCATTCCTGGTGTCGCTCGTCACAACCTTGTGGGGTGAGGCGCTCGGTCTACCCGAATGGGCGACGCTGACGACCGGCGTGGCGGTCACGACGATCGGTTGGCTCGCCGTTGTGCTCGCCACGCCCCCCGATTCGGTCGAAACGCTCGACGCCTTCTGCCGCAAAGTCGAGCCCGCGGGCCCGGGTGGCGACCTATTCCGAGAGAGGGCGGCCAAGCTCGGCAAACCAATCCTCGCAACTCCCGCGGGCGCCGGCCTACCGACGGGATTGCTGCGGGCTGCCCTGGGCTGCGTCACCGTGTACGCGGCCTTGTTTGGGACCGGGTACACCATTTACGCGAATTCGGTTTCGGCTGTGTGCTGCTACGCGGTAGCCACCATCGCCGGGATCGCCTTGGGATTCAGGTATCGACGTAGTTGAGTAGCCAGTTAAACAACTCGTTATAGCCGTTCGCGATTTACTGAGTCAGCGGTGCATTGGTAGCTGAGGCGACCAGCCTCTCCGCGGATGCCCGATTAGCGCCTCAATCGCGGTTTAACGGAGACCGTTGGAGCACGGATAATCTGCTCCCGTCGATCGTCGATCGAGTCATCGTTGGCCACCCCGGTCACCTGCGTCTGATCTACCGAGCCAATAACAAGAACGACCGGAACGACGCGGATCGGCTCGCCAAGCTGCTCTACCTGGGCTGATCGCCGAGGTCGCTTGGCAGGCTCGTCGTCGTTCCCCCACCGACGGGGCTTACTACGACCGGGCGCAGCGGGCGGAACCGCAACGCAGGAAGATCGCGTTGGTGGCCACGGCGCACTACTTGGTGCGGGTGATGTGGGCGATGCTCAAACGGGAGACCGTGTGGCGTGAGAGCGTGTCGCTCACGGCCTGAGTCGGGCGGCTGAAGCTGAAGTCAAGATCGAGAGCGGGACCAAGGTCGCACCCCCGGGGCTCTGGACGCCGCTTGCTGGCCAAGCTCTTGACTGACGTAGGTGAAGATGCCATGCCGCAGTTGATTAGGGGTAAACCGCCTGATCGCCCCACCGGCTCGCTCCGCCGCCACAAAGCCGCGGGTCAGTGCCTGCCGGTAGCTGCCAACCGAGTAGCACGGGCGACGCGGTGACGGTCAGTTGGCTCGCTCGGCCTTCCTGGCGGCGACTCGCTTGGCTTCGCTCGGAAATACCTTGGTCTTCCTCGTCGATGGGCGGTCCATCTCACGCTGCCTGGCGATCCGGGTCGATTGGTCGTGGCGAAAGACGTAGTCGGCGTCGTCCGAGAACCACCGCTCGAGATGCGGCTGAGCCAGCTCAGGGATCGCCTTAACGAGCAGTTTGCGGCGATTGGCGGTCTTGTGCTTGCCAGGGCTCCAGAGCCACACCGTACCGCTCTGATCGATCTCGGAGCGGCGGATCCGGCAGGCTTCCCCAGGCCGCATCCCGCAAGCCCACTGAACCATAGCGAGGTCCGCGACGACGGGCGGTAGATGCGGCGTCACGGCCTGGAGGTCGGCCAAAGAAGCAGCGGAAACCGGCGGCGCTTCGTGGGCTCCGATCCGCCCCTTCTGCAGTCCGGGCACGCTTGTGAGCTTCAGGTGCAACGAGGCATCCACGTACTCGTACTGGCAGGCCCACTTCCAGAACCGCTTGATCCGGCCGACGGTGCGGTTGATATGGGTCCGAGCGTAGCCCTACTCGCCAAGCGCTTGCTGCAAGTCTGACAGGTGCCGTGGACCGAAGAGAGCCGGGTCAGCGTCCCCGTAGTATCGGCACAAGTGCCGCATTGCGTAGGTCATGTTCGCAACTTCACGCGACGGCCGGTCTTCGCGGGCGTAGGTCTTCGTCTCGGCCTGCTCAAGGAACTCGCAGACAAGTTCCTCGATCGACTGCGCTTCAAGTTGAGCGACGCCGCTAACGACAGCAGGCAGTCCGGCAGCTACACGCTGGATAATGTTGGCGACCGCTGTTTCGCGCGACTGTGATCGCGGCCGAGATAATGGCGGCTGCCGTCGACGGTGACGTAGTACGTAGCATCGTCGCGTTTGGAGAGGCGGGTAAAATCGGGTTTCTTCGGCATGGCGTGGGGACTCGAACTAAGGACACGTAGTCCCAGTTAGGTGCAAACTTGCACCTATAAGCGACTTCGCTGGTAGTTCGCCCACATCATGCGGCGGAGCTGCAAGCCGTTGTGTGAAAACGACTTGCCACAAGAGCGGGCGAAGGGGATCGAACCCTCGACATCCAGCTTGGGAAGCTAGCGCTCTACCACTGAGCTACGCCCGCGTTGCCGCTTCGGCTAGTGTAGCGTCTTCGGCCGGGCAAGCAAAAGCTGGAGGAGGCAGGTTTGGAACGCACGCTTAGCTTCTCGACACGCCGTTGGGCTTTGGCCGTCGCGGCGTTGCTGCTGAGCTTGGCGCCGCCGTCTCAGGCGGAGCAGCACGCCGTGGTAGTTTGCCCGGCGGAGTGGCAGCCGCTGCTTGGCGAGTGGCTCGCCCTGCGTCGGACGCCGTGGCGCCGGGTCACGGTGCTGGCGCCGGCGGATACGGCCGAAGCGATGGCCAGTGTGCTGGTGAAGGCCGCCGGCAACCCGCCGCCGCGGTGGATTGTGCTCATTGGCGACTGCCCCGCCGATGGACCGGCCGACCCCGCTCGCAACTGCCCCACCTGGACCCGGCCCGCGCCCTGCGGTCAGAAGTGGGGCGGCCAGGCGGAGCTGGTCACGGATCACCCTTACACGCGGCTCTGGCCGAACGCTGGCCATGTCGCCATCGCGCGGCTGCCGGTTGACTCGCCCGAGGAGCTGCAGAGCTACCTCGCGAGAGTTGTAGCGTACGAGCGGCGATCGGTCGCCCGGCACGAGGATCACCGGCTTACGGTCGTCGCGTCGCCCGGCAGGTTCTCGCCGCTGGTCGATCGCATCATCGAATCGACCGCCGCCAGCATGCTCGCCGGGCTCACGCCGCCCGAGTGCGGGCTGCACCTGACGTACGCCGATTGGCGGAGCGTCTACTGCCCGTTTCCGCCGCTCGCCACCGACGCCGTTCGCCGCGGCCTGCAGACCCGTTCGCTGGCTTGGCTCTACCTGGGGCACGGACGGCGAGATGAACTCGACCGCCTGCGGACACCGCTCGGTTCGGCGGTGCTGCTCGATCGGCGGTCGACCACGCTGCTCCGCGGCGTCGAGGCGCCGACGCTGGCCGCGCTGGTGGCGTGCGACGCCGGCGCCTTCGACGGGCCCGACGACTGCCTTGCCGAGGACCTCATCCGGCAGCCGGGCGGGCCACTCGCCGCCCTGGCCAGCAGCCGCGTCTGCATGCCCTACGGCAACAGCGTGCTGGGGCTGGAGCTGCTGGATGAGCTGTTCCGCGGCGGGGCGACCATCGGCGAGTGCGTGGCCGCCGCCAAGCACCGGATCACGTCGGCCGCCGAGCCCGAGCAGGACACGTCATCGTCGACCGCCGTGCTCCGCAAGACGTTGGAGCGGATCGCCGCGGGCTTCGTCGCCGAAGAGTCGGCCCGCCAGCAGGAGCGGCAGGAGCACGTTGAACTCTACAACTTGCTCGGCGACCCGATGCTGACCATCCGCCGGCCGGAGGCGATCGAACTGGCCGTCGCCAAACTGGCGGCCGACGGTCGGTCGATCCGCATCGAGGGCGCCAGCCCGCTGGCCGGTCGCTGCCGGGTGAGCGTTCGCCCGCCCCGCGGATCGGTCGCGCTGCGGAGCGGTCGTGAGGAGCTTCGGCTCGACAGCGATTCGCGCGATCGCTTCAACAAGACCTACGCGGCCGCCAACCGGCTGGCGATCTCCGAGGGCGAAGTCGACACCCCCGCCGGCGTATTCGCCATCGATCTGCCGATCGCCGAAGCGGTTGAGGGCCCGCTCGTCGCCGTTGCGGTGGTCGCCGGCGAAAACGGGTTGGCGGCGGGCTCGATCGAAGTCGAGCGTTGAGTGCCACCTGAGAAAGGTGGCAAAAGAAAAACCCGCCCGGCGCCGTGGCGATGTGTTTCCGTTCTTTCCGCCCGCCGATTTCAACGACTTACGACGACGGAGCGTGAGGCGCCACGGATCGCATAACGAGTTACGTCAATCGGCCGCCGCTGGTTGGCGGACGGCGATTGTCTTTGTAACCACATGATCACCAAATTCCACACCGTTTTCTACACGCGCCGTTTTGGGCCACGTGATTTCGTTCTGGCCACATTCGGCGGACGTGGACGTCTTCCCTTGTGCTCCTCCCCGGCCTGACGCCGCGGGGCTCGCCTTTGGGTTGTTGGGGTTGTTACGGTGGGCATGGTGTTAGCCGTGCGAACCAGATCAAGGTTGCCATGATGAACCAGCCGAGCGAAGCCGAAGTTGTCGAGGCCGTGATCCGCCGCCGGCGGACCGAGAAGGTGTTGCTCGACCCCGATCACGCCGAGCCGGCGCCGGTTGAGGTTGTCGAGCGAAACGCGCCGCTGGTCCGCAGCGCGATCGAGGCCGCGGGGTGGGCGCCGTTTCATTACCCGCGCGGCGTGGACGGCGTCGCCGAGCCGTGGCGGGCGCGCCTGATCGGGCAGGAGAAGGCCCTCGAAACCGCCCGCCATCTCCGCGACAACCTGGCCGACACCGGCAAGCTGCCGATGCTGCTCGCCGGCTGCAACGCGGCGGTGCTGGTCACGTGGCTGCCGGAGACGGACAGCACGGAGCCGGCGCCCGAGCCCCGCAAGTTGCAAGAGCTACGCCGCCGCGACGAGGAGCACCTGGCGGCCGCCTCGGCGTTCGTGCAAAACCTGCTTCTGCTGCTAACCGCCCACGGCATGGGCACCTACTGGTCCAGCGGCGGCGGCCTGCGGAGCCCGGAGATGTACACCCACCTCGGCATCCCCGCCGGCGAGAGCTTCCTGGCCGCGGTGTTCATCGAGTACCCCGAACTGGCCAGCGCCGACCGCGGCCGCAAGCCGGGGGCGCTGCGGGACAAGCGGTCAACCGGCTGGCTCCGCGAACCGACGTAGGGTGCGATGCAGCGAAGCGAAATCGCACCGTGCCGAAGGGGCCGCGTCTCCGATCACAAGAGTAGCGTAATCACTTCGGAGATCTCAACGATTAGAGCGGCGATCGCTGTGAAGACACCCAGGCGTGCCCACGGCGCCGCAGGTCCCTCCCGTTCTCTGATAGCATGCGCGGCGAGGCACACGACGGCTGCGCCAATCAGGGTCGCGATTGCAATCAGCTGGGTATGAATGCCACCGGCCCAGGCAATGGCGGTGACGATTAGATGAGTCATCCCTAGCATCACGAATGCCACGCGGAGAAAACGATCGCGTAGAAATGCCGCGCAGCCAAGGCAGAAGACCATGGGCGTGTAGGTTAAGGCCATGGATTTACAGCCACTCCACAAAGTCCAGAACCAGTCAGTGTATGGTTCGTTCTCGTCGCTCCAGTGCATGAGAAACTGGTGTGCAACTAACTCCGCTTTGCGCGAGCAAAATGTGTAGGTGTGGTAAAGCACAACCAAGACCTCGCCGCACTGCTGCCGATTGAATGGTCGAAGACGTAGTGCGAGATGTCCCAGGCAAATCATTGAAGCGGCGCCGCAGAGGTTCTCGGCGACGCGAAAGGGCGGGCCGTAGCGAGTTTCCTGCAGCGGATAAGGAAGCTTGAAATCGAGTGCCATAGCGACTGCGCCCGCAAGCAGCCACCACAGAATATCTCGGATTCGCAAGGGGTTTGCTCGCCGCTGCCGCGTCATTCTGATGAGCCCTTAACGGCTGCATGGGTGTTGCAGAAGCGCGTGGAATGACATCACGGTGCGATTCCGCTTCGCTTCACCGCACCCTACATCGCTACGCTTCCACTTGCTCGTACAACTCCATCCACTCCGCCTCGAGCGTCTCCACTTCGCTCGTCAGCAACGCCAGGCGTTGTTGCAGGTCGACGGCTTCCGCTGTTTCCGTGGCCGTGGCGAGTTGGGCGGTTAGGTCTTTCCGCTCGTCGTCGAGCTTCGCGATCTTTCGCTCGACGCTCTTCAGGCGTTTCTGGGCGTCGCGGCCGGCTCGGCCGGCGGCTTTGCGGGTGGCTTTTTCGTCGTCGCCGGACGATCGGGCCGGGCCTTGGTCTCGCAGGCCGGCGTCGATCTCTTGCTGGACGCGGTAGACGTAGTCGTCGTAGCTGCTGGGGTAGGCGACTACGCGGCCCTCGCGGACCTCGATCACGTCGGTCGCCACGCGGTGCATGAAGTGCCGGTCATGGCTGGTGAAGATGACGGTGCCCTTGTAGCGGTCGAGCGCGTCGGCGAGGGCTTCGACCGTCTCCACGTCGAGGTGGTTGCCGGGCTCGTCGAGCATCAGCACGTTGTGCTGCTCCAGCAGCAGCCCGGCGAGCACCAGCCGGGCCCGCTCGCCGCCGCTGAGCACCTTCACCTTCTTCTCGGCCTTGTCTCCGGAGAAGAGGAAGCTGCCGGCGACGTCTTTGATCTGCTGGTGCGTGGTGCCGGGGGCGGCTTGGTACTCCAGGTAGTCTTGCACCGTTTGGTTCTCGGCGATCGTCGTGTAGACGTGCTGAGCGTAGACGCCGAGCTGGCATCCGTGGCCCCACTTGATGCGGCCCTGCTTCGTGTCGAGCGAACCGCAGAGCGTACGGAGGAACGTGGTCTTGCCTTGGCCGTTGTCGCCGACGACGCCCACGCGCGTGCCGTGCTCAATCTCCAGGCGGATGTCGTCGGCCACGGTGCGATCGGCGTAGCCGATGGCGAGGTCTTCGGCGCGGGCGGCGGGGCCCTGGCGCGGCTGAACCTCCGGGAAGCTGAAGTGAACGCGGGCTTCTTCGCCGGCCACTTCGATCATCTCCAGCCGCTCGAGCTGCTTCGCCTTGCTGCGGGCCTGGCTGGCGGTGTTGGCGTTGGCGCGGTTCTCGACGATGAACTTCTCGAGCTGCTTCCGCTTGGTGGCGGTCGCCTGGTTCTTCCGCTTGTCGTGCTCGCGGCGTTCGTCCAGGTTCGCGAGGTACGAATCGACGTCGCCCGGGAACATGTTGAGCTCGCCCCGGGAGAGCTCCAGCGTGTGCGTGCAGGTCTTGTTGAGGAACGAGCGGTCGTGCGACACCACCAGCACGCCCGCGCGGAAGTCACGCAGGAAGTGCTCCAGCAGCATCTGCGTCCGCAGGTCCAGGAAGTTGGTGGGCTCGTCGAGGATGAGCAGGTTGGGGTCGTGCAGCAGCAGGGCGGCGAGCTTGACGCGGGTCTGCCAGCCGCCGGAGAGCTCCTTGACGGGGCGGCCGGCCATCTCGTCGGAGATAGCGAACCGCCACGCAACCTGTCCGCACCGCCAGTCGGGCTGGCTGGAGTCGCGCATCAGGAAGTCCATCACCGTCTCGCCCGGCTCAAACGGGTCGTGCTGCCGCAGGTAGCCGAGCCGGAGCTTGCGGCCGCGGACCACCTCGCCGGCGTCGAGCTCCTCTTCGCCCAGCAGCACGCGGCACAGCGTCGACTTGCCGGCGCCGTTGCGGCCGATGAGGCCCACCTTCTGATCGTCCGCCAGGGCGCAACTGGCGCCGTCGAGCAGGATCTGGTCGCCGTAGCGTTTGTGAGCGTCTTGGAGAGAGAGGACGACGGGCATGCGAAGTGAGAATGAAGAACGAAGGCGGGGCAGGGCGTAGGCCGGATGGTATTTCGCTATTCGGGTGAGCCAACCGGGACCATGGTGTTGGCTTCGCGGATGGTGACCCAGCCGTCCCCCTCGCGGCGGATGACCGAGAGCGAGTCGCCCTTGCAGCGGCTTTTGGCGCCGGTGGCCTTCTCGGTGATCAGCAGGTCCACGTTGGCGATGACCCAGGCGTGATCGCCCAGGATCTTGATCTCTTGGATCTTGCAGTCGAGCTCGAACTCTCGGCTTGGGTCGTCCCCGGTGGCGCCGGCGATGAACGTCTCCTTCTCCATCTGGCCGACACCGGGGATGAGAAAGACGGCGTCGTCGGCCGTGAGCGAGCGTGCCAAGTCGGCGTCGCCCACCGTCGTGGCCTTGATCCATCCGTCGAACCACTCTCGCACGCTCTGCTCGTCTTGCGTCATCGTTTGGTCCGCGGGTTGGGTGGCTTGATCGCATCCAACGCTGAAGGTGGCGGCGATCGCCAGTGGAATCAGTCGCTCAGCTCGGAAGCGTCTCATCGATTGGTCCCTGCTTGTATGCGCTGCTGACCTTCTTGCTGACAGAGATGATCGTCAGCCCCACGCAAACGATCAAGCAGGGCAGGGCGACCACGTCGCCCCGGCGGGTGTAGACGGTGGGCGAGGCGTCGAGTGGCACTTCGGCGAGAACCACTTCATCCTGCATCCGGTCGCTGACGGCCAGCACCCGGCCGCGGGAGTCAATGGCGCCGCTCAGACCGCCGTTGGCGGCGATCACCATCGGCGTGCCGTTCTCAACGGAGCGGAAGATGTTGCACGCCAGGTGCATCTCCAGTTCGCTGCTGCCCCAAAACCACGCGTTGTTCGTGACGTTCACCAGCAGGTCGGGCGGCGTGCCGTCGTCTCGCAGTTGCTTCACATGCCGGCGGATGACGTGCGGGATCACGGTCTCGTAGCAGATGTTCGGGCAGATTGTGAGGCGCGAGGCGCCCGGCGGCGGGCGCGGGGGACGGCGCGCGAAGCCGAGCAGAGGGGTGGGCGCCCCCCGCCCCCCCCCCCCCCGGACCCCACCCCCCCCCCGCCCCCCCCGCCGGGTCCCCCCCCCC
>JBCDJN010000110.1:0-16679 GCA_039414355.1 Planctomycetota bacterium | reverse complement strand
CAGAACTCGGCGAGGTGGCGGCTGGTGTTGCTGTTCTCCGCGCGGAACGTTGGGCCGAACGTGTAGACCTTGCCGAGCGCCGACGCGAAGATCTCGCCCTCAAGCTGCCCGGAGACGGTTAGGTAGCTGGGCCGCTCGAAGAAGTCCTGCTTGTAATCGACGGCGCCCTTGTCGTCCCGCGGGGGGTCGGCGGGGTCGATGGTGGAAACGCGGAACATCTCGCCGGCGCCCTCGCAGTCGCTGGCGGTGATGATGGGCGTGTTGACGTAAAGGAACCCGTCGCCCTGGAAGAAGTCGTGGATCGACCGGCTGATCTGGTTGCGGATCCGCATCACGGCGCCGATGGCGTTGGTCCGCGGCCGCAGGTGGGCCCACTCGCGGAGCTTTTCGAGCGAGTGCCGCTTCTTCTGCAGCGGGTAGGTCTCCGGCTCCGCCCAGCCGTGCACTTCGATCGACGCGGCCTGCAGCTCGGTCGCCTGCCCCTTTCCGCCGGAGGGCTTTACTTCGCCGCATGCGGTCACGCTGCAGCCGGCGGTGAGGTGCTTGATCTCCGACTCGTAGTTGGGCAGCGACCCGTCGGCGATCACCTGCAGGTTGCCCAAGCAGGTGCCATCGTTCAGCTCCAGGAAGCTGAAGCCCCCCTTCGAGTCCCGCCGGGTGCGGACCCAGCCCTGCAGTTTAGCCGCGGCGCCGATGGCGGACTCTTCTCGGGCGGCGCGGATAGTGAGCTTCTCCATCGCTCGATTTCTCCTGCTCCTTCGGAGTGACACGCCTTAGGCCGCGGCTTGGGCTTCTTCTTGCAGTCGAGTATTGCGGCGATTGACGGCCACCGCCAAGACCAACAGCACAAACGCGGCGAGCACGACGATGCCGCCCACCTGCAGCTTCTCCCAGATCTTATAGACGGCGCCGATGGTGGTCAGCGTGGCCGACGCGAAAACCAACAGATTGATCATCAACCCCTTGCCGCCACGCGGCATCGCGTCGCCCAGCAGGGCCTTGCTGTTGAGCAGCCAGGAGAAGGTGATGTACGCGAACGGCAGCAGCATGAAGCCGAAGACCGACGCCACGACCGACATGTAGAACTTGCTCTCACCCGCCCAGAAGACGGGCCACATCACGCCGCCGACGCCGGCAACGAGCGTGCCGACCTTGTGGGCGAGGCCGCCGGGCGGGTAGTTGAGGATCTCGGCGATCACGGTGCCGGACATCAGCATCAGCACCGAGATGGTGGAGAGCACCATCGCCAGCACGCCGAAGCCGAACACGTAGTTCGCGATGGTCTTGCCCGTAAGCGGCTCGAGCGCCTCGGCCAGGTCTAACGCGTCCCGCTTGACGAGCATCGCGGCGAGCGTCCGCTCGGCGTCGGAGGGCTCGTCGGCTTCGGCCAACGCCTCGGCGGCGCTGCGCTCGGCGAGCAACTTCTCGAAGGCGCCGTACTTCGGCCCCTCCTCATCAATGGTGAGGGTCTCGGCGCCTTCCTCCATCGAGAATCCCGCCGGCAGCTTCGTGTGGAACTGCGCCGCAGCAGCGATCACCACGCAGCCCGTCGCCAGGATGAAGGGGATGAACATGCTGGTCGAGAGGTCGAAGACCGACAGCCCGCGGAACTCCTTCGTCCACCCCTTTCGCAGCAGCGTGTACGGGTAGAGGAACGTCATGTTGATGCCTACCGCGGTGGCGGCGGCGGCGATGATCACGTCGTTCTGTTGAGCAACGATGTAGTTGGACCAGTACTCGCGTGCCGGATCGCCGGAGGGGCCGACCGCGTCCAAGAGCGGCACGAAGGAATCTGCCGGCCGGAACAGGGCGCCGAAGTCGGGCACCAAGCCGGCGCAGATCGCCCCCCAATCAATGCCCTCCGACGAGAAGCTCAGCCGGATCACCACGCCGAAGAAGCAGAGCACGATGAGCGCGACCACGATCTTGAGGAACGTCTCGTAGAGTTTCAGCCCCCAGCTGCCACGGTCGTAGCTCCAGGTGATGATCGTGCAGAGCACCAGAATCACGCCGGCGATGAGCGCCTTATCGAAGTTCAAGGCGAATCCGCTCTCGCCCATCGCTCCGGTGGCCCAGGTGGCGAGGCTGCCGGTTTCGCCGAACAGGGAGCTGGGCAGCAGGTTTTGGCTGAGCACGCTGTACGAGAGCGAGTGCTGCGGCATGCACCAGATGACATTGGCCAGGGCGACGGCGATCGCCCAGCTCCAACCGAGCAGCGGGTTCACGTGCTTGTTGATCGCAACAAACGGCCGCTCGCCGGTGGAGAGCGTCACGTAGCCAATGACGCTGAGCATGATCACGCCCATGATCATGGCCAGCGGCTGCAGCCACATGAGCGAGTAGCCGCCGAGCACGCCGAGATAGAGCGCGCTGCCGAGCGAGCCGCCGCCGAGCGTCACGGCGCTCTGCACCCAGCCGGGTCCGGAGAGCTTGGTGTAGGCGCCGAGCCGGGCGCCGAGGCCCTTCGACTCGGCGTCGGCGAGCAACTGCCGATCGCTTTCAACCGCCGAGGCGACCGAACCAGAAGACGATACCGCCATGAATAGACTCCGGATTAGGGTTTGTCGGAGTCTAATCGACAAGCGAGCGCGGTTCAGCCCCCGGCGCGTTGCAGCGCGACGCTAGATGCCCTGCTCAGCGAGCCAGCGCTCCGCGTCCAGCGCCGCCATGCAGCCGGTGCCGGCGGCGGTGACCGCCTGGCGGTAGTAATCGTCCGCCACGTCGCCGGCGGCGAAGACCCCCTCCACGCTGGTGTTGGTGCGGAAGGGCACCGTCCACTTCAGGTACTTTTTGTCGGTCATCTCGAGCTTGCCCTCGAGGAACCGCGTGTTGGGAGTGTGGCCGATGGCCAGGAACATGCCGGTGGCCTCGACCTCGCGGTCGGCTTCGCCAACGGATGACTTCAGCCGGACCCCGGTCAGCCCGGTCTGGTCGTCGCCCAGCACCTCGTCGACCTGGGTGTTCCACAGGATGTCGATCTTCGGGTTGTTCATGGCGCGGTCGGCCATGATCTTGGAGGCGCGCAACTCGTCGCGCCGGTGCACCATGTAAACCGTGCTCGCGAACTTGCTCAGGTAGTCGGCCTCCTCAACGGCGGAGTCGCCGCCGCCCACCACCACGAGCGGCTTGCTTCGGAAACGCGGCAGGGCGCCGTCGCAGACGGCGCACGCCGAGACACCGCGGTTCTTGTACCGCTCTTCGCTCTCCAGGCCCAAGTAGTTGGCCCGGGCGCCGGTGGCGATGATCACGGCGTGCGCCTCCACCTCTTTGCCGCTGCTCGCCTTGAGCTTGAAGGGCCGCTCCGAGAAGTCGACCTCGACGATGTCGTCGGTCTCGATCCGGGCCTTCATGTTCTTCGCCTGCTGACGCATCAGGTGCATCAGCTCCGGACCGGTGCAGCCCTCCTTGGTGTGCATGTCTGCGAGGTAGCCGTACTCCTCGTCGAGCGCCGTCTTGAGGTACTGCGACAAGTCGCCTGCGGGCCAACCGGGGAAGTTCTCCACCTCGGTCGTCAGGGCCAACTGGCCGAGTGGCAGGGTGCCGTCTTGGCGGTTCTCCTCGGTCACCGCCCCTTCAAAAACCAGGGGGTTGAGGTTCGCGCGGGCGGTGTAGGTGGCGGCACTCCAACCGGCAGGGCCGCTGCCAACAATGACGACGTGTTCGGGCACGGGCGGCTTCTCTCTTGTGGGGGCTCGCGGGGAGGGCGGTGGTTGATGGCCAGAAGTATAGCGCCCCGCCCGGACTTCGGGAACGCACCCCTGCGGGAAGCGAGAAGCCAGGAGGGAGAAGTCAGAAGTGCCGCTTGCCTGTTAGACTGTCCGGCCTCGACCACGCTTTCTCTTCGCTGCCGCCCGCCATGCTCACAGTTCTGGTTGCCGCTGTTTCGCTCGCCGCCCTGCTTGGGGCGTACTTCACCTATGGGCGGTGGATCAGCCGGGGCGTGTTCAACCTGTCCCCAGACGCGACACCGCCCAGCAAGCTGCTGCAGGACGGGGTTGACTACGTGCCGACTCGCCGGAGCGTGGTCTTCGGCCATCACTTCACCAGCATCGCGGGCACGGGGCCGATCGTGGGGCCGGCGATCGCCGTCTTCTGGGGCTGGCTGCCGGCGGTGCTGTGGGTGGTGCTCGGATCGATCTTCATCGGCGCCGTTCACGACCTGGGCGCCCTGGTCGTGAGCCTCCGCAACCGGGGCCAGACTGTGGGTGAAGTGGCGGGCCGATTGATCTCGCCCCGGGCCAAGCTGTTGCTGCTGCTGGTGCTGTTCTTTGCGCTCACCGTGGTGCTGGCGATCTTTGGGCTGGTGATCGCGGCGCTGTTCGCCATCTACCCGTCGAGCGTGCTGAGCGTCTGGATGGCCATGCCGCTGGCGATGCTGGTGGGCTGGCTGGTCTACCGGCGCGGGGCGCCGCTGCTGCCGTTGTCGTTTGCAGCGCTCGTGCTGGTCTACGTCGCCGTTTGGCTCGGGGCAACCAGCGAGAGCTTTCAGTTCACGCTCCCAACGATTGAGGCCTGGGGAGGGTTCGGCACGCCGGTTGTCCTGTGGACACTCCTGCTGCTGGCGTACTGCTACCTGGCGTCGGTGCTGCCCGTTTGGCTGTTGTTGCAGCCTCGTGATTACCTCAACAGCCAGCAGTTGCTGGTGGCGATGGTGCTGCTGGTGGGCGGGCTGTTTCTGGCGGGCGTGTCGGGCCAGGCCGACCTGGCCGCCACCGCCCCCGCCATCGCCAGCGAGATCCCCGTCGACGCCCCGCCGGTCCTCCCCTTCCTCTTCATCACCATCGCCTGCGGCGCCTGCAGCGGCTTCCATTGCCTGGTCTCCAGCGGCACCACCAGCAAGCAGCTCGCCAGCGAGACCGACGCCCGCAGCGTTGGCTACGGCGGCATGCTCATGGAGGGCGCACTCGCGGTGGTAGTCATTCTTGCGTGCACCGCCGGCGTGGGGATGGGCGTGGAAGGGGCCGACGGCACGAAGCTCACCGGCGCCGACGCCTGGCGGACCAAGTACCAGGCCGAGGTTGTCGAGACCGTCGGCGCCGACGGCGCCACCACCAAGCGTGGCGGGTGGGTCAACCACGGGCTGAAGCAGAAGGTGAGCGCCTTTGTCGACGGCGGCGCCAACTTCGTCGCCACGCTCGGCGTCCGGCCCGACCTCGCGGTGACGGTGATCGCCGTGCTTGTGGCCTGCTTCGCGGCGACCACGCTCGACACCGCCACGCGGCTGCAGCGTTACGTGATCCAGGAACTCGGCGGCACGCTGCACGTGCCGCCGCTGCAAAACAAGTTCATCGCCACCGGCGTGGCGGTGGTGGCGGGCGGGGCGGTCGCCCTGATCGACGGCGGCAAAGGCCCCGGCAGCGGTGGGCTGATCCTCTGGCCGCTGTTCGGCGCCACCAACCAACTGCTCGCCGGTCTCGCGCTGATGGTGGTGGTCTTCTACCTCGCCCGCCGCGGCCTGCCGCTCGCCTTCGCCGCGGCGCCCATGGCCATCATGCTGCTCTTGCCCGGCTGGGCGATGGGCCATCAATTGCTGGTGGACTTCCTCCCCAACGGAAAGTGGCTGCTCGCCGCCTTCGCCGGGCTGATCCTCAGCCTGCAGGTCTGGATGATCATCGAAGGCCTGCTCGCGTGGCCCAAAGCCCGCGGCGTGCTGGAGGAAGCGCTGCCGCCGCTGGAGTCGAGCAGCGCGATGGCGGGCGGAAGGTCTTGTTGAGCGATCGCGAAAGCCTTCGCACTAGTTCGCGTCGCCGTCCAACGGAGTGATCCGCACGCCCGTCGTGCGAAAGCTCAGCCCCTGGCTGCCGGCGTTGCCCACCATCACCGCTTCGATGAGCGGCTCGGCGCCGCCCGTGGGGGTGAACCACTCAACGAGGAAGTTGGCCCCGGAGCCGCCGCTGCTGTCCCGCCGGGGCACTAGGTACTCGAAGGTCTCTAATGGCTTCAGGGCGATCCATCGGTCCACCGGATGAGCGACGACTTCGCCTTCGGTGTTGTAGTAGGTTACGTGGCGGACGTACAAGAACTCCGCGAGGCTGGTGTTGCGTACGCTGAGCGTCGCCTCTAGCAGAAAAGGTCGGCCGCCGTCGAAGTAGACATGCGAGTACGCTGGCACATAGGTCGTCTCTGTTTCTGACGCTGCTCCGGAAGGAGGCTCCGCATAGCGGGCATTAAGGTCCGGCGGCTGATATCCCGTCGGGAGTTCGCGGCTCGACATGCCTTCAATGCTGTCGAGCCGGCTGTCGAGCCACGCCGCCGTCGCGGCGATCGCCAGCAGCGTGCACAGGCTGACCACCATCACCACGCTCCAGCCGCGGTCGGCGAGCCACAACACCCAGCCCGTCGATTCCGGCCCGCGGCCCTTGGTCGTTGTCATCTCTGCGCTCCCGAGTCCCAGAAGTGTTCACAGCAGGTCCGGCCACATCGCGTCGCTCACCAGCAACCCGTCGCGGGTTAGCTTGAGCCGTGTGCCCTGCCTTGTCATCGCCCCCTGGCGAACGAATCGTGCGACCGCCTCGCCGGCCAGCTCGTCAACGGCCACGCCGTAGCGCTCGGCGAACGCCGCGGTGTCGACGCCGTCGATCCGCCGCAGGCCGAACACCAACGCCTCGCGAGCGAGTTGCTCGGTGGTGAGTTGTTCCCGCTCGGCGACGGGGGAGTCGCCTGTCTCAACGCGACGGAGATAGGTGAAGGTGCTGCGGTGGTTGGTCTCGCGGACCGGGCCCACCAGCCGCGCGGCGCCGGGCCCCACCGCCCAGCAGCCGTCGCCGGACCAGTACGCCAGGTTGTGGCGGCTGCGGTGACCGGGGCGGGCGAAGTTGCTCACCTCGTAGTGCTCGTAGCCGGCGCCGGTGAGGGCGTCGATCGCCCCCACGTACATCGCGCGTTGGCGGGAGTCGTCGACCTCGGCGAGTTCGCTGCGCTCGCGGCGGCCCCAGAACGTAGTGCCCTTCTCAAAGGTCAGCCCGTACGTCGAGACGTGCTGCGGCGTCAGGGCGATCGCCTCGTCCAAGTCACGCCGCCATGCGTCGAGCGATTCGTCGGGCGAGGCAAAAATCAAGTCGAGGCAGGCGTCGATGCCGCCCTCCTTCACGAGCGTGACGGCTCGCCGGAGATCGTCCGCCGAGTGGTCACGCTCCAGCGTGCGGAGCTTCGCGTCGTCAAACGACTGCCCGCCCAGGCTGACCCGCGTGACGCCGCGCTGGGCAAGTCGCTGCACCAACGGCTCGGTGACGTCGAGCGGGTTGGCTTCCACGGTCCACTCGCCGCCCGCCGCCAGCGGCCGCCAGGCGAGCAGGGCGTCGAAGAGCCGATCGAGCTTTTCGATCGGCAACTGCGTGGGCGTGCCGCCGCCGACGTAGAGCGTATCGACCTCGCGCGGAGGGAGCTGCGACTGCGTCTCGCACTCGACCGCTGCGAGGTAGCGATCCGCAAGGTCAAGCCGGTCGGCAACCACCGTGAAATCGCAGTAGCCGCACCGGTGCGCGCAGAACGGCACGTGCGCGTACGCCGATCGCGGCGCCATTGACGGAGGCGATGAGGGGAGCGACACGCCGCGGCGCCCGCTACTTTTTCGCCTTCTTGGCGCCGGTGGCGATGCCCTTGGCGACCAGCGCCGTGGCGTCGGCCGCGCTCATCTTGCTGAGCACCACAAACGCCTCGGCCAGCACCCGCTTGCACTCGGCGACGTTGATCTGCGTCTTGTCCGTATCCACGCGGCGGGAGACTTCGTTGTAGAACTCGGTGAGGTTCATCGCGGCGGCGTCCTGAAAAGAGGAAAGCATGCGGGGCGTCGGCCTCCGCCGAATTGGGCGGCATTGTAGCGCACCGGCGTAGGCACGCAAGCGCAACCGAAGGCCGCGCGACGATTAGCTCCGCTGATCGACCGTCACGACACGCAGGTCGCAAACGTTCACGCCGGTCGGGCCCGTGATGAGCAGCCCGCCCGCCGTCTCGAAGAACGGATAGGCGTCGTTGCGGCGGAGAGCGTCCTCGCGATCGAGTCGCGCGGCCGCGGCCGCCACCCGCTCGTCGACCACGGCGCCGGCGGCGTTGGTGGGGCCGTCCTCGCCGTCCGTGCCGCCCGACAAGAGGGCGACGCCGTGGCAGTCGCCGAGCAGTTCCATCGCCGCGAGCACCAACTGTTGATTCCGCCCACCGCGGCCGCGGATCGCCTCGTCGGCCAGCTTCACGGTCGGCTCGCCGCCGGTGATCAGGCAGTTCGGCCCCGGCTGGTCGCGCATCCGCAGAGCCATCTCCGCCAGGTGGCGGCCGACCTCTTCGGCGGGGCCCTCGCTGGCGGTGGCCACGTCCATGGCGTGGTTGTAGCCCAGGCGTTCGGCCTCAATGCCGGCCGCGTCCACCGCCGCCGCGTTGTTGGCCAGCACGAGGTTGGTCACTTTGCAGGTTGGCGGCGGGGACGTCTCGCCGAGCGAGCGACGCGCGGACAAGCGTTCGAAGATCGGCATCGCCTGCGGGGCCGAAGCCACACCCAACTCGTCCAGCACGGCGAGCGCGTCGGCGGGGCCAAGCTCGCTGGGCACCGTTGGCCCCGACGCGATCAGCGGCAGCGGGTCGCCGATCACGTCCGAAAGCACCAATGAGACCAACTCCCCTGCCCCGCACGCCCGGGCGAGGCCGCCGCCCTTGATCCGGCTAATGGCCGAACGGACCGTGTTGAGCTGATCTATCGTGGCGCCGCTGGCCGAAAGCAGCCGCGTGATGGCGAGCTTCTGGTCGAGCGAGATGCCGTCGATCGGGGCCGGCAGCAGCGCCGAACCACCGCCCGAGATGAGGCAGAGACAAAGGTCGCGCGGCGAAAGCGACGCCGCGAGCCGTAAGACTTCGCCGGCGGCGGCCGCCCCTTCGGGACGGGGCTCGTTCACACCGGCGGGGCGGCCAGACACAAGTCGGATCGCCTGCGTCGGCCCAAGGCAGTCCTCGGGGACCACCACCAACCCGCCGACTTGTTTCTCACGGAGCAGCCGCTCGCCGAGCGAGGCCTCCAGCCCCCGGGCCATCGCCGCGCCCGCCTTGCCGGCGCCGACAACGACAACGCGATCGAACCGCCGCAGATCGACCTCGTGGTCCGCCAGCCAGAGCGAGTCGCCATCAACGGCGACCTGATCCCGAAACAACCGCTCCGGCCGAACGGCCTCAACCCCGGCCCACCAGATCTGCTCAGCGTGCTCACGAAGCATCGGGAGGCGATAGTAGTTAGGCGCTAGGCGCTAGTTCGCCAAAAACGCAATCAACCCGGTTTGCTAGCCAAAACTAGCGCCTAGCGCCTCGCGCCGAGCGCCTCTTCAACAACATCCGCCGGACTTCTCGATCTCGGCGACTTTGTCGAGGCGGCGTGCGTGGCGGCCGCCTTCGAACTCGGTGTTGATCCACACCTCGACCATCCGCTCTGCGACCCGGGCGCTGAGCAGGTCGGCCGACATGCAGAGCACGTTCAGGTCGTTGTGGCGGCGGCTGATCTCAGCGGTGACCTCGTCGTTGCAGGGCGCCGCCCGCACACCGGCGTACTTGTTGGCGGCGATGGCCATGCCGATGCCGGTGCCGCAGATCAGGATCCCGCGGTCGAGCTCGCCGCCGCTCACCTTCTTGGCGACGACCGACGCGTAGTCGGGGTAGTCCACCGACTCCTCGCCCTGGGCGCCAACGTCTTCCACGTCGTGCCCCGCGGTGCGCAGTTGCTCAACGATCCTCTGCTTCAGCTGGAAGCCACGGTGGTCGCTGCCGACGGCGATTCGCATTCGATAGGTCTCCGGCGTTGTCGGGCGGCGATGGCCGCCGTCGGAGCGGTCAGGGGTCGTTCGGGGTCAGCCCGCGGGGGCGGACAGGTCGGGCAACTGGCTGATCAAGGCGTCGGCGTGGTGCTCCACGCCTCGGGCAATCTGCTCGGCACACTGCCGGTAAACCTCCATCGGCCCACCGATGGGGTCAGCCACGTCGCGGCCTTCCGGCATCACCAGCTTGACGCGTGGTGCCGCCGAGGGCCAGTGTTCAACGATCGCGCTGCGGTGCCCGGCGGTCATGGTAAGCACCAGGTCGGCGTGGCGGACCATCTGGTCGGAGAGCTGCTGGGCGACGTGCGTCGAGAGGTCGAGCCCCCGCTCCTGCATCAGGGCCACGCCTTCGCGGCTCGGAGGCGCGCCGCCGGCGGCCGCGAGGCCGGCCGATGCCACCAGCACGCCGCGCTGCTCCAGCTTATCGACCGGGCAATCGAGCCGCTTGGCGAGCGCGCCCCGCATGAGAGCCTCTGCCATTGGGCTTCGGCAGGTGTTTCCTGTGCACACCATCAACACCGAGCAGCTCGCCATCCGCCGCAGGGTCTCTTCGCTCACAACGCCCTCGCGAAGCAGGGTCATCCGGTTGTCATCCACCCGCAACACCGACGACGCCTCGCGGTAATGGGCGGGTCCGTCGTCCAGCACCAGTGAAACCCCGGGCACGTCGGCGTCGACCACTCCCCGCGCATCGACGGCGTTAGGCTGGCCGCTTCGGAGCACGCTGGTCAGCGCGACCGGCCCTGCGAGCATTCGCAGCACGTCCTGGACAAGGCGATTTGCCGGTGACCGCAGGCCGATGGTTCCGTCAGGGCAGATGAGATTGCGGGTCGCCTCGGGAAGTTGCCCGACGAGTCCCTCGTGAGGATCAACGGGCAGCACCACCGTGACCGGCCCGGGCCAACACCGCCGCGCCAGCCGCCGCGCCAACGGCGAAAGGCTCGGCGCGTAGTCTTCGGCGTCCTCGGGCCCCTTGATGGCCAACGCGAACACTGCGTCGCTCCCCTGCCCCTTGGCTTCAGCCAGCCGCTCGATGGCGGCGCCGTGGCACGCGCTGGCGCCGAGCCCGTAGACCGTCTCCGTGGGCAGCCCGATGATCTCGCCTTCCACCAGCGCTTGCACGGCGCGGTGAACCACGTCACGCACGTCTTCCGCCTTCGCGACATCAATCACAAGCGGCGGCATGAGGAGACTAGATCGGGGTGACGCAGCGTGGGGGCGGCACGCGTCTCGGTCGAGCCGCCTGTGACGGCTGCCGTCCGGACCGCGATTCGAGCCCGCAACTATACGGCTGGCCACGCCGGGCGGTCAACCTGGCGGGGCGATGGTCGACTCGTCGAAAAACGCAGCAAGGGAACGACTTACGCCGCATCGGCCGCCTTTGAGCGAAGTGCTTACAGGGTTGCGGCGGCGTGGGGGCTGGGGAACACTTGGAGAAACGGAAAGCGAACCGGTTTGCCGGCCGCCTCCACGCGACGCCCTCCGAGCACGCTCAAAGTGAAACCCGACCCGCCACCCCACCGCGACGGGGCCCAACCGAGCGGCAGCCGGCTCAGCCGGCGGGCGTTCTGTCAGACGGTGGCCGCGTCGCCGCTGGCGGCAACCATGGCGGGCTGCGGCAGCGGCGACAACGACTTCGGCCGGCTCGACGAGGTCTGGGGTCGCCGCGGCATCGTTGGCGGCCGGTTCCAGCGGCCGCGGGCGATGGCCATCGACCCGCAGGATCGTCTGTTCATCGTCGATTTCCTGGCCCGCATCCACGTCTTCACCGCCGAGGCGGAGTTCCTCTACGCCTGGCAAACGCCCAATTGGAAGAACGGCAAGCCAACGGGCCTGACCGTACAGATGGACCCCGTTCGCGGCGACCGTGTGCTGGTGCCCGACACGCACTACTTCCGCGTGCTCTCCTACACGCTCGAAGGCGAGCTGTGCGAAGCCGAAACCCTCGGCGGGACCAACGGCCCGGGGCCGGGCGAGTTCGGCTTCGTGACCGACGCCCAGCGGGACTCAACCGGTTGCCTCTACGTCTCCGAGTACGGCGGCTACGACCGCATCCAAAAGTTCTCGCCCGACGGCGACTATTTGATGGAGTGGGGCCAGTACGGCGAGCAGCCGGGCGAGTTCAACCGGCCGCAGAACTTCGTCATCGACGACGAAGACCGGTTGTGGGTGTGCGACGCCTGCAACCACCGGATCCAAGTCTTCGACACCCAGGGCGAACTGATCCAAATGTGGGGCACGCCCGGCCCGGCACGGGGGCAACTCAGCTATCCTTACGACATCGCCCTGGCCGGCGACGGCACCCTGTACCTCTGCGAGTACGGCAACCACCGCGTGCAACGCTTCACCGAGCAGGGCGAATCCCTCGGCTGCTGGGGCCGCCAAGGCCGCGGCCCCGGCGAGATGCATAACCCCTGGAGCCTGGTGCTCGACAGCCGAGGGCGGCTGCACGTGCTGGATACATGGAACCACCGGGTGCAGAGGGTGAGAGTTTAGAGGCTAGAGACTAGAGGCTGGGGGCCGCCCAATCGGCCGAAGGCCGATCTGACCCCTGACTACTGACGCCTAACCCCTGACCCCTGACTTCTCATCACCAACCTTTCCCTCGCCGTCGATCGCCCCCTCTGGCTGCTGCTGCTTGTGCTGCTGCCGGTGCTGTGGGTGTGGAGCTACAAGAGCCTCTCTGGGCTTGGGTCGTGGCGTCGGATTCTGGCGCTCGCGTTGCGGACGGCGGTGTTCGCGCTGCTCGTGGCCGCCCTCGCGGAGGTGCAGCTCACCAAGAAGAACGACCGCATGACGGTGCTCTTCTTGCTCGACCAGTCTTACAGCATCCCCCAAGACCACCGCGTGGCGATGCTCAAGTACGTCAACGCGGCCGTGCGGGAGCACCGGCGGGACGCCAAGGAAGACTTCATGGGCGTCATCATCTTCGGCCGCGAGGCGAAGGTGGAGCTGCAGCCCGTGGACTTCAACTACGAGCTGAGCGGCCGCGACGAGACGGAGCTGAACGAGGAGTACACCAACCTGGCGGCCGCGCTCGAGCGGGCGATGAGTGTCTTCCCGCACGATACGTCGAAGCGCGTGGTGATCGTCACCGACGGCAACGAGAACGTGGGCAACGCCCTGCAGCAGGCCCGCGCGATGGCGGCCCGCGGCGTCTCGATCGACGTGCTGCCGGTGCCCATCAAACCGCAGGCCGAGGTCAGCGTCGACAAGGTCGCCGTCCCCGCCGAGGCCCGCCGCGGCCAGCCGTTTGAGCTCCGCGTGGTGCTCGACCACAACCCGGCCGCCGACGCCCCGGGCGACGAGCCCGTCGGCGGCAAGCTGGTCATCAAGCGCACCTGGACCGACGAGCAGGGCGTGGGCCGAGAGACGGTCATCAGCGAGTCGCCCGTCGAGCTGCCGCCCGGCAAGCGGGTCTTCACGCTCAGCGAGACGATCGACCAACCCAGCAGCTACACCTACGAAGCCCGCTTCGTGCCAGACACCTCGTCCGCCGATGGTTCGAGCCGCAATAACAGCTCGTCCGGGTTTACCTACGTCCGCGGCAAGGGCCGGGTGCTGCTGATCGAAGATTTTGAGCACCCGGGCGAGTTCCGCTTCCTGGTCGAGGCGCTCCGCAACGAGGGCCTTCAGGTCGCCGTTCAACCGAGCAACCGGCTCTTCACGTCGCTGGGCGAGCTGCAGAACTTCGACTCGGTGGTGCTGGCCAACGTGCCGCGCTCCAGCGGCTTCGGCAGCGACCTGGGCGGCGTTGATACCGACCGGCTCGACGGCTTCTCCGACAAGCAAATCGAGATGCTCGTTCGCAACACCGAGGAGCTGGGCTGCGGGCTGATCATGCTGGGCGGCGACCGGAGCTTTGGCGCCGGCGACTGGTCAGAGACCGAGCTTGAGAAAGCCCTGCCGGTCAACATGCGGATCAAGGCGAACAAGGTCATCCCCGTCGGCGCCCTGGCGCTGATGATGCACGCCTGCGAGTTCCCCAAGGGCAACTACTGGCAGAAGGTCATCGCCCGCGAGGCGATCAAAACGCTCGGCCCGCGCGATTACTGCGGCGTGATCCAGTGGTCCGGCACCGACCAGTGGCTGTGGGCCAACAACGCGGGCGGCATGATCCCGGTCGGCCCCAACCGCGGCAAGATGATGGCCAACATCGACAAGCTCACCGTCGGAGACATGCCGCAGTTCGACCCCGCGATGAAGAAGATCGCCGGCTCGATGCTCAAGCTCAATAGCCCCACGCCCGCCATCAAGCATTGCATCGTCATCTCCGACGGCGACCCTTCGCAGCCGACCAATGCCACGATGAAGCTCTTCACACAGCAGGGCATCCGCATCACCACGGTGGCGGTGGGTGGGCTCGGCGGGCACGGCAACCTGAACATGATGCGGAAGATCGCCAACAACACGGGCGGCAAGTACTACCTGGTGAAGAACGCCAAAGCGCTTCCACGGATCTACCAACGCGAAGCCCGCCGCGTCGCGCAGCCGGTGGTGCGCGAGCTCGAGCCGCCCGAGTCGCCCGGGGTGGTGACGGACATGGAGATCCTCAGCGGCGTGCCGCCCACGTTCCCGCCGCTGCGCGGCTTCGTGCAGACTTCGGTCAAGGACAGCTCGCTGGTCGACGTGGTGCTCCGCTCACCGGTGCCGGCGAACGGGGAAAACTCAACGATACTCGCCACCTGGACCTACGGCCTCGGCAAGACGGCCGCCTTCACCACCGACGCCGGCCACCGCTGGGCCGATCAATGGACCGGCTGGGAGCACTACGACCGCTTCTTCAGCCAGCTCGTCCGCTGGTCGATGCGGCCCACGGGAGACACCGCCGGCTACAGCGTGGTGACCGAGACGAAGGACGGCAAGACGCGGGTCATCGTCGACGCGCTCGACAAGAACGACGAGTTCATCAACGCCCGCAGCATGACCGGCGCCGCGGTGACGCCCGGGCTGGCGAGCAAGCCGCTTTTCTTCCAACAGAAGGCGCCCGGCCGGTACGAGGCGGAGTTCGAATCCCCAGACGCCGGCAGCTACCTGCTCTCCATCAACCCCGGCGGCGGGCAGGCGATGATTCGCACCGGCGTGAACGTGGGCTACAGCGACGAGTTCCGCGACCGCAAGACCAACCGCCCGCTGCTTGAGACGCTGGCGAGCCTCACGCCCGAGAACGGCGAGCCCGGCAAGGTGATCGACGCCGAGGCGGGCGCCCAACTCCCCGCCACCGGCCCGCTGCCCGAGCCGCTATTGGCGGTCGACCCCTACCGCCGCGACCTGCCGCCCGCCATCGCCCGCCAAGACATCTGGCCGCTGCTGGTGCTGGTGAGTTGCTGCGTCTTCTTCGCCGACGTGTTTGTCCGCCGCGTGCAGTTCGGCTTCGAATGGGTCGCCCCGGCGTGGGCGTGGGTCGCCACGAACGTCCTCGGCCGCAAGCAAGCCGAGCAGCCCACCGAAACCATGGCCCGCCTCCGCAGCAAGAAAGCGGAGGTGCAAGAACGAACCACCGGCCGAGAGTCCGTCCGCTACGAAGCCCAAGAAACTGCGGACACAAGCGAATCGCCGCTGTTCGACCAGCCAACGGCCGGCACAACAAGACCTAAGCCACCAACCTCCGGCGGCATGGCGGAGAGCAAGGACAAGGGTCGCGAAGAGAGCTACACCGAGCGGCTGCTGAAGGCGAAGAAGCAAGCTAAGCGGGATCGGGATGGTTGAGCCGCATGACGGTAAGGAGATGTGGGGATGTTGGGGATTGGGGGGATGGCAACTCGCGGGATTTCACTTACTGAGCTTGGTTAGACTTCGCGAGAAGCAGAGAGCGATGGAAGACGTGAAGGCCAATCCCTACCGCTCGCCGCGGGCTGTCGCTGAACGCCGAGTCATACGGTTGATTACGCCGGCAGTCTTTCAATGGCGATGGGTTGGTGTGGCTTGCTTCGCTCATGGCGTCGTCGCATCGGTAGTCTGGGGATTGCATACCATTGCCGTTAGCTTCGCAGCCCCTTCGATGGGAACACCGAACTTTGGCCCTGCCGTTTGGTTCTTTCATTTGACTATCGGCCCAGCCATCTCCGCGGTTGTGCTGGCATTCTTGGGCTTCGTCTGCCGCGAAGAAGAACAGTCCTGCTCAATTCCACTCGGCACGCCCACACTGATAGGAGCCGTGCCGCTCATGCTCCTCTCACTCGTACTGTGCAATAACAATTCATTTGTCTCGCTCAACAACAGTCTCGTGGTCGGCTTGGAACGCTTTGCGATCCTGCTGGCATTGGCGTTCGCAATCGCAGGCCCGTTCTTGGCCGCGGGACTTGCCTTCGACCACCAGCTATACAAAGCTCGCCGAGCCTGACGCCAACACGAGCCATCCCCCCAATCCCCAACATCCCCCTATCCACTTCCCCGATTCAAGCATCAACAACAGCAACCCATGTCCCTAGCCGACAACATCGAACAGCGCGCCGAGCAATTCGCCACGCGCTACAAGGACGTCTTCAACGAGATCGGCAAGGTCATCGTGGGGCACTCGGACATCGTCCACGGGGTGCTCACCTGCCTGTTCTGCGGCGGGCACGCGCTGCTGGAGGGCGTGCCGGGGCTGGGGAAGACGGTGCTCATCAAGACGCTCTCGCAGGTCTTGGACCTCGACTTCAACCGCATCCAGTTCACGCCCGACCTGATGCCGGCCGACATCCTGGGCACCAACCTCATCGTCGAAGACCCCGACGGCCGCCGGCGGTTTGAGTTCCAGAAGGGGCCGATCTTCACGCAGATCTGCCTGGCCGACGAGGTGAACCGGGCGACTCCCAAGACGCAGTCGGCCATGCTCGAGACGATGAGCGAAAAGAAGATCAGCTTCGCCGGCGAGGTCTACCCGCTGGAGCCGCCCTTCTTCGTCAT
>JBCDJN010000109.1:0-17270 GCA_039414355.1 Planctomycetota bacterium | reverse complement strand
TCTTCATCATGTCGGGCGCCGCGATGCAGGCGTCGAAGTCGGTGTAGCCGCCCTGGATCGTCTTGGCGAGGTCCTCGTCGCCCACCTCGTCGGCGCCCGCCTCCTGGGCGGCGGTGGCCTGCGGGCCCTTGGCGAAGACGACGACCCGAAGCTCCTTGCCGATGCCGTGCGGCAGGACGATCGAGCCGCGGACGATCTGATCGGCCTGCGTGTGGTCTACGCCGAGCCGCATGGCGATCTCGACCGACTGGTCGAACTTCGTCTTGTCGAACTTCTTGAGGGTCGCCACCGCTTCGGGCAGGGCGACGGGGTCCGCCACCTGCTTCTTGGCGGCGGCCCGATAACGCTTGGATTGCTTTGCCATAAATGCTCTTTCGTGGTTCAAGCCGCTTGCGCCTGGCAAGCGTCCCACTTGTGTTAGGTGGCGAGTGCTGGTGGCAAGTGGCGGCTGAGGCTCGTCACTCGTCACTAGCACTCGTCACTACGCTATCCCTCGACCAACAGCCCCATGCTTCGAGCAGTGCCAGCGATCATCCGCTTGGCGTGCTCCATGTCGCGGGCGTTCAGGTCGTTGATCTTGGTCTGGGCGATCTCTTCCAGCTGGGCGTCGGTTACGGTGCCCACCTTGGTCTTGTTCGGGACGCCCGAGCCCTTGGCGATGCCGGCGGCCTTCTTCAGCAGCACGGCGGCCGGCGGGCTCTTGGTGATGAAGTCGAAGGAGCGGTCGTTGTAGACGCTCACCACGACCGGGATCATCATCCCGCCCGCTTCTTTGGTCTTGTCGTTGAAGGCGGTGACAAACTGCCCCAGGTTGACCCCGTGCTTACCGAGCGCGGTGCCAACCGGCGGCGCCGGGGTGGCCTGGCCGCCCGGGATCTGGAACTTCTCTTGGGCTACGAGCTGCTTCGCCATTCATTTTCCCCGGTCAAGGGGCCTCGATTGTGGTTCAAGCCGCCGGGCCTCGTGCGAGGGGCCGGCGTCCCACGGTTGGTCTTGATTGCCTCGACGCTTTCGGTCGCCGGCTCTACAGAGCCTCGACCTGCCAGTACTCCAGCTCCACGGGTGTTGATCGCCCGAAGATGCTGATCATCACGCTGATCTTGCCGCTCGCCTCGTCGATGGTGGCCACTTCGCCTTCGAAGCTCTCGAAGTTGCCGTCGTTGACCTTTACTTTGTCGCCGATGGCAAACTTGATGTCCAGCTTCGGGGCGTCGTCGGTCTCCTCCTCCTCGGTGTGGAGGATCTTCGCGACCTCGTGCGGCGCCATTGGTGTCGGGGCGCCGCCGGAGCCGGTGAAGTCACCAATGCCGCCGGTCTCGCGGATGGCGAACCACGTGTCGTCGTTCACGTGCATCTCAACCGCGATGTAGCCCGGCCAGAGCTTTCGCTCGACGATCTTCTTCTTGCCGCCCTTGAACTCGGTGACCTTCTCGGTGGGGACCAGGATCTCGCCGAAGAGGTGCTCAAGGCCCTCGATGGCGACCTTCCGCTGCAGGGCGGCGGCGATCGATCGCTCGCGGTTGCTCTGCACCTTGAGGATGTACCAGTCCTTCTTGATCTCCTCCTCTTCCTCAACGTTCAGCTCGATCGGCCCGGCAGGAGCGACTTCCGGCTCGGGTTCGGGCTCGCCGTCAAGGTCGTCGTCTTCGTCCGCGTCCGCTTCGATGGCTTCAGCAGCGGGGGCTTCGGCACCGGGGGCGTCGGCTGGCAAATCTCCGTCGGAGGCGGCCGAGTCTTCAGCGGGAAGCGGTTCCGAAGCCGCGTCAACACCGTCGGCGGGCTCGACCGCGGGCGAAGCGTCTTCGGCGGCGGAGACCGCCACTTCCGCCTCAACCGAAGCCGGCGCGTCAACCAATTCCGAAGCACCGCTCTCGGCGGCGTCGGTGGGCGGTGCGTCGTTCTTTTCCGGGCCTTCGTTCAAAGCTTGCAAACCACTTCTTTGTCTTTCCGCGTGATCTATCGGTTGGCAGTCTGGGTCTGCCTGCTCGGTTCGACCAGTCCGGCTGCCGCCCAGCCGCGGGGTGTTTACTCAAAAAGGGCGAACACCACGCCGAGTAGCCACTGCCAAATGACGTCGTAGAGGAACAGCAGTGTGGCGAGCACGAAGATTGTCAGGATCACCACGAGCGACGACTTCCAAAGTTCGCCCCGGCTGGGCCAGGCGACCTTCTTCATCTCGTGCTCGACGTCGATCAAGAACTCCGCGAACGCCGGCAACTGGATCAGCCGGAACGCCGCCCAGCAGCCCGCGGCGAACACGCCGATGGCGATGCTGGCGCCGGGACCGTTGCCGTACGCTTCTTCGAGCTGCTCTTTCAGTGCCCAGCACCCCGCCGCGACGATGACCGCCAAAGCGATAAACGTCACCTGGCGAGCCAAGCGACCCTGCTTGGCTTTGTAGGTACCGAAGGTAAACAGGTTTTGCAGGTAAGCGGTCACCGGCCCAGTCTGCTGGCTGTTGGTTGTTGGCAAAGCCAACGGGTTTACGCCCGCGTCCTAGCAGAGCGTTTGATCTTCGCCGCGTGCTCTTCGGCCTCGCTGGCCGTCCCACAAGCAGGGGCGGTGGGACTCGAACTCACAACCCCCGGTTTTGGAGACCGGTGCTCTGCCAATTGAGCTACGCCCCTTCGCTGAGTGGCGAGTGCTGGTGGCAAGTGACAGACACTCGCCACTCGCACTCGCCACTAACTCACTACTCAATGATCTTCGTCACAACGCCCGAGCCAACGGTCTTGCCGCCTTCGCGGATGGCGAAGCGGACGCCGTCGTCCATGGCGATCGGCTTGGACAGCTCGACGGACAGCTTGGCGTTGTCGCCCGGCATGCACATGTCGGCGTCACCCATCAGCTGGGCGGTGCCGGTCACGTCGGTCGTGCGGAAGTAGAACTGCGGTCGGTAGCCGCTGAAGAACGGCGTGTGACGGCCGCCCTCCTCCTTGCTCAGCACGTAGACCTCGCCCTCAAACTTGGTGTGGGGGGTGATGGAGCCCGGCTTGGCCAGCACCTGGCCACGCTGGATCTCCTCACGCTTCACACCGCGGAGCAGGCAGCCCACGTTGTCGCCCGCGAAGCCCTCGTCCATGGTCTTGTTGAACGCCTCGACGCCCGTGCAGGTCGTCTTGGCGGGGGCTTCGGTCAGGCCGATGATCTCGACCTCTTCGCCCACCTTGATCTTGCCGCGCTCGATACGACCGGTCGCCACGGTGCCGCGGCCTTCGATCGAGAAGACGTCTTCGATCGCCATCAGGAACGGCTTGTCGACCTCACGCTCGGGCTCGGGGATGTAGCTGTCGATGGCCTCCATGAGCTCGGTGATGCACTTTTGAGCTTCTGGGTCATCCGGCTTCTCGTAGGCGAGCTTGCTGTTGCCCTTGATCAGCGGCACCTCGTCGCCGGGGAAGCCGTACTTGTCGAGCAGCTCGCGGACTTCCATCTCCACCAGCTCAAGCAGCTCCTCGTCGTCGACCAGGTCGCACTTGTTCAGGTAAACCACGATCTTGGGCACGCCGACCTGGCGGGCGAGCAGGATGTGCTCCCGCGTCTGCGGCATGGGGCCGTCCGGGGCGGAAACCACCAGGATCGCTCCGTCCATCTGGGCGGCGCCGGTGATCATGTTCTTGACGAAGTCGGCGTGGCCCGGGCAGTCGATGTGGGCGTAGTGCCGGTTCTCGCTCTCGTACTCAACGTGAGCGGCGGCGATGGTCACCGTCTTGGTCTCGTCGCGGACGGTGCCGCCCTTGGCGATATCGGAGTACGACTTGAAGTTGGCGAGCCCCTTAGCGGCCTGGACGGCGAGGATGGCGCCCGTGGTAGTGGTCTTGCCGTGGTCGATGTGGCCGATCGTGCCCACGTTCACGTGCGGCTTGGTACGCTCGAAAGTGTCCTTGGCCATGTTTCTCTCTGCTTGATCTGCGGTGGCGCGATGAAAGGGGGAAGGGGAAGCCTGTGGTTTTCGGCTGTTGGCCCCGGATTGTCAATCGCCAACCCGGGCGTACCGCTCCCGCAATCGGCGGGGCGGCTGCCAAGAGCTGCTGACGAGACTTGAACTCGTGACCTCGTCCTTACCAAGGACGCGCTCTACCAACTGAGCTACAGCAGCAGGAGGCCGTTGGCTATTGGCCTTTGGCTCTTGGCGGCAGTGCCTCAAGCCAACAGCCAAGGGCCAACAGCCAATAGCCTCCTCAAAGCGGGTGAAGGGAATCGAACCCTCGTCTTCAGCTTGGAAGGCTGTGGCTCTACCATTGAGCTACACCCGCAAACCAAAGGGGGAAGGCGGAAATCGGAAGGCGGAAAGGCCTCCCGACGCTCCAACACTCCACTCCCTTCACTCAACACACGCACATCCCGCGAGCGACGCCTTGGCCGGGCCAAGCGGAGCCGCGAGAAACTACCCCGCGAGCGACGTCTTGGCATAGCCAAGCGGAGCCGCGAAAAACCAGTGGTGGGTGCAGGATTCGAACCTGCGAAGGCAGAGCCATCTGATTTACAGTCAGACCCGTTTGACCGCTTCGGTAACCCACCGTGATTTCGCATTGCCAACGGCTGACACCCGTCGGCTTGATCGTTGTCTCCGGTGGGCTCATCTCCGGCGGGCTCTGAGAGCTAGCGGAGGGACTTGAACCCACAACCTGCTGATTACAAATCAGCTGCTCTGCCAATTGAGCTACGCTAGCGTGCCGCTCGCGAACTCCTGCGAATCGGTCAATATAGCCCGTCGCCTAGACCCCGCAAGGCCGACCGCGGCGAATCGGCGAGTCGTCGCCGGATGGCGGCTCTCGCCTGTCAACTTCGGACATCAGCGGGGCGGAGTATGTTCGGTCCGGTGCCGGCAACCGCATCGGATTGCACCCCCCGATAGCAGGGCGAGCAGGCCGGCAAGTGCCGTCGGCTCGGGGGCGGCAGTAGCCGCAGACTCCTGCGCCCCGAAGTTGCTCCTCCACACGTTGAAATCGCTGAGGGGCCGCTGGCCCAGCGCGAATTCGTCTCGCCAAGTCGTGTAATCAGAAGCGTTTACGACGCCATCGCCGTTAAAGTCACCCGCTTGCGGCAGCGTCACGGCGAACGTGCCGGCGCCAACCACGATCCCCTCGACCGTCACTGAAGCCGAGATGCTCCCGTCGGAGATGTCCTCCGTCGCGTCGACAGGGAACTGGAGCTGGATCTGGTACTCACGCTGCTGCCCGTTGGCGGCGGTTTCCCCCCACGTGAGGGGGGCAGTTCCCGACTGCGAAACGCCGAGCGGCGAAGTGCCGAGATCCTCCGCCAAGGCGCTCGCCAAACCGGTGCCGGTTAGCGTGCCCGAGTTGAGCGTCAGCAGGTGCGGATCGGTCGCGAACGTGCCCGAGCCGTTAGGACCCAAGCGGCGGGCAGTGACCGCCGAGAACTGGCCCGACGGCGTTGTCAGCGTGCCGCCCAGGTTGCGGCCTTGGACCCGGGCGAGCGTGATGATGAAGCCGAACCGCAGGTCGAAGTCGGTCGCTGACAGCTGGCCGCCCTGGAAGCGGATCCCGGTGGGGCGAATCCCGTCGGGGCTCAGCTCAAGCTCGAGCTGACGATTAATCGTGCCGGAAAACTGGGTCTGACCGGTGTCGGTGAACCCAGCGGCGGTGGCGCCGAAGTCCAGGACGTTGTCGCTCGAACCCGGCGGCGTTGAGAGCACGAGGTCGAGGTCAACAACAACGGCGTCTGCGGATAGCGCGAATGTGGCGCCGAGAATGACCGCCAACAGCCCGGTCAGCGGTGGCGAAGTGGCAACCCGTGGACCGTGCATGGCGACAAACCGAAGAGGCGAGAATCACGGCGTTGAGCCGCCTCACGCAGGGTAAGTCCGACTGCCTGGCACGGCAAGCAAACGGGGCCGGCCTGGGGGGCTGGCTCGGCGCGTTTAGCCAGCAACGGTCGCCAGGCGCCACGCGATGCGGATGGCTTGCAGGAACTCCGCCACGTCTAGCTCCTCGCCTGCCATGTGAATGTTCCGTTGGCCGCAGCCCAGCGTTACGGTTGGCACGCCGTGGTGGTTGAGCCAGTTGGCGTCGATGCCGCCGTTGGTGACGGCGATTCTTGGCGTGAGCCCTTCGGCGCCGAGGGCGGCTGAGGCGACCGCCACTGGGGGGCTGTCGTCCGGCAGGCGGAACGACTCGTAGTCGACCCGTCCATCGATCTCGACCGAGCCGTGGTCGCCGTCGGCGCTGGTCACTGCGGCGATGGCGGAATCGAAGCTTTGGTGGATTGCCTGGACGATCTGCTCCCGAAACGCTGGGTCGTGGCTGCGGGCTTCGACCAGCAGCGTGGCCTCATCGGCAACCACGTTGGTGGCGGCGCCGCTGTGAATCACGCCGACGTTGCACGCCCCGCGGCCCTCGGGCTTCTCGACCAGACCGTGCCAGCCGCCCCGCACCAGGTCGGCGACCGCCAGCGAGGCGATCGCCACGGCGCTCACGCCGCGCTCGGGTGCGTTGCCGGCATGGCTCGCCAAGCCGGTGATGGTGATCTTCGCCCGCCAGCCGCCGGTGGCGCCCACGGTCAGCTTGGCGGGCGAGCCGCCGTCGAAGTTGAACGCCAGGGCCGGGCCGCCCAGCTTCTCCACCTCCACGTTGCGGGCGCCGTGCAGGCCGACCTCTTCTTGCACGGTCCACAGCAGCGTGAGCGGCGGGTGGTCGGCCTCGCTTTGCAGCAGGGCGAGCGCCGTGGCCAGCACCACGGCGCAGCCTGCGCGGTCGTCGCCGCCCAGGCCGGTCTTGGGGTCGGTGGAAACGACGAGGTCGCCGCGCCGCTCGGGCTTGCAGCCGACGCAGATGGGTACGGTGTCGGCGTGAGAGGAGAGCATCCGCCGAGGCAGGTCGCGGCCGGCGCCGCGGCCGGGCAGCTGGACGATCAGGTTGCCCGATTCGCCGGGCATGCCCTCAGCGGTGCGGAAGGCGGACCGCTGGTTGGCAGAGTCGAACGTGATCGCCTCGGCCGGTGTCCCTGCTTCGACGAGCGTGTCGACAATCGTCTGCATCACCCGCCCCTCACTGCCGCTTCGGCCCGGGATCGCCATCAACCGCATCACAAGGTCGAGGGCGTCGTCGTCGGGAATCGGATTCGGGGCAGTCATGCTCGGATTGTCACGCCATGCGGTCGCGGAGACCAGCCGCTACAATCGGGCCTGCCATGATTCTTGTGATCGATAACTACGACTCGTTCACCTACAACCTCGTGCAGCGGTTGGGCGAGATTGACGCCACGCTGCCGATTGTTGTCGAGCGGAACGACCAGACGACCGTCGACAGCATCCTGGACCGCAAGCCGGACCGCGTGATCATCTCGCCCGGGCCGTGCACGCCGGTCGAGGCGGGCATTTCGGTCGAGGCGGCTGAGCGGATCGCCGGCCAGGCGCCGCTGCTGGGCGTTTGCCTCGGGCACCAATCCATTGGGCAGGCGGCGGGCGCCAACATTGTTCGCGCCAAGCAGCTCATGCACGGCAAGACCGATCAGATCCACCACCGCGGCGGCCGGCTGCTGGAGGGGCTCGAGAACCCCTTCCAAGCCACCCGCTACCACAGCCTGGTGATCGAGCCGGGCACGCTGCCCGAGGAGTTCGAGATCACCGCCTGGGCGGACGGGCCGGACGGCGAGCCGGAGATCATGGCGATCGAGCACCGCACGCTGCCGGTCTTTGGCGTCCAGTTCCACCCCGAGAGCTTCCTCACGCATTGCGGGACCGACCTGCTGAAACGGTTCCTGGCGATCGAGGCCTAACGCGTGCCGGAACTGCTTTCGCTCGCCGAGGCGCTGAAGTTGGTCGAGGCGGAAACGTCGCCTCTCCCCGCCATCGTTAAGCCCCTGGCGGACGCCGACGGCTGCGTGCTGGCCGCCGACGTGGCGAGCGACATCGATTCGCCGCCGCACGACAAGGCGATGATGGACGGCATGGCCATCCGCACCGCCGACGGCGACGCCGAGCGGCGGGTGATCGAAGACGTCTTTGCCGGCGACGTGCCAACGCTCGCCGTCACGCCCGGCACGGCCACGCGGATCATGACCGGCGCCCCGATGCCCGACGGCGCCGACGCAGTCATTCCCATCGAGCAGATCGAAGTCCTTTCGCCCGAGGCGGTCCGCCCCACTGGCCCCATCCCCAAGCCCGGCAAGCACATCATGCCGCGGGGTGAGGCGCTCACCCAGGGCGAGGTGGTGCTCCACGCCGGCCGGCGGATCGACGCCTCGACCGTTGGCGTGCTGGCCGAAGTGGGCGCGGACTCGGTGACCATCACGCCGCGGCCGCGGGTGGGCATCCTCGCCACGGGCGCCGAGCTCGTGCCCGCCGCCCAGAAGCCCGGCCCGGGGCAGATTCGTAATTCTAACGGCCCGATGGTCGCCGCCGCCGTTAACGAGGCGGGCGGCGTGCCGATTGAGCTGGGCTGCCCCAGCGACGAGGAGTCGCAGCTCCGCGCGGCGATCGAGTCGGGCCGCTCCGCCGACGTGCTGATCCTCTCGGGCGGCGTCTCCGCCGGCGATCGCGACCTCGCCCCGGGCGTGCTGGCCGGTTTGGGGGTGAAGAAGCGGCTGCACAAGATCAGTCTGAAGCCCGGCAAACCGCTCTGGTTCGGCGTGTGGCCCCGTCCGGCCGGCGGTCGCGCGACGCTCGTATTCGGCCTGCCGGGCAACCCGGTGAGCAGCTACGTCTGCTTCCAGTTGGTGGTCCGGCCGGCCCTGGCGGCCCTGGCGGGTCGCGGGTTCGTGGGCCTGGACACGGCGACCGCCGAGCTCGAATCGCCACTCCGCCATCGCGGCGGACGGGAAACCTATCTCCCTGCAATCGTTACCGCCGGACCGAACGAACGGTTGGCAGTCACCCCCGCGCCGTGGAAAGGCTCGGCCGATTTGGCGGGCCTCTCGCGGTCAAACGCCTTGCTGAGGCTGCCGGTCGAGCCGGCGGAACTGGCCGAGGGGGCCGAGGTGACGGTTTTTCGGCTGCCACGGCCGTTAAGGGCCCGCTTTCGCGGCGCCACGGTAGTGCAATTTAGTTGACAGTTCGGAAGCCGGCTGGCGAAGATGGGGAAGCCTGGACGGCCCACCACCGCGACCGCTCCGGGCACAGGAACAGAGCACCAACTTCTTTCCACAAGAGGCCCGTCGGCCGGTCCCGGCCTGCGGTCTGCACTAGCCAGCTGCGCGCCCAAAGCGTGCCTGGGGGAGGTCCCTTCCGTGTTGCGACGAACGCTAACCAAACCTTGGGCCGCGGCCGTTGCCCTTGTAGCGCTGGGGCTGGGCATAGCACCGCACGCGGCTTGGTCGCAAACACCCGTTGTGTCACTCGGCGACGTGAGCCCGGTTGACTCGCCGTTTGTGCCGGGCGAACAGGGCATCCCCACGGCGGGCAACACCGTGCAGACGATCGGTGTTGATGAAGACGGCAACCCGGTCGATAGCTTTGGAACCCCGCTTGTCGACGAGGATGGGTTCACGGTTGGCCAATTCAACTATGAACGCAACGTAAACATCGGCATCGGACTGGTGAGCAGCGGCTCGCTCACCATGGTTGACGGCGCCGACCTGCGTGTGGGCGACCTCGCAATCGGCGGCTCGACGGGGACGCCAATCGGCCCCGCTGATCTCGATATCGAGGGAGGCGACTTCGGCTCCGGCAGCACGGCTGCCAACGGCCTTGTGCAGATCATTGGCGTCGGCACCGTCTTCAACAATCACAACCTGATCATCCCGACCGAGTTCCAGGATCTCGATGGCGGGAACACCGAATCGACCGGCTTTGTGGTTCCGCCGCAGTTCAATCCGGGCCCCGAGCTAGGCGGCATCACCGGGCCGAGCGACGCAATCACCAATATCCGCCGCAGCGCGAGTGACCGGTTTGACCTGTACGTTGGCCTCAGCGGCAGCGGCAGGCTCGACATCACCGAGGGCGGCCGGGCGGAGATCCGCGACGCGGCGTACATCGGCGCCAGCCCCACCGCCAACGGTGTGGTTAACGTCGATGGCCTCGGGTCTTACCTCGGAGTCTACGGCAACAAGTCTCCCACCAGCCAAGACACCGCCAACGGCGACGCGACGCTGATCGGCCCCTTTGGCGACGGCCTGCTTCAGGTCACCAACGGTGGTCGTGTTGATTTGTTCAACAAAGTGGCTTTGGGGTCGACCGATGGTGCGAACGGCGTTGGCGATGGCAACAACGGCGGCCTGCAAGGCGGTACCGGCAACATCATCGTTGATGGGATTGGTTCCGTCGCCCGCATTCTGACCCCCGGCGGCGGCAACGACGACGCCGCCCTGGCCGTGGGCGCCTTCTTTGGCGACGGTGGGGCGCCGAACCGGCTGGCGACCTTCTTCACAACCGTCGATACCTTCGACGACTACGGCAGCGGCAACGTCACCATCCGCAACGGCGGGCTGCTGCAGGTGCTGGAGGATCCAGGCAACAACCTCGACCAGACCGACGACGATTCGGAGGTCCGGGTCGGATTTCACGGCGTCGTGGAGCTGAGCGGCGGTCGGCTGGAAGTTGGCTTCGCGCTCGACAACGATGGCATCATCCGCACGGGCGACACGATCGGCGGCGCGGAGACCTCGGGCGACGGCACGATCGACCTTAACGTCTTCCTCAACTCGCCCGACGGCATTGTTGAGGTGACTCCCGGTCGCACGCTTCATCTGCGCAGCCGCGGCGATCAGCAGCGAACGCTGGTTACCGGCGTCGAAAACGCCTCGAACGAGGCTTACTTCTTCGGTAACACCGGCCGGATCTCGGTCCAAGGCGATGACGCCCTGGGCAAAGCGACCTTCATTGCCGATCGCATCCCAATCGCGGGTCAGCCTACCGAGTTCCGCAACTTCGCCCTGCAAGGCATCCCGGGCCTCACACCGCCGGGCGGCGCCGATGCGCCAATGTTCGACATCCCCGGCATCATCGAGGCGCAAGACGCTACGCTCGATTTCCGGTCTGGGTTGATCAATTCGGGGCGGCTTCTCTTCACCGGCGGGGACAACGTGGTCTCGGGTTTCGTTGAGAACGACCTGCTGGGAGACATCTCGGTTTCCAACGACGCGTCGGTCACTTTCATGGATACGGTTATCAATGACGGCAACCTGACAATTGCCGACGACGGTCGCGTGCAGTTCGCAGACTCGTTGTTCATGGAGGACCCCAACTCACTCTTGCGTGTCGAAGAGCCATCGGTGGTTACCGTCGCCGGCAGCGCAGCAATCGCGGGCGAGATAGCGCTCTCCTTCGGCGGCGGCGAGGGCTCGACCGAGTTCGGACAGCTGCAGATCGTGGGCGACGCCCAGTTCCTGAACGGCTCGACGCTCGACTTGACACTGACGGGCTTCAGCGGTCTGGACGAGGGGGATCGGTTCGACTTGATCACCGTTGATGGCACGGTGATGCCCAACGAGGTGCCGCGACTGGTGAGCGTTGACGAAAACGGAAACACGATCTTCTTTCCCGGGACTAGTCGTGTCGCGATCCCGGGGCCGAACGATCCCGCCGGTCAGCTGTTCCTGGTCGCGGACACCGATCTGAGCGACGGCGCCTACACGCTTGAGGTGCTACGTGCGGGTGGAACTTCGAACGCAGTCTTCTGCGGCGACCTTAACGGAGACGGCGTGATTGACCGGGACGACGTGGCGATTTGGCACAGTAGCTTCCCAATCGCGTCGGGCGCAACGCGTGCCGTGGGTGACGTGGATGAAGACGGCGATGTCGACATCACCGACCTGCACGAGCTTCTTTCGCTTGTCGGCACAGCGCCCGTGTGCACGCCCGGAGCCGGCGCCGGAGCCGGTTCGGCGTTGCCCACGCCGGAGCCGACCTCCGCTCTGCTGGCGTTGCTCGCTGCTGGCGCCGTGGGGCTGCGGCGTTCGCGGGGCTGCTAGCGGACGCCGGTCGTCTCGATTGTGCGGATTCTACGCGATCGGCATGGAGCGTCCGATTGTGCGGGGTCGATAGCCTCTAGCGAGTCCGCCCTCTGGCCGCACCGTGCGCCGGTGGTAGCGGGCGCCCACACGTCTCGTGTGATCAAGCCCGTCGCGTGTTCAAGGAGGAACACCATGGCCCAAGACTTCCTCGCCTCGCTCCGCTGGACGAACCTCGCCGCCGCCGCGCTGCTGGTGGCCGCCCCCAACGCGTGGGCTGACGACGCCTACAGCGAAGACTCCGTGCTGGTCGCCACCCGCAAGGCGGACGAGGCGGAACCGGCGCGCCCCATCTCGGGCGGGCTGGAGCCGATCTCGAGCCATTCTGAGCAGGAGCCCGAGCTGGCCGACCCGCCTGAAGTTCAGCCGCCGGCCGTCGCGAAGCCGGCGCCCGTGGTGACCAAAGCCACGCCTAAGCCGCAACCGCTGCAGCCGGTAACGCCCGAGGAGCTGCAACCCCAAGAGCTGGAGCCAATGGGCGCCAGCGCGGCAGCCCCCAAACCAATCACGCCCAAGCCCGTGGCGCAGGAAGGCGAACGCGTCGCCCGCCGCGAGGTCCTCGCTGAGCAGCAGGATATCGAGCAACAGGATATCAAGCAGCAGGAAGCGATCGAGCAGCCGGCAGAAGAAGCACAGCCGTCGCGGAAGGCGTCGGCTTCGTCGCGCATCGTCGACCCGGGCGATGTGGCGATGGCTTACTCCGACGGCTGGCGGATTGACCCCGCGCGGTTCCACGGCATCGTGCCGGGCGAGTCTTCCCAGGAAGACCTCGTTTCCGCCTGGGGCGAACCGATTGAAACCTCGCCCACCGAGGAAGGCGCGTTGCTGCTGTATGAGCTGCCGCCGTTCGAGTCGGTTGAGGTGCTGATCGACGACGCCGACATGGTCTCGATGATCAAGGTGGAGCTCGACAGCCAGCAGCAGCCGGACCGGCTCGCCAAGCGGCTGCGTTTGGAGAAGTTCCGCCCGGTTGAAATCCTCGACGAGCCCGGCCTGCTGGTCGTTGGCAAGGCGTACCCGGAGAAGGGCATGGTGCTGCTGCTCGCCCCGTCGCCCGAGGGCGTGGCCGGCGCCGACGAGACGAAGGAGCCGCCGCAGTTTGTGACGCACATGGTGATCCAGCAAATCGACGCCGAGGCCTTCGCCCTCCGCGCCGATCAAGCCGGCTTTGGCGCCTTTGAGCAGAAGCTGGCCGACCTGGAACGCGCGATCAGCATCGACCCGGACAACGCCTACGCCAACTGGCGGCTGGCGACGCTGCACCGCCTGACGGGCGCCTCGGACAAAGCGGCGGCCGCCGCCAAGGTCTGCTTGGATGCGGAGCCCACCAGCGACGCCTACCGCCTGTGCTGGGCCGAGTGTCTGGCCGAGCAGGGCAAGTACGACGAAGCCGTGATCGAGGCCCGCAAGGTGCTCGACAGCGAAGCGGCGCCGGCCGTGGTCAAGGCGGGTTCGCTCCACCTGATGGGCCGGCTGGCTTCGATGGGCCGCTCGGCGATCGCCGACAAGGCCATCGGTTTCCAGAACATGGCGATCGACCTGGCCGACGCGCTGGCCACCAGCTACGACCGCACCGAACGCCGCGAGGCGAAGCGGCTGCTGGTGGGCGCCCACCTGGCCATCGCCCGCGAGATCTCCCGCCGCCAGTACGCTCGCAAGAGCGAGGTGGTGGGGCAGTGGATCGGCCGCGCCTCGGGCCTGGCCGAAGAGGCCATTGAGTCGGGCGACGCCAACCTTGAGATGCGGCTGATTGTTGCCCGCGACGCTCTGGACGCGCTGGCCAACCTCAAGCCGGCCAAGGACCCCGCGCCGTGGGTCAAGGAAGCCGAAGAGACCGCCGGCGAGCTGCTGGCCGACTGCCGCGACAAGCTGTACCGCAGCCGCGTTGAGTGGCAGCTGGGTCAGGCGTACTTCCACGCCATGCGGGTGGAGCACGGCCGCAAGCAGGTTGCCAGCGGGCTGAGCTACGGCCAGAAGGCGATGGACCACCTCGAGGCGGGCGCCGCGGTGGGCGAGGTTCGCCCGGCGGCCGAGTCGCTGGTGGGCCGTTTGTACTTCCACATCGGCGCCCTTTACGCCGTGCATCGGCAGGATCACGAGAAGGCGGCCGAGTGGTACAACCGTGCCGAGCCGCTGCTCACCTCCGCCGGCCCCAGCACGGAGCTGGTGGTGCCCCGCCGCCGCGGCGAAGCCCTGGTGAGCATGGGCGTCAGCTACTGGGATCAGGGTCAGCGTGACCGGGCTGTTGAGCTGACGCTCGACGGCGCCGAGCTGATGGAGAACGCGGTTGCCGCCGGCGTGCTGGAAGAGGAAGCGCTTGGCGTGCCGTACGGCAACCTGGCGACCATGCACCGGCGGTTGGGCGACCGCGAGGAGTCGGCCAAGTTCGCGCAACTGGCCCGCGACGCCCGCGGCGCCCAGGACCCCTCGGTGCCGTCGACCTTCGCCGAGGGCGTGACTAAAGCGGCCCAGAGCAAGACCGCCCAGGTGCGTGCTGCTCAGACGAAGCCGGCGACCGAATCCAAGCCGCGCACCACCCAGCGCACGGCGACGCAGCCCAAGCAAACGCCTTCGGCCAAGCCGAAGTCGCAACCGCAACCCACGCGGACCGCGTCGCGGAGCAACTCGGAGAGCGACACGCAGATCCGGTCGGCCGGGCCGAGCCCCAGCCGACGCCGCCGAGCGGCGTCGGGATCCGTGCGTCGTCCCACGGCTCGCCGGTCGTGGATGAACTGACTTCGGGCTGACCACGGCTTGCGGCCATGCGGTGGCTACCGCGTGGCGGTCGCCTGTTCCAGCGTTCGGTTGCGATCGTACTCGAGCACGACCTGGTACTTGAGGTCCGCCGTGCCAGCCGACTCGCCGCGGGCTTGGACCGGCAGGTCCCAGCGGAGGATGCCGCGGTTCTGCTCGTCTTCGGTCGCGGCGTTGGTGCTGGCGAACTTGTCGGTCGTCCACATCACCTTGATCTGATCGTTGTCGGCCGAGGGCAGGCGGTCGTACAGGCGGACTTGCTTGTCGGCGTCGCCGAAGTTCTCCAGCCGCAGGCGGTAGTTCACCTCCACCACCTGGTTGCCGCCCTGCACGCGGCGGTCTTGGTCCACGAGCTCACGCGTGGCCCGCAGCGACTCATCGATGCCCAGCCCCACGGCAAACGGCTCGCCGATGGCCACCGTCGGCACGGCGCCGCGGCCCACGAACCGGTCGCCCAGGAACGTGGCGGCCGGGCCGGCGAGCAGCACGAAGTCGGTGTCGTTTACAACGCTCGCCTCCTCGTAGACGTACTCGGTGAGCACCGGCTTGGCGAGGCGGTAGAACTCGCCGTCGAGCGGCAGCGACGCGATGGCGATCAACTGCTGGTCGCTCCGGCTCGGCAGCGAGGTACGGCCCGCCAGCCGATAGACCACGCTGATGCCCTGGGCGGAACTGGGCTTAGTGGGCACGGTTGGGCAGGTCACGGTGGAGTTGAAGCACATCAGCTCCATGCGGTTGCCGAACGCGTTGAGCCGCTTGTCCGCGTCGGCGACGTTCACGCCAAAGGCGCCCAGATTGTACGCGGCGCCGAACCCGCCGGCCGAACGCTGCTGAAGGTCTGAAAGCGCAAAGAAAGGCGTCGGACCAGAACGAGAAGACGCCCCCTCGCCGTCTGCGTCGTTGATCATCGCGCCCGCGACCACACCGCTGCCACGGCGACCGGCGGCGAGCTGCTGCTGCTGGCGGGCGAGGCTGCGGAGCTGATCGCCGAGAACGGCGATCTCCGTCCCGCCTTTCGGCTTGGAAACCACGGCCGCCAGGCGGACCGGCAGCGGTTCTAGCTCGGGCGCCGAGGCGACCAGCGAGGGCGACGCCGTGGAGAGCGTCATCGCCACCTCGCCCCAGTCCTCACCGCTCTGCTGCGTGACCGACGCGTTGTACTCCACCATCACCTGGTCGCGATCCTCGCTCGCGCGCAGGTTGTACGACGGCGACCAACTGGCGCCCGAGACCAGGTAGGTCAGTCGAAATGACGCGGCGGCGCCGCCCGCCCCGGCGTCGACGAACACCACCGCCTCGCGGACGGTCTTGGACGAAGAGTTGGTGAGCTGCTGCCGCGCCTTGGTCGCCAGCGACTTCGAGGTCGTCAGCTCGCGCTTCTCCTTGTTGAGCGTGAGCTGCTGCTCGGCGATCTCGGCGCGGCCTTCGAAGATGGTCCTCGTCAGTTCGCTCAGCGTGCCGGCGTTGAGCACGCCGCGGGTGAGCTCCGCGCTGGCGGTCTTGGTGGTGAAGTCTTCAAGCTTCTGCAGGTAGCGAGAACGCTCGTCCAGCAGCTTCTGCTTCGCCTCCACGGCGGCGAGTTCGTCGCCCACGACTTGCAGCTTGGCGTCGAGCTCGCGGACCTCGTCGCGGGTGTCTTCGGCCACAGGGCGCACGCGGTAGCGGACCGACCGCACCTCCAGATCGCCCACCGGCTCGGCGTACAGGCTGCCGGGCATGACGCGGGCCGGCAGGCCTGTGACCACGACCTCGGCCAGGCCCTCGGCTGCTTCGAGCGACACCTCACGCGTCACCAGCGCCTGCCCTTGGTAGACGGTGACGGCGGTCACCGTGCCGGCGGTTTCCACGGCGTGAGTGGCGGCTGCTGAGAGAGTGAGAACCAGGCACATGCAGGGCGAGAGCATTCGCGACATCGACAAGACTCCGGGAAGAGACAAAGGCTTGTGGGAGGTGAAGACCGACTTGTGGGAGGCCTCTCCGAGGCCGATGCCGGGCACAGGATCCGGGTGCAATCGACCTCAGAGAGGTCTCCCACAGTCCGATGGCGGAATCGACCGATGGGGTCTTCCATAATCCGCCAGCCGGTTCGACGCGGCGGGTCGGCGTCGAGTTCCCGAGAAAAGCTTGGCGTGCTCGGCGGTTCGCTCCAGCGGCTTACGCCGACGGCTCGCTGCGGCGCTCTTCCCGGCGCTTCACACGCTCGCGGATTGCTTCCAGGTCGTCGTTGGGCGTCGCGGCGATGAGCCGCCGCGTGTACTCCTTCTGCGGGTCGGCGTAGATCGCCTCGCTGGGGCCGAACTCCACAATCCGCCCGCCGGTCCCCTGGCTCTCATCCTGCGGGTCGATCGGCACCGGCTGCATGACGGCCATCATGTCCGCCATGAACTTCACCACGCTCAGGTCGTGGCTGATGAACACGTAGGTCAGCCCACGCTTCTCCTGCAGCCGCTTGAGCAGGTTGAGCACCTGGGCTTGGACGGAGACGTCGAGCGCGCTCACCGACTCGTCGCAGATGATGAAGTCCGGCTCCACGGCCAGCGCCCGAGCGATGCAGATCCGCTGCCGCTGGCCGCCGGAGAACTCGTGCGGGTAGCGGCGGAGGTGGT
>JBCDJN010000108.1:0-17323 GCA_039414355.1 Planctomycetota bacterium | reverse complement strand
TCATTCCCCCTTCCCCCCTCCGCCCTCCGCCTTCGCCGCCAGCCACTCACGAAGTCGCTCCATCCCCTCGGCGGTCGACACCCGCGGCCGGTATCCAAAGTCGCGCTCGGCGGCGCCGATGTCGAACCAGTGGTCGGTCGACAGGCTGCGGGCGACGAAGCGGGTCATGGGCGGCTCGTCGTCGTACCGGCCGGTGAGCCAGTACGCGGTCTCCATCGCCCAGCCAGCGGTGTAGGCGGCGAAGGAGGAGACCGACCGCTCAACCGGCGGCAGGTCGGCCAGGGCGAGCAGCTCGTCGATCCACTGCCAGCAGTCAACCGGTTCGCCCTGACTCAAGAAGTACGCCTTGCCGGCGGCGGGCGAGTCTCGCTCCGCCAGGGCGTCGGCCGCTAGCAAGTGGGCCTCGGCGGCGTTCTCGACGTAGATCTGGTCGACTCGGTTCTTCCCGTCGCCCACACGCCGCAGCTTGCCGGCTCGGGCCCGCTCCCACAGCCGGGCGGTGAGGTTCGTGTCCCGCGGCCCCCACACCAGGTGCGGCCGCAGCGAGCAGGTCTGCAAGCCCTGATGGCCGTTGATGCTCAGCACGAACTGCTCGGCAAGGGCCTTGGAGTGCGGGTAGTGGGCGAGCCAGCGGGTGGGGTAGGGCGCCGACGCCTCGTCCACGCCGCGTTGGTGGGCCCGCTTCCGGCTAGTAGCGTCGAACGTGACGCTGGGGCTGCTGGTGAAGACCAGCCGGCCGACACCGTGCTCGCCGCACCCGGCAATCACGTTGAGCGTGCCCTGCACGTTGGCCCGCACGTACTCCAGCCACCGCCCCCAAACGCCGACCTTGCCGCCGACGTGAAAGACGCAGTCCACGCCCCGACACGCATCGACCACCGCGGTGCGATTCGACAAGTCGCCCCGCACCATCTCCACGCCGAGTGCGGCAAGCTCGGGGTAGTCACCCCGCGCGAAGCTCCGCACGGTGTCCCCGCGGGCGAGAAGCTGCTCGACGATGTACCGACCGAGGAACCCCCCGGCGCCGGTCACGAGGCAATGCATGCCGAGAGAGGTCAGAGGCTAGAGGTTAGAGGCCAGGGGTAGCAGACGACCAACGCGTCGTCGGGGCGCCGGGGTTCAGTGTGGTGTTCGTTTGAAGAACGCTCATCGTCGCTGATTGACGCTAATGCGATTAGTGTGGATTAGCGGCGATTAGCGTTCCTAAGCTGCTTCGCCGCCCACACGGCTAACTCCTCGCGGCGGATCTTTGAGTTGTGGCGGATGTCGGTTGGAATGTCGGGATGCTCAATAAACTCGCTGATCACCCAACGCCCATTCGATTCCCGAGTTCGTTCGAGTAGACGTTCCCTTAGGGCCGGAGAGTGCTTCCCCTCGCCTTCCGACTCAAACACGATGACCGGCTCATAGTCGAACCGCGTTGCGACGCTCACCATAGCCGTGCGGCGAACACCTTCGACGCTATTGAAGTAAGCCTCGACCTGGTCGGCGAAGTAGACCTGGCTCCCGTAGGTGCCGCGTTGCGATTTCCGCCCGCAGTACCAGAAGCGGTCCCGCTCGTCGAAGTAGCCCACGTCCCCCATGCGGTGCCAGACTAGATTGCCATCTTCGATCTTCGCGCGTTCATTATGAGCAGTCGCTTTGAGCACACGAGTCGCCACCTGTTGAATCCACTCGGGTAGTTCGGGAGCATCGACAAACGGAGAGGTGGCGTCGCCGTCGTTCTCATCGGTGCTGGCGTCTAGGTACGCTCGGCTGACTTGCGGGCCGCGGACGATCAGTTCGCCGATCTCGCCCGCCGGGAGTTCTTCCGCTTGGTCGATCGTGGCGATCGGGTCGTCGGTAATCTTGACGATCCGCCAGTCGATACTGTCGAACTTGCGGCCGACGCAGACGCCGGCGCCCTCGTCGGTCTTGGCGGCAGTCTCGTCGAGTATCTCTCGCGCTTCGATCGTGGCGACCGGCAGCGCTTCGGTGGCGCCGAAGGGCGTGTGGAGCTCCGCGTCCGGGTGGACCATCTTCAGCGTCCGGCGGATGACCCTTGCCGGCACGGGGGCGCCGCAGGAGAAGACCTTCTTGAGCGTGGGGATCGTCTCGCCGGTCGCCTCTGCGTGGCGGCTCAGCCGGTCCCACACCGCCGGCGAGGCGAACGACTGCGTGCACTCCCACTGCCTAGCCGCGGCGAAGAGCTGCTTCGGGTCGCACGACGCGGGGCGAGAGAAGTCCATCCGCGGCAGCACCGTCGTCACGCCGCACGCCACGTTGAACAAACCAAAGAGCGGGAAGCATGCCAAGTCCACGGCGCCCGGCCGCAGGTCGTACCGCCGCTGGATCTCGTCGCACTGCGTGACAAACGTCTCGTGCCGGTAGACCACGCCCTTAGGCGGCCCGGTGCTGCCCGAAGTGAAGACGATCGCCGCCGGGTCGTCGGCGCCTGTTGGCGCGATCTCGGATTGCGGATTTCGGATTTCGGATTCGTTGGCTGGCGAGCCGGTAGCGTCAGCGCCCGGAGGACAAGCCGCGATAACTCCCCCGGCTGACGCCGGAGGCTCGCCGAGCCGGCGTAGCGAGTCGAGCGTCTCTCCGCCCCAGAACCATCGGCGGCCGACGGTCACGTTCAGCTTCGCATTGGCGAAGTGCTTCCGCTTCACCACCCGCAGCGCGTGCCCTTGCGGGATGGCGACGAAGCCGTCGGGCTGGGTCGACTGGAGGCAGCGGATGATGTTCTTCCGGCCGAGGCCGCCATCGACCAGCACCATCGTGGCGCCGCTGCGTAGCAGAGCGAAGACCAGCGCGACAAACTCCACGCCCGGCTTCACCAGCAAAGCGAGCCGATGGCCGGGACGCACGCCCATCGCCACCAAACCGCGGGCCAGGGCATCGGCCTCGGCGTTCAGGTAGGCGAACGACGCCGAGCTAAACATCGCGTTCGCGCCCGCGGCCATCCGGCGGCGAATAGACTGGCCGTCCTTCCGCATCCGCCCGTCGTGGGCCACCACCGCCGTGGCGTCGGGCCGCTCGGCAGCGTGGATCGCGAGCCGATCGGCGACGTTGACGCGGGCGCTGGCCGTGCTGGGTGAGGCGGTTTCGGTCGGCATTCGGCACATTGTGGCTTAACGGCCCGAACCGCGAAACCTACGATGCGTCTTCGTAGCCGACGACTAACGGGTCGTCGAGTTGACTCGCTAGAACCAAGACACTCCGACGACGCGTCGGTCGTCGGCTACTATGCCCACTTCCTTCGACAAGCTGATCGTTCGTGACGCGACGCTGGCCGACCTGCCGGCGATTGTTGAGATTCATAACGCGTCGATCCCCGGTCGCCAGGCGAGCGCGTACCTGGAGCCGGTTACCGTTGAGGGCCGCCGAGAGTGGTTCGATGCCCACTCGCCCGATCGCCGGCCGCTGTGGGTGGTGATCGACCCCGACTCAGATTCTGGCGGGGAGGGGAACCAGACGATCGGCTGGACCTGCCTCTCCGACTACTCGCCCCGGCCCACCTACGACATCACCGCCGAGGTAAGTATGTACCTCACGCCGGCGTGGCAGGGCCGCGGGCTGGGGACTTGGCTCATGCAGAAGCTGGTCGGCTACGCCGGCACGATTGGCGTGGAGGCGGTCATCTCGCTGGTCTTCGCCCACAACCCGGCGAGTCTGCGGATCCACCAGAAGCTGGGCTTCGACCAATGGGGCCTGCTGCCGGCCGTAACCAACATGGCCGGCGTGCGGCGGGACGTCGTCGTGCTCGGCATCAAGACTTCCGCGGCGCCGTCCGTTTAACCAACGGCGCGGCGAGCGTAAGCACGAGCACCTGGGCGATGCCGCTGAGGAATGGCAAGCCGATGACCACGCCGAGCGCAACGAGTCGCGTGTAGCTGGTCGAGTTCGCCGGGGAGAAGATCGGTAGCATCAAGCCCGACATCTGCAGCATCAAGATCGCGCCCATGAAGACCACGACCGGCGCCAGAGCCGCCAGGGCACTGTAGCCGGTCCACTTCCACGAGACGCCCACTCTGCCGCCGCACGGCTTGCAGACGCGGGACTTGAGCGGCCCCATCTTGCTCTTGGTGAAGAAGCCGAATGCCGCCTCGCCGCAGTGGGGGCAGCGGTTCCACGCGTAGACCCGCGGCGGCGCCTCGGACTCGGCGACGGGGCTCTCGTACGGGTTAGCCATTGCCGTCGTGGATGGCGCCGCCCAGCAGCTTGGCGCCCAGGGCCACCGACTTCGCCCGGTGCGTGAGGTACTGCAGCACGTCCCGCACGGTGAGGATGCTCACGGCCCGGTCGCCCTCCATCAGCGGCAGGTGGCGGTAGGCGCCGTGGTTCATCTTGTGCAGGGCGAAGGCGATCTTCGCGTCGGCCGGCACGGTCGACGGGTTGGGCGTCATGTACCGCTCGATCGGCTCGGTGCGCCAGTGGCTCGACTCCGGGTCGAGCCGCATCAGCGCGTCCCGCTCGCTGAAGATGCCGGCAAGCTGGTCAGGCTTCGCCGAGTCAACCACCAGCACGCAGCCCACCGGGTCGGCCGCCAACTGCTTGAGCACTTCGCCCACCGGGGTTGTGGGCTGCACAACCTGCGGCTGATGGCGGGGCAAGAGCGACACCGTGTCCCGCAGCAGACCCGCCTCGACCCCACCCGTTGGGACGCGGATCGACAGCTCGTTGAGCGGCTGGTGGCAGTGCTCGCAGTAGTCGGCGCCCTCGAGGTTCTTGGCGCCGCAAGAGGGGCAAACAAGCATGGCGATCAGTCCACGTGCCAGGTGTCGCCGGCGGTGAAGAGCTCATCCAGGTCGCCGATGCCCTTCTGCTGGGTGGCGACGTTGATCTGGTCGTTGATCAGCTCGTCGTACATGGGCGCCTTGACGCTCCGGAAGACGCCGATCGGCTCGGGGAAGCCGTCTTCGTGACGCATGCGGCTGAGCAGGTAGGCGAGGCTGGGCTCCACAGCCTGCTCGTCGTGGAACAGCAGGTCGTCCTCGGTGATGCCCTTGCCCAGCTCCACGACCTCGGGCTCCAGCCCGTTGAGGCGGACGCCCTTGTCGCGATTCTTACCAAAAATCAGGGGCTTGCCGTGCTGCAGCTCAAGCGTGGTATCGAGCTTGGTGTCCCGCTTCTTCGCGTAGTCCCAGGCGCCGTCGTTAAAGACGTTGCAGTTCTGGTAAACCTCGATAAACGCCGTGCCGCGGTGCTCGGCGGCCCGCTTCAGCGTGGCGGCGAGGTGCTGGATGTTGGTGTCGATCGAGCGGGCGACGAAGGTCGCCTCGGCGCCGATGGCGATCGAGATGGGGTGCAGCGGGTTATCGATCGCCCCCATCGGCGTGCTCTTGGTCCGCTGCCCGAGCGGTGAGGTCGGCGAGTACTGTCCCTTGGTCAGGCCGTAGATGCGGTTATTGAACAGGACGATGTTCAGGTCCATGTTCCGGCGGATGGTGTGCATCAGGTGGTTGCCGCCGATGGAGAGGCCGTCGCCATCGCCGGTGATCACCCACACGTTCAGGTCGGGCCGACATGTCTTGAGCCCCGTGGCCACCGCAGGCGCCCGGCCGTGGATGCTGTGCATGCCGTAGGTGTTCATGTAGTACGGGAACCGGCTGCTGCAGCCGATGCCTGAGATGAACACAATCTTCTCGCGCGGCAGCCCCAGCGTGGGCATCACCTTCTTCATCTGCGCGAGGATGGAGTAATCGCCACACCCGGGGCACCAGCGGACCTCCTGGTCGCTGGCAAAGTCGGCGGGCTTGAGGACAGGAAGCGAAAGGTCAACGCTCATGGGAGAGGTTAGAGGTTGGAGGCTAGAGGCTAGGGGAGGTACTCCCGACCGCGCTCGTTAAGTCGTGCTTAGCTTGGCTCTCAGCGACCGCTGCAGGCCTTTCAGCATGCGGCCTTCTTCGTTCAGCATATCCAACAGAGGATTGATCTTCGTCGCGTCGGCGTAGCGGAGCCGCACCGCGAGTTGGAGGAATGTTTCGACTTCGCAAAGGGAGCCCACGGCGATTGATAGGTGTCGCAAGTAGTCTTTGGTTGAGTCTCGGCCGTTTCCCTCGGCGATGTTGGCGGGAACGGACGCAGCGGCGCGGCGCAACTGGCTGGTTAGTCCGTAGGTCTCTTGTTTGGGGAAGCCTTCGGTTATCGCGTAAACAGCTTCGGTGAGGTCCATTCCGAGCTGCCAGACGCTGAGGTCGTGGTGACTACGGATTCGTTCTGCCATCGTACCCCTAGCCTCCAACCTCTAACCTCCAGTCTCTACCCCACCATCGACTCGATCTTCTCCACGATCTCCGCCACGGTGAACGGCTTGCCTTGGACCTTGTTCAGGCCCACGGCGTCGATCAGGTACTTGTCTCTGAGGATCATGCGGAGCTGGCCGAGGTTGAGCTCGGGCACCAGCACCTGCTTGAAACGGCTGATGATGTCGCCCAGGTCATTCGGAAACGGGTTGAGGTAGCGGAGGTGGCAGTGGCTCACCTTGTGACCGGCGGCTTGGGCCTCGTGCACCGCGGTGGCGCAGGCGCCGTACGGGCCGCCCCAACTTATCACCAACAGGTCCCCCGAGTCTGCCCCGTTGATCGGCTGCGGCGGCAGGCTGTCGGCCACCAGCGCGACCTTCTTGGCCCGCGTCTTGATCATGTTCTCGTGGTTCTCGGGCTCGTAGTTGACGTTGCCCGTCCCGTCGGCTTTTTCGAGCCCGCCGATGCGGTGCTCCAGCGTCGGTGTGCCCGGCACCGCCCACGGCCTCGCAAATTTGGCATCACGCTTGTAGGGCTGGAACTTGGCGTCGCTCGAGAGCGGCTCGGGGTGCTCGACGACCGTCGGCGTAAGCTCCGAAGAGTGCGGGATCCGCCACGGCTCGGAGCCGTTGGCGATGTAGCCGTCGGTCATGAACAAGACCGGCGTCATGTACTCCACAGCAATCCGCCACGCCTCTTGAATCGCGTCAAAGCAGTCGGCCGGGCTGCTGGCGGCGACCACCGGCATGGGGCACTCGCCGTTACGGCCGAACATCGCTTGGTACAGGTCGGACTGCTCGGTCTTGGTGGGCAGGCCGGTCGAAGGGCCGCCGCGTTGCACGCTGATGACGATCATCGGCAGCTCGGTCATCACGGCCAGGCCCATGCCCTCGCCCTTGAGCGCGATGCCCGGCCCGCTGGAGGCGGTCACCGCCATCTCTCCTGAGAACGCGGCGCCAATCGTGGAGGTCATCGCCGCGATTTCGTCCTCGGCCTGGAATGTCAGCACATCAAAGTTCTTGTGCTTGGCCAGCTCGTGCAGGATGTCGCTCGCCGGCGTGATGGGGTAGGCGCCCAGGAACAGCCGCTTGCTAGAGAGCCGAGCCGCCGCCAGCAGCCCCCAAGCCAGGGCCGTGTTGCCCATGATGTTGCGGTACTGGCCGGCCGGCAGCGACGCCTTGGGCACGTGGTACTGCGTGGGCAGGGCCTCGAGTGTGTCGCCGAAGTTGTAGCCGGCGCGGAGGGCGTTCTCGTTCGCCTTGGCTACCTCGGGCTTCTTGCCGAACTTTTGCTCGATGAACCGCAGCGTGGGGTCAAGCTTCCGGGCGTAGATGTAGAACACCAAGCCCATGGCGAAGAAGTTGCGGCAGCGGTCGGCCTCCTTCTGGCTCAGGCCCAGCCCGGCGACGGCGTCGCGGGTCATCTGGGTCATGTCGACCTTCAGCAGCTTGTACTGCGTGTCCAGATCGCTGTCTTCCAGCGGGTTGCTCTCGTAGCCCGCCTGCTCCAAACCCTTTCCGTCGAAGGCTTCGGTGTTGCAGACGAGGATGCCGCCCGGCCGGAGGTCGGAGAGGTTCGTGGCGAGCGCCGCCGGGTTCATCGCCACCAGCGCATCGACGGTGTCGCCGGGCGTAAAGATCTCTCGGCTGGAGAAGTTGATCTGGAACCCGGAGACGCCCGCCTTGGTGCCCCGCGGCGCCCGGATCTCGGCCGGGAAGTCCGGGAAGGTCGCGACATCGTTGCCGGCCAGGGCCGACGTGTTGGTGAACTGCGTGCCGGCGAGCTGCATGCCGTCGCCGGAGTCGCCGCAGAAGCGGACGGTGGCCTGATCGACATCGCGGACCGGTTTTTGGTTGGCAACGACCATAGCGGCAAAGAACGTGGGTAAGCGGGAGGTGGGTTAGCAGAGGGACCGCGGTTTCGCGGCGGCGGGTTTGAGCGGCTGGCCGATCGCGGCGCCGCGCGGCTCTTGGCTAGGCGCCTTCGCGATCGCCGGCGGGCTCTGACGGATCGGGCGGCAGGTTGTAGATTGTGTCAGGGAAGTGATCCACGAGGTAGTGCACAACGCCCTTGGTGGCGACGATGCCGACCGGCGTCTGACCGTCCAGCACCGGCAGGTGGCGGTAGCCGCCACGGGCCATCTTCTCAATCGCCTCGCCAACCGCCGCCCGCGGGCCAACACCCACCGGAGCGGGAGTCATCGAAGCCGCGACCGGCCCGTTGAGGTCGGCGCCAGACGCCAGCATTTGCACGGCGTCTCGCTCGGTGAAGACACCCCGCAGCCGGCCACCCTCGACCACCAGCAGCATGCCGGTCTTCTCTTCACGCATCTTCCGTATCACCCGGCTCACCGACCAGTCGGGCGGCACTTCCCGCGGCGGCTGCGGATAGGCCGACTGGACCGTCTCCGACTGCAGGCTCAGCTCAAAATCCACGGCCGTTGACACCCGAGGGGACGGTCGGCGACAAAGCCGACTCCGCGGCGGGCCTCGGCCGGACAACACGCGGTCCAGCAAAGCCGCGGCAAGCCGCCCAACCTAACACGCTAGCCGATTGTAGAGAACGGCTCTCGAACGAGAATTCCCATGGGAGTACGCGGAGGATTCGCCGTCCGACGCAGAGGCTAGACGGGGTCGTCGGCGCCCGGCGGGCCGTAGAACTTGGTCAGGTCGATGCCGCCCCGCTGCTCCTCTTCCAGCAGCGTGACCCGCTTCTCAAACTGCTCCAGCCGCCGGGCTAGCTGCGGCAGCGTCATCTCGTTGGCCGCAACCGCCTGCGGTCGCGGCGGGCTGGGGTAGCCAAGCTGGCGGTGGAGCGAATTGAAGAGCAGCAGCGGGTCTTTCCGCCGATTCGCCAGCGCGATGCGGCCCTCCCGCTCGCCGAAGAGAGGCGCGGCCGCCTCGTTGTCGCCGCCCGCGGCCTGCTGGCGATTCAGCCGATTGCGGTAGTGCTGGCTGTTGACGTAGATCAGGTCGGCAAGGTCGACCATGCCCACCTTACGCCGCACCGCCGAGATCCACGCCCGCCACGGCTCGTCGTACGCGGGGTCGCTGGCCATCGCGGTTAGCCCCTGGTCGTAGCTCAGTCGGTTTCGGCAGAGCGTTTCGAACTGGAAGAGGAACAGCCCCTGCGGCGTGGGCGAGGGCAGCCCCGCCGCCAACGGCCCGGCGCGATAGTCCGCCTCGCGCTGGAGGATCTCAAGTCCAACCCGCAGGTCGAACCGGCCCCGCTCGTCCTCGCCCGCCGACACGATGTACGCCTGCAGCGGCGTGAAGTAGTGCCGCAGCCCGCTCATGGCAGGCGCAATCATGCCCGTGTGACGCAGCTCGGTCAGCAGGTAGTCCACGGCCATCGGCAGCTTGACCGTCGCCAGCACCTCCTCGCGGACGCTACTCAGCACCTCCTGCATTGGCACGTTTTCTTGCAGCCGCTCGGCGAGCGTGCCGTAGAAGTGCGCCTGCTCCACGTACTCCTCGCGCGGGTGCGGCGGCAGCGGGGCAAGCGACGCGTCGGCCATCACTCGCCCCCCGGGAGCGAAACCGGCAGGTGCTTGGCGAGGAACTCGAAGGTCCGTTGCTGAGCGTCCGCCCGCCACAGCGGCGCCGTGTGCGCGGCGCCCGGCATGACCATCAGCTCCGTGGCAACGCCGACGCCGCTCAGCTTGGCGTGCATCGCCCGGGGGCTGGCGACCGGCACCAGCGGGTCCTTCTCACCGTGGATGAGCAGCGTTGGCGGGTCGTCCGGCGAAACAAAGGCGGCGGGCGAAGCCGCGGCGTACGCCTCGGGCCGCTCCGACCGCGTGCCGCCAAGCCAGTAGGCGAGCCCCGCGGCGTCGGCCGGCATGGGGCGGAAGTCGCAGGGCGCCGCTAACCCTACCGCCGCGTTAAGCCAGTGATCCGCCTCCGAGGCGTCGGCGTCGGCATTGGTATCGGGGGCCGCGGCGCCGGCGTTGTTCGTCGCCAGCAGCAGCACCAACTGCCCACCCGCCGACACGCCAACGCCGGCGATGCGCGTCGAGTCGAGCTTCAGCGACGCGGCGTTCTGACGCATCCACCGCACCGCGGCCCGGCAGTCTTCGATCTGAGCCGGGAACTTGTGCTTGGGCGCCAGGCGGTAGTCAATCGACACCACGCAATAGCCGCGGGCCGCGAGCTGGGCGGCGAGGGGCCGCATCGACCGGCGGCTGCCAAACTGCCAAGCCCCGCCGTGAACCATCAGCACGCCCGGCCGAGGGCCGTCGGACTCCGGCAAATAAACGTCCGCCAGCAGCGGCTCGTCCCCCGCTTCGCCGTATGGCTGGGCCGGGCGGAAGTTGAACGGGTTGTCTGCCTCGGCTCGTACGGGCGATGGCAAAGGCGACGCCGCGAACAACGCGGCAACAACCATCGCGAAGCGTCCAGAGTCCAAGCTGCACTCCCAAGCGTTCAGGCGGGCGCCGGTGGAGGGTCGGCACTCCCAGCGAGTGCCGCCGCGGGTAGAATCGTACGATCGGCGGGCCCGCTTGCCCATCGACAACGACACCTTCCAACGGATCCCGCGACGCATGCCGCACCGTTTCTCAACCGTCGAACAAGCCGTTGAAGCCTTTAGCCGGGGACGGGTCGTCATCGTCGTCGACGCCGAGGACCGCGAGAACGAGGGCGACTTTGTCTGCGCCGCCGAGTCGGTGACGCCGGAGGTGGTCAACTTCATGATCACGCACGGGCGTGGCCAGCTCTGTATGCCGGTGCTGCCCGAGATGAGCGAGCGGCTTCGGCTGCACCCGATGGTGGACGACAACACCGCCCCGCTCGGCACCAACTACACAGTGCCGGTCGACCACCGCTCCGCCCGCACCGGCATCACCGCCGCCGAGCGGGCCAAGACGATCCTGGAAATCTGCAACCCCGCCAGCACGCCCGGCGACTTCGTCCGCCCGGGACACCTCTTCCCGCTGGTGGCCAAAGAGGGGGGCGTGCTCCGCCGGGCCGGCCACACCGAGGCGGCCGTGGACCTGGCCCGCATGGCCGGCCTCAAGCCGGCGGGCTGCCTGTGCGAGATCCTCAACGAGACGGGCGACCGGGCGAACCGCGACCAGCTGGTCGACCTTGCCAGGCAGTTCGACCTGCCGATCATCTCCATCGCCCAGCTCATCGCCCACCGCCGTGTCCGCGAGAAGCTGGTCTACCGCAAGGCCGAGGCGGAGCTGCCCACCAAGTACGGCGCCGGCCGGATCATCGCGTACGGCGTGCACCACGAGGCGCAGGAACCGGTGGTCTATGTCATCGGCGACCCGACAAAGTCGGCCGCGCCGCTGGTGCGGCTACACTCCTCTTGCTTCACCGGAGATCTGCTCGAGTCGCTCCGATGCGACTGCGGCGACCAGCTACACATGGCGCTGGCGATGATCGGCCAAGAGGGCGCTGGCGTCTTGGTCTACCTGCCGCAAGAGGGCCGCGGCATTGGCCTGGTTGAGAAAGTCAAGGCGTACGCGCTGCAAGACGAGGGGCTCGACACCGTCGAGGCGAACCTCGCACTCGGCCACAAGGCCGACATGCGTGACTACGGTATCGGCATCCAACTGCTCAAGGACGTCGGCCTGAGCAAGGTCCGCCTGCTAACCAACAACCCCAAGAAGACCGACGCCTTCGTGTACGGCGGCTACGATCTTGAGGTGGTCGACCAGGTGCCGATCGTCCCGCCCGTCAACGAGCACAACGCCGCCTACATGGCGACCAAGCGCGACAAGATGGGCCACGACCTTCCGAGCGAGTGATCAGTCTGGTGCACGGCTACGTATCGGTATCGCGGTTGCCGCCTTCGAGGCGTGCTTCGGGCAATGTCACTTGCTCGTAGACCCGCGACAGGCTCAGCTCGCACGTGGGATGCTCTAGAGAAACCCTGTCAGCAAGCCGCTCATAGGTCTTTTCCAGCCACCCGCCATCACGCTGCTTCACACGATGATCGACCCGCACACGATCACTCCAGACAAAGAGCACCTCCTTCAGAGACTCAATAGTCTGGTAGTTGTCTAGCTTAGCGCCACGGTCGTACTTCTCGGTCGTGCGTGAAAGGACTTCGACGACGAGCGATGGGTTCAGCAACGCTAGTCGTTTCTCGTCTTCGAGTTCGGGATCGCCGCAAGTGACCGATGCGTCTGGGTAGGTTCGCAGCCCAGACGGGCACACGACATTCATGTCCGAATCGAACGCGACACAGCCCTCCCGCACTGCCGCATCGCGGAGCGCGGAAGAGATGCTCGTCTTGATCAGGCTGTGTTCAGCCGTACCACCCGCCATCGCGAAGACCTCGCCATCGAAGTACTCGTGGCGGACATCGCTCTCGGCTTCGTTTTCGTAGTACTGTTCGACCGTATAACGCTGAGGCGCGATGGACATAGCTCCCTCCTGCGTCAGCCTGCTGGCGAATCAACCAACCTCTTTCTCGTCGATCCAGCTCATCATCTTACGCAGTTGCTTGCCGACCTGCTCCACGGCGTGGCCCTGCTCGCGGCGGCGGGTCGCCTTGAACATGGGGGCGCCCGCCTTGTTCTCAAGCATCCAGTCGCGGGCGAAGCGGCCGGATTGGATGTCGTCCAGAATCCGCTTCATCTCCGCCTTGGTCTCGGGGGTGATCACCCGAGGGCCGCTCCGGTAGTCGCCGTACTCGGCCGTGTTGCTCACGCTGTACCGCATGTAGCTCAGGCCGCCCTGGTAGAAGAGGTCGACGATCAGCTTCACTTCGTGCAGGCACTCAAAGTACGCCATCTCGGGCTGGTAGCCGGCTTCGACCAGCGTCTCAAAGCCCGCCTTGATCAGCTCGCTGATGCCACCGCAAAGCACGGCCTGCTCGCCGAAGAGGTCGGTCTCGGTCTCCTCGGCGAAGCTGGTGCGGATCACGCCGCCGCGGGTCCCGCCGATGCCCTTGGCGTACGCCATGCCGGTTTTGAAGACGTCGGACGACTCGTCGGACATGTCGTCGTCGCTGGCGGTCGTCCCCGCCTTGCGGGTGGCGATCAGGCAGGGCACGCCGCCGCTCGCTTCGAACTCGCTGCGGACGAGGTGCCCCGGGCCCTTGGGCGCGACCAGCAGCAGGTCGATGCCCTTCGGCGGCTCGATCAGCCCAAAGTGCACGTTGAAGCCGTGCGAGCACATCAGCACGTTGCCGGGCGCCAGGTTCGGCTTGATGTCCGCCGCGTAGACCGCCGCCTGGACCTCGTCCGGCAGCAGGATGTTGATCACGTCACCCGCCTTGGCGGCCTCGGCGGCGGAGACCGGCTCAAAGCCATGGCTCTTCGCCAGGTCGTAGTTCGGCCCGCCCGGCCGCTGGCCCACGACCACCTTCACGCCGCTGTCGCGAAGGTTCTGCGCGTGGGCGTGGCCCTGCGAGCCGTCGCCACTGATGGCGACCGTCTTGCCGGCCAGGTGCTTCAGGTCGGCGTCGGCGTCGTAGTAGATCTGGGCGGGCATGAAGAGTCTTTCGCTAGTTGTGGGACGGTGGTTCTTTGAACGCGGTTGTACGAAGGAAGGATCAATCGGAGGGCAACGGCTCAACCGTCACCCGAAGCGGCAGCGCGCCGTCGGACGCCCGCTCGGGGTCGGCGCCGCGGCTGCGGAGTTGGTCGGCCTTGAGCTCGGCCACCTCAAGTGGCCCGGTCCACACCTGGCTCTGCCCGCTGGTGTGGGCCGCCAGCGTGAGCCGCATCGCCCTGAAGGTCGTGTAGCCGAAGACGGCCTTGAGTGACGCGATGACGAAATCGAAACCGTTCACGTCGTCGTTGTGCAGCACGACAGCGTGCGGCGGCAGCCGCTTCACCTTCCGCTCGTTTTCCGGGCGGCGCTTCGGACGGACGATGGTTTCTTGAAAGACTGGTGCTTCGGTCATGGCGTTAACCTCGCGCCGAAAGGCCGGAGAGGCGACACGAAACGGGCGGCGTCGCCCTGTGGGTGACTTTGGTCGCCGTCAGCTTGCGGCAACCGGCTTCAAACCGGTGGTGGCGGCCCGGGTGACCGATCGCACCATGGCGATCCGGCCGGTCCGCGCCAGCTCGATAATCCCAAACGGGCGCATCATGTCGATGAATGCGTCGATCTTGGTCTCCTGACCGGAGATCTCCACGATCAACTCTTCTGGCGCCACATCGACGATCCGGCCCCGGAAGATGTTGGTCAGCTCCTGAATCTCCGACCGCTTTCCGGGCCCGGCGGAGACTTTCAGCAGCATCAAGTCGCGCTCCACGAAGTCGGTGGCGCTGATGTCGTCCACCCGGACGACCGTCACAATCTTCTCAAGCTGCTTGCCGACCTGCTCCAGAACGCTCTTATCGCCGACAACGACGAACGTCATCCGCGAAAGGTTCGGGTCTTCGGTGGCGCCGACGGCGAGGCTATCGATGTTGTAGCCGCGCGAGGCGAGCATCCCCGCCACGTGCGCGAGCACGCCAGGGACGTTTTGGACGAGGGCGGATAGGACGTGACGCATGCAAGGGGCTCCCGTGTGTGTCGAGCCCCAGAGTGTAACCAGCCTCGCGTGGTGCCGCAATTGTCGGGGTTTTGACTCATTCTGGCACAAGAGATTGATTTGACACTTTGGGAAACTCAGATAGGCTGCGGTTTACAGCATCCGGGATTCTCATCCGTCGAGTTCGGCCCAATGACGACCAAAATCCGCTTGGCCCTTGCCGGCGCCGCCGTGGCGTTTGGCTGTGCCGGCGTTGCTGAGGCGATCAACCTCAGCGTGCCCGCCATCAACGGCGACACTTCTCGCACGCAGCTCGGTGACGGCACCGGGGTGATTGTTGGCATCCTCGATAGCGGTGTCGACGACACGCACCCGGCGCTCACAGGCAACGACTCTCAGGGCAACCCGCGTCTGGTGGCCGAGGGCAACTTCGTCCCCACCGAGCCCGCCAACACCGGCGATGACGTCCACGGGCACGGCACCTGGGTCTCCAGCGTTGTGCTGGGCAACGACCCGAACGGCAACTTCTTGGGCATGGCCACCGACGCCCGCTTTGTGAACGCCCGGGTGCTGAACAACAACAACGGCTTCAACACCGGCAGTTGGGTTGAGAACGGCGTGGGCTTCGCCATTAGCCAGGGCGCCGACGTGCTGAACCTCTCGCTCAACTTCTTCGCCAACGCGAGCAACGGCAACCAAGAGCTGGACGAGATGCTCGACTGGGCCGCCCAGACGCAGGGCATCTCCGTAGCAGTCTGCGCGGGCAACATCAGCCAGGCTCAGAACAACGACCCGCGTGTCCGCAGCCCCGGCAGCGCGTACCACGGCGTGTCGGTTGGCTTGACCGACTTCGACTTCGACCAAGTCGCCAGCGGCAGCTCCATCGCCTTCACCCAGGACGGCCGGATGAAGCCCGATGTCGTGGCGCCCGGCACCTCCATCACCATGGCTAACGACGACCACGAGACTCAGGCCGACTACACCAGCGCAAGCGGCTGCAGCTTCGCCACGCCGCACGTTGCCGGCTTGATGGCGCAGATGATCGACGCCGGCCGAACGAACCAGCTCAGCACCAGCCCGCTGGTCATCAAGTCGACGCTGATGAATGCCGCGTCGAAGGACGTGCTGGACAAGCAGGGCAATCCGTGGGACGGCGCCAGCACGCGTAGGCCGCTGGACACGCATTCCGGCGCCGGGCAGATCGACGGCGCCGCCACCGCCATTCAGTACTTGGCAGGCGAGCACGGCGAAGGGATGGTGCCCGCCATTGGCTGGGACTTAGGCGAGGTCGACCCGCTCGACTCCGTCGAGTACGAGATCGACACCACGCTGGTCAACGACTCGATGCTCACCGCGACGCTCACTTGGTTTCGCGACGTGACCCGAATCGACCGCGGCGCCCAAGGCCTCGACGCGGCCGACATCTTCACGTCCGAAGAGCTCAACGACCTGGACCTGCTCCTGCTCGAAGACGGCGTACCCGTGGCTGTGTCGGACAGTCTCGTGGACAACGTTGAGCACATCTACCACCAGGTCTCCCCTCAGAAGACCTACACGCTGCGGGTGGAGGGCGTTGATGTGGACCTGGACGGCCGGCAGTTTTCGCTGGCGTGGTCGGCGTTGGCCGTGCCCGAGCCCGGCGCGGCGGGCCTGGCATTGATCGCCGCTCTTGCCCTCACGCGGCGACGCGGAGCGTTACGTCGAGCAGCGTGACCAGATCCAACGCGTTGTGGCGGAGGATCTTCTCCATCTGGTCGGTGCGGCCGCTGCGGACGAATTCGTCGTAAGCCGCCGGGATTTGGGCGCCGGGGATGTCGCCCGACCTCGGCCGCCGGCAGACCATCCGCTCGATCGTCTGCAGCTTGCAGTCGGGCAGCATCGGCTTCCACCGCCGGCGGGCGATCGGCAGCAGGTCGACGTGCTCAGGCTCGACGAGCCCCCCTTCGATCCGCTTGTGCAGCAGGTGCCGGCGGCTGCGGTCCATGACCATCGGCCAGTCGAACGACTTGCCGTTGAAGGTGCCAATCGCGTCGGCGTTGGCCAACCGCTGCCAGAGCGAGACGAGCACCGCCTGCTCCTCGACGTAGGTGCGGGCGAGCAGCAGTTCCACCGCTAGCCGCCCGTCGACCTGCCGCAGCAGCCCGATCAAGAACAACGCGGCGCCCGCCAGGCCGCAGGTCTCCAGATCGAGCAGCACCGCGCGGTCGGGCAAGCTGCCAACCAGAGGTTCCACGCCCGGCGTAAGCGTCGCGCCGTCGCCGGCGGCGTCGCCTGACAGCGACACGAGGTGCTCAATCCGACCGGCCACCCGCTCGCCGCCGCCAGGCCAGAGCTGATCGATCTCCACCGTCATCACCAAATGCTCGCCGGCGGCGTTGCGGCAGACCTTCGCTCCGGACAGCAGGCCGGGAGCGGATGGTTGAGGCGCAGGCCTCGGCTTGGCGAGGGCAGGGCGGGGCGGCGGGCTGGGGCGCGGCGAGTCTTGGAGCTCGGGCAGTCGCTCGCGGTTGAGAGCTTCAAGGCGGCTGCGGAGCGATTCGCTGAGCATCCTCCCAGCTAGCAGCGTAAGCCATTCGGCGTTTCGCTGGCAGCCTTTGCGCCGCTAGACTGGGAGGATGCTCAGCGAATCGCTCCGCAGCCGCCTTGAAGCTCTCAAC
>JBCDJN010000107.1:0-17389 GCA_039414355.1 Planctomycetota bacterium | reverse complement strand
GGCCGACGCGGCCGAGAAGGTCGAAGCCTGGAGGATCGATTACAACACCGTACGTCCGCACAGCAGCCTGAGCGGCCAGACCCCCGAAGTGACGCCGATCCCTAGCACTGCCGCTGGTACAGATTTGGGGTGAGGGTCAACTAACCCAGATCCTCTCACAAGCGCTGGCTCATAGATCGGGGGAAGACCACCGGGCGCCGGCGCGGCGAAAGAGGGCGACCAGAGCGTCGGGGTCAAAGTTCTCCGCCTTCCACATCGGGATGAAGTCCGCGTAGCCGAACTCGGAGGGGTGGCCGTAGGTCTCGACGTGGTGCTCGTACTCCGGCGTGCCTTCAAGATACAACTTCCGCGCGTACCACTCGCCACGCTCGGCGACCGAGTACGGCCCCCAGTGCAGGTAAATGCCAAACTTGGCGTCTCTAAACCACTCTGGGCAAGGTCGCTCTCGGAGCGATGGGATGCTGGGCTCAAAGGGCGGCGCCGCCGCGGGTTCCGCGTGCGTGCCGCCAAAGAGGCAGAGGGCCAGCAGCACGGCGACCTTTACTGAGCAGAACATGACACTGGTTGCCGACGAGTTTACGCGACGTTTGTGAAGAGAAGAGCTGCTGAAGGGCAACGAGAGGCCCAAGGTGGAAATCAACCGTGCAGGCCCGCTCCCAGCCTACGCCAGGACCTCATCGACCACGCGTGCCTGCTCGACGCCGGTTAGCTTGTAGTCCAGGCCCTGGAACCGGTGCGTGAATCGTTCGTGATCAATGCCCATCAGATGCAAGGCGGTGGCGTGCAGGTCGCGGACATGAACGGGCTTGTCCACAACGTTGTAGCTGTAGTCGTCGGTGGCGCCGTGGGTCACGCCCGCCTTGACGCCGCCGCCGGCCATCCAGAGCGTGAAGCACCGCGGGTGGTGGTCGCGGCCGGCGTTGGGCTCGTTCCAATTGCCCTGCCCGGCGACACCACGCCCGAACTCGCCGCCCCAAATCACTAGCGTGTCTTCCAGGAGCCCGCGCTGCTTGAGGTCCTTCACCAACGCGGCGCTCGCCTGATCGGTGTCGAAGCACCGATCCTGGCACCACGCGAACAGCCGCGAATGGTGGTCCCAGTCCGGATGGAAGAGCTGCACGAATCGCACGCCGCGCTCGATCAGCCGGCGGGCGAGCACGCAGTTCGCGGCGTAGCTGCCGGGCCGGCGTGAGTCGCGGCCATAAAGGTCGAAGACAGAATCGGGCTCGTCCCGCAGGTCGGCCAACTCCGGGATGCTCGTCTGCATCCGGAACGCCATCTCGTACTGTTCAATCCGCGCGGCGATCTCGGGGTCGAGCGTGGCCTCGTACCGCCGACGGTTCATCGATGCGAGCCCGTCCAACATGCGGCGCCGCAGCGACGGGTCGAGCCCGTTGGGATCGTTGAGATACAGCACCGGTTCTTTCGCGCTGCGGAGCTTGACGCCTTGGTGTTGGCTCGGCAGGAAGCCGCTGCCCCAGTAGTGGTCGTACAGCGGCTGGTCGCTGCCGCGCTCCATCTTGGAGATCAGCACCACGTAGTCGGGCAGGTTCCGATTCTCGCTGCCCAGGCCGTAGCTCGCCCAACTGCCGAAACTCGGCCGGCCGGGCAGTTGATGGCCGGTCAAGAACTTCGTCATCGCCGGAGCGTGGTTGATCTGGTCGGTCACCATCGACTTGATGAAGCAGACGTCGTCGGCGATCGACGCGGTGTGCGGCAGCCAGTCGCTGACCGTCGCGCCCGACTCGCCGCGTGGACGGAATCGCGAAAGCGGCGGCAGGATCATCTGCTTCTGCCCGGCGGTCATGCCGGTCAACCTCTGACCTTGGCGGACGCTGTCGGGCAGTTCGGTCCCCGCTAAACGCTTAAGGCCCGGCTTGTGGTCGAAGAGCTCGATCTGCGACGGCCCGCCCGACTGGGTGAGCAGGATCACCCGCTTCGCTCGCGCCGCGGCGTGCGGCAGCGTTGACATCCCAGACGCCGTTTTGCCCGCCAACATCGTCCCGGCGGCCAAGGCCCCCAGGTTGAAACCGGCTTGCCCCAGAAAGCTGCGACGGCCGAGGAGCGTTCGCTCGTCACTCATGGGTAATCGCCTCATCAAGGTTGAGCAGCAGGCTTGCCGCAACCATCCACGCCGCCGTCTCTGGGGCGACCGCGGCCGGGGCAGGGGGCAGCTGGCCCACCTTCGTCAACGCCCGCGCTTCTTCTGGCCGGCTCTTGAAGTGCGTGAGGGCATCCCGCCAAACGCCAAGCAGCTCGCTGGCGTCGTCGCTCGCCGGCTCACGCGAAAGGACTCTTACAACAAGGCGCCGCATCCGCTCGGAAACGGCGGCGTCGCCTTCGGCGGTGGCATCGTCGGCTAGCGACCGAGAAGCTTCGAGCATCGTCTCGTCGTTTAGCAACGTCAGCGCGTGCAGCGGTGTGTTGGTGCGTTTCACGCCAACCTCGCAGCTTCGTCGTTGCGCGGAGTCGAACAAGAACGTCGGCACCACCGACCGTCGCCAGAACGCGTAGAGCGTCCGGCGGTTCCTCTGCGGACCGACGCTCGGCTCGTAGTGAAGCCGACCCATGCTGATCTCGCTCCACACGCCTGGCGGCTGGTACGGCTTCACCGGCGGGCCGCCCACAGCAACGTTCAACAGCCCGGAGGCTCGCAAAGCGTTGTCCCGGATCATCCAAGCGGGCAGGCGGAATCGCGGCCCGCGTGCCAAGAGCCGATTCTCGGGGTCGCGTTCGCGTAGCTCCTCGGAGGCGACGCTCGACTGGCGATATGTTTCGCTCGTCACGATCAGGCGGAGGATGTGCCGAACGTCCCAGTTGTTCTCGATGAGTTCAACCGCGAGCCAGTCGAGCAACTCCGGGTGCGTCGGCATTTCGCCCTGCAAGCCGAAGTCCTCCGGTGTGCGTACCAAGCCTCCACCGAGCAGCATCTGCCACAACTGATTAACTACCACGCGGGCTGTGAGCGGATTCTCAGGGTCCACGAGCCAATGCGCTAGGTCAAGCCGCGACTGAGACTGCTCCGCAGGTCGGCTGAGCACTTCGTCGGGTAAGCCGGGCACAACCTCGTCCCCCTTGGCGTCCCACACACCACGCACCAGCACGTGCGTCTTCCGGGGCTTCTCTCGCCGGCGGAGCACCATCACCGATCGCGGCTCGGCCTCCGCCTTCAACTCTCTAAGCTGCTTCTCCGCCATCCGGAGCCGCTGCCGCGCTTCTTGGTACGGGGCGTCCCCCAACAGGAATTGCTCCAGTAGTCGCCGACGGAGGGAAGCGTCCAGCGAATCACTCCCGGAGGGGTTGGCGGCCACGAGTTCTGCCTGGGGCGAACCGCCATCGACGCGCCGCACCACCTCGCCCCGCTCCGCCGCCAGCGCGATGCGGAAACGGCCGATGGCGGCGTGCGGCTTGAGGGATCGATGCCGGAGCACGACGACCATCCGGTCGCCCGGCTCTACGTCCCAAGGCTTCGCGAGCTCGAAGACAGCCGTGCGCGGGGCGATCTCCTCGACGCCTCGCGTGGTCCAGCCGTCGCGTGAGTCATCGTTCAGGGTGTGGCGGACGAGCGCGTAGCGGTCGCCCTCGCCAAAGTTCGGATCACGCTCGGCTTCAGCATCCGCGATTGCTCCAGAGAGCTCCGCCTGCTGCTCCGAGGGTGACCCAGCCCGCATCGCCAGCAAACGGACATTGGTCAGGACGAACTCGCCATCGCCGCCACGGCTGAACTTGCCTTCAACGTGCGACTCATGGGGAAGCACTTCCAGCCGCCACCCGCTAACCGCATGCATGCCTTCGGGGACGAGGAACTCGGCCCGGTAGTCGTCATGCACCGGCGAAGGCTTCGTTGCCTGGATCGTGCCGTCCGACTCCACCACCAGGCCGCCGCCGTCGGTGCTCGATGCCCGCGGCTGTGTTGGCCACCATGTCTTGTAGCCTTCGGGTGGCGACGCGAGCCGCCACTCGAGCCATTCATCAAAGCGAGAGGCCGCCGCTTGCCGCTCGGCGTTTGCACCCGCCTTCGCTTCGGAGACAAACGCCTCGTGCCGGGCGATCTTGTCGGCGACCGCGTCAGACTGGTACTTCAAGTACGGCTTGGCTCGCATGCCGGCGCGGCCGTCTTCATCAATGCTGTTGAAGAAGGCCGCCAGCGAGTAGTACTCGTGCTGCGAGATCGGATCGAACTTGTGCGAGTGGCACTGCGCGCAGCCCAACGTCAGCCCGAGCCAAACGGCGCCCGTCGTGTTGACACGGTCGATGACGTAGTCGATCCGAGACTCCTCCGGGTCGCGGCCGCCCTCGCCGTTGGTCATATGGTTGCGGTGGAAGCAAGTCGCCAAGACCTGCTCTTCGGTCGCGTCGGGCAGCAGGTCGCCGGCGAACTGTTCAATCGTGAACTGATCGAACGGCTTGTTTTCGTCGAACGCCTTCACAACCCAATCCCGCCACGGCCAGTTCTCTCGATTGGCGTCGATCTGGAAGCCATCCGTATCGGAGTACCGTGCGGCATCGAGCCACCACATCGCCAGCCGCTCGCCGTGGTGCGGTGACTCCAGAAGCCGGTCGATGGCGGATTGCCAGGCCTCGTTGGTTGGATTCGCGGCGAACGCCGACACTTCGTCGGCCGTCGGCCCCATGCCGATCAATCCGAACGAGAGCCGCCGCAGTTGCGTGTGCGGCTCGGCCCGTGGCGCGGGTTCGTAACCGGTCTCGGCGAGGCGTTGCCGCACGAACGCGTCGACCGGGTGCTCCGTGCGGTCCGGCTGGGCAGGTCGCGAAAGGCGCTCGAACGCCCAGTGCCGACCCCACTTCGCACCGCCCAACAGCCAATCTCGCAGCTTCTTCCTCTCAATCTCGGTTAGGGGCTTGCGATGCGAGTCGGGCGGGGGCATCACCAAGTCGGGGTCCGTGGCGATGATCCGCTGCCAAACTTCGCTTTGCCGCAAGTCGCCCGCGACAAAAGCCGCGTACCCGCCGCGGTCTTCTTTCGCAGCTTCCTCGAGGTCGAGCCGGAGGTCGGCTTCCCGATGCGACCCGTCCGGGCCATGGCAATGGAAGCACCGGTCCGAGAGGATCGGCAAGATCTCACGAGAGAATGAAACGGCGGCATCGTTCGGGTCGGCGCAGCACGATGCCGCGATGAGCGCGACGGCCGTCGCTACCAAACAAGTCCGGCAGCCTCGTGGGATCATCAAGGTCTCATCCACATCAACCCAAAATCGGCGATCAGGGCAGCAGGCGAACTGTAGGCACACCGCCCCCTAAGAATCTTACAGCCTCGTGCGGGAGAATTTCACGCGTCCACAGTTTCGCCCGGGCTTTCACGTCAAATCCGCCTCAGGAACAGTCTGTGAAGGATCGACGTGGTTTCTTCGGACTTGCTGGAAGTCATCGCGACGGCGACCTGAAGGCTGTTGCCTGCGAACCCCGCGAAGCTGCAAACCCAATCGGCGTCAAGCGTTGCGGCGATGCACGCGCCCAACTAACGGCTACAGTGGACTGAAACGACTGCCGAAGCCAAAAAAGAGGTAACCGGCCAGCCAGCCGAGGAGCCTGGCTTGGGATAGCACCGCGCCGCGGGACTCGACTGACAACAAGTCTGGAAAGCCAGTCGCTGCTGCTCCACGCGCCAACGCCTCGACAACAGCCCGCGCTTCGGCGTTTGGCGTGAGATCGATCACCTCCCCAGGAGCGGCGAAGGAACAGTCAACCGCTAGACTCGCAGCCCCGTTCCTAGTGCTGCAAACGCTTCCGCTCGGGCTTGTTGCGACTGCGGGGCGGGCGCGTCGGCGCCGACTCGCTCGATGTCTTCAGGTTGTTCCATTTCCGAGAAGGTTCTCGCCTGTTCTGCGAGTGCGAGTAGCAACGCCGTTTGCTGGCCGAGGGGTGGTATCGATGCTAACGCCTGGGTCACCTCGAATTGGTGATCCCCGTCCTCCAAACGGGAGGGGCCCGCGTCAAAATACATGGAGGCCGCCAGCAGGTCCGTCACCGCCGACGCGAGTAGCGAGTCTTCGGTCGTGTTTGGCGGCGCGACGTTCTCGTTGCGGTCTCCCACGTCCTGCGGAGTTGGCTTACTCGCCAGGGGCGAGACTCCGGATAACGCGTCTCGCCAGACCGTGAAGTCAGCCGTGTCAACACGACCGTCGCCATTGCCGTCGGCGCCGCTGCTTGGCGGGACGAACGACCCGAAGCTCGCTTTCCAAACCGCATAATCCGCGGTGTCCACAACTCCGTTCCGATCGAAGTCCCCCGATAGCTCGGGCGGCGTCGCTTGGATCTCAAACGATCCGATGTCCACCCGACCGCCGACGACTCGGAGGAAACCCTCGCCACGCTGATCGAACGAGTTCTGAGAGTAGGTCCGCGACGGGTCGCCCGCATTCGAAGCGACGCTGCCAGGCAAGAGGGCATGCGTTGGGACCGGTCCGCCGTTGTCGCCTAATGTCGCTAAGCCCGGATCGATTGGCTGTTCGTCACCGGTCAGATTGCCCGGTGCTTCCTCGATACTCGCTAGTTGGTCGGGGTTGAGCCCGTTGGTAGTGCCGATGAGTGTATAGGAGACCGATACCAACGCGACTTCGTTGATGCCGACATCGGCGTCGGCGGAGATGGCCGTGTTGGTCGCAACGATAGAGCCTTCGATCGTTAGCAAGTCCCCTTGTTGGAGGATGCCGCCCCCCCGCGACTCGTCTCCCAACGCCGAGTTGTTTGCGATCGTCGAATCCATGATCTGAAGATGACCGCTCGCGGTGAACAAACCGGCGCCGTCGGCCCCAGCCCCGTCAGTCCGGTTGCCCGAAATGGTGCTTGTGCGAACTTCGGCGGAGCCTGCGGAGTAGACTCCACCGCCGTCGGCGCCGAGTTCACTGGTGCGGTTGTCCATGATCGTGCTCCCTTCGACGATCACGTTGTCGCCCCACACCCCACCGCCAGGCGAAGTGGGGCCGAGGGTCTGATTGCCGCTAACCAGGCTACTCAGCAGGCGGACTTCCCCGAACACGAAGATACCGCCCCCGTGGCTATCGCCGCCGGACGTCGAGCTCTCGGTCACTGCCACGCGGTCCAAGACCAGAGTCGCCGGCTGCGACTCCGAGCCCGCACGCAACGCGCCGCCCGGCTGCGAATCGGCGGTTGTCGCACCACGACGTAGGTCCAAACCGCGGATTGCGAACGGGCCAACCCCGTCAAACGCCGCGACGCGGGAGAGGCCTTGAGCGTCGATTACGGGCTTCGCACTAAGCTCGGTTGCGTCGATGGTTAGAGCTTCGGTGACCGAGAGCTCCCCTGCGATCAGCTCGATCGTCTCGCCCGACATCGATGTCGCAAAACTAATAACGTCATCGCCCGGTCGCTGGTTTGCCAAGCGAATCATCTCGCGTAGAGATCGCTCCCCGTCCGCGTAGACTCCGTCGTCAACGTCCGCCACCGTATCGACGATGAGCTCACCTGTATACGGCTGGTCGTCGTTAACCAGAACCGCACTGGCCTCCGCAACGCCGATCTCCCCAAAAGAAACGCCCGTCAGTCGCACCGTAAATGGTTCGTCTTCCTCCGCATCGATGTCGCCTCTTGCATTTACCGTGAGCAACCCAACGCTCTCGTCGGCTGGGACGACCACCATGCCATTCGTTGTCACGAAGTCGGCGTCATCAAGGTCTCCCTCAAGTGTGATTTCCCAACCCACGGAAACCGCCTGGCTGACATCGCCGGTGCGAGTTAAGCGGAAGTCGAAGGCCGTGACGCCGGAGTCTCCCTCGTTCTGCGGCGCGGCGGGCGGCTCGATCGATACTTCTGCGGAGTCGTCGTTGACGATTGTCCCCGCAACAGAGCTTTCGCCGAGCGTGCCAAATGTTGGATTGGCGATGGTCAGCGTGAACTGCTCGTCGAGTTCCAGCAGGGTGTCTCCCAGCACCGGGATGACAATTGGCGCGGATGCCTCGCCAGACTCGAGAGTTACCGATCCGCTCGGCAGCTCACCGCCGACAAAGTCCGCCGCATCCACCGGCGATTCCCCGGCCCCCGTGACCGACCAGTCAATCGTCGACGGTTGATTGATGTCGCCTGCCCGAACGACTTCGAAAGTCAACTGGGTTGTCCCGTCGTCACCCTCCTCGCTCGCTGCGACCACGGGTTCGACAGAGACTTCAGACTCACGGACAATCTCAAAGTCGAGGCCCCACCCGCCGACCAGTCGGCCGCTATCGGAGCCGGCGTCGTCGAAAATGTACAGCGACCATTCGCCATTAACGCCGCCTGCCGTTAGGTCGGCCAACTGGCTTGCGTAGGGCGAGTTCGGAGCGGGCGCCGGCAGGCTTCCCGACTCGCGGCCCAGCGGCTTGTAGACGCCCGCGGTGATCGCATCGTCGCCGAGCGTCGTGGCGGCGTCGTCACTAAACGTGAGATCGACACCCACCAAATCGGTGCCGCGCCCGTTATCCGCCATCAAGATCACCGACTGCCCGTCGGGCGCCGACAACAGCACCTCTACGTCGCCTGGAAACGTGTGATCGAGGTCGAGAAGACGGACCTCCAAGGACTCCAACTCGCCCTCAAAACCCTCCACAGAGATCACGCCCGGATAGGGCGCCGCGTTGCCCGAAGTCCCCTCGCCGGGAATATCAATCGCCACGGTGCTCGTCACGCTCGCCTGCCCACCGTCCGTGTCGATTGTGAGTTCGTTGCTTGTCACGTCGACCACCGTTGAAGTGTCGAGCACCGATAGCACCGCCACGTCGTAGACGCCGCCCTCAAGTGGCGACAGCACGTCGCCGTTCAGCACCCAAGTACCATCACCCAGGTTGGTCGCCTCGAGACCGGTCTGGCCGCCAACGTCGATGAACAGTTCCGCGGTAGGATCGGACACCGTGCCGGTGAGCGTGGGTGTGTCGTCAGCCGATAGCAGCACATCCACCGTTGCATTGATCGTAGGGACGGGCTCCGGCTCGGGTCCCGACAGGAGGACCGAGAAGGCCTGCACAAAGCCCAGACCGGTAGCTCCGACGCTCAGGGTGTATTCGCCCGCCGTCGGGAAGTCGATCAACACCTGCTCAACGTTGTCTAAGTCGTTGCGTGCCGTCCGCACCGCGGGTTCGGTGGGCGAGGTTGGGTCCAGGGTCCAAGGGTTGTAGATTGTGCCGTCGGGGCCCGTGATCCAAAGATCCAAGTCGTTAACCAACGTCCGCGTCGGATTGTCCAAGCCGGTGATCGTCGGGCTCGCTGGGTCGGTCCAAACAATGGTGGCTTTGACCGGACCGGACCCGTCAACCGAGAACGCGTAGTTGTACTCGTTCCCGTTGTAGACCTCTTCTGATATCAGCATCGCCGTGTCCGCCGGCGCATCGGCAACAGCGGTTAGCTTCTCCGCCGCCGCGCGGGCGTCGACTAACCCCCAACCGAAAGCGTAGTCAGGGCCGGGGTTGCCGACGTCGGTCGCCGTGTGAATGAGCAACCCCTTGCTGGTCGAGGCGAGCGGCTTCTGCCCGAACAGGTTGGTGTAGTGCTCGGCGAGTAGCACCGCGGTCCCGGAGACATTTGGGGCGGCCATCGAGGTGCCCGAGGAGTTGCCGTAGGCCGAGTCGCTCGATGCCCGGGACGAGTAGAGTGATACGCCGTTGCCGACGACATCGGGCTTGATCCGACCGTCGTCGGTACCGCCGAATGACGAGAAGCTAGCAAGCGACACACTGGAGGGGCTGTACGGGTCGGCGAGCACATCGCTCACCGCTCCGACCACCAGCCCGTTCTTTGCGACCTTGTTGCCCGCCACCGAGTCGTAGCCGGTCCCGCCATTGCCGTCGCCTGGGGGCGCGATGGTGGCGCCGCTGTTCGGCACCCGGTAAACACCGGGGCCGCTCCAGTCTGGCAGCCCGGGATCGCTGGAGAAGAAAGTCAGGTAAGTGTTATCCCCCGCCCGATCCTGAAAGCTATCGTTCCGGTCGTTCCCCGCGGACCAGACGCTCAGCAGGTTTGGATTCGCGACCAACGCCTCGTCAAGGCGCCGCGCACTTGAACTGTAGCGACCGAAGTCGACGTCTTCGATCGGTGAGAGGCTGTAATCTCCGTACCAACGATCAACGCCGTCATCGACACTCCAGCCGGTGATCGTGCCGTACGAGTGGTTTGAGAAGTCTAGGCTGGCGCCGTTGTCGCGGACTTCGTTCTCGTCGTTGCTCGATGTCCAGCCCCGGATCAGCACCTCGCTGGCCATTCCTCTCGCATCAGGATCGACTCCCGCCGCCCCGATTGTGCCGGCGACGTGGGTCGCGTGATTCGAGAAGTCAGACCCGCTCGGACGCTCTTCAAGTGTAACGCGACCGCCGAACTCTTGATGGGTATCGCGGATCAAACCGCCTGCTTCCCAAACCCCAACCGTGAATCCAGCCCCAGTTAGATCGAGTCCCAGGGACCCGCCCGGCTGCAAGTCTTCAGTGTTGGTTGTGTCGGCGGCGTTCACGTTATCGGGCGCATCAACCCGCAGCTCTTCTAGGGTGTAGCCGAGCAGGATTGGCTGCATCTCTCCGTCCGCAAGCGGACGGGTGAGGTCCGCGTTGGCAATCGCAGCAGCTAGAGCGGCCTGGGGCGACAAGAGGTCCGCCGCCAGCGGCCGGCGGTCTTCAAGGTGTTCGCACGCTAAGTGCCGGGCGCGCTTCTGGCTGCGGCCCGATGCACGACGACGGGCTCGCTTGGCGATCGCACGCTGAAGCGAGCGGTCGGGTTCGATTGCCACGGGACGCCTCGCAGAGGTCACGTCTTGGTTCGGCCGCGGCTCAGCCAGGCCCCGGCTCATAGACTCAAACAACAGTGTCGCGGGATGGTTCTGGAAACTACCGCGGACCATCAAGTGGTGCAATCGATTCGGTGAGGATTCGCATGGAGCCCGTCCTAGGAACCGCCGCTCTCTTCAACCACTCACAGACGATACAGCGTCTGCTGGTGCGCTTCGCGTGATGATACAATGGCCGGAAGAACCAAACGCGTCTCAATCGCGTTCAATTGGCGGTGGAGGCGTCCGAAGCACCGGTCCGAGCAGCAACGCGTTCGTTAGAAAGCGCTCGCTTGAACGCACGTACCCGCGGAACGCTGGCTCGTCGGCTAGCAAGATGTACCTGCCACGCCCCGACGGCTCAACCCAGACCGCGGCGCTGTTCTTCAATCGCTCGCGGTTCCGATCACTCACGTATCCGGCTATCACACCGCTGTACCGGGCGGCAACCTGATACGGATTGTCCGGCAGCAGGAAACGGTAGCTGTGGTCGCGGAAGACCGGCACGCGGCTGTCTGGAAAGCCGTACGCCAGCGGGTGTGTCGGGTCAGTCTCCGCTGATAGGAACGCACCCGCAATCCGTTCGAGCGCACGCCGATCGGAGGCTTCCGCGTAGGGTGGCAAGCCTGGGCTCGGCGTGTCGCCACTTTGTTGTTCCGCAGATTCATCGGCCTTGGCGTCTTGCAGAGAGATCAGCTCCTTTCGACCAAGCCACCTTATCGCACTGGCGACGGCGACGACCGTGCCGCCCTCCTTTACGTACTCCTCGAGGCTCTCAACGTCCGATTGACTCGCCGAAGAGTAGCTGCCGCTGGGCAGAATGACACATGTCTTGTCATCCAGTAGGCCCGTACGTCCCAGGTCGCTAGCGTCCGCCAGCACCGAAGGCAGCCCAAGCCGGACATCGAGAAGGTGCCATAGTGAGCCGGCCGAGTAGCTGTTTGTGCCGGCGCCGACTACCAGCAGGGGTTGGCACTTCGGGAGCTTGAGCATGCTGCTGCTTCCAAGGTCTGGCCCCGTCACCGTCACCGACGTGTCAAGCGCGTTCCAAGAGACTCCGAGTCGATTCGCAGCCTGGGGCAGTCTCTCCATCAGTCGCCCCCACCTCTCGCTATTGTGCTGCCTAAGCAACAAGTACGAACCCGGCGGCCAATAGGATTCGCCATCGTCACCCTCGGCTGCCATTTGCTCCGGAACGACGCTGACTCTCGCGCCCATACGCATCAGCCGAGCCACGAGCTTGGGCGCGCCCAACTCTAATGGCGAGAACACTACGCCGATCGCACCAGCGAGGGAGACCGCCGCCTTGTTCCTGCCTGCCGACCCGGAGTCCACAGCACTACTGGCGCCGAGCCAGCCTTCCGGCACGTCAGAACGGTGCTCGATACAGTCCAAATCCATCGCGCTTGGCAGGTGCCAAGTCGACACGTCGTAGAAGAGGTTCTCGCGAAACGACTGGAGCGGCGTCATCAGAGACTTGAGGAAAACGTACTCCGGCTGGTCGGTTGGCACGATCAAGACATCGGTCCGCACGCGGGGTTGTCCCGCGACCGTCACCGCGCTGTCCGGCCGGTAGCTCCTGATGGCGTGCCGGTTGAGCAACGTGGCGGCCGCAGCGATCCGGGTGGCCGTTCCGGTCAGCACGTAAGCCTTAACACCGTCCTCGGCGGCCTGCACTCGGGCGTCGGCGTAGAACCCCGCTTGGTACTCGATGAGTTCCTTCTTCAGGGTGCTGGCAGCAAGCAGGCTCGAAAGGCTTGTGCGGACTTGGTTGGCAACCGAATCGCGGAAGTCGCGGGCGACGGGGCCGACCTTAATCCGCTTGCCCCGCGAACTCCCCTGCTCAAACAGAATGCCCACGCTGCCGTGAAGGTCGGGGTACGTGCTCCCCTTTCCCGGGTAGAAGTCGTCGTACCGTTCTTCGGTGAAGTAGAGCTCGCCCACGCGATCCATTGCCTCCGCATGGCGTTTTGCGAACTCGCGGGTGAGCTCCAGGTTCCTTGGCGGACTAAGCGGGTTGTTACGCTCCGGGATCCCCGGCTGGAAGAAGTAGGTCGAAGAGCTCCCCATCTCGTGGAAGTCGAGAACGACATTCGGTTTCCACCGATGGAACAGCGCTAGCCTGCCACGGCTCTCAGGATGAGTGGCGGGCAGCCAGTCCCTGTTGAGGTCGAACCAGTAGTAGTTGGTCCGTCCGCCAGGCCAAGGCTGGTTGTGCTCCCGGTCGTACATGGAATTGGACGCAAACCGCCCGCGGTTCTCATTCGCCCAGTTGGCGAAGCGATCGTTGCCGTCAGGGTTCAACGCCGGATCGATCAGGAACACGCCCTTTGAGAGCTGTTCGCGCACCCCGTCATCGATTGACGAAACCAGATGCCAAGCGACGACAGGCGCGGCGTTCATCGCGCTGGCCTCGTCGCCGTGAACCCCATAGCCCAAGTACATGACCAGCGGTGTATCGTCTGCCTCGGCGCGCCCACTCATGATCGTCGGCCTGGCGGCGCGGATTGCGTCGAGAAGTTTGATCTGCTCGGGCGACGATACAACGAGCACCAGCAGCGGCCGTCGCCCGTGCGATCGCCCGTACCTAATCACCACCGCTCGATCAGACTCGTCCGCGAGATACTCGAAGTAATCGACGACCTCATGGTGCCGCAGGTGCCGGTCGCCCACGGGGAACCGGAAGAACTCAGCCGGGGACAACAGCCCTTCCACGCGTGCTTGCTTCGGCAGGAGCGGTAGCGGATCGGCCTGAATCGCGACGATTGGGCCTACGGCGAACACGGCGACCAACAAGCCAATCGATGCCGTGCCGCGGCACATGGCCGTTAGCAAGGGGAAGGGGCGAGACACTGATGTCGTTTCCTGATCGGGGCGCGCCTGCACAGGCCCCAGTGTAGTCACCCGAGGCAGTGCTGTGGCGACTCCGCGTCTAACCCACACGCAAATTGCCGTTTAGGTAAGACCCCGCGCTAGCGCGTGGCACTGGCCTCGGCGAGAAGCACGTCGATTCTAGGGCCGCCATTCCGTTCACGACGGACGGCCATGCACGCACTGCTAAGTTGGCTCTAGACCGCGTCGAAGCAGCGGCTACAGCTGGAAGTCGACGACCTGCTCAGCGTCTTGCGGATCGCCGAGGTATACGTGATTGCGGTGTGTCAGGTCTTCGGACAGAAAGTGAACCGACCCGTCGGCCATCAACGCGACGGCCCCACCCGGGTGCCAGCTGTACGCACAATCGTTCACATCACTAACTGAACGATCGTCACCATAGGCATCGATCTTGTCTCGGGCCCTAAGCACCGCCGGATCCGTAAACTCCCAGAAAGCTTGTGCGCCACCGAATTCGCAGTTGATCGTAAAGTTGGTCTTGTACAGAACGACCTCATCCCAGTCGGAGCCCGGCGTCCCGATCCACATCGGCCACCTTTCGCGACCCGCTCGCCATTCAATCGCATACGCGGACTCGGACACAGCTAAGGTGTTCGAGAGCCCATCGGTAATGTCCGAGAAAGCATAACGGGATCTCGATGGCCGCTCGATGATGTACGGATCAGGGGTAACGCCGTCATTGAACTGCACTTCATAAGGGTCGCCTGCTCGACTCAAGGTTGGCCGGATCAAAATCCCACGGCCGCCGGTACCTTTGGAACCTTTGTAGGTGGTGGTCGCGTAACCTCTCGCAATCGCGTTGGCGACGGTGTCGGGTATTTGCAGAGGAAGACCCGACGAAGGACAGTTAAATCCGGGCACCGGCTGGTCGCCCGTAGGGATTAGACTCCCCAAGCTGAGCGCATACTCAAAATGCCGATAGAACTCCCAAGCGTTGTCGAAGCTCGGTGGATGGTGATCGGCAATGAGGTCGTACTTATTTTGCTCCTCAATGTAAGGGAGCATTCGCGTGAACCAGCTCAATCCCGGCGACGTAGATCTGGCAGGGTCTGTGTAAACACCTTGTGGCAAAGCGCCTTCGGTGTCATGCACGTTGTGCAGAGCGAGGCCGAGCTGCTTAAGGTTATTCTTACACTGAGTCCGTCGTGCCGCTTCGCGAGCGGATTGGACCGCGGGCAACAGCAGAGCGATCAAGATGCCGATGATCGCGATGACCACGAGCAACTCAACAAGCGTGAATCCCCCGACAGTCGCCCCGCGAACCACCCTGGGCTGCGGCCTTCCACCATGAAGTTGAAACATGCTCTGCTTCCTCTGCTCAGATTCGGTTAGGGGAAAGCCGATTTCACCAGCCCGGCGGCTCAAACGCCACGCAGGCCGTCAAGCCGGCGGCGCCGGGGCAGCCCGGCTGCCGCTGCAAGGACGAACAATAGACTGGCCGGCTCGGGCACTACGGCCGCGGGCGCTGGTCCGGATTGATAGCCGAAGTTCGTTCGCCACGTCAGGTACTGGTCAACGCCGATAATGCCGCCATCGATGTCGTTTGGCAGGGTTCCCGCACTCGCGCCGACGCTGTCACGCCAGATGGTGTAGTCGGCGGCATCGACAACACCATCACCGTTGTAGTCACCGCCGAGGGGCGCCCCTGCGATTGAAAGCCCACGGACCGGCGAGACGGCATCCCAGTTCACAATGTTGAACGCGTCGGGGTTGTCGTCGTACGACTCATCGGTCAGCCCGTTGATGATGAGCTCGCCAGCGGGGCTCGAACTCTGCGTGGTCGACGCGAGGTTCACCACCGCCTCATCGGAGTTAATGATGATCAGCGAGACAAACTCGCCGTCGAATCCCGCGTCGGCCATGACGGTGTTCGTCCCCTGCATGATGGAGGGGGGGGTCGAAGTTGACGTCCCGGTGTCCAACGACCCTAGGTTCGCCACTGCCGTGTCCTCCAGGATGAGGTCTACCCCCTCATTGACTGAGTCCGCGTTCAGGACCGAAGAGCCCTTGAGCGTCAGCGATGAACCCTCGCCGTCCGAGTGGGTGAACAGCGGCTCCACGTCGAACGTCATGTCGAGCTCGGTGTCCGTTACTGTGACGCTCGAGCTGAATCGGATCGACGTATTGTCGTCGGCAATCAGTGACGAGCCGGTCACCGCAGCGATTGATTGATCGAAGATCAGATTGTTGCCCGCGCGGACCGTCGAGTTGATGATCGTCGAGTCGTGCTCATCTTGAAACTCCACGTCATCGATCAACGACTCGAGCAAGGCGTCTTCGAGGTGGATAGTCCCGTCGAGGAAGATATCGTCGTCAACGATCAGCGATCCGTTGACGATCTTCAGGCCCGACCTGGGGTCGAAGTCCAGCTCGGCGTTAACCGAGCCGTCGGGATCGGAAAAGTCGACAGTGGCGCCGTTGATGATCTCGAGGCTGCCGCCGACGCCGAACTGCAGCTGACCGTCGAAGATCGAGCGGACGGTGCGGCTGCCACCGATGACATCGCCGTCAACGACCAGCGAGATTCCGGTGATGAGTTCGTTGTCCAGCGTATTGATCGGGTCACCGGTGGGGTTTTTGCCCTCGGCGTCCTCCCAGTTTGCTTCGTCGAAGAAGTCACCGCCGTCCGGTCCGACATAGGTGTAGACCGACGAAACCAAGCCAGCCTTGTCCGTCGTGTCGACGACGTAGATGTCACTAGCCCCGTCGTTGGTGAGGTCGCCGCGGTAGTAGATCGTCTCTCCATCGGGTGAGAACCGGACGGTACCAGGCCCGACGGCGTCCCCGACGTCGAAGCCGCCCGAGTTATCCGGCGCCGGCAGGTTCACCCTGGCGCCGGTGCCGGCGCCGCTGATGTCCTTTAGGAACACTTCGAAGGCGCTGCTGGTGGTCTGGTTCGCGACGTAGGCGATTTGAGAACCATCGGGCGAGACCTCAAAGCTACGCACGTCCCCGGCGAAGTGAAGCTCGTCGTTGATCTTAGTCGGCGTCCCACCGGTGAGCGGCACCGAGTAGAGCTCATCCTTGCCCGGGGTGTCGTAGTCTCCGATGAACAGAATCGTCGGACTCAGGGCGTCACCAACAACCTCGACTTGGGCGGAGATGCTAAACAGTGCGTTCGGCGCCGGCGCCAGAGGGACTGCGGTGGAAGCTCCGCCCGTGGCGGGAACAGTGAACAGGGTCGGCCGTTCGTCGCCGCGGTCCCGCGGGTTGGCCACAGCTCTGTCCGGGGCGTAGACCACCGAAGCCCCGTCAGGGGTGATGGCGAACAAGGCCCCTTCGAGGTCACCGTCTGCGCCCGATGTGATCGGTGTGGGGGTTCCGCCGGTGGCGGGAACGGAGTAGAGCCGGTCCCAGTCGGGGTTGCCCCAAGCCCCGGGGAACAGCGGACCCGCGGCGGGGTCGTTGTTGAAACTGTCGGTTGTGTAAGTCGGGATCGGCAGCCCCGCATCCAGGAACCCGGTTTCGGCGTTGACGAAGAAGATGGTGCTGCCATCCGGGCTGTACCTCGGCGAGAAGTTTCCGATGCCGCCGTCTACGTTGTTGGACGCGGTTGGGTCGGCCGTGAAAATCCCATTGAACAGTCCGGTGCCTTCGCCGGTGATTGGCATCGTGTGAATCGTGTTGGTGCCGCCGGCGATATCTCGTCCGTTGTGGAGGAACAGGATCGTGTTTCCGTCGGGCGAGATCGCTGGGCCGCCATCGACGTCGTAGTCGGTGACGCTGATATCAAAG
>JBCDJN010000106.1:0-17405 GCA_039414355.1 Planctomycetota bacterium | reverse complement strand
TTGCGCTGGCGGCGATCGCGACGATGGGGCCATCGGCAGCTCAAGCCCAATCGCAGCGGCAGCCGGTCAATGGCGGCCGCGTGCGGGTGGCCCAAGCGTCGCCGGCCGGCTCCGCGAATCTGCCGGCAACCGTCACCAACGCCCTGAGCCAATGGCTCAACGGCGCCGCGAACCAACCGGTGAACGCCTCGGCGCTGGAGTCGCTTCCCGTGCCCGCGGGCTCGCCCCTTCCGGCGGCCGTGCAGCAACAGCCCCAGCCCGCGCGGCCGGGCTTCACCATCCCGCTGGCGGACTCGACCGACCGCTCCACCATGCGTGTGGCGAACTCGGACGGCAAGATCTCGCTGGCCGTGCGTGACGCGCCGTTGCGGCACGTGCTGGCGATGATCGCCGAGAACCTCAACCTAAACCTGGTGTTCGCCTCGGCCAACGACGTGCCGCTGACCGCCACGCTGGATAACGTGCCGATCGACCAAGCCTTGGACTCGCTGCTCGGCGCCAGCGGTTTCACCTGGTCCAAGAAGGGCGACGTGATCTTTGTCACCAGCGTCGCCACCGCCGCCGGCCTGCCCGCCGACGTGCAGGGCCGCCGCGTTGCCGTGCTGGAGCTCGACTTCGCCGCCGCGGCCGATGTGGACCAGGCCGTGAAGGGCATGCTCTCGCCGGTGGGTCAGAGCTGGATCAGCGAATCGAGCGCCACCGACAGCCGCCGCAGCGCGGAGAAGATTGTCGTGGACGACCTCGAACCCTACCTGCAGCGGATTGAGCAGTACGTCGCCGAGATCGACCAGCCGCCGCGGCAGGTGCTGATCCAGGCGCATATCCTCGAGGTCGACCTCTCGCGAGACAAGCGGGCGGGCGTCGATCTGGCTGGGCTCGCGCGGGTGTCGGGCGCGACGGTCTCGCTCCACGCGCCGGGGCTGGCCAACTCTGCGGCGTCGCCCGGCTTCTTGATCGAAGCCACCGGCGGCGACCTCTCGCCGGTGATCGAGGCGCTCATTTCCACCACCGACGCCAAGACCCTGGCCCAGCCGCGTGTGCTGGCGGTCAACGGGCAGGAGTCTCGCATCCAGATCGGCGAGCAGCTCGGTTTCCGCGTCACCACGACCACCGAGACAAGCACGCTGGAGAGCGTGGAGTTCCTGGACGTCGGCGTGGTGCTCTCGGTCACGCCGCGCATCACGCGAGACGGCCGCGTGCTGATGCGGATCAAGCCGGAGGTTTCCAGCGGCCAGGTGAACCCGGACACCGGTCTGCCGGAAGAGGAAACCACCGAGCTTGAGACCGACGTGATGCTGGCCAGCGGCCAGGGCATGGTGATCGGCGGGCTGATTCAGGAGCGAGACAACACCACGGTGAGCAAGGTCCCGGTTCTGGGCAGCCTGCCGTACGCGGGGTTCTTCTTCCAGCGGCGGCAGGTGATTAAGTCGCGGAGTGAGATCATCGTGGCCCTGGTGCCGCACGTGCTGCCGGCGTCGCCGGAGGTGAACTGCCGCAACGAGTATGAGCTGATGCGGGCCACAACGCCGCTGATGCACGGGCCGCTATGCCGGTACCCGCGGCCGTTTGAGCCGAGTTTGAAGGACGTGATGGCGGAGAAGCCGTTCCGCGTGGCGCGGCTCGACGAGCCGTGCGTTTGCCACCCGCCGAAACAGCGCGGCGTGCTGCGAAGGCTTCCGCCGGTCGACGCGTGCGGCCCGGAGTGCGTCGTAGCGACACCGACCTTCGCTCAGCAGACCACGCCGGCAGCGGCGCCAACCGCGCAGCGATCCGAACAGCCACAACTGGTCGACCCGATGACCGGCTCGCCTGCCGGTGCGGGCTTGTTCGCGGCGCCCCGGCTTAGCACGCAGCCCACCGGCCGCGTCTACCGTTGAGAACCTCTTCCGAGTCCCTTCCTCCCGAGCAACGCTTGCCGATGCCCAGCCACATCGACCTGCCCGACGACCTGCGAGCCCTGATCGAGAAGCGCGGCGGTAGCGACCGCCGTCAACAAGACCCGACCAACGTTGGCGCCAACGACCGCCGATCGGGCGCCGACCGCCGCGACGCCGAAGCGATAAGCGCCGACCAGGGAGAGGAAGACACCGACGCGGAATCGGCGCCGTTTCCCATCGACCTTTAGCGTTGAACCGCGGGGGTCGCCGGCTAGCGCTCGCCGCGGAAGCGTCGGCTGCCAGTTGCTTGGAAGCGGCGATCGCGGAGCGGGTCGAACTCCATCAGCTGCACCGGCGCCGAGGCGTTGAGGCGGCCGACACCCGGCACGCCGAGCGAGACCCGCACCACCGCGTCCGCGTTTACTCTCGGGTCGCGCGTCGGGTCGAACGCGGCGAAGGGCAGCCGGTAGACGGCTGACCCGGCCGGGCCGCAGAAGTCCTTCGCCTGCACCAACCGCGTCCAGCGGGCGAGTTCCATCGCCTTGAGCCGCGTGGGCGTGGTAAAGCGCTCACCGTACAGTGTGATCGAGATCTCCGCCCGCCGCGGCGTCACGGCGTGGGCGCCGGCGAGCGTGGCGACCTGGAGCAGCAGGCCGTCGAACTCAACGTCCGCGTCCCAGTTGGCGAGCGTGGCGGTGATCAAGAGCGTGTCGGGCCGCACGGGCTGAACCGGCCGCGGGGCAAGCCTGATCGCCGGCCCCCCAACGGGCATGCCGCTCGGCTGTACGACGATGGGCACGCCCTGCGCGGGCAGGGGTCGCACCTCGACCCACGTGTCACCGACCGCGGCCGACGCCAACAGAGCCAAGGACACAGCAGTCAACGCGATGGGGCGAAGCTTGGGCATCGGCGGTCGCTCCTGGAGAGAAGAACGCCTCAGCGGAATGCAGGTCCCGCGCCGCCGCTCGCATCCCCCCGCTTCTGGCCCACGTGTAACGCCTGACACGAAAACGCGGGCACGCCGCCGTTGCCGGCCGGCAACGCGGTTGCGGTAACGCATCATCCGCCGGCGGAAGGTAGACTCCAGTGCCGCCGCCCGTACGCGCGTCTTCGCCACCCCGCCCTGCTGATCGCCGTGCTGTTTGAAGGTCAAACCCTGTTTGTCACCGGCGGCGCCGGGTTCATTGGCAACACGCTGGTGCGTCGGCTGCTGCAGCGGACCGCCGCGCGCGTGGTGACGCTCGACGCGCTCACCTACGCCGGCAACGTGCTGTCGCTCGGCGACGCCATCGGCGACCCGCGGCACACCTTCGTGCAGGGCGACATTGCCGACGCGGCGACGGTTGCCGAGCTCATCCGGCAGCACTCGCCCCGCGCCGTGCTGAACCTGGCGGCCGAGTCGCATGTCGACCGCTCGATCGACGGCCCTTCGCAGTTCGTGCAAACCAATCTGGTGGGCACCGCCACGCTGCTTGACGCGGCCTACGTCTACTGGCGTGGCTTGAGCGAAGCCGACGCCAACGCGTTCCGCTTCCTGCAAGCGTCAACGGACGAAGTCTTCGGTTCGCTCGCGGCAGACGAGCCGCCTTCGACCGAAGCCAGCCCGTACACGCCCAACTCGCCGTACGCCGCCACCAAGGCGGGCGCCGATCACCTGGTACGCGCCTACCGTCAGACTTACGGTCTGCCGACCATCATCACGCGCTCCACCAACAACTACGGCCCGCGGCAGCACCCGGAGAAGCTCATTCCGCTAATGGCGATGCGGGCGCTCGCGGGCGAACCGCTGCCGATTTATGGCGACGGGCTCCAGGTGCGTGACTGGCTACACGTGGACGATCAATGCGAGGCATTGATCACGGTGCTAGACCGCGGCGCCCTTGGCGAGACTTACAACCTGGGCGCCGACGATCCGCGGACCAATCTGCAAGTGGTCCACGCGATCTGCGACGCCGTGGACACCCACGCCGGCCGGCCGGCGGGCGAGACGGCGACACTGATCACGCACGTGGAAGACCGACCCGGCCACGACCGGCGGTACGCCCTCAACAGCGAGAAAGCGAATGGCCTGGAATGGCGACCGCAGACGTCTTTCTCGGCCGGCGTCGAAGCGACCGTGGCTTGGTACGCGACTAACCGCAAATGGGTTGAAGCCGCGGCGGACGGAAATCCGAAAAAGCGCATCGGGTTGCGGCCACGTGGATAACTTGTCGGCCGCGACCGCTTACCTAACCGGTTTTCCCGGCGTTTTCCAAGTGACCCCGGCGCGACTCGAACGCGCGACCAATCGATTAAAAGTCGATTGCTCTACCGACTGAGCTACGGGGTCGAAGGTATGTGAGTCTACGTACTTGCGGCGGCCCCGGGTAGTGTCCCACAATGCTCGCCACAGGCTGACGGAGCTAGCTACCCGTAGCAGCGACGGCCGCCTAACGTCGCGTCGACCATCGGCCGCTCATCAGGAAACGGCCGGCATGTGACGTCTGCAACGAATGGCATCGACAGCGAAGGAGACGGCTTTGCAGGCAACGGCTATCCGAGCGGAATCAATCCGCTTGGCTCTGTGGTCCGGCCCGGCAGCGACGCCTGGCAGACTCGCGAGCGCTTGGAAGCTCCGGGGCGACACCCACATTGAAGAAACGTCCGCAACCGAGGGGCGGACGGCTTGGCGCCGTGATGGTTCGCACGCGGCGTTGTTGGCGCCGGCCGTTGTTCCAACATCTGCCACGTTCCGGCTCACGTACCGCGAACACCAAGCCCACCTGCTGTCAGCCGACGCAGATCGCGATTGGCTACTCGGTCAAACGAACTGCCTGCTCATCACACAGCCGGCAACCGTGCTCGCCACGTTGGCGTCGACCGGTCGTGCCGTCCGGCCCGAAGACACGGGTCTGCCGCAGCAGGTTGAGATCTTCCACCACATTTTCGAACGCACCGGCGTGGCGCCGATCGTGATCGACGCGTCCGACCTGCTCAACGACACCGAGCGTACGCTCCGCGCCTGGTGCGGCCGCGTAGGCGTTGAGTTCTTGCCGGCGATGCTTGCCGGCGTCGCCAGTGGGTCACGCGACCGGATGCCGCGGCCCGGTCTGCCGGCGAGCCTGCGGAGCGTGTGGGCCGTTTGCCAGCCGCTGTACGATCAGCTTTACGCCGAGCGAGTGTAGTCGGCCGAGCGCGAGTCGGTCGCTCACTTCGCCGGGCGCTCGTAGGCGCCGGTCCTCGAGCAAGTCTCAAAGCACCGTCGCACCATGTCGAGTGCGCGAGCGACGGCTTCTTGGTTGCTAAACACCTCGTCGTTCACCACCGCTTGGCAGCGGATGAACATGTCATTTTGCGCCCGCCACACGGCGTAGACCGACTGCCTGGTCACGGTCTTATCGCCGCTCGGAAACTCGCCGACGAGCGGGTCGCTCATCATGACGTCGGGGTTGTTCTCAGTGACGCGGAAGCGGAGCACGCCCTCGATGCCCGTCCGCTCCTCAACGTGCTCGGCGTAGACCGCCGCCTGGGCGCCTAGCGAGTCATTCTCACGCGCCGGCCGCCGGTAAAAGGCCATGATCAGCCCGTCCTGGCCGGCGCGGTAATCGAACGCCGTGAACGCCTCGGCGCCCTCTTGGGCGAACGATGGGTCGGTCCGCGAAATCGATGGCGTGCGGATCGTTCCGCAGCCGTGCACCACCTGCGCGGCGCCGAGCTTCAAGTGATTCTCAATCGGCTCAGCCGGCAGCCAGCGGACGCTCGCGGCAACGTCCTCCGCCACGGCCGTGTCGGCGCCGGTTGGTAGCAGAAAGAGCAAGCGCCACAGGCTTTCGCCGCGGCCGACGAGGAAAACGGGCGAAGGCGTCGGCGGCGCGTCGTTGCTCTCGGCGTCACTCCCAACACCGGGGTCGGTCGGCGGGGCGTCGAGACGCAGGGCTGAGCCACCCGCCATGCGGGCATTGGAACGCTTGTAGCCTCGGCCTTCCAGGATCTCCGCAAACCGACTCGCGACGCCGTCGCCCGCTCCAACCCGCAGGTCGAGTGAGAATTGCGACCAATCGTCCGCCGCGGCGTCGGCCGGCAACCACCGACCCAAGAACCCAGCGGGCGGCTGCGCGGACTCCGCTTGCCAGCCCTCGGGCGGCGTGAGCGCAACGCCGAAAGTGGGGAAGACCACTTCGCGATCGATAGGCTCATCCGGAGTCGGTGCCGAAGCCAGCGCGGCGTCCCTTCGCGTCGCGGGCGGAGCACTCGACTCCGCGGCAGCCTCGGCCTGATCAGGCGCCGGCTTGGACGTGCAACCCACGCACAAGAAGGCAAAGACTGCCGTCAATGCAACCGGGGTCTTCAAGCGGGATGCCTCGTACTCGTCAGGCTGTTCTGACTACTCATCGATCACGGGTTGATTCTCCACGCCGCCGGTCGCCACCACAAGTCGGTCACCGGCAGCCCGGCCGCCTCGACGGAGCGCAAACACCGGCACGGGCCTCCGTGGCGTGGCGATCGGGCGGTCAGTAACGATAGCCGCCGCCGACGCCCGTGAAGAAGTCGTCCGAATCCTCCGAGAGCCCCACGCCCACACGCAGGTCGACCACGAAGTTGTTCGTCACGTAGTGGTCGACGCCGATGTTGAAGACCGACACGGCAAACTCGTCCCCCAAGCCGCTGGAGTAGATGCCGAACCACTCCGCGTACAGCGTGTTGGACTCGGAGAGTTCGAAGCCAAAGACGGCCGACTGCGTGAGCACGCTGAAGTTCTCATCGGTCGGCTCGTCGGGCACCAGGCCGAAGTCAGCGAAGCCGTTGGTCCCAAAGCCGGTTGACGCCGCGAAGGTGACGCCCTCGGTCAACGCCCACTGGTAGATGTAATCGAGGCTGAACTCGCTGCGCCCGGTCGAGAAGGCGTCGCCGCTGGTCGGCGCCGATCCACGGAGTTCCAGCGCGCTGGTCGGCATGAGCCCGCCGCACTGCTGCCGCGTCAATTGAAACTTCAGCGAGTACCGCAGGTCCTCCGCGCCGATGCGGTCCGGCTCCTCCTCGATGAAGACCCAAGAGTGGTTCCAACGCAGGCGGAACTCGATGTCTTCGGTTAGCCCGATGCGGAGCAGCAGTTCCGGCGTGGTGTGGGCCGACTCGGTTTCTTCCGGCGTGTCCTTGTAGAAGTACGAGTACCCGCCCTCAAGCTGCACCACGCCCCGACCGACGGTCACCGCCGACTGGGTGAAGTCGTGGCGTTCGGTCTCGATGCGTTCCTCGAACGGGTCCCGCTGCTGGCACGGCGGCTTGGTGAAGTCGTCGCAGAACTCCAGCCGCTGCGCGTCCGCCACCGGGCACGCGGCAAGGCATGCGGAGAACGCCAGGAGTCGCAGCGCCATGGGGAACCTCCGCGAGAGTTCGCCGACCGCCGGGGGAACCGGGCGGCTACCGGGTTCGCTTCGTTCTTATCGGCGCAGGAGCTCCAATCTCGATTCGGCCCGGGCCACCACCCGCCAGAAGCCCCCGATCTGAAAAGGCGACTCAACCCGCAACCCCACACGCGGCACGAGCCAGTCTTGCGAGGCGAAGCGGCACGGCATGCCTTGCCGACCGCTCTAAGCAACGGCGGCACTGGTCGAACCAGCATTCGGCCGAGGGGTGCCTACTTGCGGAGGTAGGTCGCTTGGTAGCGGATTGGCTTCGCCAGCCGGGCGCTGCTCATCTGGACGTCTAGGGTGAGCGTCCGGCCGTCCCGGGAGGGGATGTAGGTTGTGGTCCGCGTGCCCCGCTCGCCCGCCACTTCCACCGTCAGGTTCCCCTTGCTGCGAATGGCGCGAACCGTGCCCGTCATCTCGGGCGTGCTGACCTTGGTCGGGCGGCCGTCGGTGGCGACCGTCATCCGCTGCTCGGGCGTTTCGAGCGTGACCTGCTGCCCGGCGTCGGCGATGCTCACCTCGTCGCTCGAAGCGGTCGCCGAACGCAGCTTCTCTCTCGCCTTGCCGCGCATCATCCAGTTGAGGCTCTCGGTCGCCTGATCGATCGCTTGATGCCGACTGGCACGCTGCTTGGCGTCTTCCCGCGGCTGCCAGGTCCCGGTGAGCGAAGCGCCGGCGGCAACCGCCGGCGACGCCGCAGCGGTCGGCGCCGAGCCGTACGGCGAGGGTTGCTGCGCCACGGCGGTGGTTGCAATCGCCAGCGAGAACGCCAGCGCCAGGGTTTTCGAGGCATCCATGGTCGTTCGGTCCACAGCACAGGTCCTTGTGTTGCGGCGATGCTGCCCGAGATTGAGTCGGGGCCCGAGACAACGGCCGGGCGGGAGCATAGCGCGGGGCGGGGATCATCGCGCGGAGAGTAGCGATCCCCGCGGCGCGGCTCAACACTAGGCGATGCTTGCAGTGCCGCAAGGCAGGCGGGGCCTGCCCTACCGAACTGCGTGCCGTGCACCCGACGACAGCCGTAGGCCGGGCCTGCTGAACGATGTCCATTCTGAAGTCGAAGTCGATAAAGACGAAGCGGCGGCGGCTCAAGCAGAAGATGAAGCCGTTCGCCGACAGGCGCCTCGATTCGCAGACGGCTGTGCTGGCGGCCGCCGTCACCTTGGGCGCGGCCGGGTGCGGACTGGGCGCCTTGGCGGGCGACTACCTCTCCGACCGATTCGGGCTGGCCGGCTTCGCGTTCTCGGCGGTCGCTCCGCTTCTCGCCCTCGCCGCACTGGTTGCGTGGACGGCCGACTGGATGCGGCGATCGCGGGAGCGAAACCACCTTCTCTGTTCCGTCTGCGGCGCCGACGTAATTGGCGGCTACAGCAGCGTTGGTCCCGGTGCAGCGGCCCAGATCGAGGCGATCCGTAGAAAGCACCCCGGCTGGAAATCGCATGAAGAAACGCCGGCGCGATGCTATCGATGCGGCGCCTTCATCGAGGAGTACTTGGCAGCCGAAATCCAAGACCCGGACACGCCAACCCCGTAGGGCAGGCCCCGCCTGCCACGAAGCCGCGTTCGTGCCGCACGGCAGGCGGGGCCTGCCCTACGGGGCCGGGAAGCCTTCGGGGGACGCCACGCCTTCTCGCGGGCCGACGGTTACGACCGAGCCCGCTGACGGCGGCCACTCCTTGAGCAACCGGCGGAGGTCGTCGACCGTGACGGTGTCTACCGCCGCCAGGTCGTCGGCGGTGCTGCGGTAGCCGCGGCCCTGCATCCAGCCCACGCCCACGCTGAAGAGCCGGGCACGCGGGCGTTCGCTGCCCAGCACCACGCGGCTCTTCACCTTGTTGCGGGCCTGCTCCAGCTCCTCGGCGGAGACGCCGTACTGCTCCGCGTCCTGCAGCAGCTTCTGCAGACGGGCGAGGTTCGCCTCGACCTCGTCCGGCGAGCACGCCAGCCACGTGTAGTACATGCCCACGCCGTCGTACTCGTAGTGGCCCAGGCTGCACGACTCGACCAGCCCCGGGTCAACCAGCTCCCAGTACATCCGGCTGCCGGAGTCGTCGCCCAGGATCGTGGCGAGCAGCTTGGCGGCGTAGCGGTCGGGCGAAGCGGCGTCGGGCCCCGGGGCGAGCCACAGCGCGTACTGCTGAGTCGCTGCGTCGACGCGGACCGACTCGAAGACCCGACCGCCGACTGCTTCCACGGCCGGGCGAATGGCGGACGACGGCCGCCAACCGCCGCACGCCTGCTCGGCCTGCTGCACCAAGCTCTCAAAGTCCACGTTGCCGGCGGCGGCCAGCGTGATGGTCTCCGGCGCGTAGTGCGTGTCGAAGTAGCTCCGCATCTGCTCGGGCGACAGCGCGGCAATCGTGTCGTCGTCGCCCAGCACGCTGCGGGCGATGGGGTGATCGCCAAAGCAGAGCCGCTTCACCCGGTCGTCCATGCCGTACGGCGGCTGGTCCAGGTACATCTTGATCTCTTCGCGGATGACCTTCTTCTCCATATCAAAGTCCTCCGCCCGCAGGCTGGGCCGCAGCAGATCGCCCAGCAGTTCCACGCAGCCGCTCTGGTGCTCCGGCAGCACCGACGCGTAGTAAACGGTGTGCTCCTCCGAGGTGTAGGCGTTGTAGTGGGCGCCCATCTCGTCGAACTCTCGGTTCACGTCGTCCGCCGACCGGCGGGGCGTGCCCTTGAAGATCATGTGCTCCAGGAAGTGGCTCACGCCCGCCACCTCGTCCGTCTCATCGCGGGCGCCGGTGTTGACGAAGAAGCCGAGCGCCGTGGAGTGCGCGCTCGGGTTGCACTCGGCGACAATGGTCAGCCCGTTCTCCAGCCGGTGGTTCTCAAACTTCACGCCGTGGCTCCCTGCGGGTGGGTCAGCGGCTCGGGGCCGAGCGTGACCACTTTGAATTCTCGCGGCGGCTGCTCGCTGAGGAACTTGTTGATGCTGTCGGCGGTCACCGCGTCGATGATGGCGGCCAGCTCAGACACGGGCCGCGCCCGGCCCAGGTGACGCGTGTCTCGCGCCAGCGCCGCCGCGCGGCTGCTGGTGGATTCTTGCTGCATGATCAGCCCGCTCTTGATGCGGGCCTTGAGCCGGCCGAGCTCGCTCTGCGTGACGCCCTGGCGCAGGCGGACCAGCTCACCGTGCGTGACGTCCAGCGTCTCTTGGGCGCGCTCGGCGGTAGTGCCGGCGTAGGCGAAGACCGCCGCCCGCTCCACCTGTGTCTGCAGCGCTGCGCTCACCGTGTAGCAGAGGCCGCGCTTCTCACGCACTTCGGTGAAGAGCCGCGAACTCATGCCGCCCGAAAGCACGCCCACCGCCGACCACGCTTGGAAGTAGTCCGGGTGGCGGTACGGCACGGACTCAAACGCCAGGCCGATGTGGCATTGATTGGTGTCGCTGGGCAGGTGGGCGGCGGCGGTAACCGTCTCCGCGACGGGTGGCTCCGCGTCGGCAACCGGGCGCCAATCGCCGAACAACCGCTGCGTGGCAGCCAGCACTTCGTCCCAGTCAAAGCTGCCGGCCACGGCCAGGATGGCGCCGTCCGGCTGGTAACGCTGGCGGTGGAACTCGGCCACCTCGTCCATCGTGGCCGCGGCAATGGCTTCCGCCTCGCCGTGGCTGGCCCGGCCCCACGGCGCGGGGTACTGCTGCCGCCGCAGCTCCGTCATGAGCTTCTGCGAAGGCTCGTCCTCCAGCCCCTGCAGCTCTTGCAGGCAGACGGCCTTGCCCGCGTCGAGCAGGTCTTCCGGCAGGTGCGGGCGGCGGACGATGTCGGCGTAGATCGAAAGCGCCGGCAGCAGGCTGCTCGCCACCGCCGCGCCGCTGAAGACCGACTGCGTCACGCCGACCGATTCGCCCCGCTCAACGCCCAGGTTTTCCAGGTCGTTGATCAGCCGATGGCTGTCGCGCTCGCCGGCGCCGCGGAGCAGCATCTCGCACGTGAGCGACGCCAGGCCGAACCGCTCCGGCGGGTCGAACACGCAGCCCGCAGGCACGCAGAGTTGAAACGCCGCCGACTGGAACGAGCGATCCGCCTCGCCCACCAGCGTCATGCCGCCGGGGAGGACGGCGGTCTTGATCTCAGGATTCACACGCGGGTCCGATCCGTGAAAGAGGCGACGCGAAATGCCAACACGCCGCCCGAATAGCCTGCCAGCAGCAAGCCGACACCGTCGAAGCTATCGCCCCACGGCAGGCATCGCAAGCTCGATGACGGAGAGGGATCGGGCGTCAGGGGCTAGGCTTCAGGGGCCAGTGGGTCATGAGCGAGGCATCAGGGTTGAGGCTTCCAGGGTCAGTCTGGCGGCCCCGGTTCCGGTCGCCTAACGCCTGACCCCTAGAGCCTGACCCCTGACCCCTACCACCTGAAGCCTGACCCCAGCCCCTCAAGCCGTCGCCGCCAGTTCGACGCCCTTGTACAGCGTCTTCACGTTGCGGAAGCCCAGGCCGGCGTAGAGCCGCAGGGCGGCGTGGTTCTCGGCGGTGACTTCGAGGTAGACCTTCCGCAGGCCGGCTTGGCGGAAGCCCAGCACCGCGGCGGCAACCAGCAGCTTGCCCAGCCCGCGGCCGCGGTGCTCGGCGATGACGCCCACGTTTTGAATGCCGCCGTTGCGGGGCGTTGCCTTCACGCCCTGGATCCCGCCGCAATACTCCGGGCGATGCGCGACGCCGGTGAACTCCACCAGCCACGTCGCCTCGGGCAAGAAGCCGGGCCGGGAGACAATCTGCTGCATCAGGTCCAGGCAGGTCTCGCGGCCGGCCAGGCATTCAAAGACCTGAGAGTCGATCTCGCTGCGAAACGCCTGGTACTTGGTTTCCGCGTGCTCGGCCAGCAGATCGTCCCGCCATGCCACCAACCGGTACCCGGGCGGCATCACCAGCGTCGGCGGACGCCGACGCGTGAGGTCGCACTCCATGCGATACCGCTTGAAGTAGGTGAGGCTCATGGCGGTTACTGGTGACCGGTGACCAGTGACTGGGGTAGCAAGCAACCATTGCGAGCGAGCGACCAGCGTTCGCTCCGGCTGCCTTCGGAATCTACCGCCAACCGCGGCGGCGGTCAAATTCTGCTAAAGCCAACGCGCCGTTAGCTTTGCGCTGGCGTTACCGAATGTGCGGCGGGTTGTTAGACGGGTCAGCCGCCGCGGGCCGCCGCCCCGTGGCAGCACGCCGCCTGCGCGGCTGTTTGGTGCGGTTGACAGGCGTTTGGGCACAACCCTACCTTATTGAGACTGCGCCTCAATACCTTTCTCGCCCCGCCCCGCGGACTTCCCATGCCGCCAATTCTCGCGCACTTTGCCCCACTCACCGCCTGCCTGCTGCTCCTTTCCACCCTCGCCGGCTGCGGGGGGAACACCGTCGCCTCGAGCGGCGCCCAAAGCGGCAAGCTGTCGGTGGTGGCTACCACCGGGCAAGTGGGCGATTTGGTCCGCAACGTCGCCGGCGACTCGGTCGATCTGGTCGTGCTCATGGGCCCCAGCGTTGACCCCCACCTGTACAAGGAGAAGCCGTCGGACATCCAGCAGATCGATTCCGCCGACCTCGTCTTCTACAACGGCCTGCACTTCGAAGGCGGTATCGCCGAGACGCTGGAGCAGATGTCGGGATCGCGGCCCGTCTTCGCCGTGACCGAGAAGCTGGAAGAAGGGGGCGACGCGCGGATCCGCTACCCCAGCGGGCGGGATGCGTTCCCCGACCCGCACGTGTGGCACGACGCCCGGGTGTGGGCCGACTGCGCCCTGCACGTGGCCGAGCGGCTGGCTGAGATCGACCCCTCCGGCGCCGAGCGCTACCGCAAGAACGCCGCGACGTACCACGACCAACTCCTTGAGGTCGACAACTACTGCCGCGCCCAAGTTGCGACGCTGCCCGAAGAACGCCGCGTGCTTGTGACCACGCACGACGCCTTCGCCTACCTGAGCGAGGCGTACGGCCTGGAGAGCGTGGGCATGAAGGGCATCAGCACCAGCGACGAACTCGCCCTCGACCGCATTGAGGAAGTCGCACAGCTGGTGATCGAGCGGAAGCTGCCGGCGGTTTTCGTCGAGTCGTCCAACTCCGACCGCATCATCGAAGCCCTCATTGAGCCCTGCCTCGCCGCCGGCCACTCGGTAACGAACGGCGGCTCGCTGTACGCCGACGCGTTGGGCCCCGAAGGCTCCGGCGCCGAAACCTACCTGGGCATGATGCGGAAGAACATCGACACGATCGTCACCGCCCTAGGCGGCGAGTGAAGCGCGGACGATCCACGCTGCGCGAAGCGATGCCGAGCTGCGCCCGTTAGGGAGCGACCAATCGGCTTGCTTCACGGATCGGCCACTCCCTGACGGTCTTGGCTCGGTTTGGCGCGTTGCAACGTGGGGCGGGCGTGAACGAACTCTGCAGATCGCTCAAGACGCTGGCATCGACGTGCCGAGAGGTGTAGCATAGGCTAAACCTTTGGCCCCTTCGCCTCGGCCCGCTGGCGATGCTGTGTCCGCTCCCCTCCAAGAAAACGCCGCGCCCCAAGACCAAGCCGCACGGGAGCCGCCCGCGCTGGAGGTGCACGACGTCACGGTGGCCTACCGCCGCAAGCCGGTGCTCTGGAACATCGACTTCGAGATCCCCGAGGGGAAGCTCGTGGGCATCGTCGGGCCCAACGGCGCCGGCAAGACCACGCTCATCAAGGCGGCGTTGGGGCTGGTGCCGCTCGCCTCGGGGCGGGTGGAGATTTACGGCAAGAGTTACGCCCAGCAGCGGCACATAGTGGGCTACGTGCCGCAGCGGGAGAGCGTTGACTGGGACTTCCCGGTCACCGTGCGAGACGTGGTGCTGATGGGCACGTACGGCCAGCTCGGTTGGTTCCACCGGCCGGGGGCGAAACAGCGGCAGGTGGCCGACGCCTGCCTGGAGCGCGTCGCCCTGGCCGACCTGGCCGATCGGCAGATCCGTCAGCTCTCCGGCGGTCAGCAGCAGCGGGTGTTCCTGGCGCGGGCGCTAGCGCAGGACGCCCGCCTGTACTTCATGGACGAGCCGTTCGCAGGCGTGGACGCCGCCACGGAGAACGCAATCTTCGGCCTGCTGCAAACGCTCCGCGAGGGCGGCAAGACCGTCTTTGTGGTGCACCACGACCTGCAGACTGTGCACGACTACTTTGACTACGTGGTGCTGCTAAACCTCCGGCAGATCGCCTGCGGCCCGGTGGCCGAGGTCTTCACCACCGAGAACCTGCACCGAACCTACGGCGGCCGGCTCACGATCCTCGAGCGCGCCGCCGAAGCCGTGGAGCGCGGGGAGACGCGGGGATGAGCGTTCGATCGCGCTGCCGAACTCGATCTGTGGGCGAGGCTTTGCCCAGCGGACAATGCGGATTGCGGAATGGGGAATGCCGCGCAAGCGTTGAGCAACGCGGCGCCCTCGGCATACCCTATTCCCCCTTCCCGATTCAGCACTTCCATCGGCTCGGCTTCTCAACCGCGGCCCGCACCAGGACCGCCCACCATGCTTAGCGTGCTGCCCAAGATCCTGCTGGGCGTGGGGCTGCTGGGCGGCACGGCGGGGGTGGTGGGGGCGTTTGCGGTGCTGCGGAAGCGGTCGCTGATTGGCGACACGCTGGCCCACGCGGCGCTGCCGGGCATCTGCCTGGCGTACCTGCTGTTCGCCTCGCGCGATCTGCTGGTGCTCTCGCTCGGCGCCCTGGCCGCCGGGCTCGTGGGCGTGCTGCTGGTGACGCTCATCCCGAGCTGGACTCGCACGCGCGAGGACGCCGCGTTGGGACTGGTGCTCAGCACGTTCTTCGGCGCCGGCGTGGTGCTGCTCTCGGTGGTTGAGGGCAACAAGGCGGGGCTCGACGCGTACCTGTTTGGCGAAGTGGCCAGCCTGACCACGCGAGACATCGCCCGCGTCGCGGTGATGGGCGCCGTGGTGCTGACGGTCGTCGCGCTGTTCTACAAAGAGCTGAAGCTGCTCGCGTTCGACGAGTCGTTCGCCGCGGCCCAGGGCTGGCCGACGCTGCTGATCGACCTGGGGCTCATGGCCGCCATCGCGGCGGTGACGGTCTTCAGCCTGCCGCTGTGCGGGGTGATCCTGATCGCCGCCATCCTGATCTTCCCCTGCACCACGGCGCGGTTCTGGTCGCACCGCCTCGGCGCCGTGCTGGTGTTGAGCGGCGTGCTGGGCGTGGCGTGCGCGGTGGGCGGCGTGCTGGCCACGCGGGCGCCGGGGCTAGTAATCGCACTGCTGCTGCCGGAGTCAAAAGCTGCGGTCTCAAGTCCATCGCTGCCGCCGGGGCCGATGATTGTGCTCACCAGCGCGGCGGTGCTGGTGGTTTCCGTGCTGGTGGCGCCGGAGCGTGGCTTGCTGGCCGCGGCGTGGCGGAGGGTGCAAACCCGCCGGCAGGTGGCCACCGAGCACGTGCTGCGGCAGCTATGGGAGCAGAGCGAAGACCAGTTGCCGCACCGGCCCGCCATCGCCAACGCCGACTTGCGAAAGGCGATGCACGAAGACGCCGCCACGTTGAACCTCACCCTGAGAGACCTCCGCCGCCGCGGCCTGATCGATCGCCCGGACGGGCATTCCCTCCGACTAACCGAAGCGGGCCTGCAGCAGGCGGCCCGCGTGACCCGCGTGCACCGGCTGTGGGAGCTGTTCCTGGTGACCGACGCCGGCATCGCCGACGACCACGTCCACCGCGACGCCGACGACCTGGAGCACTTCCTGCCGGCCGAGCTGATCAAGACCCTCGAAGAGAAACTAGCCGCCGACGGAAAGCTGCCTGGAGAGCTTGTGACCAGTGACCAGTCACCAGTCACCAGATAACCCATGCTCGAGTCCTTCTTCGCCGACGTGCACAACCGGGCCATGCTCATGGGCGTGGTCTGCAATGCCTCGTGCGCGCTGGTGGGGTGCCTGCTGGTGCTGCGGCGGATGAGCCTGATGGGCGATGCGCTGTCGCACGCCATCCTGCCCGGGCTAGTGGTGGCGCTGCTGGTCTCGGGAGACGGCGGACCGGTGGCGCTGCTGGCCGGGGCGCTCGGCGCCGGGCTGGTCACCACGCTGCTCACGGGCGTCGCCCAGCGGCAAGCCGGGGTCGCCGCCGACGCCAGCCTGGGCGTGGTCTACACCACGCTGTTCGCCCTGGGCGTGGTGCTGGTCAAGCAGGGACTCACCCAAGTGCACTTCGACGTGGCGTGCGTCTACGAGGGCTCGCTGCTGCAGGTCGCGCTGCGGACCCAAACCATCGCCGGCGCCCGCGTGCCCGAGGCGCTGCTCGTCGCCGGGCCGGTGCTGCTGATCCTGGTCTCCCTGTTTGTGTTGTTGTGGAAGGAGTGGAAGCTCACCTCGTTCGACCCCGCGCTGGCCGGCACCATGGGGTTTGCGCCGGGCGCGATGCACTACTTGTTGATGCTGCTGGTGTCGCTAACGGTGATGACGTCGTTCGAGGCGGTCGGCTCCATCCTGGTGGTGGCAATGCTCATCGGCCCCGCCGCCACGGCGCACCTGCTCACCGATCGGCTGGCGCCGATGATGGTGCTGTCGGTGATCATCAGCACGGCGACCACCATCACCGGCTACCAAGCCGCGGTCGCCCTCGACGTCTCGCCTGCCGGCATGATCGCCGTCACCACGGGCGTGGCATACGCCGCGGCGGCGCTGCTGGGTCCGCGTTACGGCATCCTGGTCCGCTTGGCCCAGCACGCCCGGCTGGCGCTGCGGGTGCGGCGCGAGGACCTGCTCGCCAAGCTCTACCGCCGACGCGAGGCGGAGGTGGCCATCCCGCTGCCGGCCCGTCAGGCGGCCGAGGAGGTGGGGGGCGGCTGGCTCGGCCGGCGGGCGGTGAGCCAGTTGCTGCGGCGGGGCGAAGCCGAAGTGGTCGCCGGCGCCCTCACCCTCACCGAAACCGGCGCCGCCGAGGGCCGCCGCCTGGTCCGCTCCCACCGCCTGTGGGAAACCTACCTGGTGGAAGAACTCGGCCTGCCCACCGACCACGTCCACGAACCCGCCCACCGCATCGAGCACTTCCTCGACCCCGACATCAGCCAAGCGATCGAATCGGAACTCGCCACCCAACCCGGCGCCGAACCCCGCGACCCCCACGGCCGGGAGATTCCGAAGTAGGCGCTAGTTGGGAGGCGCGAGTAATCGTAGGGCAGGCCCCGCCTG
>JBCDJN010000105.1:0-17420 GCA_039414355.1 Planctomycetota bacterium | reverse complement strand
TCGTCTCCGGATGCGTCCCCCAAGTTCCCTCCGCTCGTCACACCTGTTCGTGGCATCACCCCCAATCGCCCCCTGCATCATTCCTCCGCCCATGTCTTTTCTGCCCTTCGCGCTCGAGCAGCCTTGCTGCCCGCCGCCCACTGCCCACTGCCCACCCACCTTTTTTCTCAGTATCCGCGGCCGTACCGAGGTTGGCTGTCGGAGCTGCTGTCGCTGGACAGGTGGCCGCCACCGTGGCCCAGGCTCGATCCGTGGCCGTTGCCGCTGGCGCCAGCGTGGAGGGCCGCCGGCTGAGCCGTGGCGGGCTGAGCAGTCGGCTGGCTGACCGCCGGGGTCGAGGTCCGACGCTTCGGGGCGCCACTACGCTCGGCCGGGATCTTGTCCTGCTCAATCACCTGCAGCAGCTTGGAGATGCAGAGCTTGTTCATGCTGGTCCGAAGGTCGTGAGCCTCGGTCCGCAGGTACTCGTGCATGCTCTTGGGCAGCCGAACGGTAATCACGCGGGTCGGCTCACTCTCGGCATCAGCGGTCGGCTTTTTCTCGCGGAGCTTGACCACCATCTTTTGGATGAGGTCGTACTCGCTGCTCCGCTCGAACGCGGCCAGGTCGTCGAAGCTGGGGAACGTGCGGCGGATGGCGCCGTCGATGCCCAGCACCTCGCGGAAGAAGGTCACCCAGTCCGGGTCTTGCCGGAACAGCGTCTCAGCGACTTGGAGAAGTTGTTGGTATTCGGGGGGGGATTGCGTGTGCACAGCACTCGTCTCCTGCCAGAGTTGCTTGTGGCGAACGGGTCCACGGGGCGAAACCTGCCCCGACGTCGCTGCCATCGTCCGCCCCGGTCAAGCGACACGGCCTACATCGTTGCATTGCTTGCACTTACAGCCCTTGCGACCCCCGTGCCTATCTTGTGGCAGGTCGTGCTTAAATCGCGAGCACGGTTTGCGTGCTCAATCCTTGTGCACGGCGAGATTCCCATTGGCCGCGGTGTCTTGTCCGCTAGCGACGCCATCGGCGCCGGCAGAAATTGGGCGGATTCCGCTGGGATTGCGGCCATCTGGAGATTCCCAAAAGAAAAATCCGCGGCCGGTGGACGGTTCAGACCGACCACCGGTCGCGGACGATTGGGTGCTGCTAGCACTGCCATGATGGCGTTGCTAGTCAGGCGATGCCGTCGCGGACCCGTTCCAGCAGTCGCTTGGTAAGGCGGATGCCTTCGTACTCGTCCGGCTTGCCGCCTTCCCACTCAATGCCGACGTATCCGCTGTAACCGGACTCGAGCACGATCTTCATCAGGCGGAAGTAGTCGGACCGTACCTCGTTGCCGCTGGCGTCGAACTCGTGGCTCTTCGCCGAGACCGCCTTGGCGTACGGCATCAGCTCGGCGACGCCGGTATAGCGGTCGTACCACTCGTCGACGGGCTTGCCGCCGGGACCCTCTCGCTTGCCCACTTTGAAGTTGCCGAAGTCGGGCAGCGTGCCCACGTTTGGCCGGCCTACCAGCTCCATGACCCCGGCGAGCCACGCCCCGTGGGAGCTCCAGCCGCCGTGATTCTCCACCAGCACATCGATGCCGAACTGATCGGCGTATTCGCCCAGTTTGGAAAGGCCGTCGGCTGCTAGCTTCTGCTGCTCCTCGTAGGTGCCGGCCGACGAGGCGTTGACGCGGATCGAGTGGCAGCCGAGCGTCTTGGCGGCCGAGACCCAGCGGTGGTGATTCTCGACCGCCTTGGCCCGCTTGCTAGCATCCGGGGTCCCGATCTGGCCTTCGCCGTCGACCATAATCAGCAGGCTGCGGACGCCCTCGCCGTCGCAACGCTTGTTGAGGTCGGCCAGGTAGGCTTCGTCCTCGGCTTTGTCTTTGAAGAAGGAATTGACGTACTCCACCGCGTCGAGCCCGAACTCCTGGCGGGTAACCACAGGGAAGTCGAGGTTGGTGATCTTCTTCGCCCGGAGCGTCTTGTGCAGCGACCACTCGGCCAGGGAGATGCGGAACGCCGGCTCCGGCGCGGCGGTCTCGGCAAAGCTCGTCGCTGGCAGCAGCCCAGCGGCGGCGATGCCGGCGGTGGTGCGGAGGAAATCTCGGCGAGAGGGGGAAGCAGCGTGGGGGGCAGTCATGGTTGGGGTCGCCCGGTGAGAGTTGGGGAGCGGCAAGATCGATTGGGGCCGCGTGGCGAAGCGAGCATTGTCGCTCAGGCGACGCCGGCAGGCAAACCGGGTGAGCGGGCCAGTCCAGCGGCGAGCGGGCCAGTCCAGCGGCGAGCGGCCGCCGCGGCCATTGACCGGTCCGGGGCAAGCAAACAAAATCGCCGGTTTGGCCGCACTCGCCGGCGGCCAACTATCACCCAGCAATCGCCCGCGAAACGCCCCGCGACCGGAGACCACCATGCCCGAGCCGACCGGCCAGCCGATCACGATGGAACAAGGGCGGCTCAACGTCCCCAACACGCCGATCATCCCGTTCATCGAGGGCGACGGCACCGGCCCCGATATCTGGCGGGCGAGCCAGACCGTTTTCGACGCCGCGGTGGAGAAGGCGTTCGGCGGGGAGCGCAAGCTCGCCTGGCACGAGGTCCTCGCCGGCCAAAAGGCGTTTGACGCCACCGGCGAGTGGCTCCCCGAGGCGACGCTCGACGCGTTCCGCCAGTACCTGGTCGGCATCAAGGGTCCGCTCACCACGCCCACCGGCGGTGGCATCCGCTCGCTGAACGTCGCGCTGCGGCAGCAGCTGGACCTCTACGTTTGCCTCCGCCCGGTGCAGTATTTCAAGGGCGTGCCGTCGCCGGTCAAGCAGCCCGAGCTGACCGATATGGTGATCTTCCGTGAGAATTCGGAGGACATCTACGCCGGCATCGAGTTTGAAGACGGAACCGATGACTGCGCGAAGCTGAAGTCGCTGCTCGAAGACGCCTTCCCCGACCGCTTCGCGAAGGTCCGTTTCCCGGAGAGCTCCGGCATCGGCCTCAAGCCGGTCTCCAAAGAAGGCACCACGCGGCTGGTCAAGGCGGCGATCCAGTACGCGCTGGATAACAACAAGCCGAGCGTGACGTTGGTGCACAAGGGGAACATCATGAAGTTCACCGAGGGCGCCTTCATGCAGTGGGGCTACGAGTGCGCCGCCCGCGACTTTGGCGCCGAGCCGCTGGACGGCGGGCCCTGGCACGTGATCAAGGCCGGCGACCGCGAAGTGGTGATCAAGGACGTCATCGCCGACGCCTTCCTGCAGCAGATCCTGACCCGCCCCGCCGAGTACGACGTGGTGGCCACGATGAACCTGAACGGCGACTACATCTCTGACGCCCTCGCCGCGTGTGTCGGCGGCATCGGCATCGCCCCCGGCGGCAACATCAACTACGCCACCGGGCACGCCATTTTTGAAGCCACCCACGGCACCGCCCCCAAGTACGCCGGTCAGGACAAGGTGAACCCCGGCAGCGTGATCTTGTCTGGCGAGATGATGCTGCGGCACCTCGGCTGGTACGAGGCGGCCGACTTGATCGTCAAGGGCCTCAACGGCGCCATCGCCGCCAAGACGGTCACGTACGACTTCGAGCGTCTGATGGACGGCGCCAAGCTGCTCAAGTGCAGCGAGTTCGGCGACGCCGTTGTTGAGCACATGGGCTGAACCGGCGTCAACGGTCTGGCCCGCCCGAGCAGAGCGACCACCAGGAGCCCGCCATGGCCGAAGACAAAGCCCAAGAAGTCGAGTCGAGCGAGGAACGCCCGGACCTCAAGCGGCCGCCGATTCTGTTCAACGAGACGCAGGCGGTAGTCGAGAAGATCGAGAGGGCGATCGGCTGCCCGTTGGTCTGTTACTGGAACTCGACCGACGGCTCGGTGTGCCACAACGACGTCTTCGCGTTCTACGAGCTGTTGGAGCAGCTCGGCAGTTGCGACCGTTTGGCCGTCTTCATCAAGTCCGACGGCGGCAACGGGCAGGCGTCGCTGCGGATTGTCAATCTGCTCCGCAAGCACGGCGTTAAGCTCACGGCGCTCGTGCCCATGGAGTGCGCCTCGGCCGCCACGATGCTGGCGCTGGGCGCCGACGAGATCCAGATGGGCCCGCTGGCGTACCTGACGGCGGTCGACACGTCGCTCACCCACGCCCTCTCCCCGATCGACCGGGACAACGACCGGGTCGCCGTCAGCCTCGACGAGTTGCTGCGGGTCGTAAAGCTGTGGGAAGAGTCCGCCAAGGACGACGCGGAGGATAATCCGTACTCGTCGCTCTTCAACCACGTGCACCCACTGGTCATCGGCGCGGTGGACCGGCGACGGTCCTTAAGCGTGCGGATCTGCACCGAGATCCTCCAATACCACATGGAAGACACCGCGGAGATTGAGCGCATCTCCCAGCACCTAAACTCCGCCTACCCGTCGCACGGCTACCCAATCGTGCTGCGTGAAGCGCAACGCATCGGCCTCAAGGCGGGGCCGCTCGATCCCGAGCTGAACTCGCTGCTGCTGGACCTCAACGAGCTGTACTCCGAAATGGGCCAGAGCGCCCGGACCGACTTCGACGAGTCGAATCACCACGAGAACGAGATTCTCAACATCATCGAAGCCCGCGGGACGCAGATCTTCTACCAGACCGACCAAGACTGGCATTATCGCGCGGAGGAACGCCGCTGGGTCCGCCTGAACAATGAGAGCAGTTGGATCCGACTGAACTTGGTCGAAGGGCAGGTACGGCGGTCGAGGTTCCACATCCGCTAGGCCGCGCTAAAGCGGCGGAAGCGCGATTCGCGCGGGCAACGGGAGCGGTACAATCGATGGAAAAGGCGACGCGTAGGCTCGCCTTATCCCTTCCCGCCCGGACTCCCCAAAATGGCCTCCCCCCGCCGCGGCACATGCGGTCTTGGCGCCACGCTCGCCGCGTTGGTCGCGACGCTCTGCTGCTTCTGTCCGGCAACTGCTGAAGAGGCCGACGTCCTCGGTGGGCCGATCGCGATCGAGCAGCAGAGCGATCCGCAGCCCTCCAGCCTAGGCCGAGCCATCGGCGGCGTCATGTCGCGGCTCTTTGGCGGTGGCGATCGCGATGAGGCGGTGGACGACCAACTCTCCCCGCTGCTCGGCCTGCCCGCGCCCGACTTCGAGCTGCCGACGCCCACCGGCGAGACCCTCGCCCTGAAGGACCTTCGCGGCAAGGTGGTGGTGCTTGACTTCTGGGCCACCTGGTGCGGCCCCTGCATGGCGGCGATGCCCAAGCTGCAGGCGCTGCATGAAGCCCAGCAGGACAACGGAGTGATCATCATCGGCGTCAACCAAGGCGACGACGCTGACGCGGTGATCGAGACGCTCAAGGACAAAGGCCTGACCTTCCGCCAGGTGATGGATGACGATCAGGAGGTGGGCTCGGCCTACCGGGCGGCGGCGATCCCGCAGACCGTGGTGATCGGGCCCAACGGGGTGGTGCAGGCCGTGCACGTTGGGTTCGACGCGAACCTTACGGAGACCCTTGCCGAGCAGGTCGCCACGGTGAAGGCCGGCAAGAACCTGTTCGACCCCGAGCAGATCGCCGAAGCGAAGCGGCGCCGCGAAGAGCGAGTGGCGAAGCTCCGTGAGGTCTTCGAGCCGATCGGCGCCAGGCAAGTGGTGACCGTCGCCGAGGTGCCAGTCGCCGGCGGAGCGTACTTCTACGACTCGTCTGCCAAGAAGCACTTCCGCATGCCGGGCGACCAGCAGCCAAAGCTGGCCATCGACTCGGGCGACAACCAGGTGCTGGTGCTTTCGCTAGCCGGCGACAAGACCCGCGCCACGGCGATCAAGGTGTTCCGAGACTCGCCGCTCGACCTGTGGGACTTCGCGCCGATGCCAACCGTTGAGGGCCTGAGGCTGGCCGCGTTGGGCTATCGCTACAACGACGACTACGACATGGAGCAGCTCACGGTCGCCGTCTTCAACGACGACGGAAAAGCGGCTTGGCAGGCGGAACTGCCCATTGCCGGCGAGTACGACCCCGACCCAGCGGTGGCGGTCGCCGACCTGAACGGCGATGGACAGTTGGAGGTTGCCGTGCTAACCGAGTACTACGATCTTCCAACGGGCCTGGCGCCGGGCGATGAGACCCGTGTGCTTTCCGTCTGGGACCTGCAGGGCAAGCAGCTCGTCCGCTCCTGGATTGCCGGCGACGGCGGCGTGGGGTTGTACGCGACTCCGGCCGGGGGCTTGGTTGTGTGCACGGGCGACGGGGTTCGCATCGTCAAGCTCAAGAGCCCGTAGCCGGTCAGACTCTTGTCGGCCCGCCCCTCTCCCCTCCCGCCGCCGCTCAAGATGAGCGGTCCCGCCCCTCTCGAAGGAGTTTCGCTGCACCATGAGCGACGCCGAAGTTCCGAAACCCGTCGATGACGAAAGCACCACCCTCGCCAAGCCGGGCGCCCCCCCCGCCGGCGGCCTGAAGAAAGCGCTCGGCGCCGTCGCCTGCGTGGTTGGCTCGGCGGTCGCGGCTTACTTCGTCGGCGAGTACAACCCCAACCTCGAGCCGGCCGCCATCCGCGGGCTGTTCATCTTGCTCGTGGCGGCCAGCCTCTGGGTCACGGAGTGCATTCCCGCGTACTCGGTCGGCCTGCTGGTGATCGCCATGATGATCACGCTGCTCGGCCGGCCCGGCGGCGTGCTGTTTGACGAGAGCCAGACCAAGGGGTGGGAGCAGTTCGTCAAAGTGCTGGGCCACCCGCTCGTTTGGTTGTTCTTCGGCGGCTTCGTTCTGGCGGCGGGCATGGAGAGCTGCGGGCTCGACCGCATCTTCGCCACAGGCATGCTCGGCTGGTTCGGCAAGAAGCCCAGCGGCGTGATGCTCGGCGTGATGAGCGTCACGTTCTTGCTCTCGATGTTCATTTCCAACACCGCCACCACGGCGATGATGCTGGCCATCCTCGCGCCGCTCGTAGCGAAGACGGGAGGCAAAGACCGTTTTCCAACTGGCCTGCTAATTGGCTGCGCGGTGGCTGCCAACCTGGGCGGGCTCGGCAGCATCATCGGCACGCCTCCCAACGGCATCGTGGTGGGCGGGCTCGCGCAGCAGGAGATCAAGATCAACTTTCTGCAGTGGATGGCCATTGGTTTGCCGCCGGCCCTGCTCTCCATGCTGATCGGCTGGCGGCTGCTGCTGTGGATGTTCCCCTCGAGCCGCGACGAGATCGACGCCGCCGCCGACCTCGCCACCGGCGAAGACAACGCCGATCGCCCCGGCGCCGGCTGGCGACGCGTGGTGGTCGGGCTAGCCATCCTCAGCACCCTCGGCATGTGGCTCACCAAGCAGTGGCACGGCGTGCCGACCTCCGCGGTGGCGCTCTTGCCGATCGTCGTTTTCACCACCACCGGCGTGCTGTCGGCGACGCAGATCCGGGGGCTGAGCTACGACGTCCTCTTCCTCTTGGCGGGTGGGCTTGCGCTCGGCGATGCGATCCGACTGACGGGACTCTCCGACTGGTTCGTCGAAGTGCTGCCCATCGACCAGCTTGGCCAACTCGGGGCGATCGTCTTGCTCGCCGCGGCGACCGTGACGCTTTCCAACGTCATGAGCAACACGGCGGCCGCCACGGTGCTGGCGTCCATCGGCGTCTCGGCGGCGGTGGGGTTCGAAGCCGAGGCGGGCCTCGCCATTGCCTTCGGCGCCTCGGCCGCCATGGCCCTGCCGGTCGCAACGCCGCCCAACGCCATGGTCTTCTCGACCGGCAAGATCCAGTCGGCGGACCTGCTGAGAGTCGGCATCCCGCTCGGCTTGATTACGCCCATGCTCGGCATCGCCTGGACCAAGTTCGTGCTGCCGCTGCTTCTGGGCGGCGAATGAGTGGCAGGTCGGCTGGAATTGACCCCCCGGCACGCGGCGAACAGACTGAATCACGACCTCGTCCGTGCCCCAGCGGTTCCGCTTTTGCCCTCCGACAACGCCAACCCGGCCGGCGACCAGCCGTCCGCCGACGACCAAACCAAGGCGAGCGACACCGCTCCGCCCGCGGCCGACGCCACGTTCGAGTACTCCGATGCGTCGGAGGAGAGCGGCGGGCCGACCGTTGTTTCCGACGGGCCGTTGGTGGCGCCCGAGGGCGCTTATGCCGGACTCCGCCCCGTCGATCTAGGCAAGGCGCTCATCGGTCAGAAGATCGACTCGGTGCTGCTCGAACGCTTCGTCGGCGGCGGCGGCATGGGCGCCGTGTTCCGCGGGCAGGACGTGGCGCTGCAGCGAACGGTGGCCGTGAAGGTGCTTGCCACGCACAACCCGAGCGGCGGCAACGTCGCTCGGCGGTTTGAGGTTGAAGCCCGCTCCGCCGCCCGGCTTGATCACCCCAACATAGCCCGCATCTTCCACATCGGCGAAGACCACGGGTTGCAGTACATCGTCTTCGAGTTCATCGACGGGATGAACCTGCGCGATCTGGTAAGCGGCCGCGGCCCGCAGCCGGTGCCGGCGGTGCTGAGCTACGCCGTACAGATGGCCGACGCCCTGACCCACGCCTGGCGTCGGCAGGTGGTGCATCGCGATATCAAGCCGTCGAACATCCTGATCACGCCCCGGGGGCAAGCAAAGCTGGTGGACATGGGCCTCGCCCGCATGCACCAGATGGACCAGCAGGAGAACGACCTCACCGCCACCGGCGCCACGCTCGGCACGTTTGACTACATCGCCCCCGAGCAGGCCCGCGACCCACGGCTGGCCGACATCCGCAGTGACATCTACTCGCTTGGCTGCACGCTGTTCTACGCGCTCACGGGCAAACCGCCCTTTGCCGAAGGAACGGCGCTGCAGAAGCTGCTGCGGCACCAGGGCGACGCCCCGCCGAGCATCCGCGAAGAGCGGCCCGACGTGCCGCGACCGCTAGCCCGCGTGATCGAGAAGATGCTCGCCAAGCAGCCGGCCGCGCGCTACCAAGACCCGCTGGAGCTGCTCAAGACGCTGGTCGGCCTGGCCGAGCCGATGGGCATCACCGTGCCGGCGGCGGCGCTGCTGGCCGGCCCCACGTCGCCCCGCGGCCGGGCGTGGCGGACGCACGCGCCATGGGCGGCGGCGGTCGCCCTGCTGGTGGCGTACGGCGTGTTCGTGCTGCAAGGGTCGTCGCGACCACCGGCGGAATCGCCTTTCGCACCGCTCCGCCTCCCCGCGGCCACCGAAGCCGGCCCCGCTCCAGGCGAGCAAGAGCTCGAACTGCGGGACGCCATCCCGACGGCGCCCGAGCCCGACAGCCGGCGGGGCTGAGCGGTCGGGCTCCAGCGGCATCGTCGCCACGCGCCCTCCCCGTCTGGGCGGCGCCACACCGGGCGGGCTAGACTGCCCGGCTCACGCCCGACCACCGCGAGGCCCCCGCATGTCTCAGAGCCGCTTTCGCACCAAGCCCGACGACACCGAATCGATGCCACCCGGCATCCCCTACATCGTCGGCAACGAAGCCGCGGAGCGGTTCAGCTTCTATGGAATGCGCGGCATCTTGACGATCTTCATGACCGAGCACCTGCGAAACTCCGCGGGCGCCTCGGACGTGATGAGCAACGAAGAAGCCAAGAGCATCTACCACCTCTTCGTGGCTTCGGCGTACTTCTTCCCGATCTTCGGCGCCCTTATTTCGGACATCATCTGGGGCAAGTACAAGACAATCCTCATCCTTTCGCTCGGGTACTGCGTGGGGCACCTCTGCCTTTCCATGGGCGACACGGGATTGGGGGCGGGCCTGCTTGAGCCGCGGAACTGGCTGTTTCTGGGTTTGATCTTCATCGCGGTTGGCTCGGGCGGCATCAAACCGTGTGTCTCGGCGCACGTTGGCGATCAGTTCGGCGCGAAGAACAAGGGACTGCTCTCAAAGACCTTCAGCTGGTTCTACTTTGCGATCAATGTCGGCGCCGCCGCGAGCAACCTGTTGACGCCCTGGCTGCTTGAAAACCCCAACTTCGGCCCTGCTTATGCGTTCGGCCTGCCGGGCGTCCTGATGGGGCTCGCGACCTTGCTCTTTTGGATGGGACGCAACCGCTATGTCCACATCCCGCCGGCTGGCGCCGAGGCTTTTGTCGAAGAGACCTTCGATCGAAATGGGGTTCGGGCGCTGGCAAACCTCTCGCCGCTGTTCCTCGTCTTTGTTCCCGCCTTTTGGTCATTGTTTGATCAGACGGGGTCCGAATGGGTGCTGCAGGCAACGCGACTCGACCGCCGATTCCTCGGGATCGACTGGTACGAGGCTCAGGTGCAAGCGGTGAATCCTGTCTTGGTGCTGATTCTCATTCCGCTCTTCGCCTATATCGTTTACCCGGCAATGGGCCGGCTCTTTACGCCGACGCCGCTCAGGAAGATTGGCATTGGGCTCTTTACGGCCGTGATCGCGTTTGGGCTGTCTGGCTGGATCGAGAGTCGCATCACGGGCGGCGCCATCGTGTCCGCGTCGTCGCAAGCCAACCGCGATCAGTGGCGAGCGATCCATCTCATCGACGGCGATGATCAAACCGGATGGCTCTCACGCCCGGAGTGGACGAAAGGCCAATCAGATGCCCAGCATGAGATCGTCATTCGCCTGCGCGATTACCAGGCGTGGGAGCTCCGCGGCGTTTCCGTGGTGCCACTGCCGGATGAGACGGAACTGCCAGCGCCGAAACGCCCGGTTGAGGGGCTCGGTGCGAACGATATCAAAATGCTGCGTGACGCCGGACGATGTCGGCCAACAAGCCTGACGCTGTCAGTTGCCGACACGCCAGAACCACCAGACGGCTGGGAAGAGGTCGTGAGGCTCTCGCCCGACCAGCCGAAGGGACTCTCGGCAGAGTTTGGTCCCACCGTTGCCCGCTACGCCAAGGTCACCATGGTAGGCAATGGCGGGGGCGCCTACGTGGGACTTGCCTCGATCAGTCTTGCCGCAACCCCTGTGTCGGCCGATGGCGAGCCGGACGCCACAATCGACGCGGCCGTGCTTGTTAGTCGGCCTACGATCGGCTGGCAGTTCCTCGCCTACTTCTTCCTGACGGCTGCCGAGGTGATGGTCTCAATCGTCTGCCTGGAGTTCGCCTACACTCAGGCGCCGCCGAAGATAAAGTCCTTCATCATGGGCGTTTACTTCCTTGGCGTCTCGCTCGGCAACCTGATCACCGCCGGCGTCAATTGGTACATCGCCAACGATGACGGCACGAGCAAGCTTGCCGGCGTCGCGTACTACCAGTTCTTCACCGGCGCGATGCTTGTTTCGGCAATCGGGTACGTGATCTGGTCCGTGAACTACCGCGGCCAGACCTACCTGCAGGACGACGAAGAAGCCGGCGCCACGCCCGAAGCCACTGCCGCTCAGGGTGAGGCCTGACCGACTCGCACGATCAAACGTTCGACTCGGCCGCGGCGCTCAACCTCGAGTGCGACTTCAGGCGCCGGCTCCTCAAGCCGGGCGAAGAGTCGCTCTTGGAAGCCCTGCGGTCCCGCGGGCGGCTGGCCGTCGATTGAGAGCACGCGGTCCATCAGCCGCACGCCCGCGGCCTCGGCCGGGGAGCCGGGCACGACGCGAGTGATCAGCACCGACCGCGGCGCCGCGTGGTCTTCCCGCCAAGAGAAGCCCACCCGCGGCGGGGCGGCGCCCGGTGGCAGCGGCGGCAGCGGGCGCTGGCGCGTTCGCTGCAGCGCCGGGGTCTCGCTGCGGCCCTCGGGGCGGAAACGCGGACGCTTCGGGGCGTCGGCCAGGCTGCCCACCAGGTCAACCACGTACCGGCCAACGGTTTGGATGCCTTCGAGGTTGAGCGTCTCCACGTCGTCGCTCGGCCGGTGGTACTGGTCGTGCAGCCCGGTGTGAAGGATCAGCGTCGGCACGCCGCGCGAGAGGAAGGTCCAGTGGTCGCTGTTCGGCTCGAGCTGCCACGAGAAGTCGAGCCACAAATCGGGCTCGTACGCGACGCTCGCCAGCCGCCGCAGCCCGTACCCGGTTCGGGTGCCGCCGACTTCGAGCCGCCCCTCGCGGAGCCGGCCGACCATGTCGAGGTTGACGCTCACGGCGACCGACGCGAGCGGCGTGGTGGGGTTGGCGACCCAGTGCTTGGAGCCGAGCATGCCCTCTTCTTCGCCGTCCCAGAAGGCGATCAGCACGGAGCGGTGGAACGTGGTGAGGCGTGCCGCCTCACAGAACTCGAGCACGGCGGCCACGCCCGAGGCGTTGTCGTCGGCCCCGTTGTGGATGAAGCCGATCGGGCCGAAGCTGTTCCGCCGGTCGCCGTAGCCAACGTGGTCGTAGTGGGCGCCAACCACGATCCACTCGTCACGCAGCTCCGGGTCGGCGCCGGGGATCACCGCCAGCACGTTGCGTCGCCCGCCATAAAACGGCTGGAAGTACCCACCGCCCCGAGCGCCGCCGGCGATCTCCAGTCGCTTGAGCTGCCCGGCCAAGTACTCCGCGGCGGCGCGCCCCCCACGCCGGCCCGCTTGGCGGCCCTCGTAAGCGTCGGAGGCGAGCACCTCGATGTGCGTGCGGAGGTGGTCAACGCGGACCGACTCAACGGCCGCCATGTACGCCCGCTCTGCGTGAGCCGGCAAGACCGCGGAAATGGCGGCGACAACGGCCGCCGCACGCAACACGCTAAGCATGACGCCCATCTCAGTATGTGTTTCAGCGCTCGTGGCGACCGCGTCCCTCTACGCACCAATACTCGGCCACACATCGCTGACCGGCAAGCAGAGATCGCCGGACGGCGGATGAATCAAATCGGCGCCAGCCTACATCCCGCGCACCCGGCGCAGACAACGCCGGGTCCCCACTGCAGAGGGGCGGACATCGCGCGGCATCACTTGCCAATGCAGAAGCGAGAGAAAACCCGGTCCAACAAGTCGTCGGTGGTCACGGCGCCGGTGACGCGGCCCAACTCGTCGAGCGCCGAACGGAGTTCGCACGAGACGAGTTCGTGCTGACCGGTTGGAGCGATCGCCTCGGCGGCGGCGAGGCTGTCGGCGGCGAGGGCGAGGCTGTCCGCGCAGCGCTGGGCGGTCTCGGCGACTAGGACAGTCCTGCCCTCGCTGGCTGACGCGAGTCGACGCGCCGCTGCGCGTGCGACCTCGTCGACGCCGTCGCCGGTTACCGCGCTCGCCGAGAGACCCGCTGGCGGCGGGGTCGCCAAGTCGGCCTTGGTAACAACCGTCACGACCGGCGCCACTTGTCCGTCGCCGAGCTCGCCTTGGTGTTCCGTTCGCACCGGCACGCAGCGCAGAAGCAGGTCCGCGTCGGCCGCGGCAGTTTCGGTCTGCGTTTGCGCGAGGGCGTCGATCGCGTCGATCGCCGCGGCGCCAACGCCGGCCGTGTCGATCAGCTCGAAGCTCACGCCGCCGACGGTTAGCGTCGTCGCCAGGCAGTCTCGCGTCGTGCCCGGCTGGGATGAGACGACGACCTCCCCCGTAGACTCCGCCCGACCAAACCGACTGACCAGCGCATTGTATAGGCGGCTCTTGCCGGCGTTGGGCGGGCCAAGCAAGACCACGCGGGGCAAGCGGCCGCGGACGCCGCGTTCTGTTGACTGATCCGCGAGCGCGGCGACCGCCTGCCGGGCGGCGGCCAACCGGCAGAGCAACTCCTCCGGCTCGACGAAGCGGATGTCTTCCTCGTCCACAAAGTCCAGGCCGGCTTCGAGCTCGGCCAGCAGGTCGGCGAGATCGTCGCGGAGCCGGCCGAGCGGACCCGCGAGGCCTCCCGCGAGCTGGCCGAGCGCGGCTTGCAGCGACTGTTCGTCTTCGGCGTCGATGACGCCGAGCACCGCCTCGGCCTGGGTCAGATCGATTCGCCCGGCGAGGAGCGCCCGGAGCGTGAACTCGCCCCGTTCGGCAAGCCGGGCGCCGGCCTGGCACACGGCGGCGAGCACCGCCTCGGCGACCGGCGGCGAACCAACCGTGTGTAACTCGGCGGCCGGCTGCCGCGTGTAGCTCCGCAGGCCGGGCCAAACAAAGGCGTCGACCGGGACAGCTGCTTCGCGATCGCCGAGCGTCACGGTGACCGTTCGGTTTCCGAGCCGAACCGCGTGCCGCGCCGCGGAGACGCCCAACAGCCGCTCGACGACTTGCCGCGTCTGTGGACCAGCGATGCGGACAATCGATCTCGCGGCGCCGCCGGGCGGGCTGGCGATGGCGGCGATCGTGTCGCTCTGATCGGGGATCCCGCGGCCGGAGACCAAGGCCGTTACTTCCGCTTCTTTTTCTTCTTGCCGCCGCCCGAAGCCCGCTTGGCCGCCTGCTTGGCGAGCGCGGCCGACTGCGTCGCCGGCGGCTTCTTAGCGATGGGTTTTGAGAAGCCCTGAACTTCCGGCGCCTCGGGCTTGGGCACGAGTTTCCGCTCGGCGATGCCCCAAACGCTCGACGCGATGAAGTACAGGCACAGGCCGCTGGGCACTTTGAAGAACAGCAGGCCGAAGATCGGCATGATGTACATCATCATCTTTTGTTGCAGCTCCGCCTGCTCGTTGGCCGGCGGCGGCATGAACATCTTCTGCTGGATCAAAAACAACGCCACCGTGAACATCGGCAACGCGTTGAAGAACGGCCCCAGGCCCGGGAAGAAACCGAAGCCGATGCCGTTGTTGAAGCTGTCCGGCCACATCCACGACCAGTTGAGCAGCATGTCGGGCGCCGCCAGGTTGGAGCAGAAGCGGATCGACTCGCTGATCAGCGGCGCCTGGCGGAGCTCGATGTCCACCGCGAGCGCTCGGTACAGGCCGATGAAGATTGGCAGTTGAACAAACGCGGGCAGGCAGCCACTGAGCGGGCTGACGCCGTTCTTGGAGTACAGCTCTTGGATCGCGCGGGCCTTCTTCTCCGCGTCGTTCTTGTAGCGATCCTGCAGCTTGTCCATCTCCGGCTTCAGCGCCTGCATCTTCGCCATGCTCGCCGCCTGCTTGCGGCTGAGCGGGAAGAGCGCCCCACGGACCACCACGGTGAGCATGATGATGGCGATGCCGTAGTTACCCACGCCGCCAAAGAGGTGCAGCAGCCAGAGCATGCCCTTGGCGACCGGGCCGAACCAGCCGTAGTAGAGCAGCTTCTCGAGGTTGTACTCCGGGTTGCCGGCGGCGGTGTACTGCTTGAGCAGCTCCGGCCGCTTAGGGCCGGCGAACACGGTGAAGGCGTCCTTGTACGAGTCGCCTTCGCCGCCCGCGGCGCTCAGCTTCTTCGGCAGCCGGGTGGCCGTGAACGTGGTGTTGTTGAACGTGACGGCGGTCCCTTCCTCGGGCAGCTCCGGCGTCGCCAGCCGTGGGGTGATCGCCGCGAAGACTAGCTCTTCGAAGCTCTTCTTCTGCGGGATCATCACCACCGAGAAGTACTGCGCGTCCACGCCGGCGTAAGCCAGCGAGGCGCCGGCGTCGAGCGGGTCGACTTTGCCCTCGACGATCTTCGAGCAACGCGACTGCAGGACCGTAGTCCCCTCGAAGCGTGAAACCACGTCCCGCAGGCCAACCGAACCCCACGCGCCGTCCCCGTTCTCCTTCCTGCCGAACCGCATGTACGCCGCGTACCACCAGCCCTCGATCGGCAACCCGTTGGGGCCGTGCAGGTCGTACGCCACGGTTTGCTCGCGCGGCAGCAGGTTCTTCACCTGGAGGTCGTAGACCAAGTGGTACGCCGGCTCGGCGGACTCTTCGTCGACCTGAGCGAGCTCGTAACGCTTGTCAAACTCCAGGCCAAGCTCCGCGATGCGCTTGCGGAAGGTCACCGACCGCTCATCTGATGCCACCACCTCCCAGGCGCCCTCGGTGAGCTTCTCGTTGGCGGCTTGGATGGTGGGGTTCTCGCCGGCGTTGTCGCCGTTGAGTTCGGAGATAGTGAGCAAGAACGAATCAACGTCGGTCGACGCGTCGGCGTAGGCCGGGTTGTGCTTGCGGACGTTCTCGCTCTCGGGCCGGACGACCGCGAGCGGGCGTTTGGAGAGCGTCGCGGTAAGGGTCTGCTCGTCGCCGCCGCGGACGATCTTTAGGTCGACCGACTCGCCCGGCTTTGCCTTGGCGAGGCCAGCGAAGAACGGCTCGGCGTCAACAATCTCGTCTCCCACCTCCAAGCCGGCGGCCTCGGCCGGCGTGCCGGCGCCAACGACGCGGACCCGCTGCCGACCGTCTTCCGCGTCTTCGAGGCCGAGGTAGCCGAGGTAGCCGCTGCGGTCGTCGAGGTCCCGGAACTCATCGGCAGACATCTCGATCCGCCGCACGCCGGCGCCGCGGTTGTCGAGCGTCACCAGCATGCGGTAGCGGCTATCCAGTGCCGCGGAGCCTAGCGTTAGCAGCTGCGTTTCGGGTTCGTCCTGTTCGGCGATCTCCGCCGGCGCGTCACTAGAGTTCTTCGCCTCTGCGGCCGGATCGGCGTCGTCGGTGGCGGGCTTGTCGTCGTCTTCGTCCTTCTCGGCGACCGCCGGCGGGGGCGGAGGCGGGGGCGCCATGAACGACTGGTAGAACAAGAAGACCGCGATCGAGAGCAGCACAAACGACAGAAACCGCTGCTCGCTGCCTTGTTCACGCGGGCCGGTTAGCGGACGGGGAGCGGGCATGGGGTACGGCTGTTGGCTATTGGCGGTTGGCTGTTGGCACGGAGCAAGAAGAAGGGCGGAATGATGCCGGCGCGGCGATGTGCGAGACAAGAGAACGTCTCAAGCAGCCGTCGGCCAAAGGCCGAGAGCCAACAGCCAACGGCCCCGCCCTCACCTTCCCTGCTTGATGCGGTCCCCGAGGAAGTCGTCCAGGTCGGGGGTGTCGTAGATCTTCGCTGCGGTGCCGTCGGTATCGTAGTCGACGCGGAAGAAATTGAGGGTACCGGCGCCGCCTTCCGTTTCCTGGATCACGTAGCACGAGCGGGGGTCGCCGTCTCGCGGCTGGCCGACCGAGCCGACGTTGACCATGAACTTCGAGTCGCCGACCTTGTACGTGTACTCAGTGTCTTCCGGGCTGAGGAAATTACGCCCCTCGGTAAACACGCCCGGCACGTGCGTGTGGCCTTGGAAGCAGCCGTGCTCAACCAGACTGAAGAGCTTGTCCATCTTCTTCTGGTTGTAGATGTCTTCCGGGAAGACGTATTCGTTGACCGGGTTGCGGGGCGAGCCGTGCACGTAGAGCCAATCGCCCTCACGCTGCACCCGCGGCAGGGCGCCGAGGAAGTCCCACCGGGCGTCGATGGTTTGGCGATCGCCTTTGGCGTTCTCAAGCTGGTCACGGGTCCAGAAAATCGCCCGCTCGGCGCCGCTGTTGAAGCCTTCGGGGTCGAAGAGGGCCGCCTGGTCGTGGTTGCCGAGCAGGCAGAACCGGCAGTGCTTGATCACCAGATCGAGGCACTCACACGGGTTGGGCCCATAGCCAATGATGTCACCCAGGCACACCACTTCGTCGACGTTTTGGCCGTCGATATGCTCAAGAACGCTGGTAAGCGCCTCAAGGTTCCCGTGAATGTCGCTGATAATTGCCCGTCGCAAGGCAGTGCCGCCTTTCGCATCGCCAATTCACAGGCCCACGGC
>JBCDJN010000104.1:0-17455 GCA_039414355.1 Planctomycetota bacterium | reverse complement strand
CGTCCAGCTTTGCCAGCTCCGCGTCGACGGCCTGTTGCGACTTGGCGAGCAGCCGGTCCGCCTGCTGCTCCAACGCCTTCTGTGCGGCAGACTCCATCGCGCTCGCCACGGCGGGGCCGAGGTTGGACCAGAGCCGCAGCTCCGGCTTATCGAGCGTGCCGCCCAGGTCGATCCGCGAGGCGATCTTGGGCAGTCGCCGGAGATTGGCGGCGAGCGCCTCGCGAGCGGCGCCGGCCAGCACGGAGTTGCTGTCGCCGGTCGGCGTCGCCGAGAACTCCTGCTGCACCATCTGCACGTCGCCCGAGAGCTCGTCGCCGTTGAGGATCAGGCTGACGTTGATCGACGCGGTGCTGGGGCTGACGTCGAGCCCAAACTTCTTCCCCTTGCCAAGCTCCATGCCGGGCAGGGCGAACCCGTTGAGCGTGGCGACCAGCTCATCGCGGGCGGCGCCCGTGGTGCGATCGATCGTGGCGCGCAGCCGCAGCGGAGCGGCGCCGTCGGCGGCCAGTTCCAGCAGCATCGGCTTGCCATGCCGCGCCGGGTGCGAAGTGACATCCGTGATCCGGCCCGACAGCGCGACGGGCCGCCCGCCCAGGCGGGTTTCGCCGGTCAGCTCCAGCACGTTGATCAACACGTCGGGCCGCAGCGGCACGCCGGCGAAGAGCACGTCGACGCCGCGGCTACGCTCGGCCGCTTCCGGCGTGTCGACCTTCGTCGGCGCCATCGACCGCGCCCAGCGGAGCCAACCGATCAGCTCGTCCATCGGCCCCGCGAACTGCTCGCCCAGCAGGTACGCGGTGAGCGCCTCGGCGTCGAGTTCCGCCACGCTCAGCTTGCCGCGGAGGGTCTGCTGATCGTGCACGCGGGCGGCGGCGATTCGCTCGCGATCTTCGGCGAGCTTGTCGGGCAGCGCGTCGAACTCGGCGTGCAGATCGCGGAGCTGCTTCTCGATGTCGGCGAGCCGCTGCGGCAGCTCGCGGAGGAAGGTCGCGTGGCGGAGCGGGTTCTTGCTCGCGCTCTTCGCTTCGGTCTTGAGCGCCTGGTAGTTTGCCTTGAGCTTGGCGGCGTCGTCGGCGATCTGCTGGTACTTGGCGGGCCACTCCTCGCGGAGCTGCTTGGCCAGGCCGGGCGTGACCAGTTCGCCGGTCAGGTCCTCAGTCACGCGATCGCCCACGCCGGAGAGCCAGTCCTCGGCGCGGCCGGCGGCGGTGTCGGTGATCCACTTGGCGGCGGGGCCGGGCTCGCGCTCGGCGGGCTCTTCCAGCTCGCCCGAGACAACCCGCCCGGCGCCAATCCTCAGCCCGCGGACCACGCCGCGGGTCACCTCGGCCCGCTTGTGCAGCAGGGCCTTCGTGTCGAAGTCAACGAGCACGGCGTCGGCCTCGAAGAGGTTCCGCGTGGGGTCGTCGGGGTTGGCCACCTGCACGTCGCCCAGCGACAGCCGGCCGCCGAGCAGCGAGGCTTCGCTCGATTCGATGTCCACGGCGGCGCCGATGGTCGATTCGCCCGCGGTTGTGATCAGCCAACCGGCGATCGGCCCGGCGCCGATCTCGGACAGGCACACCAGCGCCGCCAGCGCGATCAGCCGTGGCGCCAGGTAGCCCCATCGCAAGAACCGACCGACACGAAGCATCCGCATCATGATCCGCCCCCCAGGGTGGGGTTGATTCCGAGCCGCGAGCTGACGTCCACGCCCAGCAGCCAGCGGGCGAGCTTGAAGCGTTTGATCCACGCCGCGATGGGCGCCTGGATGCGCGCGAGAAGCGACTCCGCCGCCACGTAGCACGGGTACGCGAGGTACACACCCAGCACGAGCGAGCCGAGCACCACGGTGTTGTTGAAGCCAATCCACGGGCCGAGCGGCTGGTCGTACAGCCACGCGTAGAAGCCCTGCAGGCTTTCGACTTTGAGCAGGTGGGCACCCAGCCGGTGCGTGAACGTATCGAGCGCCACGCTCACCGCCGAGAATGCCGCCGCCGCCATTACGCCGGCGGTCTTGTTCACGCGCAGGGCGCACAGCAACACGCCGAGCGCCAGGGCGATCAGGTTGCCCTTGGGCACCAGCCCCAGCATCATGCCCAGCGCAACGCCGGCCGCGATCTGCCGCGACGAGTCATTGGCGGTTATCACCCACACGGCGCCCCGCAGCGGGCGGACAACAAGCGATAGCATCAGCCGAGCCCTCCATGGCGTCGGTTCCGTCGGTGGGCGTGAGCGCTCCGGCAGCGCACACGCACCCGGGAGAATCATCGGCTGGCAGACTTTGCCGCCTTTAACGTCTGTGCCGGTTGGGCGGGAATTCCCGCGTTGATTGCTAGCAGGCGCCGGTCTACGGTGTGGCCTGACCCCGCGAACCCTCTGCCATGCCCGACGACCGCCCACCGCCCGACGACCGCCTCGTGTCGCTCGACGCTCTGGCGGCAGAGCTGCGCTGGCAGAGTCGGTGCCTTTCGGTCATCGCCACCGTGGCGGTCGGCGCCCTGCTCTACGTGCTGCGGCCGGTGCTCGCGCCGTTTGTGGTGGCGGTCTTCGCCACGGTTGGCCTGAAGCCGATCCTCGAAACGCTTCAGCGGCGGCTCAACCTCGGCCGGGCGGCGGCGGTGGCCACTTCGTTCCTGCTTGGCGTGATCCTGATCATGGCCCTGAGCAGCGCGATCGCCTCGTCCGTTCAAGAGCTGAGCCAAAACGACGCGTACCAGCGAAGCGCGAGGGTCGCCGCCACGCACGCCGCCGACCTGGCGGACTGGCTCGGCATCCTGCCCGACCCGGACCCTGAGCCCGCCACGCCAGCGAAGCCGCCACCAAAGCCTTCGGAAGCGACGCCACAAGAGACGGACGACCCAACCGCCGCGTCGCTACGCGACTCCAACGACGACCCAGATGCGGCGTTCGCAACCGACGAGCCTTCGCTGAGCAATCCCGTGTCGAGCGTTAAGCGCTTGCGCGACGTGCTCGCCGCGGCGGCGCAGCGTTTCCGCGACGCGCTGCTGGTCGGCATGGTCGACATCTCGGGGGCGATGGGCGTGGTGCTCATCTATATGTTCTTCCTGCTGCTGGGGGCCAGCGACGTGGGCCGGCCGCAGAGCGAGCTGTGGAGCGTCATCGAGAGCAAGCTCCGCGAGTACCTGGTGCTCAAGACCTTCATCTCGCTCGTCACCGGCCTGGCGGTTTGGCTGGTGCTGGCGTTGTTCGGTGTGCCGCTGGCGTTGCTGATGGGCCTGCTCACGTTCCTGTTGAACTACGTGCCCAACTTCGGCCCGCTGATCACCTGCCTGCTGCCGCTGCCGCTCATCTGGCTCAGCCCCGACCTCTCGCTGCTCTCCATGCTCGCCGCCAGCGTGCTCTCCTGCGGCGTGCAACTGGCGGGCGGCAACGTGGTGGAGCCGCGGCTGATGGGCTCGTCGTTTGACCTGCACCCCATCGTGGTGCTGCTGGCGCTGATGCTGTGGTTCGCGCTGTGGGGCTTCGTCGGCATGCTGCTGGCGGTGCCGATGACCGCCGCCCTGAAAGTGGTGCTCGGCCGCGTCGAAAGAACCGAACCGGTCGCGCGAGTCCTCGCCGGCGACCTCTCGGCAGTGCCGCTGGGGCGAAAGACCGTGGGGTGAGATTGGGAACGCTGACCATTGCTGATCGCCGCCGAAATCACCTACACCGCGAAACCAATCCCATGGCAACGACGCACGAGCAATCGTCGAACCCCATCGCGCTGATCCTCATTGCCGGGGCCTGCGTCCTTGGCGGCGGGTTGCTGGGGGCGTTGACCAACGCCATCAACGGCGCCGTGAGCCCGGAGTACTTCCGAAACATCATGCGGTGGGACGATGTTCAGAGCATCTGGCGAGCCTCGATTGCCCAGGGCATCTTCGAGGGACTCATCTACGGCACGCTCTTCGCCGTTGTCTTTACGCTGGTCGTTGGCCTCGTCTCGCGGGCGCGTTGCCCGTTCGCCTTTGCGGGGCGCCAGTTGCTGGTGATCCTGGCTTCGCTGCTCGGCTGCTGGGCGGCCGGCGGCGTGCTGGCGATGGGGCTCGCGACGCTCAGCCCCGAGTTCTACCGCAACGCCTTTATCGGCGTGCCCGACGCCTTCGGCCCGATGCTGCGATACGCCTGGGTCGGCGGCTCCATCTGGGGCGCCATGTTTGGGGGCCTGCTGGCGGCGGTGATTGGCTCGATCGTCTTCGCGGCCAAGTGGCGGCGTGCCAACGCCGAAGGCGCGACGGCAGCGGTGTAACGACGCGGGCGACCCCGGCTGCTTAGCAGCAACTGGCTCACCGGTCGGCCTCTTTGCTGTTCACGCACTCGGGTTGCGCGATTGGCTAAGTCGGCTGGAGAGCGAAACTGCCTCGGCTGGCGTTGCGGCAGACCGCCTGCGGGACGCGTGCCGGCAGCCTTGAAGCCTGGCGGCCGGCTGGGTCCGGAGGGGAGAGGGCCCTTCGTGGCACGCCGTCCCGACGCCAGTTTTTTTCCTTGAAATCGCACAAGAGCTTGCCGGTGGCCCGCGCCTTGAATTAAGCTGCCGGCACAGGCGCGAGAGAAGCTATCCACCTACCGATCAGGGTTGGAGTCGTTACGACTCTGCTCGCCGCCGTTATGCTCCAACCATTCTTGCCCCGGCGGATGCCGGGAACGTGCTTCGATCAACTCCTCGGAGCGGTCGAAGAGCGCCCCGCTCAGACTGCCGGCAGTTTGCGTTTACCCCGTCTCGGCGTGGTCCTGGCTTTTTATTGTTGATGAAGCCCGCTGATCCACGCTAACCGCCCGTATATTTACCGCCACCTTCGAGGAAGCCTCATGAACCTGTACCGAATGGCTGCTGCGGCGTTGGCCGTCTTGCTGCTCGGCGGCTCGCCCCACGCCCATGCCCAGAGCTTCTTTTTCGTCGGGCCGGCCGACGGAGACTTCTTTGACGTCAACAACTGGAACGACGCGGCGGACGGCACTGGCTCGGCCCCGCCGGTCGACTCGCTGCCCAACAGCACGACCGGGGCGATCGCGATCGACCTGGTGATCGACTCGACCTCCGTCCTGGCGGAAGGCCAGGTGGACTTCGGGGTTGGCTCTCTCACGATCACCAACGATGGCTCCCTCGAGATCACCGGCTCGGGCAACGACATCGACTTCAACTCGGCGACGACGCTTGTGCTATCAGGCTCAACGCTCATCGCGGATGGCGACGTGGTACTCGAAGGGTCGATCACCATCGCCAACAGCGTTGTGACGGCAACGACCGACGACATCGAGATTCAGGATAACGCCGTCATCGATATCTCCGGCAGCGTTATCACGGCCGGCGACAACTTCTTCTTCGACTCGTTCGTGGGGACGGTAACGAGCTCCGAGTTCTCGTCGGCAGACCGCCTTGGCATTCGTGCTCCCGGCGGCGTTGACGCGGACGTGGTGGTGTTCGACACCAACATCTCGATCCAAGCCGGCGCGGGCGACACCGACAACATCTTCACGGACAACTTGGACAGCGGCGGCTCGCTGACGCTGCTCGGCGCCTCAACGTTGCTGTCTGACACGGTAGAAGAAGAGGTCGACCTGATCATCGGCGGAACCTCGTCGGCGACGCTGGGCGGCAACGGTGTCGAGATCCTCGACAACGGCTCAACCGCGACGCTGACCACGTTCGGGGCGTCGCTCATTGTCAACGAGATCACCGATGACCCGCGTGCCTTCATCATCAACGGTCGGACGGGGTTGAGCTACGCCGACGATTCGACGAGGTGGAACGTCACGGACTGGAACGGCCTGGACGCCGTGACGCTGCAAATCGTGCCCGAGCCGAGCACCGCCGCGGTTCTTGGCGTGGCCGGTGTTGCCTCGATGCTGCGTCGCCGCAAGCGCGGGTAGGATCCGAGGCCTCTCCGCTAAGCAAGCAGACGACACGCCCACGGCCAATCCTCCCCCGGAGGATTGGCCGTTTTTTTGCGCCGGTGCGAGCGCATGGCTGGCGTCCTGAGGCTGCGAATCGGTCTGGCGTAAGATTGGGGGCACTGCTCTACTCCGCGGCGTTTGCCGGTCCCGGAGTTTGGCCCTGCCATGAAGTGCTGTGTTGTCATCCCCGCTCGTTTCGCGTCAAGTCGGTTGCCGCGGAAGATGCTGCTAGCGGCGACGGGCAAGCCGCTGATCCAGCACACTTACGAAGCCGCCTGCCGCGCCGAGCGCCCGGCGACGGTGGTGGTTGCGACTGACCACCCGGCGATTGTCTCGGCGGTGCAGGCGTTTGGCGGCCGGGTGGTGATGACCTCGCCCGGCTGTGCTAGCGGCGCCGACCGCGTCGCCGAGGTGGCCCGCGAGATGCCGGACTACGACATCGTGGTCAACGTGCAGGGCGACGAGCCGGAGATCGACCCTGCGGCGATCGACCTGGCCGCCGAGCTGCTCGATCGCGACCCGTCGGCCCCTGTGGCGACGCTCTCCGCGCCAATCCGAGACGCCGATCGCCTCGCCGACCCGGCCAACGTGAAGGTGGTTTGCGACCACGCCGGGCGGGCGTTGTACTTCAGCCGCAGCCCGATCCCCTTTGCCCGCGATACGCCCACGCCACTCGTTCACACGGAGCCGGCCGTCTACCACCAGCACCTAGGGCTGTACGCCTACCGGCGTGAGTTCCTGCTGCGGCTCGCGGAGCTGCCGCCGTCGCCGCTGGAGCAGATTGAGAAGCTGGAGCAGTTGCGCCTGCTGCAAGCCGGCGAGCCGATCGCCGTGGGCAGCGTCCCGTACGCGACGCCAGGCATCGACACGGCGGACGACTACTCGGCCTTCGTCCGCCGGGTCAGCCGCCGGCAAGCGGCGTAGACGCGGCGGCATTGGCGATTGCCGGGGGTGTGGCGTTGCGGGGCTCGATGCGGATCGGTTGCTCGTCCGCGTAGACGGTCCACGCGTTGCGATCCGCGAAGTAATTGCGCAGCCGATCGTCCGCCGATTCGCTGATCTCCCGCGCCCAGACGATGGGGGCGTTGTCGATGTCGGCCCGGTTGTAGACCCACTCGTCGTGCACGTTGTGGTCGTCGGCGTAGTGGACGAAGACGAGGTCGTCGCCGGGCGTCTGTTGGAGCTTCTGGGCGAAGGCCGCGCGGGCGTGGGCCCAGCTTGAACGCGGGCGTTTGGCGTAGTCGATCGCGGCGAAGGCGAAGACTACCGCGTGCAGCACGAGCAGGCTCGGCGTGATCCAGCGGCGGCCCGATGGCAGGCGTCGTTCGATCGTTCGCAGCGAACGAAGGCCGGCGACCAACGCCAGCAGCAGCAGCGGCGCGGCGGGCGCCAGGTAGTGCGGGAACATCCAGACCGCGCCGCACGAGACCGCCCAGACCACCAAGCCGACGCCCAGCCACGGCCAGAGCGTCTGCCGACGGACCCAGCCCGTGGCGAGCAACGCCAACGCCACCGGCGTGGCGAGGAAGAACTCCAGCGAGCACTTGGTGAGCCATGCTTTCATGGTGACCAGGTCGCTGAGCGATTGCTGATGGTCGTACCACCACATCGAGGCCGCCAGGTGGTAGCGGGCGAGCGGTTGGTGCCGGTACGTGTGGCCGGTGTCGGGCGTTTGCCACAAGAAGAGCGGCGTGGCGCCGTACTCGGACTCGTGCACCTGGTACGGCATGCGGAGCATCTCGCCCGTGACGGCGTGGTTGTACGCGAGCAGGCCTGCGATCCCGAACGCGCCAATCACGCCCAGCGGCGGCAGCACGCGAGTGGCGATCTTGCCCCATGGTGTGCCCTCGCCGCGGAGCCAACTCACGCCGACAACCAGCGAACTGCCCGCGAGGAGCAACACGCCTTCAAACGGCCGCGTGACCGCCAGTGCCACCGCCGCCACGCCCAGCAGCGTCGAGCTGAGCAGCAGTTGCCTCGCCGCGGCCAGCCTCGCCGCGGCCAGCCTCGCGCTGGCGCCGATCGCCGTGGCGCCGGCCGCCATGGCGAGCCCCCCGCCCCAGTAGCTGGCGCCCCACTGCAGTTGGACGCCGGTGTGAAGGGCAACGAGCAAGCCGCCGATCATCGCCCACCGCAGCGGCATCCACGCCCGCAGCATCCAAACGCACGCCACGGTTGCGAGCCCCGTCGCGAAGCAAACACCCGCCAGCGGCGTCCCGATCGCCAGCCAACCGCCCGCCAGCAGCAGGCCTCGGCCTGGTGGGTACTTCGAGGCGTAGCTCGGCTGGTGGATGACGTGCATGGTCTCGAAGTGAGGCCAGTGCGCGTGCGTCGGGTTGGTCAGCCGGCCGCTGCGGAACGTGTCTGCCGAGAGCAGGTAGCTGAACTCATCATGAATCCGCGGCACGGGCGGATTGAGCGTGACGACGAGCGCGTTAACGGCCACGGCGAAGACGCCCACCGCGAGCAGCCACGCCCACTCCGGGCCCCGGAAGCGGGGCATCGCCAGTCGACGCAGGGGAGCGGTCATCGCTTCCGCCCAAGCAGCCGGAGCTTGCCCCAGGTGGTGCTGAGCCGCTCGATCTCGAAGCGGTCTTCGAACAGTCCGAGCAGCTCCTCGGGCCGGGACCGCCAGTTGTCGTAGGTCGCTTGCTCGTGCTCGTAGAGCTGCTGGAACGCATCGAGCTTTGACCACGCCCTTCGCGCCATCGGCTGAGCCGAGAGCCCGTGCACCAGGTGCAAGAACGGCGTGTTCCAGGGCTCGACCACCAGCAGCCGGCCGCCGGGGCGGAGCACGCGGCTCGCTTCGTCCAGCGTCTGGGCGACGTCGGCCGGCAGGTCGGGCAGGTGGTGCAGGCCGCCGTGCACGGAGATCACGTCGCGCGTGCCGTCTTCGAACGGAAGCTTACGGCAGTCGGCCACGTAGCACTTGGCGGGGCCGTCGTACTGCCGGAGGAGCTGCTCCGAAAGATCGGCGCCCTCCAGGTTCTCAAAGCCGAGTTGCCGCCAAGCCACTAGGCCGTTGCCGCGTCCGCAGAACAGCTCGACCACGCGGAGCGAACGCTCCCACCGGTGGGCGCCGAACCAACGCAGCCGGCCGCGGAACTTGGCGACTTCTTGCTGCGGCGTTTCGAAGCGTTCGTAGGCCGCCTCCCACGTGTCGTCGCAGCACGCCTGCGGGGCGTCGACGATGGTTAGCGTTTCGGTGGGCATGGCGGTCGCTCTGACTGGAGGTTTGATTGCGCTTCGACGATTACTGTCGCCGTCACGACGCGCGGCCGCTGTTCGGCGAGGCCTTCCTTCGCGACATCCGCAGCACGCTCAAGAAAAACCCTGACAGCGTCGTCTGCACGCCGAGCGTGGCGAGCGTGACGCCGGGGATGACCCAGCGCATGGTGGTGGCGTAATCCAGCTCGCCGAAGCCGACCGACCGCCACTGCGCGACGGCCGTGCCGAGCAGTACCGAAGCCATGGCCAGGGCGCCGCCGCCGGCGAAGAGGCAGCGTTCGAGCGTGACCGACTTGCGGAACCAACGCATCAAGTCGCTCTCGGGCAGCAGCCCTTCGCTCACGGCAAAGGTCTTGGCGAACGCCCCGAACTGCAGCGCCTGGTGACCGAGCAGCAGGGCAAGGCTCGCCACGAGTAGCGTGTGCGCGTCGAGCGTGGCGCCGGCGATCGAGGCGCCCGGCATCGCCAGGCCGTAGCCCAAGAGGCCGATCAGGCAGAGCAGCGTGCCAGGGACCAAGAACAGCCACTTGGGGCTGTAGAGCAGAAAGAACCGCAGCGTCCGCCAGCCGTCGCGGAAGGTGCGGAGGTGCGGGGCGTGCGCCTTCCGGCCGTCCGGGTGCAGCGTGGTGGGCGCCTCGGCGATGTCCACGCCGAACAGGCTGCTCTTGATGATCATCTCCGTGGCGAACTCCATGCCGGTGCAGCGGAGATCGAGCCGGTTGTACAGGTCGCGGGTGAAGCCGCGGAGGCCGCAGTAGACGTCGTTGATGGGGGCGCCAAACATGCTGCGGACCATCAGCGTGAACATGGGGTTGCCCCACCAGCGGTGGAGTGCGGGCATGGCGCCCGGCAGCACGCGGCCGCCGCCCCACGGCAGCCGGCAGCCCTGCACCAGATCGTGCCCCGCGCGGAGCTTGTCGACGAACTTGGGGATCTCCAGGAAGTCGTAGCTGTCGTCGGCGTCGCCCATGATGACGTACCGCCCACGGGCCGCCTCGATGCCGCCCATGAGCGCGGCGCCGTAGCCTTTCTCCGTGACGTGAACGACGCGGGCGCTGAGCCGCTCGCCGATCTCGATCGAGCCGTCGGTGCTGCCGTTGTCGGCGACGATCACCTCGCCGTTGATATTCGCCTCGCGCATCGCGCGCTGTGCTTTCTCGATGCACGTGGCGAGCGTATCCGCCTCGTTCAGGCACGGCATGACGACCGAGAGTTCGGGCGGTGCTTCTTCCACCGCTTCGTCGCTTGCGGCGTCGCCGGTTGCGTGCTCGATCGATTCGAACTCTGCGAGCAGCCGGCGGATGGTCTGCTCGGCGTCGGCCAGGCGGCCGCGGAGGGCGGAGTCGGCCGGCGGCGCCGCTGCGGCGGTTTCGCGATCGGAGTCGATGGGCTGTGTGGTTTCGGCAGACATGACAGAGCGCACCACCGGCGGGAGGGAAGTAACCGCGAAAGGCTACCGCGCCCGCGGGCGCCAGCCGTCCAACGGGCGCCGCCCGCCTGGGGCCGGCGCGACCCTGCAACCCGCGCCAGCGGCGCCACTGGCCCAGAGACAAAAAACTCGGCCGAACTCATGTCTGGGCTCGGCGGCGCCGGTTCGGCATAATCGGTCTCGTTGGCACAAACCTCCCCACGCGAGCGGATTCGCAAGATGCGCAAGTACGTCATCGCCGGCGCCCCGGGCTGCGGCAAAGGAACGCAGGCCTCGCTGTTGTGCGACAAGTACGACTGGACCCACATCAGCGTGGGCGACATCTTCCGCTGGCACATCAAGGCCCGCACCAAGCTGGGCGCCCGCATCAAGCGGATCGTCGACTTCGGCCGCCTGGTGCCCGATGACGTGGTGGACGAAGTGGTCCGCACGCGGCTCGACGAGCACGACTGGAACTACGGCTTCGTGCTGGACGGCTTCCCGCGCAACCGGCCGCAAGCGGAGTTCTTCCTGGAGTCTTACGACATTGATGCAGTGATCCTGCTGAACGTGACCGACGAAGCGGTGATGGAACGCGTGCTGGCCCGGCGGCTCTGTGAGGAGTGCGGGTTGGATTACAACCTGATCCACCACCGGCCCGAGGTGGAGGACGTCTGCGACGTGTGCGACGCCGAGCTTATCGCCCGCCCCGACGACTTTGAGGAAGCCATCCGCGTGCGTGTGGCGGACTACCATACCCAGACCGAACCGACGGTCGAGCTGTTCCTCCAAAAGGAGTTGGTGGTGGAGATCGACGGGATCCAGGCCATCCCCGACGTGCACAAAGAGATCTGCCAGAAGCTCGCGCTGCCCGAGGTAACCGAGCCGGCGCGGAGCGGCCCCCAGGCGAGCCCGCTGGCGTGACCCGGCTGCCGACTGTTTGCGAGCCCACCGCGAAGCGTTGGTCCCGCGGCACGGTTGCCCGCTTGGCTTGGCACAACGCGGGTGTGGCGGTAGTTTGAATGGCTTCGGCGGGGGCCGCCTGCGCCCCCAGCCCGGCCTATCGCTCGCCCTGCCGCCGATGCTCGCCAACGTGCTCCGCAACCTGGTCAATCGGCACTGGCTGTGGCTTCTGTTGGCCTGGGGCGGCGCCGCGGCGGGGCTGCACTTCATCTCGCCCGCCTGGGATGACGTCGCCCTCGACGGCGACCTGGTCTACCTGCCGAGCAAGGCCCCCAGCCTGGCCGGCGACCAACTGCTGCGGGACGCCTTCCCCAACACGCGGACCAACAGCACCGCGGTGTTGGTCTTCTCGCGGGCGGACAAGAAGCTCTCGGTCGAAGACCGGCAGTACGCGCTCGACACAGCCAGGGCGATCGAAAGCCTGGGCGGCGTCGGCCCGCCGCCCGACGAATTAGAGGCGAGCGCATCCGCCGACGAGTTGTGGTTCGACCGGCTGGTCGATGTCTGGCACGAAAAGACCGACCTGGTCTCCGGCATGCTCGCGTCGCCCGACGGCAAGGCGCTGCTGGTGATCGCCCGGCTTGAGACCGGGCTGATGGCGATCGAGAACATCGGCATCCGCGATCAGCTCCTGAAGCTCATCGAAGAAGGGCCCCACCCGCCCGAGGGGCTCGCGGTCGGGCTGACCGGTTCGACGATCATCGGCGGCGATGTCCGCTCCGCGGTTCTGGAGAGCCTTGAGGCGACGCACACCACCACCATTCTGTTGGTGCTGCTCTGCCTGGTGGTGATCTACCGGGCGCCGCTGTTGGTGCTGGTGCCACTGGCGACGATCGGCATCTCGATGTCCGTGGCGTACGACCTGATCGCGCTGCTCGCATACCACTTTGGGCCGGACAGCTTCTCGTGGTCGGGGCTGCGGGTCTTTACGACGACCAAGATCTTTGTCGTGGTCATCCTGTTCGGCGCCGGCACGGACTACTGCCTGTTCCTCATCGCTCGGTACAAAGAAGTGCTGCAGCAGGGAGCGACCCCCAAGGAGGCTTCGGGCCTGGCCCTCTCGCAAGTGGGCAGCGCTCTGGCGGGCAGCGCGCTGACCACCATCCTCGGCCTGGCGACCATGGCCTTCGCCGAGTACGGCAAGTTCTCCTCCAGCGGGCCGGTGATTGCGGTCTGCTTGTCGGTTGCGCTGCTGGCGTGCATCACGTTTGCGCCGGCGCTGCTGCGGGGGATCGGCCCGCGCGTCTTCTGGCCGTTCATCACCCGCACCACCCACGCCGGCGCCGACGACCGCGACCCGTGGCTCTGGGTGCTGGTGAGCCGCTTTGTCCAACGCCGCCCGGCCACGATCCTGGCGGTGAGCGCCGTGCTCGCCGCGCCGCTGGTGATCTCCGGCGTGAAGGTGGACGTGACGCACGACCTGCTGAGCGAACTGCCCGTGGGCAGCGTCTCGGTCGACGGCGCCGAGCTGGTGAAGAAGCACTTCGGCGAGGGCTGGGTGGCGCCGGTCACGGTCGTCGCCCGTTTGCCCGAGGGCGACCTGCACAAGGAGGGCGCCGTGTGGGACGTCGCCCGGCTCCACGCCATGCTGTACGAGCTGCCCGAGGTGGCCGACGTGCGGAGCATCTACCTCCCGACCGGCGGCGACCCCCGGCGGCAGCCCATCTGGGACTGGAATCGCATGGCCGAACGCGCCGCCGCCGGCAGCCCGATCACCGTCGGCACGTTTGTCTCGGAGGCCCCGGGCGAAGTCGACGGCGAGCCGCTCTACGGCCGCGTGACGCAGCTCAGCGTGGTGCTCGCCACCGACCCCTTCGCCGAGGAGGCGCGGTCGATCATCCCAACGCTCGAAGCCAAGCTGGCTGAGTTTGGCGCCGCCGAGACCATCCGCGGCGGCAAGCCCAACCCGTGGTTCGGCGCCGACTTCCGCCTGGCCGGCGTCACGCCCGGCATGCGCGACCTGGAAGAGGTGACCAATCGTGACCGCGTGCGGATCCAGGTGCTTACCGTCGCCGCCGTGTTTGGCGTGCTGCTGGTGATCCTTCGCCGCCCGGCGGTCTGCGTCTATCTGCTGCTGACAGTGCTGCTGAGCTACTGGGCGACGATTGGCGTCACCGAGGCGTTCTTCGGCTGGTTGTACGGCGACTCGTATGGCGGGCTCGATTGGAAGGCGCCCATCTTCTTATTCGTCATCCTCATCGCCGTGGGCCAGGACTACAACATCTACCTCACCACGCGGGTGCTCGAAGAGCAGGCCCAACTCGGGCGTCGCCGCGGGCTGCATCGGGCGGTGGTTCAGACCGGCGGCATCATCACCAGCTGCGGCGTGATCATGGCGGGCACCTTCGTCTCCATGGCCACCGGCACGCTGCGTGGCATGGTGGAGCTGGGCTTCGCGCTGGCGCTCGGCGTGCTGCTCGATACGTTCTTTGTGCGAACGATCGTGGTGCCGTGCTACTTCGCGATCGAGGCAAGGCTCCGCGGCAGCCGGTCGCCCGAGCCAACCGCCGAGGCGCCGCCGCAGCAAGAATCGGCGATGCCCTCGCCGCTGCCGAGCCCTTCGCCGGCCGCGAAGTAACGCGAATTAGTCTCCTCGGCACGCTAGCCGCGGCCGAAGAGCTCCGCCCACCGGCTTAGGCCTTCCACCTGCTCCATGCCGGGCATCTTGGCGAGCTGCCGCCGCAGGCCGTACGAGACGCGCGTGCCACGCAGGTCCACCCGCCGCAGCGCCGGCGCCCGGCCGAGCCGCACCACGCTGGCGTCGCTCACCTGGGTATCGGCCAGCAGGATGGCCTCCAGAAACTGCAGGCCGTCGGCGTCGGTAAAGAGCTCATTCAGCTCATCGTCGCCGATCGGCAGGCCGGTGAGGTCGATCTGCACCAGCCGGTCGGCGAGCTGCGCGAAGTCCTCGCCCACGGTGTCTTCGAGCCAACCCAGTTCCTTCACCACCACCGTGCCGCCGAGCTGCTCCACGCGTTCGATGACGCCACGCTGAGCGATGTAGAGCGGCAACTGGGCGCCGAGCCAAGGCAGCCGCTTGCCGTTACGCTCGGCAAAGGCCACCGCCTCGTCGAACGCCCGCTGCACCTCTTTGAAGTCCGACGGGTCGCCGGCGTGGTCTGGGTGGGCCTTGCGAGCCTCGGCGTAGAATGCCTGCTTGACATCGCCCACGGTGACGGGCAGCGACAGTCCGAGCCGCTTGAGGAACCCCCGCGGCCGCCGGCTGCGACGCACGGAGTCGGCGTTGCGGGCGATGGCCGCGTCGAGCGCTTGCTCGGTGGTGGACTCGGTGGAGGAGGCGTCGCTCATACAGGCGGGTCCGGCGGAAGGGCTGATACGCCCAGTCTAATGCCGGCCGCGGGCGAGCTCAAAGAAGCACGCCCCGCCCTGCCGCCGTCGGTGTGAGCCGTCACACGCCCGCCACACGCCGGTTACTCGTGGGCGTCGCCGAGTTCTTGGATGCGGATGTTCCGCCAGCGGACTTGCTTGCCCACCTTGGCCTTTGCCCCGCCGATGCCGTGCACCTGCAACGCGATGAACCCCTCGGCCGTCATGCCGTCTTCGAGGTCGGCCGCCGGCACGCCGTTGACAAACGTCTTGAATGACGAGCCGCGAGCCTCGATTCGGTAGGTGTTCCAGGCGTTATTCTTGAACGCCTCGCGGGCGGCACGGTTCTCTTCACCCTTCAGGTCGTACAGCCAGCCGCGGCGGGCCTCGTCGTAGATGCCCCCAGAGTACGCCCGGGGCGACGGGTCGATCTCAACCTGATAGCCGTGCACCCGTCCGGCGGGGATCTTGCGTCGGAAGGGCGAGCCGTCCACGTTCTTGCCTTCAACTTCCTGCGGCTCGTCGAAGCACTCGCTGCGGATCTGCACGCCGGAGTTAAGCCCGTCGTCCACCTTCAGTTCGACCTCCAGGATGAAATCGCCGTACAGCTTCTCGGTGCACAGGAAGCTGTTGGGCGTCTTCGGCACGCTGGTGCCAACGATGGCGCCATCCTCGATGGTGTAGACCGCCTTGCCGCCCCGCTGGACCCAGCCATCGAGCGTCTCGCCATCAAACAGCGCCGTCCACTCCGAATCGTCGTGGTCGTGGTCGTGATCGCCGTGCGCCAAGCAGCGGGGGGCGATCAAAGAAGCGAGGACGGCAAACGCGAGTGCGAAGCGGCTGGGCAGCAACATATTGGTCTCGATCGGGGGGGCCAAGGCGTGGGGTTCCGACGCCGAGTATGCAACCTCGGAATTCGCCGGGCAACCGAATCGGGACGATTCGCACACGCTGGGCTCATCCCCGCGGGACGTAGAAGTACCGCAGCAACGGCTGGTTGTACCGCTGGCAGTTCACGCAGATAACGCCTTGCTGCATGCGGCGGACGTTGTTGCCGTAGAAGTGCCCCAGGCGGTTGGGCCGGCTCGGGAGCGGACGCGTCCAGACCTGCTGCTCCGCGGTGCGGATGTCGGGGCTTTCGGCGGCCGTCGCAGACGGTGCGAGCAGGGCGATAACAGCGAAGGCTGCGAGCAGTTTGCGGTGCATGGCGAGTCTCTTCGTTCTTGGGGGGAGATTTCCGGGCGAAGAAGCGTAGCTCACGCCAGCCCGCCCGGCTGCCAGACTGGCAGCATTTACAACCGCCACGCCCCCGGCGGCCACACTGGCAGCCCGCACAAGGCCCCGGGAAGCCCGCAAACTATTTGCCAGCAAGCGATTGCGACGCCGGGCGGAATTGGCGCACGGCTTGCGTAGCCAGCTGGCGAAAACCCGCGCCAGCGGTCTATCGGGACCCCGAGACCCACCGCCGGCGAACTCCGTAATGACGTTCCGTGTAATCAAGGAGACGCGTTGATGGCGACCGCCACCAAGAGCAAGAAGAAGGTGAAGCTCGAACCGATGAACGACAAGGTCGTGGTCGAACGGGACAGCTCCGAGGACATCACCGCCGGCGGCATCGTCCTACCGGACTCGGCCAAGGAGCAGGCCAACCGCGGCACCATCGTCGCCGTCGGCCCCGGCAAGGTCCTGGACGACGGCTCCCGCGGAGAGCTCCAGGTCAAGGTCGGCGACCGCGTCCTCTTCACCAGCTACGCCCCCGAAACCATCACCCTGGGCGACGACGAGTTCTTGCTGATGAGCGAGAGCGACATTCTTTGTGTCGTCGAGTGATCTCCGCGCCAAACGCCCTCAACAAGGTGCGCCGCGAGCCGCCGACGTCAGTCGACGGAGTGCCCCGGCGCCGACTCCGCCGACTGACGTCGGCGGCTCACAGACTAACTGCTAAACCAAGCTTACGGAGCCACCAATGGCCAAGATGATTGCGTTCGACCAAGAGGCCCGGGACGCTATGCGTCGCGGCGTTCAGAAGCTCGCCAAAGCCGTCAAGGTCACGCTCGGTCCCAAGGGCCGCAACGTGATCCTGCAAAAGTCCTTCGGTTCGCCCACCGTCACCAAAGACGGCGTCTCGGTCGCCAAGGAGATCGAGCTCGAAGAGACCTACGAGAACATGGGCGCCCAGATGGTGAAGGAGGTAGCCAGCAAGACCTCCGACGTCGCCGGCGACGGCACCACCACCGCCACCGTCCTGGCCGAAGCCATCTTCAACGAGGGCCTCAAGGCCGTCGTCGCCGGCGTCAACCCGGTGCAGATGAAGCAGGGCATCGAGCAGGCGGTTGAAGACATCACCGCCGAGCTGAAGAAGCTCTCCATCAAGGTCAAGAGCACCGAGGAGATGGCACAGGTCGGCACCGTCGCCAGCAACGGCGACTCCGAGATTGGCGACATGCTCTCCAAGGCGATGGAGAAGGTCGGCAAGGACGGCGTCATCACCGTCGACGAGGGCAAGAGCCTCGCCACGGAGGTGGAGTGGGTCGAGGGCATGCAGTTCGACCGCGGCTACCTCTCGCCGTACTTCGTCACTGACCAGACGTCGATGGAGTGCGTCCTCGAAGACTGCTACGTGCTGATCCACGAAAAGAAGATCAGCAGCGT
>JBCDJN010000103.1:0-17791 GCA_039414355.1 Planctomycetota bacterium | reverse complement strand
CCACCCGTTCACCGCCCCGCTGGACGAGCACGTGGAGTACCTCAAGACCGAACCCGGCAAGTGCCGCGCGCAGGCGTACGACCTGATCATCAACGGCTACGAGGCGGGCGGCGGCACCATCCGGATCCACGACGCGGCGGTGCAGAGCCAGGTGTTCGACCTGCTGGGCATCGACGAGGAGACGGCCCGCGACCGCTTCGGCTTCCTGCTCGAAGCCCTCCAGTACGGCGCCCCCCCGCACGGCGGCATCGCCCTGGGCCTCGACCGCGTGGTGATGCTCTTCGCAAAGCTCGAAAACATCCGCGACGTGATCGCCTTCCCCAAGACCCAGAAGGCGACCGACCTCATGACCGAAGCCCCGGGCGAGGTCGATGCGAAGCAGCTCAAGGAGCTGGCGGTGAAGCTGGATTTGTAGAGCTATGCCACAGGCCGATCACGACTACGCGGACATTCCCGTGTTCGCGGGCCATCCGCTACTAGATCTGCAACAGAGTGATCTAATCGTCTTGCATGAAGGCGATTTGTTGTTGAGAAAGCGCGATGACACGGAATGGGCCGCCGGGTCCGGCCGCGTTTTCATCGATGCATCGCGGGGTCTCCACTTCCGATTTGAGTGGTTTGGCCCGCTTCCCGACGGATTCGACAGCGCGTCGGTCGTCTTACCGAACGCTACGTCCGGACCCGAACTTGAACTGAGCTTCGATGGCTTCGAGCCGGTTAAAGCACACTATGAAAGGTCCCGACTCGTCTTTGGCGACAAGGACTCGCACTTCTCAGGCGTGCTCGAAGGGGGATGGTTTCTCAGTCGGCCTCGAATCGACAGGATTCACTTCTTCGTCTTCAACCTGCAGGACCTGCATGGTGCAAAACTGCGAAACGGACGAGGCTGCTTTCTTGGACGCACAGAGTTCAACGTCGGTGACACTTGGAAAGTGCAAATCGACATTCTGCCGTCGGACGCCAGAACGAAGGTGTCGCCCGCTTGCATCGGTATCTTTGCTTTGCAGAAGTCCGAGAGCTTCGATGGGGAGGCTGCTGAAGCTGCACTAACGTTGCTAGACCGTCTCTTCCTCTTGATAAACGGTGGGTGGGCCGGAGTCTACGGAGCCGTCGCTGTGGACTCGACTGATGCTGTGATCGGCTGGCTACAGCGGTTTACCCATCGTCCTTCGAAGCACCGAAGGCCGTGTGAGGCATGGCCAACATTATCCGAGTTTGAGCTCGACGCCATAGCCGCTGAGCTGAACTCGAAGCAGACTGACAGCGATTTTACAGACGCACTTGACGTTGCTTTGCACTGGCGGGCTTGCGCTTACCGACCGGGCGGTAATTTGGAAGAGGAGTTGGTAAGTGGTTGTATTGCTCTCGAATCACTTGCGTACAACCACCTCGTGGGTAAGCACGTGATCGATGCGAGTAGTTTCGATCGCATGGCTCGATCTGACGCTGTATCGATTGCACTGAAGCTGGCTGGTGTAAGCGTTGCTGTGCCCACGGCGATGCAGGAACTGACCAAGAGATGCGCCGCGCTCAATGTTCGAAATGGTCCGCAGGCGATATTTCTCGCTCGGAACGATTTTGTCCATCATCGCCGCAAGTCGAGGTGGCGGGTGGCGGATAAAGTTGATCAAGTGACCGCTGAGTACGAACTGCTGCACCTCCTCCGTGCGTACACGGATTTCTTGGCATTTCACACGGTGAATAGCACGAGTTACTTGCGATTTCCATGGAACGAGCCAGGAACATGATCTTGTGATCGATGACCAACCCACGATCCACCTCGACCAGTTCCTCAAAGCCCACCAGCTCGTCGGCTCCGGCGGGCAGGCGAAGGTGGTGATTCAGAGCGGGGAGGTGTTGGTCAACGGCCAGGTGGAGACGCGGCGGCGGAAGCAGCTTGTCTCCGGCGATGTCGTGGAGTTCGACGGCCACCGGCTGGTGGTTGAGTTTGAAGCCGAATGAGGGCGCACAAACGAGCCCGCCCCGTTGACGGAGCGGGCTCCATAGACACCTCGGGCGCCGCGTACGTTCACGCCTCTTGGGCCTGCACCATCCAGAGGTGCTTCTCCAGCTCGGCCGTCTGGCCGATGAGCAGGTCCTCGCTGATCGGGTCGGTCTCGCCCGTCACTTCGATCGAGGTGCGGAGGCCCTCGATCACGGTCTTCAGCCGGTCGGCAACCAGCGTCACCGTCGCCGCGTCCGGCTGCAGCCCGGTGGGGTAGGCGGCCAGGCGAGACTTCTCGGCGACCGTGGTCACCAGCCCGTCGGCCGGCTCGGCGAGCGTGACAATCCGCTCCGCAACCTCGTCCGACGCTTCGCGGGCGGTATCGACAATCGCGTCCAGCAGCTCGTGAATCGGCGTGAAGTGCGGCCCCACCACGTTCCAGTGGGCTTGCTTGCCCTGCAGCGAAAGATCGATCAGGTCCACCAGGCACGCCTGCAGGGCGGCGATGGTCTTGCCGCGGGCGTCGCCTTCAACAACGTGACGTTTGAGCGAGGGCATGGTGCTCCTAGGTTCGGGGTTCTCGCAGAGACGTGCCAATAATACCGGCGCCGCCATACCGGGCAACTGTCTGCAAGTGGCCACCAGCACTCGCCACGACTAGAAGAGCGACTGCTGCTTCGGCATCGATCGGCCGGGCCATGGCGGCAGATCGGGCAGCGTTGGAACTCGCTTCTTGAGCGCGGCGTGGAACCGCTCGGCGAAGAGCGGCGCCTTCGCGTCGTCTGGGGCGTGGGTGAAGACGTACGGCGTGAGGCCCGCCTCGATCCAGCCGGCGACCACTTCCGTCCACTCTTCGATCCACGGATCGATCCTGCCAAGCTGATTGCGCCCGATGAAGCGGAGCATCGGCGTGCTGCCGGTGACGGTCGTCCGGTGCGGCGAGCGCGGCTTGCGTCCCTGCGACGCCTGCTCGATGGGGTCGGTCGGCGGCGCCGAGAAGAGCGGGCGGCTGTCGAACAGCGCGCGGTCGGCGCCCGCCTTGGCGAGCGCCGCATCGAGCGCGCGTTCGTTGCGGGCGCGGTCGAAGTAGTAGGCGTGCCGGACCTCGACCGCCACCGGCAGCTCCGGCGGCAGGTCGGCCAGGTACGCGGCGAGGCTCGGAAGTTGGTCGCCCGCGAACGACGGCGGCAATTGCAGCAGCGTCGGCCCCAGCCGATCGGCCTTGTGCAGCAGCCAGAGGCGATCGAGGAACTCGTCGGTCTCGCCGGCGGCGCCAACCAGCTCGCGCTCGTGCGAGATCGCCGAGGGGAACTTCAGGCAGAAGCGGAAGCCATCGGCGGACTCCTCGGCCCAGCGGGCGAACGTCTCCGGCTCCGGCACGCCGTAGAACGTGCTGTTGCCTTCGACCGTGTTGAACGCGGCCGAGTACTCGCCGAGCCACCGGCAGCGGTCCTTCGATGTGAAGAGCGAGCCGACCCAATCGGGGCACGCCCAGACTGGGGCGCCGAGGTAGTAGAGCGGCGGGCTCATGCGACGACCTTCTGCTTGAGCAGTTCGAGCACGAGCCGAGCGACGTCCACACCGGTCACCCGCGTGAGCGCCCGCCAGCCCGGCACGGCGTTCACCTCGAGCACCAGCCGCCGGCCGTCGCGGGCCGGCAGGACATCGATGCCCGCCAGCGGCGCCCCGACTGCGGCTGCTGCGCGGTGGGCGAGTTCGGCCAACTCGCCGGTCACCTCGAGCGGTTCGGCCCGGCCGCCCAGGCTGACGTTGGTCCGCCAGTCCCCGTCGCTCACACGCTTGATGCCCAGCACGCGGTCGCCGATGACCAGCAGCCGGTAGTCGACGGCGCCACGAGCCGCGTCGCTCGGCACGAACTCTTGCAGCAAGATCACGGCGCCCAGTTGCTCAAGCAGCGCGAACGCCCGCCGAGCCATGGCGGCATCGTCAAGCAGCGTCACGCCGCGACCCTCGCCGCCGAAGATCGGCTTGAGCACCGCGCGGCCGCCGAGCGCGTCGAAGGCAGTCATCGCGTCGTCAACCGTCTGGCACGCGTGCGTGGTGGGTGTTGGCAATCCCACCGCGTGCAGCCGCGCGGTGGCGAGGTACTTGTCGACGGCCGCCTCAATCGCTCGGGCAGGATTCATCACCACTACGCCCGCCGCTTCGAGCTGCGCGAGCGCGTCCATGCGGAAGACAACCTGCTCGAGCGACCCGGGCGGCATCGTGCGGACGAGCACGGCGTCGGCGTCGCTAAGCGGGCTCTCGCCGGAAGCAACTCCGACCCCGCCGACGCCAATCGCCGACGCGATGCGGCTGAAGGGCGCCGACTGGAGGTCGTACGCATCGCCCGCCGCGCGGCGCAGATCGCTCAAGTACCAACTCGTCGGTGAGCCGAGCACCACCGCCCTCATGGCGTCGCCACGCCGAAAGACTCGGCGATGAGCTCCGGCTCAAGCTTGCCAAACCGGTGCACCTGCCCTGAGTCGAGACTGACGAACGTGACCATCGCCGGGCTGAAGAGTAGCTTGTCGATCCTATAGAAATCGTGGTCGTAGGCGGCGAACACATCGCGGAATGGCCGGCCGTGATCGGCGGAGCTGCTGCTGGGGGTCTTCGGGCCGAGGTCGGCCACCGCGTCGTCGGCGCCGCGGACGTACAGCACGGCGTGGCCGCCGTAGAGGATGGCGTCGTTGGTGCGGCCGATGGCGGCCAGCGCGTCGCCCGCCACCGGCGCCAGCGGGGCGGTCCCCCACGCGCTCTCGATGGTCGACAGGTCAAAACCCAACTCGTGGAGCTTGTGCATCGCCGTCTCAACGCTCCGGGCCACCACCTGCAGCGTGCCGGCCTGGCTGTTGGTGGGGGCGACTATCAGCGTTAGCGCCGCCGGGCCGACGCCGCACTTCTCCGCGAGCGACCGGCAGACCGCCGGCGGCGGAAGCTCTGACGCTTCGAGCACGCCGACGCACGCATCGGGCGTCGGGTCGCGCAGGGAGAAGATCGCGGGCTCCTCGAACAGCGTTTCGTGGGCGGCCGCCGCACGGAACGGCCCGGACGCCATGGCGAAGAAGCCGTCGGCGCTCACCTCCCAGCCGGCGTACTGAGAGGCCATGCAGGCGGCGACGGGGCAGTCGGTCTCGACCGTCACCCAAGGGCCGGGCCATACCGAGGCATCCCCGGGGGCGACGCGGACGCTGGCGAGCCCGGCCATGCACGCTTCGGCAAGACGCGTGCCCGCTTCGATACCACCGTGCGCCGCGACGCCGCAGTCGATGACTTCGACGCCGCCGATCTCGTGCCGCTCGACACGCAGGCGTGTGGCGTGCTCCCTCAGATAGTCGACGGCCGGCTCGGCGTGTGCGTTAACGTTCATCGCCCGTGGGTTGTCGCCCGCTCGGCGGCGTCTGTCAACGCGTCGCCCGGCCCCGGGAGCGGTTAGACGACCTCGGGCACGACGAACGGCGCCCGGTAGTTCCGGCTGAGCATCTCGTCGGCGTCGGGGGCGTTGACGAAGGTCTCGCTCTGCGGGTCGAACTCCAGGTCGCGACCCACGCGGTACGCGATGTTGCCCAGGTGCGCCAGCGACGAACTCAGGTGAGCGGTTTCTACGGGCCCTGTTTGGTCTTTGGTCCTTCGCGAGCGGACGGCATCGATGAAGTTCTGGAAGTGCCGGCGGAGCGGGTCGCCCACGGAGCCGCTGGGCCCGGGTGTCCGCTTGGGGCCGAGGAAGGTCTGGAAGCTGTTGTAGCTCTGGACGGACATGTAACCTTCGGACCCGTAGAAGAGGTTGCCGACGCCGACCCCGCCCTCGGTGTTCGTGTCCCAGAAGCGGACCGCGAACTCGATCATCTTCTTCTGCTCGGGATACAGGTACGTGGAGGTGAGCAGCTCGGGCGTCTCCTTGTCGTCGTCCCAGAGGAACTTGCCGCCCATCGCGCCGATCCTGGTGGGCAGGCCGAACGAGCCGCCCTTGATCGGCCCGTCGCCGGTGGCGGCCAGGCCCCACAGGCACATGTCGGTTTCGTGCACGCCCTGGTTGCCCACGTCGCCGTTGCCGTAGTCCCAGTGCCAGTGCCAGTTGTAGTGGACCAGTCGGCGGGAGAAGTCGCGTTCTTGGGCCGGGCCCTGCCACAGGTCCCAGTTGAGCGACGACGGCGCCGGCTGGTTCGGCTTGTTGCCGATCGACGCCCGCCGGCGGAAGACCAGCCCGCGGGCTAGGTAGACCTCGCCGATCACGCCTTCGCGCATCAGCTCCACCGCCCGCTGCAGTTCTGGGTTGGAACGCAACTGCACGCCGTGCTGGACGATGCGGCCGTGCTTATTGGCGGCCTCGATGAGCTTTCTTCCTTCGAACACGTTGTGCGTGCCAGGCTTCTCCAGGTAGACGTCTTTGCCGGCTTGGCAGGCCCAGATGGCGGCCAAAGCGTGCCAGTGGTTGGGGGTGGCGACGCCCACGACGTCTACGTCTTGGCGGTCGTAAACGCGCCGCAGGTCGGTTTCGGTATCGACTTTTCGCCCGTACTTCTTCTCGAACTCGGCCGCTCGCTGGGCGAGCACCCGCTCGTCCGGATCGCAGAGCACGGCGACCTGAACGCCGGGAGTTCTCTCGAAGCCATCAATGTGCGACTTGCCGCGCCCGTTCACGCCGAGAACCGCCGCGCGGATGGTGTTGTTGGCGTCGGTCAGCGTTGCCGCGCGCGTCGAAGCCGCCGCTGCGGTAGCCGCGGCCCCGACTTGAACGAAGGTCCGGCGAGAGATTGAGCTCATAGGGATAGCCTCGGATTCGATCGGGCGTAGGCGGTCAATTGGTTCGACAGCGCACGTCATCGACGCGGGCGCGAACGGTGTTGCGCAGCGCACAAAGACACCGCGACTACCTACCACAGAGCTTAACCGGACTGGTCCGGTGAAGATACGCGCACCGGAGCAGACCGGCGGCGACGAGGCGATCCGCGCGGCCGGATCAACCGGCGCCGAAACCGCCGTACTGGCTGAACTCTGCGTACAAAAAGATGCAGCCCAGGATCAACGCCAGCAGCGAGATCAGCAGCATCATCGTGTAGACGTTCGTCTTGGGCTTCTTGACGATAACGCCGCGGGGGGCGTTAGCCGACCCGGAGTCGAGTTGCGACACGATCGCCCTCCTGAATTCGACCTTCTTGGAATCTGGTATCCACCCTGCCGACGGCTCGGTCGGGCGCCGTCTTCAGGATCTTCACGCGGCCCAGGTACTTCGAGTTGCGGAAGACGTCCACAGTGTCGCCCTCCTGCAAGCCGTCGTCGGAGCCGATGGTGACCTCAACCAGGATCGAGCCGCCGCGCCGGGCGGTCTTGCTCACCATGCCGTCCACCGCGGGGGTGACCGCGTCAAACGGCAAGTCGGGGTTGATGTCGTTCTCGGTGAGGATCGCCCGCATCCGCGTGGTCTCCGCTATCAGGTCGGCGGCCCGCTCGGCGTTAATCTCGGCTTCGCCCTGCAGATTGTTGAGGGCCTCGGTCGCCTCCAGGGCTTGCTTGAGGGAGTCGTCGGTCTTGGCTTGAACCTGCCGGACTTCCTTCCGCAGCGTGTCGTTCTCGTTGGTCAGCCGGAGGTTGTCCTGCTCGGCGGCGTCGACGGCGGCCGTGGCTTCGCGGTTGGCTTCGAAGAGCTGGTCGATCTGAGCCTGGATCTCAACGTTGCGACCCTGCAGGCGGTCGCGCTCGGCTTCCAGCTTGCGGAGCTGCTGCAGCGCCGCCTCTCGCTTCGCTTCCAGCTCGCCGGTCTCGCGGTTGTACTGGTCCTTTAGCTGATCGAAGTCGGTGGTGGCCTCGGAAAGCTTGGCCTGCGTTTGCTTCGCCAGGGCTTCCCAGTTCTTCTGGGTGCCGTACACCACAGCCGCCAGCGTCATAAAGATGATGCTGAGGATGAAGATCAGGACGACGAAGATCTTGCCGAGGAAGCTCATAGGATTCTCGCTGCCCGAAGTCTCGTGGGCGTGGCCGGAGTTGCGCGACGGCCGCGTGGCAACTCTGGAGTTTCACGGCCAGCGGGCGCGGGCCGCGGTGATTAATCGACTGCTAGGGAGGCCAGTGGGGCATCCGAGCCGGGTCGATACGCGGAGAGCCCCACGCACCGAAGAATCGACGAGGTCCTTTTCGTTGACGACCCCGAGTATAGTCACGCCCGCGAAGGAGTGTCAATTTTTGCGGGCGGCGCAAAGCGAGTGGCCCCAACAGCTTGGGGGCAGATTGTGCGGGCGGCGCCGGTGGGCGGGAATCCACCGGTGGGCGGGCCGTCAGTTTGGCGGGAAACACCCGCACGCCGACCCGCAAGGCCCCTCCGACGGGTCGCCGCCGGCCTGGCTAGCGGGCGCCGCGGGCACGCTGAGCAGCTTAACCAGCCTCTCGCTGCCGCACTCGGGGCATGCCGGCGTGGGGTCGGATGGCCGAACGAGCAATTCCGGCTGGTGATCGCAGTCTCGGCAGGCGTATTCGTAGAGGGGCATCTTGGCTTCAGGCTTTGGGCTTACCAACGCTCGGTCGGTGGACGAAGGATTTCGTTGGCCAGAATGGCGTTTCGCATGCCCTGCGGCGTCGCCAGCATGGCGGCCAGCGTCGACGCGGTCGTTGCCTCGCCCGCGGCCGACTCGGCGTCCGAAGGGGGCTCGCCAGCGGCCCTCGCGGCTTCAACGCCCGCCGAGGCGTCGTCGGCGACGGGCGCTGTCTCGCTCGCGAGCCGGCCGAGTCGGTGGTCGAACTTCTCGTGCAGGCGCTCGGCAATCTGCTCGTCGCGAGACTCCACAACGCTCGGCTTCGCCGCGGTGTCTCTCGCGTTTGGCCGCTTGGTCGAGGTCCGGTCGCTCGACGAGGTAAGCGGCCGCGGCTCCGACGACTCGGCAACCAACCGGCGGGTCGGTTTCGCGGGCTGCTCTTGGGGTGGCGAGGGCTGCGGCTTCCGTTCAGCCGGCGGCTTTGCTGGCTCGCGTTGCTCTTCCAGCCTCCGGAGGAACTCGTCGACGCCCTGCTCCCGTTCGGCACGCGCCTGGCGGGGCTTCAAGACAGCGTCGATCGGCTCGTCGGAGAGCTCCGCCTCGGGCAGCTCGATCGGCTCCAGCTCCGCGGGCTCGGGCTCTTTCTTCGAAGCGGCCAAGCTCTCCAGGAACTGCCGGACAACGAAGAAGATCACGAACAGCAGCGGCAGCAGCGACTCGAGCCAGTCGGCAAGCAGTGGCGGTGGCAGTTGCATGGCTTACGCTACTCGCGGGTCGCTGCTACTTGCTGGACGAGGCGATCGCGCCCCGCATGTCGGTATCGGCTTGAACGTTCTTCAGCTTGTAGTAGTCGAGGATGCCGAGCTTGCCGGAACGAAACGCGTCGGCGATGGCTTGCGGCACCTGTGCTTCGGCCTCGACGAGCTTCGCCCGGTTCTCCTCGATGCCGGCGAGCTGCTCCTGCTCGGCGGAGACGGCCATAGCCCGGCGGCCCTCGGCGTTGGCGCGGGCGACGCGGGTGTCGGCCTCGGCCTGGTCGGCTTCGAGCCGGGCGCCGATGTTGTCGCCGACGTCGATGTCGGCGATGTCGATCGACACGATCTCAAACGCCGTCTGCGAGTCGAGCCGGCGGGCAAGCACCGCCTTGGAGATCCGGTCCGGGTTTTCGAGCACGTCCTTGTGGCTCGCGGCCGAGCCGATCGCGCTGACGATTCCCTCGCCCACGCGGGCGATGATTGTCTCCTCGGTGGCGCCGCCAATAAGCTGGTCGAGGTTCGCCCGCACCGTGACGCGGGCCTTCACCTTGAGCTGGATGCCGTCTTTGGCCACGGCGTCGAGCGACGGCCGTTTGCTGCTCTTGGCCGGGCAGTCGATCACCCGCGGGTAGACGCTGGTCTGCACCGCTTCCAGGATGTTGCGGCCGGCCAGGTCGATGGCGGCGGCGCGGCGGAAGTCGAGGTCGATGTTCTTTGCCTTGCGAGCGGCGATCATCGCGCGGATCACCAGCGGCACATTGCCGCCGGCCAGGTAGTGAGCCTCGAGCCCCGTGGCGGAGATGCCCTCGTCGTCCGAGAGCCCCGCCTGCCGGGCCATGATCATGCTGCGGACCATGACGGTGGGGTTTACCTTGCGGAACCACATCCGCAGCAGGTCGCCCATGCCCACGCCGGCGCCGGCGAACACCGACTGGATGTACAGCCGGAAGAAGCGGGCCATGATCGCGAACACCACCAGCCCGGCGATCGCCACTGCCAGGGTGATGACGATCCAAAAGACGCCGCTGCTGAAAAAGTTCTGAGCGAGTAGCATCGTCAAGGCAAGCGATTCCGGGAGGTTTCGACAGCGAGAAGCCGCAAACAGTTGTAGGCCGGCGGCCGGGCGTCAGCAAGCTTCCGCCTGCCGCCCCGCTGGCGCCCGATGCCCGGCCGAGCGGCTACGCGGGCGGGCGTTTGTCGGGGTCCGTTTCGTCCAGCCCCAACCCATCGATGCCCAACTCGTCGATCCCCAATTCGTCTGCCGGACGGGTGAGCAACTCGGTGGGGTCGCTGGACGTTGGTCGCTGGCCCTCGGGCGCCAGGCGGACGATCACGCGGTTGCCGTGCACCTCGGCCACTTTGACGTACTGCCCGGGCTCGATGGCCTGGCCCTGGCTCACGGCGTCGATCATCTCGCCTTCGATCTCAACGGCGCCGCTCGGGAGCATCTTCGACCGGGCGATGCCGATCTTGCCGATCAAGGGATCGAGCCCGTAGACGGGGTCCACGTCTTTCGACTCTGGCGCCCCGCCCACCAGCTTCCGGCCGATGGGCGTGTGCGGCAGCAGCTTGAAGGCGAAGTACAGCAGGAACGGCGCCGCGATGACCTCGAACGCGGTGAACGTGGCGGCGAGCGAGATGCCGCCGCTCTGGAAGGCGAAGTAGATGGCCGCCACCATCGCGCACGCGCAGCAGAAGCCCAGCACGCCGCCCGACGGGAAGAAGACCTCCGACACCAGCAGCGCGCAGCCCAGCACGTACAACACGATGGCGATGACGAGCGGGTCGACGGCGTTGAACGCGGCAAGCGGCATGGCAGGGCAGTGTGTGGCGCGACCGGCGGTTTGACCACGGGGGGCGGCGTGTTTCGACTCAGCCGCGCACCGCCTTGACGACCACCCGGTTGGCCTTCGCCGAGACCACCTGGATCTCGGCGCCGCGGTCGATCAGTCCGCCTTGGGTGATGACGTCCACCAGCTCGCCATCAACCTCCGCCCGGCCGGAGGGCAGCAGGTCGGTGGTCGCCACGCCGGTTCGGCCAACCAGGTGCGCGTAGTCCGCTACGGCTTCGCGGAGGTCGAGGTCGATGCGATCGGCGGAGGCCGCCGGCGCGAGCTGGATGCTGCGGAACAGCGGCGTGTGCGGCAGGTACCGGCGCAGCACGATCGCAGCAACCAGCATGGCCGCGAACGAACCGGCCACCGTCGCCAGCGAGGTGCGGAGCTCAGCGAGCTGGCTTTCGGTCTTGGGGACGAGGAACGTCTGGCTGGCGAGGATCAGCGAGGTGAGCACCAGCAGCGCCCCGCCGAAGCCAAACACGCCAACGCCGGGCAGGACGAACACCTCGAGCAAGATGCAAACGATGCCCGTCAGAAAGAGCAGCACCTCCAGCCAGTCGGCGGTTTGGGCGGTGAACTTGCTCCAGAAGAACAGCATGAACGCCACGGCCGCGATGAACCCACCGATGCCAATGCCCGGCATGTTCAGCTCGACGTAGACGCCGATGAACGCCACGAGCAGCAGCAGCATGGCGAGCTGCGGCGACGCGAGCGCCTGCACGAACTCCAGCGCCCAGTTCGGCTTGGCGACGGGCACTTCGCCGGCGAGTCCGTACAGCAAGGCCAGCTCGTCGAACGTCTCGACCACACGCCAGGCGACGCCGAGTGCGGCCGCCTGCTCGGCGTCGAGCTCGAGCGACTGGCCGGCGACGGTCAGCTCCTCGCCTTGCAGCCACGCCGCGGCGTTCGGCAGTTCCTCGGCTTGCTGTTGGCTGAAGAAGTCAACGGCGCCAGTCTCTTTGTTGGTGTAGCGATAGACGCGCAGGTCGGGATCGATCATCGCCGCGAGCAGCGAGCCGGACCGCTCGGTCTTTGGGGCGAGCGTGTTCCGCACGGTGATCACGGCCGCTTCGATCTCATCGGCCGTCGCCTCGGCGGGCGGGGCTGGGCGGTCGGCGTTGGGTTTGGGTTGGAGTTTCCGTTGGCCTTCGTCTCCGTTCGGCTTATCGGCTTCCCCGCGGCTGCGAAACCCTCCGCCCAGTTTGGCGCCGGGGTGCATCACCAGTTGGTCGGCGGCGAGCGCCACCAGGGCGGCGGCGCCGGACGCCTCGCTTGGCACGTAGGCCACGGTGCGGACCTCGGCCTCGCGTAGGCCCGCCACGTCTTGGGCGAGTTGGATGCAGGCGTCGAGGTCGCCGCCGGTGGAGTCGATGCGGAGTCCAATCCAGTTGGCGCCGCGCTGCTTGATCTCGTCCCCGATCATCGTCTTGATCCGCCGGACGGTGGTCGGGTTGATGCGGCCGCGGACGTCAAGGATCACGGGCGACCAGGCGCCGTCGGCGCCGGGGACGGCGAGGGTTTCGAGAGAAGCCCCGAGCGCGCGGGCCAGCCCCGCCCGCTTGTCTGCTAGGTACTTGACGAAGCCGAGCTCGCGGCCGCTGCGGCCGCTCACTGCGCCGGTGGCCCCTGAGGGAACGAGCAGCTCGCGGTTGACGATCGCCCGCTGCTGCTCGGCGTCGGCGAGGTCTTCGGCGAGGACCAGATCGATCCGGTCGGCGGACTCGAGGCGGTAGACCTCGGCGCCGCGATCGACGAAGCCAACCGCCAACGCCTCGGGCACGGTCCGCCGGGCTGAGGCGATCTCGCGGTAGGCCCGAGCGACGAACGCCTCGATGGGGCGGTCGGCCGGCTCGTCGGCGTCGGCGTCGCCGATCTCCGCGGCGGGCGCCATCGCGATTTCTTCGCACGCCAAGACCGGCAGCACCGCGTGCCCCTTCACCGACGCCGGCAAGAACGCAACGGTCTTCACCGCCGTGAGCTCCGGCCCCGCCAGGAACCGGGCGAGTGACAGGGCACGCTCAAACTCGCTGCCCCGCCCGTCGGGCAGCGCGGCGCGGGGGCTCGGGGTGAATTCCAGCACGAGCACCGGGCGTGATTCGCCGTCGGCTGGCTGTTCCAACAGGCGGCTCAGGGCCCGCTGCAACGAACCTTTGATGGCTTGATCGTCGCTGCCTTCGATCGGCAGCGGCACCGAGACCACTTCCGCGGCGCCGGTAGGCGGCTTGGGTTGCCCCGGCCCGGTGGCGTCGTTTTCCGCGGTTGCAACGGCAGAGACGATTGCAACGGCGCCCACCGCTCCCAGCACGCTCAGCAGCGGCGGTCTGGTGTAGGGCCAGCCCCCGGCGGCGGTGTTTGGCGAGGGTGGCATGGCGAGCGTCCTTGGCCGTGGCGGTAAGAACCTGCGAATTATAGGGCCGCCGCAGCAGTCGGGCAAAGCAAAGACCCTCCAGCAGCTTTCTAGGGTTCGTTATCGGGATCGGCCGTTTCGTGGGGCGCAGCACCGATCGACGCGTCGCCGTTGCGTACAAAACACCGAGCGAACCCCGTTGGTGGCTGCCAACGCGGCTAACTGGTAGACTGCAAATGGGCGCGGAACACGCCCGCTCATCGTTTGGCTAGACGCCCTCGTTGGCTGGTTGGCTGTCCCGGCCCTAGGACTGGTTCGGTGGCGGCGTTCGATTATTGTCCCCTCGCCGCGGCGGCATGTCCGAAGCCCCACAAGACAGCTCGGTCCTCGACGAGCCGGCAACCGACGCCGGGTCCACCCCGCCGAAGGCGAAGGCGAAGGCGGTTCCCGTTGCGCGGGCCGTGAAGACTGCTCCACCTGCCGCAGAGCCGCCGCTCGTCGCCCCACCCGCCAGCCCCGCGCCACCCCCCCCGAGCGCCCCACCCAAGAAGGGCGATGCCGCTCCGCCAGACGCCGAAGCCGAGCTTGCCGCGGGCGACGAAGCGGCCCCCGCCAAGGTGGGCGCCGCGATGTCGAGCTGGCTGCTGAGCCTCGCCGTGCACTTGGGGCTGCTGCTGCTGCTAGCGCTGTGGTACCTCCCGGCGTTGCCCGAGGCGCTCGACGCGTTGTTGATCGCGGAACCCAGCGATCAGGTTGAGGACTTCGAGGACGTGCCGGAGATCTCGTTCGACCAGATGGAGCTGGAGGAGCCGATGGACTTCGAGCTGCAGCCCGATACGGACGTGATCGCCGAGCAGGTGGACTTCGCCATTGCCGATGACGCCAGCGAGGCGCCCAGCTACACCGAGCTCTCCGCCCTGGCGCTCACAACGGCGCCGCCGGTCACGCCGACCGACCTGAAGGGCTTTGACGGCAGCGGGACTAGCGGTCGTGGGCGTGCGGCGCGAACGGCCGTGGTGGGTCGCAACGGCGGCACGCAATCCAGCGAAGAAGCGGTGGGGCGTGCGTTGCGTTGGCTTCAGCGTCACCAAAACCCCGACGGCAGTTGGAGCCTGGTCCACAACCGCGGCGACTGCAACGGCCGCTGCGGCAACCCTTCGAACCTTAGCGAGCGGCCCAGTGGCTTTGCGGATTCGCTCCGCTCGGGCACCGGCCTGGCTCTGCTCCCGTACCTCGGCGCCGGTCAGACGCACAAGCAGGGCAACTATCGAAAGACTGTGAAGCGTGGGCTCGATGCGTTGGTGAGACTCGGCCAAATCGAGAAGAAGGCGCCTGGCGTTTCTTGGCGTGAGGCAAAGGGCGGCGCCGGCAACATGTATGCCCACGGCATCGCGGCCATTGCTCTAACCGAAGCGTACGGCATGACCCGCGATCCGGCGCTTAAGGCGCCCGCACAGGCAGCAGTGGACTACATCGTCTACGCGCAGGGTGCCGACGGCGGTTGGCGTTACGCGCCGAAGCAACTCGGCGACACATCAGTGACCGGCTGGCAGATTATGGCGCTCAAGAGCGCCCACCTGTCAGAGCTCAACGTGCCGCCCGGCACGGCTAAGGGCGCCATGAAGTTCTTGGACCTCGTCCAAAAGCAGAACGGCGCCGGCTACGCCTACACCGCCGAGGGCAACCCCCGCCCCACGCTCAACGCGGTTGGCCTGCTCTGCCGCATGTACCTGGGCTGGGGCGCCGAGAAGAAGCCGCTGATCAATGGCGTTGCCGATCTGGCGAAGCGAGGGCCATCTGAGAACGACTACTACCGCAACTATTACGCGGCCCAGGTTATCTTCCAGCACACCGGCGGCCGCGGGCGGCTGTGGCGCGAGTTTAACCGTGACCTGCGAGACCAGCTTATCGCTCAGCAGGTCAAGAAGGGCCACGCCGAGGGGAGTTGGTACGTGGAAGGCGTGCACAACGACCGCGGCGGCCGGATCTACATGACCTCGCTTGCAACCATGTGCCTGGAGGTCTACTACCGCTACATGCCCATCTACCAGGCGGAAGCGGTCAGCAGTGAGTTCCCGCAGTAGCTGCGGTCAGCGGCGAAGCGTGGTCGAGCGGTACCGGCTGCCGAGCGACACCTTCATCTTGCCCACGCCGGTAATCTGCCGAGAGCCGCCGGCAGTCACCTGAGACTCGCTCATGCCGATCGGCCCGTTGAGTTCCGCGGAGACCGTGCGGCATCCGGCGGCCTGCATCACGAGCGGGCCACCCACCATCAGCCCCATCTGACCCCGGCCGCCCGAGCCGGCGTCGATACGCGTTTGGAAGACGGCGCAGGGCTCGCCGCCTACGTTCTCGATCGACTTGAGCTTCAGCGAGAACCGCTTGGCGACGGCGAGCTGCTTGTCAAAACCTAGCAGCCGCCCGGCGAGTTCCAGTGGCAGCTCGAGCTCCTCGCCAACGGTGACCGTCCGCCCCGCGAAGTACTCCGCCAGCGGATTCTTCTTGCCGAGCGTCTCCATGTTGGTCGCTACAATCTTGTACTCGTCCAGCGGCGGCAGGGCGCCCGCTTCGGTGGTGACCACGAGTCTCTCACCCCGCCGCTCGCAGTAGTACGTCTTGCCGACCACGGGCTCCGGGTCGCTCGGCCCGTCGTTCACGCTCTGCTCCGCCTGGGCGTACGAGACGGTGGCGGCGATTGGTCCCGTTGGGCCCAGGGCGGTTGTGGTCACCACACGCTTGTGGTCGCGGCGGAGCTTGGTCTCCGACTGCCCCAGCACCTGCTTGCCGGCTCGGCTGGTGGTGGTGAGCTGGAAGTCGACGGCGATGGTCAACTCCGACTGGTCGCCCACCGCCGGCGCCCGTTGCGTGAAGGTGATCGAGGTCGGCTGCGCGGTCGCGGCGGTGGCCGTCAGCGCGAAGGCAAGCGCGGCGTGGATGTAACTGACGTGGAGGCGGGGGGCGAGCATCGCGGCCTCGGCGGAGGTGGATTGGGGGCGGCGAATCCTCCCCGCGTCGTCCATGCGTCGCAAGGCCGATTCACGCGTCGCCAGCTAGCGGCTCGCCATCTCCTGGAGCATCGGCACCGCCACCGGCCACGGCGTGGGCGATTCGCGGTAGCGGCGCCACCACTCGGCGAGTCGGTCGGGCTGGGCCACCGGCGATTCGATCCGCCACGCCTCGATCGCCAGGGCGAGAGTCGGTTCGTCCAGAGTGGCGAGCTCCACCGCCTCGGCGGCGGCGATGGCGGCAACCGCCGTGGCGGCGGCTGCCGCCGCGTGCCGCGGAGCGTCGACGCGAGCGACCAGCCAGCCGAGCCGGGCGACCTCCGGCAGCTCGGCGTGGGGGTTCGCCAGCACGGCCTCGATGGTCACCGCCCGCGAGTCAGTCAGGCAAAGCCCGTGACCGCCGCACACGGGCAGCACCGGCAGTACGCTGACCGGGCCCGCTCCGGACGCCGGTTCGGTGAGGCGGCCGAGCTGTTTCATGAGCCCCGGGCCGCGGGCTTCCCACTGCTCGCGGAGTGGGCCGGTCCGCAGGCTCAGTTGCTCGGCGATGCTAGCACGCTGGGTCAGGGCTTCCTCAGCGGCCGCGTACGCTTCGGCGCGGCCCGCAGGCGGCTCGGTTGGGAAGCTTCCCGGCGTTGACGCTGCGCGGATTTCCGGGCCGGCCGCGCGGCGGAGCGCTTCCCCCAACGCCGCGTCCAATAACGGCGCCCCCGCGGCCGCGGAGTACACCGCGTGCCAGCAAGACGCCGCCGGTTCGATCTGCCACTTCGTCAAAGCCATGCATCCACCGCCAACAGCCAAGGGCCAACCGCCAACCGCCGCAGGAAACATCGCCATTTCAGCGTGCCGGCGCCACTGCTATAGTCCGCCGCCCGCTGGCAGCCAACCACGCCCGCTAATCGAGACCCGCATGATGCGCCCGCTCTTCGCCGTCGCTCTCCTCGCTACCGCCGCCGCCCTGGCGCCCGCACAACAGCCGCCCGCAATAACTCAGGCGGCCGCGAACCCCTTCAAGCTCACCCCGGTTGAGCAGCAGTTCGTCGACCAGGTGCTGCAGCAGTGGGAGCAGTCGAGCGCGCAGATCAAGACCTTCCGCTGCCCGTTCACTCGGTTCACGTACAACCAGTTCAGCCCCCACCCGCGGATCCACTTCAGCGAAGAGCAGGGTGAAGTCAGCTACCAGAAGCCAGACAAGGGGAGCTTCAAGATCACCGAGGTGAAGCAGTGGAAGGCCCAGCCCGTGGCGCCCGGCACACCGCAGCCAACCGGCCAATCGCCCAAGGGCAGCCACGCGAAGGTCGACCCAGAGCGGGACGGTGTCGTGGGTGAGCACTGGGTGAGCGACGGCAAGCAGATTTATGAGTACCGCAAGCACGAGCGGGTGCTGAAGGTGTCGCCGATCCCGCCGGAGATGCAGGGCGAGCGGATCGT
>JBCDJN010000102.1:0-18062 GCA_039414355.1 Planctomycetota bacterium | reverse complement strand
GCGCCGTGGAGAAGCCGAACTCCTCGGCGCCCAGCAGCGCGGCGATCACCACGTCGCGGCCGGTCTTCAGGCCGCCGTCGGTCTGCAGCACCACGCGGCTCCGCAGGTCGTTGAGCACCAGCGTCTGGTGCGTCTCGGCGATGCCCAGCTCCCACGGCAGGCCGGCGTGCTTGATGCTGGTGAGCGGGCTGGCGCCGGTGCCGCCGCCGTCGCCGGAGATAAGGATGTGGTCCGCGTAGCCCTTGGCCACACCCGAAGCGATGGTGCCAACGCCGACCTCCGAGACCAGCTTCACGCTGATCCGTGAAGCGCGGTTGGCGTTCTTCAGGTCGTGGATGAGCTGCTTGAGGTCCTCGATCGAGTAGATGTCGTGGTGCGGAGGCGGGCTGATGAGGCCGACGCCGGGCGTGCTGTACCGCACGCGGGCGATCGTCTCGTCCACCTTGCGGCCGGGCAGCTCGCCGCCCTCGCCCGGCTTGGCGCCCTGGCTGATCTTGATCTGGATCTCATCGGCGTTGGTCAGGTAGCTGATCGTCACGCCGAACCGGCCGCTGGCGACCTGCTTGATCGCCGACCGGCGTGAGTCGCCGTTCTCATCGGGCGTCCACCGCGCGGGGTCCTCGCCCCCCTCGCCGGTGTTGCTCTTGCCGCCCAGCCGGTTCATGGCGATGGCCAGTGACTCGTGCGCCTCGGCGGAGATGCTGCCGTAGCTCATCGCGCCGGTGCAGAACCGCTTGACGATCTCCGCGGCGGGCTCAACCTCGTCGATCGAAATCGATTCGCCAGCAACGCCCGGCTTGAGCTCTAGCAGGCCGCGGAGCTGGCAGCGTGTCTGCGCGTCCTGGTTGATGTGGTCGGCGAACCGCTTGTACGCGCCGGCGTCGCCCGCGCGGGCGGCCACCTGGATGTCGGCGATCGCCTTCGGGTCCCACATGTGCCGCTCTCCCTCGGCCCGCCAGTGGAACTCGCCGGGGTTGGGCAGTACGGGCAGCGTCACGTTCTTCTTTTCTGGGAAGCCCAGCGCGTGCCGGCGGAGCGTCTCTTCGGCGATCTCGTCAAAGCCGACGCCCTGCACGCGGCTGGCGGTGCCAACGAAGCACTTGTTGATCACCTCGTCCCGCAGGCCGAGCGCCTCGAAGATTTGCGCGCCCTTGTAGCTCTGCAGGGTGCTGATGCCCATCTTCGCCATCACCTTGAGCATGCCCTTGGCGACGCCCTTGCGGTACTTGGCGACGAGGTCTTGGTCCTTCTGGGTGACCGGGTTGCCGGTGATCAGGCAGGCGGCCTCGTGGTCGGCGGCGGTGGCAAGCGACCCCTCGCCCGACTCTCCCGCGGAAACCGATTCCGCGTCCGCTTCGCCCACCAAACCGTCGCGGCGGGCTTGCCAGAGCGACTCGAACGCCAAGTAGGGGTTGATCGCGTCGGCCCCGTAGCCGATCAGCAAGCAGTGGTGGTGCACCTCACGCGCCTCGCCCGTTTCGATCACCAGGCCGACGCGGGTGCGCTTGCTCCTCTGCACCAAATGATGGTGCACGGCGCCCATGGCCATCATCGCCGGCAGCGGCACGCGGTCGTGCGAGGTCTCGCGGTCGGTCAGCAGCAGGATGGTCTTGCCGGCGTCAACGGCGGCCTCGGCCTCGGCACACAACCGGTCGATGGCCGGCAGCATCCCGCCGGCGCCGTCGCCGCGGTCCCAGGTAATGTCGAGCGTCTCCGTGCTCCAGCCTTCGTTGTCGGTGGTGGGCCCGCCCATGTCGCCCCGCGTGGCCAACCGCCCGCCCATGTCACGCAGCGCGGCGAGCTGCTCATTGCTCAAGATCGGGTGCGGCACCCGCAACCGGCCAGCGTGCTCTTCGGTGGTCTCCAGCAGGTTCCGCTCGGGGCCGATGTAGCACTCCAGGCTCATGATCACCTCTTCCCGGATCGAGTCGATCGCCGGGTTGGTGACCTGCGCGAAGAGCTGCTTGAAGTAGTCGTACAGCATCCGCGGTTTGTCGCTCAGCACCGCCAGGCAGCTGTCGTTGCCCATCGAGCCGATGGGGTCCTTCTCTACCGCGATCAGCGGCAGCAGCATGAACTTCATCGTCTCAACGGTGAAGCCGAACGCCTGCATCCGCGCCAGCAGCGAGTCCGGCTTGAAGCCGTGCGGCTTGTCTTCTGGGTGCAGGTCGTCCAGGTCGATCCGCTGATCGCGCAGCCACTGGGCGTACGGGCGGCGGGAGGCGAACTCCCTCTTTAGCTCCGAGTCTGGGATCATGCGGCCCTGCTCGAAGTCGATCAGGAACATCCGGCCCGGCTGCAGGCGGCCCTTCTCCTTGACGTTCTCCGGCTCGAAGTCCACCACGCCCACTTCGCTCGCCATCACCACACGGTCGTCGTGCGTGACGTAATACCGGCTGGGCCGCAGGCCGTTGCGGTCGAGCGTGGCGCCAATGACCGTGCCGTCGGTAAAGCCGATGCACGCCGGCCCGTCCCACGGCTCCATCAACGCGGAGTGGTACTCGTAGAACGCCCGCTTGTCCTCAGGCATGCTCTCGTGGTTCTGCCACGCCTCGGGCACCATCATCATGACAGCCTCCTGCAGCGTGCGGCCGTTCTGAAGCAAGAACTCCAGCACGTTGTCGAACGTGCCCGAGTCGCTGCAGTCCGGCTCGACAACCGGGAAGAGCTTGGAGAGGTCGTCGCCAAACCGGGCGCTCTTGGCGGTGCCTTGCCGGGCGAACATCCAGTTCTTGTTGCCGCGGAGCGTGTTGATCTCGCCGTTGTGACTCATGCACCGCAGCGGCTGGGCGCGGTCCCACGAGGGGAACGTGTTGGTGGCGAACCGGCTGTGCACCATCGCCAGGTGGCTGGTGTAGCTCGGGTCTTTGAGGTCCGGGTAGTAGAGGTAGAGCTGGTCGGTGGTCAGCATCCCCTTGTAGATGATCACCTTGGTGCTCAGCGAGTTGATGTAGAACAGCTTCGCCTGCGCCATCGACTCGTCGGACCGCAGCCGGTTGCTCGCCTGCTTGTGGATTAGGTAGACGCGGCGGTCGAACTCGCTCGCGTCGATGCCTTCGGCTGCGGCGACGACCAATTGCTCCACCACCGGCTCACCTCGCTTGGCGGTGGGGCCGAGGTCCGCCTTCGCGCTGTTGGTTGGCACCGGTCGCCAGCCGACGAGCTTCTGACCCTGCTGCTCAACGAGCTGCTTAACCACCGCCTTGCACTGCTCGCGCTCGTCCGAGTCGGTCGGCAGGAAGACATTGCCCACGGCGAACTTGCCCGGCTCGGGCAGCTCAACGCCCAGGTCGGACTTCACGACGGTGTGCAGGAACTCGTGGGGCAGGGCGGTGAGGATGCCCGCGCCGTCGCCGGTGTTGGCCTCGCAGCCGCAGGCGCCGCGGTGGTCCATGCGCCGCAGCAGGTCCTCCGAGTCGACAACGATCTGGTGGCTACGCTCGCCCTTGATATGCGCGATGAAGCCCACGCCGCACGCATCGTGCTCGTTCGCCGGGTCGTAGAGGCCCTGCTTGGCGGGTAGGTGGAAGGGGTTCTTGGTCATCGTGCCCTCGCGAGGAGTTGGGGGGCGTGGCTTGTAGTTGTCTTGTGGGTCGGGGAGCGATCGGCTTATGCGGTCGCGAGCCCGGTCGGTTTCGCGCCATCGCCGAGCTGGTCGGCGGGGCGTTCGGCGTGTGATTTGAGGAGGGCGATGAACGCCTGGGCGACATCGCTGAGGGTCCGATCCCGCCGGTACACGATGCCCAGCGGACGGACCAGGTTGGGGTCGTCGAGCCTGACGGCGACGAGCGAGCCCTCGGCCACTTCCTTGGCCGCGGTCGGCGCCGGCATCAGGGCGATGCCCGAGCCGGTCTCGATCGCTCGCTTCATCGTTTCGGTGTTGTCGAACTCTTGTGAGACTTCGACCTCAACCCGGTGGCGGGCGAGCAGCTTGTCGAGCTTCTCGCGGATGAGCAGGCTCTTCTCGAAGGCGACGAACGCTTGGCCGCGGAGGGCGGAGAGCGGCACCGTCTCCCGTTTCGCGAGCGGGTGGCTCGGCGGGCAGATCACCGCCAGCGGTTCGTCCCGCCACGGCTCGACCTCCATCCGCCGGCTGCGTTCGGGGTAGCTCACAATGCCCAGGTCGACCTCTTCGGCCTCCACCGCCTGGCGGACACGCTCGGGCCGCCAGTAGTCCACGTGCACCACCGCGCTGGGCTCAATCGCCTTGAACTCGTCCAGGTAGTGGCTCATCTCCGCCAGGCCGACGGAGTAGATGGCGCCAACCGAAAGCCGCGATTCCACCTCGGCGTGCAAGGCACGGACGTCGTGCTCCAGCTCGTCGTATCCGCGGAGCAGCGCCCGGCAGCCCTCGTAGTACTTCTGCCCGGCCGGCGTCACGCGGAACGGACGCGTCGAGCGGTCTATCAGCTCCACGCCGAGCCGCTCCTCAAGCTGGTGCACCACCTGGCTGGCGTTCGACTGCGAAACGCCGCTCGCCTCCGCGGCTTTCGAGAAGCTGCGGAGCGAGACGGTATCGCAGTAGATACGGAGTGATCGCAGGTGCATCGGGAGCGGGGGCTGGGTCGGCCCTGGCGGGCCGGCTTATCGAGCGGGAGTTGGGTGGCGTGGGAGAAAAGCGAGCCGAGGGGAATCTGCCACCCGTTCGCATCAAACTATCGAATAACGAAGCGGCCCTGCATTCGCCAGAGCGATAGTAGCCTAAAGACGTCGCCCCACGGCGTCAACGCACGGACGTCTAAAGGGCGGGGAAACGCAGAGTGCGGGCCGCCCCTATGGCTGCAAGTCCATTTTGTGAATGGACTTAACGCGTTACGTTGCGGTCGGCCGAATCAGCGGCCGGGCAGCTTCTTGTAGTCGTAACTGTGCCCGCGGTCGCGCAGAACCTCTGCCTTGACAATCCGATCCGGGTTCACGCCGCGCTGGCCGGGATTGATCCGCTGCAGGTCCGCTAGGACAGACATACCCTCAATCACCCGGCCGAAAACCGTATGTCCCGATCCCTCCCGAGGATTCGGGTCGAGGTGCCGGGTCGGGACGAACGTCAAGAAGAACTGCGACCCGCCCGTATCTCGCCCTGCGTGAGCCATACTGAGCGAGCCGCGGAAGTGCTTACGGTGGTTCGTTTCCCAGCATTCGCATGGGATTGAGTAACCGGGCCCGCCCGTACCAGAACCCTCGGGGCAGCCGCCCTGGGCCATGAACCGCGGCAGCACGCGGTGGAAGATCAGGCCGTCGTAGTAGCCGTCTTTGACCAGGGAGACAAAGTTGCCCACGGCATTGGGTGCCTCGTTCTCGAAGAGTTCGAGGACAATCACGCCCTTGCTCGTCGTTAGCTTGACCCGCGGCAGGTCGTCCGCGGCCGCCTCGGCCTCGCGGATCTCGCGTTCCTTAGCCCAGTACGCCTTTTCCTGCGGCAGAACCCGGGCGTAGGTCACCGCCGATTCGAACACGTCAACGGCCGCTTGGTCCTTCTCGTTTGGCATCTCACCAAACGAATCGAACTCCTGGGCCACGCCCAAGAACTCCTCGGCCTTATCCAACTCACCAATCATGAATGCCGCGACAAAGCCGTAAACTGGGAGCTTCTTGTCCTTCTCCGTCAGGCCGCCATCGACTAGCGCCGAAATCACCTCGAACGCGCGCTCATACTGGTCGCCGCCTTGGCTGTTCTCGCCCGCGCCGCGAATATCGTGCGTGGCGACGGTCATCAGCAGGTCAGTTACCTGACGGTCGCCGTTGGGATTGGCTCTGTACGCCTCGAGTGCGCTGGCAACCATCTGGTCAACTTTCTGCTTCAAGCTTGAGTATTGGTTGCCGAGTTCGGCGTTGATCTCGGCCTGCCGTTCTTCGGTGGCCTCTTGGAACTCGGTGCGGAGGGCTTCAAACTCTTCAACAGCCGATTTGTAGTTGGCGAACGCCTGGGCAAAGTCGGCCGCCGGGTCAGCCATGGCCCCGGCGGCGATGGCCGAGACAACCAGGGCGGCGTAAGCGACAAAGCGAAAGAGTCTCACGGGTTGGTCCTTGGCTCGTGCTGACTTGGCGGCTGCCGCTCGGCGAGCTCGAAGCGCGTAGAATACCAGTTCATTTCTCCCACCCCAAGGCGACCGCCAGGCGGCTTCGCCCAAACACGCCCATGAGCCGCCGCCCGCCCCGCAGGCCCGCCTCGCGTCCGGCCAAGCAACCGCACTCGGCGGGCAATTCGTCGGGCGAGAAGCCGCAGCCGCTCCGCGTGATCGGCGGCCGCTGGCGGGGGACGCCGCTCGCCTACCACGGCGACCCGGTCACGCGGCCCATGAAGCACCGGGTTCGCGAGGCGATCTTCAACCTGGTCGGCCCCGCGGTCAAAGGAACCTACGCGCTCGACCTCTTCGCGGGCACTGGCGCAATCGGCATCGAGGCGCTCAGCCGCGGCGCCACGCGCGCGTTGTTCATCGAACGGCACCTGCCGACGGCGGCCATCGTCAAAGAGAACCTCGCCCGGGTTGACGCCGTCGACTGCTCTCAAGTGCTCACCACCAACACCCTGCTGTGGGCGAAACGCGATCTCGACGCCTTCGCACAAGCGAACCGCAGCCGTGAGCCATGGACCGCGTTCGTCAGCCCACCCTACGCACTGTTCGTGGACCAAGCCGACGCGATGATCCGCCTCGTCAGCGACTTGGTTGCATACGCCCCCGTGGGCAGCCAGATTGTGGTCGAGGCGGACGAGCGGTTTGACTTCGCCCAACTGCCCGGCGGCGTGCGGGCTGATCGTCACTCCGCCGGCTGGGATGTCCGCCACTACGCGCCGGCGGTTGTTGGCGTTTGGTATGTGAACTCTTCCGCGACCCCACCCGACGAGGCGCCGCAATGAAACCTGACGCAACCAACCTCTTCCCAGCCGCGCTTGCCACGCTGGTCGCCATGGCGTTGCTACCCAACACCGCTCTTGCGCACCCCCGCCCCATCGAGTACGTGAACGTAGGCGATGGTCGTTTCGTGCTCGCCAGCGAGGCGCCCGCCGCCGACGAAGGCGTGAAGGTCGTGGTCCGCGGTCAAGGCGAACGAGCCGACCGATGGATCACCGGCGTCGCCCAATCGACGGTCGCGGTCTTCGATGTCGAGTCGCCGTCGGCGCTCGCCATCGTCTGCCCGGGCGGCGGTTACTTCGGCCTGTCGTTCGACAAGGAGGGGACGTACGTCGCTCGCTGGCTCAACAAGCGGGGTATCGCTGCCGGGGTGCTCAAGTACCCGGTTAGCCGCGGCGAGCCGCTGGGCGAGGCGCCGCTCCGCTCGGCGAACGACGCTCTGAAGATGCTGACCGAGCGTTACCCCGGCAAGCCGATCGGCATCATCGGCTTCTCGGCCGGCGGTCACTTGGCGGCCAGTGCCGGCACGCCGATCCGGCTCGAAGACCAGCCGGCGCCCAAGCTCGACTTTCAGGTGTTGGTCTACCCGGTCCTGTCGCTCGATCCGAAGATCTCGCACGGCGGCTCTGGCAAGAACCTCATCGGTTCGTCACCCAGCGAAGCCGAAGTAAAGCGATTCTCAACGGACCTGCACGTGTCCGAGGAAACGCCACCGACGCTGCTCATCCACACGGTTGATGATCGCTCCGTACCCTTCGCGAACTGCACTCGCTATCTCGAGGCGTGTGCCAAGCACAAAGTGCCGGTCGAGCTGCACATCTACCCGAGCGGCGGCCACGGCTACGGCATGTGGAAGGACGACGGCACCATCGCCACGTGGCCAGCGGCGATGGAAGCTTGGCTCGATTCGCTCGGATTCGTCGCGGGCGAGTAGCCGGGCGAGCATGAATCCAACGCCCCAATGACCGGCGACCAGCCAATCGCCGAACGGAGCCACGATGCGCGCTTCGACCAGGCGTTGCTCGCCGGCTGCTCGGCTCTCGCGAGCCTGCTGGGCCTGATTCGCGGCGGTTTCTCCGAGAAATCGCTTTCATCCCATGTGAATCCTCATTACTTTCCTACCGACCCCTTGCCGTTTGCGAGGGCGGCCCTAGCCCATGAACGACACCCGTACCGCGCCGTCTCCCCTTCATGCACCGCAACACTGTTTCCAGCTCATCGACGAAGGTCCGCCGAACCCGCCGCTCTCGCTTTGAGCGGCTTGAAGACCGCCACCTGCTCTCCGCAACGCCCATCGAGGTGCTCGCCGCTGGCAAGAACGGCGATGAGCAGATGCAGCTGCTGATCGATGGCGACGTCGTCCAGACGTGGAACAGCGTCGGCGGGGATTTCGACGCCCGGCAGTTCGAGAGCTTCACGTACACCCACCCCACCGCGGTTTCCGCCGATCAGATCCGCGTCCGCTTCAGCCAGGGGACCGGCACGCGGCGGGACCTGCGGGTCGATGGCCTCCGCGTCGACGATCAGTTCTACGAGGCGGAGTCGGCGTCGACCTACTCCACCGGCACCTGGGACAACGCGGCCGGCGACTGCGTGCCGCGGTTCGCCCAATCGGAGGTGCTGCACTGCCAGGGCGGGTACTTCGATTTCGCTCAGGGCGACGCGTCGATTGTGGAGGTGCTGGCGATCGGCGTCACCGCGTCGGAGACCGTCGCCATTGAGGTCGACGGCCAGCAGGTCGCCACATTCGAGAACGTCGGCGGCAGCCGATTCAACCGGCGGTTCGTCAACCTCCGCTACGCCCACACCGGCCCGCTCTCGCCCGATCAGGTGCGTGTGGTGCTGGTCGACGGCACGAACAATCAATTCGGCAACGACCGCAACGCGATCATCGACGCGGTGATCCTGGACGGGCAGCGGTTCGAGATGGAGTCGCCGGATATCTTCTCCGTCGGCTCGTGGAGCACCGACAACGCCTGCGGGCCTGGCTTCAAGCAGAGCGAGACGCTGCACTGCTCCGGCGGCTACTTCCAGCTGCCAAGTTCGGCGATGGGTTCGGTGATCGACGTGCACGCCGCCGGCGCCACGGGCCGTGAGCGGATGGAACTGCTGATCGACGGCGAGTCGGTCCGCACATGGGAACGCGTCGGCGGCGACTACGACGCTCGCCAGTTCATCGACTTCCGCTACCGGCACTCGGAGTTTGTCACCGCCGATCGTGTGCAGGTCGCCTTCACCAACGACGGCGCCTTCGCCAATCTGGGCGAGGACCTCAACCTGCGGGTGGACGGCGTCACCATTGACGGCGTGAAGTTTGAGTCCGAGGCGGCCACCACGCGGTCGACCGGCACGTGGACCTCCGACGTTGGTTGCGCGCCGGGCTTCAAGCAGAGCGAGCTGCTCCACTGCAACGGCGCCCTGGACTTCCTCGCGCGGGCGGCCAATCCCGGCGTCATCGGCATCGGCTCCACGCAGTTTGTGGTGGGCGAAGCCGAGGGCGTCGCCCGCGTGAACTTCCTCCGCACCGGCGGGGCCGACGGCCCGGCGACGGTGGACTTCACCACCGTGCCCGGCACCGCGACGCCCGGCGTGGACTACACCACCACGAGCGGCGTGGTCACTTTCGCCGATGGCCAGACCGAAGCGTTCATCACGGTGCCCATCGCCAACGACTCGGCCGCCGAGGGGACCGAGACCTTCAACGTGGCGATCGACCGTGTCACCGGCGCCATCGCCGGCCAGCCGCGGACGACTACCGTGAGCATCTTCGACGACGAGCAGCCCTCGCCCGGCAGCGGCAATGGCCTGCAGGGCGACTACTACTCCGGCCTCAACTTCGGCACGCTGCTGCTGACGCGGACCGACGCCACGGTGGACTTCGACTGGGTGAACGGCGCCCCCGCGCCGGGGCTGCCCTCGAACCAGTTCTCCGTCGTCTGGTCGGGCCAGGTCGAGCCGCTGTACTCCGAAGAGTACATCTTCCGCACCACCACGGACGACGGCGTCCGTCTGTGGGTGGACGGCGAGCTGCTCATCGATCAATGGGTCGACCAGTCAGCGACGCGTGCCCACGGCAAGATAAACCTGCTCGCCGGCCGTCGGTACGACGTGCGGATGGAGTACTACGAAAACGGCGGCCAGGCGTCGGCGGTCCTCGAGTGGCGGAGCGACAGCCAGACGCAGCAGACCATCCCGACCTCGCAGCTCTACAGCGACCCGGTGACGCCGATCGATGGCACCTTCTCCGGCGAGACGTTGGTAAGTGGACTCTCCCGACCAACGGCGATTGAGTTCGCCCCCACGGGGCAGATGTTCATCGCGCAAAAGGACGGCATCGTCCGCGTCTTCGAGAACGGCGCGTTGGTTTCCGGCTCGTTCATCGACCTCCGCGACGAGGTGAACGACATCCAAGACCGCGGCCTGCTGGGACTGGAGGTCGATCCAGACTTCCCCGCCGAGCCGTACATCTACTTGCTCTACACCTACGATCCGCCGGAGACGCTCACCCGCACGGGCCTCGCAGGCCCGGACGGCGCCGGCAACCGTGTGAGCCGGCTGATCCGCGTCACGGCCGACGCCTCGAACAACTTCCGCACCGTGGTGCCGGGCAGCGAGGTGATCCTGCTGGGCGAGAACAGCGTTTGGGAGAACATCTCCAATCCCGATCAAGACGGCACCAACAACGTCAACCTGCCGGAGTCTTGCGACGGCGTGGAGGACTGCGTTCCGGTCGACAGCCGATCTCACTCCATCGGCGCCCTGGCATTTGGGCCGGACGGCTCGCTCTTCATCACCAACGGCGACGGCACGAGCTTTGGCCGCGTCGACCCGCGGACGGTCCGCGTGCAGGACCTGGACAACCTCGCCGGCAAGGTGCTGCGAATCAATCCGGACACCGGCCGCGGCGTGCCGGACAATCCGTTCTATGATTCGGAGAACCCGGACGGGAATCGCTCCAAGGTCTATAGCTACGGGCTGCGGAACCCGTTCCGCATGGCGATTCACCCCGAGACCGGCGAGCCCTACGTGGGCGACGTTGGCTGGAACACCTGGGAAGAGATCAACACCGGCCGCGGCGCCAACTTCGGCTGGCCGTTCTACGAGGGGGGCGACGGCGAGAACCGCCCGACCGGCGGCTACCGCAACCTGCCCGAGGCAGACGCCTTCTACGCCAACAACAACGCCGTGCCGCCGCTCTACTCGCGTTCGCACCGCGACGGCGGCGTCGCGGTGGTGATGGGCGACTTCTACACCGGCTCGGTCTACCCGGCCGAGTTCCAGAACACGCTCTTCTACACCGACTTCGGCGACCCCACGATCCGAGCCATCGAGCTGGCCCCCGACGGCAGCGTTGCCCGCCAGCGGGTGGTCACCGGCCCAGTGGGCGCCGTCGTTGAGATGACGATGGGCCCGGACGGGCTCATGTACTACGTCGACCTGAACGGCGGCGTCGTCGGCTTCTTCCGGTTTGACGCCTCGGCCACCGCCGAAGCCACCATCGCCTTCTCCCTGGTCGCTGGCCCGGAGACGCCGCTGGCGATGGTTGCCGCGGCGCCGCCGCTCATCCCCTCATCTTCGGCGGCGGCAGTGACACTGCCACCCGCCCCGTTAGCTTCGAGCGACAGCGAAGAAGAGCCAGTCACCGGCGCCTTCGCGCCAACGCCAAGCCCAGCCGCGACAGACCAAGCTTTGCTCCTGCTTCTCGACGGTCAGGACGACGACCCGTCCGAGGACGAAGGCTTCGGGGGCAACCCGCAGCTCGATGAGGAGGAGCTCGAAGGCGACGCGGACGAGACTGGTGACTTCGCAGCCGGGCTCTTGTAACCGGCGCCGCCGTATCGCTTGCTTGCGGCAACTACCGGGCCGCCGTCGTGGCCGGCCGAATCGACTGACTAACCAGTGTCAGCAGTCGGATGTAGCTGCCCTGGTCGAACCGGCGGACGCCGGCGGCTTGCTTGAGCTCGGCGCCCATGCCGATCGCGCGTCCTTGCGGCAGGCGGACCAGGGCGAACGCGTTCTTGCTCGGCCGGCCGAGGAAGTCAAACTCGCTGCCATCCACGTGCATGACTCGGTCTTCCAGCATCTGCGGCGGGAGCAGTTGCATCTCGCCAACGGTTTGGTACGCCGCGCCGCCAGCATCGTCCATCGACCACAAGAGCGTGCCGAGCTTGCCGGTCGACTTCGACACCCAGTAGAAGTGCCGCACCATTCGCAGGCGGTGCTCGCCGCCCACCAGCATCTGCGTCGGCGCGTCCATCACCAGGCCGTGGCGGTAGCGGGCCACCTGCTTGGCGTCCTTCAGGGCGTCGTCGTTGCCGGCGAAGACAAGCCCGCCGATGATCCCCAGGTTGGCGCCCAGCTGGCTGTGCGTGTCCCGTGTAATCACCACGTTGCGGCCGGCGATCTTGGTGGAGAAGCCAACCGCCACTTTGTCTAAGTAGTACTCGCCGGTTGACTCTTGGCCAACGTTGGCAAGCACCACCAGGTTAAACATCTCGCCGTACTTGCGGACCATGTCCGACACGGCATTGGTGTCGCCGGCCGTCAGCTTGCCGCGGACGAACAGCACCGGGTCCGACCAGCCTTCCACCTTCTCGCCGCCCACCACCACGCCGGCGGGGATGCGGGGCATGGGCTTGGGCGTGAAGTCCCAAGCGGGGTCCTGGGCTGGGGCGTTGCTAGCTAGCAGCGGCAAGACCAGCAGGGCGAAAATCGGTAGGGGCTTGGCCATGCGAACTCCGTTGGGGCGGGCGACGCCGTCATGGTAGGCGCCGCGGTCGGGCCGAGCCAGACTGTTTGCCGCCAGCGCCCGTTTCGCCTCGGCCTCTGCCGGGGGTGCTACTGCCGAAGGGCCTCCGCCGGCGCCAGCCGCGTCGCGTTGTAGGCCGGCAGCAGGCCGCCCACGATGCCCACCGCCACCGCCACGGCGAGGCTCTGCAGCACCACTTCCAGGCTGATCTTGCCGGAGATAAATCCCTGGGCGGAGGGCCAAGCCTTGAGTAGCTCCACCAGCCCAAACGCCCCCAGCACGCCAAAGACGCCGCCCAGCAGGCTCAGCAGCACCGACTCGCTGAGGATCATCCGGGCGATGCGGCTCTTCCGCCAGCCGACGGCCCGCAGCAGGCCAATCTCGCCGATCCGCTCCTGCAGGCTCATAAGCATGGTGTTGAGCATGCCGAGCGTGCCGATCACCATCGCGATGGCCGAAGTGACCCACGCCATGCCGATGGCCATCTTCACGCCGGGCTGGTTTTCGACCGCCTCTGTGGCGAGCTGGGCGTCGATCTTGGCGGGGTCGATCGCCTCGATGTCGCGGATGATCCGCTCAAGGCCGCTGGCCGTGGTGCCGCTCTTGGCGATGACGCTGAAACCGCTCACTTCGCCCTCGCGGCCCATGATGTCTTGCAGGGCCTTGATGGGCATGATGATCTGCCCCTTCTCAATCACGTTCGCACTATCAAGCAGTCCGACGACCTCGAATTCCTCGAGGTCGATCTCGATCGTGTCGCCGACCTCTTTATCAAGCATCTTCGCGATCTGCACGCCGAGCATCACTTTCCTGTAGTCACCAGCCTTCAGCTTCTCTCCTTCGGGCACTTTCATGTGATCGAAGATCGCCGTTCCCGGTTCCAAGCCGTTCAGCGGAACGAAGAGAATGTCCTGCTCCGGGAACGCCGTTTGGTCGGTGAGCCCAGGCACCACCGAGGCGACGCCATCGACAGCCTTGATTTGCGGAGTGAGCGATTCGTCGAGCGGCCGGTTGAGCAACTTGCCCTTGCCGATCACCAGGATGTCGATGCCCACGCTCTCGTAGAACTGGATGAAGTCCCGCTTGAAGCCCGTGGAGACGCCTACAAGCGAAACCACTGCCGCCACGGCGATCGCCACCGCCACGGCCGTGAGCAACGACCGCAGCTTGCGACGCATGACGTTGTGGAAGCAGAGCGCGAGAAAAGACATGCCAAGTCCGAAGTCGGAGTGAAGAAGTCAGAAGTCGACGCGCTTCGCGTGCCCGGTCATCGCAAACTAGTCACCAGTCGCGAGCGGCCAGTCACTTCCCGGCCGCCTTCTTGAACTTCTCGACCTTACGGCGAAGGTCGCGGACGTTCTGCTGGGCGACGATTGGGAGCTTGGGCGCTAGGATGTTTCGGCCGCCGAACCAGCCGGTGGGTTCAATGAGCACCCCGTGGCACTCAACCAGCACGGCGCCCGGGAGGAACTTGAGTTCGGTCACCTGCATGTAGCCGGCGAAGCCGCGGAAGGGCGTCGGCGGGCCGAGCTCTTGGTCGTTATCGGCGCCCCGCGGGATTTTCCGCCAGACGGTTGGTTCCCGCGGGTCGTCCAGCAGCTCGGCGGCACTGACGGCTGACTCCACCAGGACATGCTCGCCGGCGAACGACTGCCCGCGCGTCATGCCCGAGATCACCACCTTGTTGAGCAGCGGGTAGCGGTATCGGTACAAGAATGGCTCGCCGAGCCCTAGTTCCACAGCTTCCACTTCCTCGCCGCCGTCAACGCTCTTGAGGTACTGCGAGATCCCTTCGTACTCCTCCTCCTGATTCTTGGCTTCCTCTTTTTCCTTCGCCATGAAGCCGTCCAGCATCTGCTGGTCGCGGATCAGTTTCAGGGTGCCGTGGACGATGAAGTGCTGATCAAGCCGGCGGACGGCGCCCTGGTCACCGAGCTTCCGGTCGGTCGTCACCCGCGTCCGCTGCTTCGCGTTGATGCTCTGCCGCGCGTAGTCAGGCAGCTGCCCGGCGCCGATGAGCTTCTCGAACGCCGCGCGCTGCTCCCTGCCGGTCATGTTCTCATTGATCAGCGGCGGTGGCAGCTTGACCACCAACCCCTCGTCGAGCTCAAAGCCCTGGTCAACCAGCTTCGAAACAACCGGATGCTGCGTCCAACCGTCAGGCGGTGCGGCAAGTGCCGAGCCGCCGGCGCCGATTGCCAGCGCGAGCGTTGCCGTGAGCGAGCGGAGATTCCTATCCATCGTGCCGTCCTCGTGTCGTTCTCCGGCGGGGCAGGGGGTGATAGCAAGAGCCACGCCGACAGCATTGGTACGTCGCCCGGGGGGCGTGAGGCAAGCCTAGGTTGGCCATCGGACGATTCCGCCCCCCAACACCGGCGACCAGCGCATCGCCGGACGACAACCTGCGATTGAGGCCCGCAGCACCACCCCGAGTGCCCAATCGATCGCCACCCAACGCCCCGTTCGGTTCCAAAGCCGCCCGCCTGCGTGGTTTGGGGGGGTTGTGACAGCGGCATGGCGAAATGGGTAGGCTTCTCCGCAGCCCGGGCCGATTTGCCGGCACTGCTGGCGCCGATGCCAGCCGCTAGGGCCATGCTGCGCAACCACGGACTGCCCGGGCCCCACCCGCAAAATCGACCATTATGCCCGCGAACGGATTCTCGCCGCCGATCGAAGCGTCGTTGGACGCCATCGTCCGCCGGCACGCGCGTAAACGGGGAGACGCGACGGCGATCCGCTTCCTGGGCGATGGCGAATACGTCTCGCAAGAAGCCACCTACGCCCAACTCGACACCCGGGCCCGACAAGTCGCCGCTTCGCTCCAGCAGCGTGGCCTAGTCGGAGAGCCGGTGCTGCTGGTCATGCCGGAGGGCGTGGGCTTCGTTGAGGCGCTGCTCGGCTGCCTCTACGCCGGCGCCATCGCCACGCCGGTCGGCCCGCCGCGGCGGAGGCGTGGTTCCGACAAGCTCGAAGCGATCGCCGCCGGCAGCGGGGCCCGCGTCGGCATCGGCGCCCGTGACTCGCTGCAAGCCGGCCGCGCGATCATCGACGCGTCGCCTCGCCTGTCACAGATCGAATGGCTCGCGGTCGAGGACCTCGGCGAAAGCCCCGACTCTTGGCAAGAGCCGGCCCACAAGCCCGAAGCGATCGCCCTGCTGCAGTACACGTCCGGCTCCACGGGCGACCCGAAGGGCGTCGCCGTCTCGCACGCCAATCTGCTGGAGAACCAACGGCTCATCGCCAATGCGTTCGGCCAAGACGAGTCAATCGTGGTTGCCGGCTGGCTGCCCGCGTTCCACGACATGGGGCTCATCGGCAACATCCTCCACCCGCTCTACCTGGGCGGCCGCCTCGTGGCGATGCCGCCGGTGGCGTTTTTGCAGAAGCCGGGCCGCTGGCTGCGTGCCATCACCGAGCACGGCGCCACCATCGCCGGCGGCCCCGACTTCGCCTTCGACCTGTGCGCCCGCGAAATTGGCGAGGCCGACCGCGAGTCGCTCGACCTGTCGTCCCTGCAAGTTGCCTTCAACGGCTCCGAGCCTCTTCATGCGGAGTCGCTCCAGCGTTTCGCCGAAGCGTTTGAGCCGCACGGCTTTCGCCCGCAGGCATTCTGCCCGTGCTACGGCATGGCCGAGACAACGCTGCTAGTGTCGGGCAGCCGGAAGACCGAATCGCCGCTGATGGTTGAGGCGGACAAGCACGCCCTGTCGGCCGGCCGGCTGCAGGTTGAAGCCAAGGCAAGCGAAGCGTCGCAAACGCTCGTCGGAAGCGGGCCGCCCGATGAGTCGCTGCGGGTCGAGATCGTCGACCCCGAGACACTCACGCTGGTGCCCGCGGGCGGGATTGGCGAGATCTGGATCGCCGGCAAGACCGTCGCCCAGGGCTACTGGGAGAACGAAGCCGCCACGGCCGAGACGTTCGCCGCCCAACTGGCTGGCGGCGACCAGACCAAGTTCCTCCGCACCGGCGACCTGGGTGTGCTGCACGGCGGCGAGCTGCTGATCACCGGCCGGCACAAAGACCTGCTCATCGTCCGCGGCGCCAACCACTACCCGCAGGACCTGGAGCGAACCGCCGAGGCCGCCCACCCCGCGCTCGCCGCTGGCGGTTCTGCCGCCTTCGCCATCGACCGCGACAGGCACGAGGCGGTGTGCCTGGTCGTGGAGGTCGACCGCGCTAGGCGACGTGAGGTCGATGCGGACGCGGTCGTCGAGTCGGTACGCAACGCAATCGCCGAGCGGCACGAGCTCTCGATCGCCGACATCGCCCTCGTCCGCCCGGGCGCCCTGCCCCGCACCACCAGCGGCAAACGCCAACGGTCTCGCTGCCGAGAGCTTTATCTGGCCGACGCGTTCAAGCGGCTCGACGACGGCGAGGCAGGCAAACCACGACGCGGCGAAGCTCCGTTGCCCCCGAACTCAGCCGCCGCAAATCAAGAAGTCACCGCGCTTACTCAGTGGATCGTCCAGCGGATCGCCGCGCGAGGCGGCATCGCCGCCGCCTCGATCGATCCAACGGAGCCGTTCGCCCGTTGCGGGCTCGATTCGCTCGCGGCGGTGCGGCTCTCGGGCGAGCTATCAGATCACCTCGGCCGGCGGGTGGAGCCGACCATCGCCTACGACTACCCCACTCCGCTGGCCGCCGCGCGGTTCCTGGTGCTCGGCGAAGAAGCGGCGTCGGTCTCCGCGCGTGGCGACGGCGACGCGCCCCTGGCCATTGTCGGTATCGGATGCCGGCTCCCCGGCGCCGCTGATCCATCACGGTACTGGCAAGCACTGACTGGCAAAGAGATTGCCCTCGGCCCACCGCCCCAAGGACGCTGGAGCGAGCTGCCGGCAAGCGAGCTCGAAGACACGCTCCGCCGTGGCGGCTACCTGCCGAGGATCGACCTGTTCGACCCGAGCCACTTCGCGATCAGCCCGCGCGAGGCCGACCTGATGGACCCGCAGCAGCGGCTGCTGCTTGAGGTCGCATGGGAAACGCTGGAGCACGGCGGCCAGCGGCCGGCCGAATGGCGGGGGCGATCGCTCGGAGTCTTTGTCGGCGTCAGCTCGGGCGACTATGCCCGGCTGCAAGCCGAGCTTGGCGCCACGCCGGAGGCGTACTCGGCAACCGGCGGCTCGTTGGCGGTGCTGGCGAACCGGCTGTCGTTCACGCTCGACCTGCGAGGCCCAAGCCTGGCGATCGACACAGCCTGCTCGTCGTCGCTCGTCGCCATCCACCAAGCGGCCGAGGCAATCCGCCGAGGCGACTGCGAAGCCGCTCTCGCCGGTGGCGTGAGCCTCATCGTCTCGCCATCACCAACCGAGTCGCTCGCCGGAGCGGGCATGCTCTCGCCGTCGGGGGAGAGCCGGGCGTTCTGCCGGGGCGCGGAGGGATTCGTTCGTGGTGAGGGCTGCGGGCTGGTGCTGCTGAAGCGTCTGTCGGCGGCGTTGGAGGGCGGCGACCGGGTGCTGGCCGTC
>JBCDJN010000101.1:0-18365 GCA_039414355.1 Planctomycetota bacterium | reverse complement strand
CGATGCCGAGCCGCCCGAAGCAGCGCTCGCCGGGCCGTCGATCACCATGGTCGTCTCGAGCAGACCGTAGCGTTCGCCCTGGCGGATGCCGATCGTTAGTCGCTCAATCTCTTCGAGCCGAACGCCGGCCGACTCCAGCGGCTTGAGCCGATCGCCGAACAGCTCGCCGACGATCTTGCCATCGGCGGTGGCGAGCATCTCGCTCAGCCGCACCGAGAGCACCATCTGCACGCCCGGCGGCAACGCGTCGAGCGGCGCCGGGCCGCCGCCGGCGGTCGGCGACGCCCACAGCGTGCGGCCGTCGTCGTCGATCAGGGCGTCTTCAACCGGGTCGCCGGCAGACGCCTCATTCTCGCTAGTAGGCTCGGCAGGCAGGCCGATCGGCCCCGCGGCTTGGCCGGGCTCGGCGTCTTCGGCCGGCGAGGCGCCACCCATCCCCCACGGCAAGAGCAGCCCGGCGACGATCACCACCGCCATCACGCTCATCACGATGATCAACTGCTGCCGGGCCCGGTTCTTGCGCGGCTTCTTCTTGGCGGGCTTGGTCGGCATGCCACCAGTCTAGCCCAACGCGGCAAAAACCGAGAGGGAACGCCAACGACCCCTTCGCTAGCGAAGCTCGCTCAGCTTGAGCTGCACCGGCCACCCGTCAAACTGGCGGTACGGTTTGGTGCGTGTGGCGCTCTTGTCGGGCCAGCACTCCAGCGTCATGCGGTCGGCAGCCGTATCGATGCGGATCAGGCCGAACCCTTCGCCCTGATGGATCCGGCTCTCGGTCCCGACGCCCTCGGACCGCTGCTGGGCGGAAAGGATGTGCTTGCGGCGCCCGGTGTTGTTGTACGTCGGCATGACGGCGGGCGGGGCGGGGTTGGCAACGGCGAGCGTTTCGAACGGGTTGCCAAAGCCGTCGACGAATCGGCCCAGGTACGACGGCCCGTCGCCGGCTTGGCTCGGCCCCTTCCTGAGCCGATCGTTCGGGTAGAACCACCGCCACCAGATGCACCCGCTGGCCGGCTGGCTGAACTGGTAGACCCCGTTCTCAGAAGCCGGCGTTGGCATCCGCGTCACCGAAGCGAGGTGCTGGTCGCCGGTGAAAAGCATCGCCCCGGCCCGGCCGAAGAGTTCCACCGCCCTGTCGCGGGCCGGTTTGGGCCAACCGTTAGTGTCGCGGTCGGCGAACATGCCGCCGCTCGTGTTGGTGTTGAGCGTGATGTAGTTGGTCTGGCTAACAACGATGCGGACCGGCGCCGGCTGCGGCGCGTCGGCCCACTCCGTGAGCATCCTGACCTGGGCGTCGCCCAGCATGACGGGGTCGGCGCCGGCTTTGACGCTGGGGACGGCCGACTTGAACTTGCGATCCTCCAGCAGCGCGAAGTCGACCCCGCCGTAGTTGAATGTGCAGAAGTAGTTGGTGATGCCGCTGTCGTTGGGCCCGGGCGAGTACGCGTCCGGGTTGTGGCCGCACATGGTGCGTTGCACCAGGTTCACGAAGTAGCCGCTCTTGAGGTAGCCGCCGCCGCTGTCGCCGCCGGTGGTCATCAGCCGCGGCCCGTCGCCCCAGAGGTTGGGGTGCCACACGTCGTGGTCGTCCGCCTGCAGCAGGCAGGGCGCCCGCGAAGTGACGTCCTTGAACGACCAGTGCCAGATCGTCCACTTGTAGAGGTAATCTTCCACGGGCATGGCGTCCGTTGGGTCGGCGGGCGTTGGGATCCACTCGTAGACTTGATCGCCCGTGAAGAAGACGAGGTCCGGCTCCCGCTCGATGAGCGGTTCGGTCACGCCGCTGAACGGCGCCCAAAGGTTGCCGGGGCGCCACACGCCGATGAACGACTCACCCGGCTTCAGCAATGAGCGATCGCCCAGGTTCTTTCGGCCCATGACGCCGGTGCACGAGACGCCACCGATGGCAAGCCGTCCATCCGTGGGCTCCGCCGGCACCTGGAACGCGTAGGGCGCCGAGTCCTTCGGTCCGTTAACCAAGACAACGCGGAAGTCGGCCGCTTGTGACGAGTCGTGCTGCTTCACCCGGACCAACGCGTAGTAGTCCGGCTCGCTGACGCCCACGGTCCGAGCGACGCGACTCCACGAGCCATCGGGCTGCCGCTTCTCAAGCCGCACTCCCATGCGGCTGTACTGGCCGCGAATCGTCTTGCCAAGCGAAAGGCACTGCACGCCGACTTTTAGGTCGCCGTTGGCAACCGAGTAAAGCACGCCGGCGATTGGGCCATAGGCGCGATCGGCGTGTTCGGCGACGCGATCGCCCGAGAGCCGCAGCGCCGCAAACCGATGAGGACTCTCCTGCGTGGCGCCACGGCTGACGATGGCGGCGCTGCCCACAAGCCGATCGGTGGGAACCTCCGCCTGCAGAACAGCCAACGGACCACCCCGCGACTTCAGCGTGGCGGTCAGCCGGATCGTCTTCGCATCACTGCGCTCGCCAACCACGCTCAGCACAAGCGGCGTGCCGGGCTTGATCGCGCGCTGCAGACCGGCTTTGGCGAGGGGAGCGGGGAGCGCCACCTCGGCGTCGGCGCCGAAATCGCGGAGGCAGAGCTGCTTTGCCGCGAATGAAACATCCACCACAAAGCCGCCGCCCAGCCCGGGGATGCCCTGGATCAACGCGGCCTGCTTGTAGTTGAGCTTCCCCTCGCCGCCCCCCAGCAGCACCCCCGCGTGCCCGCCGGCGGCGGCGTCGAACTCGAGTTCCACTTCGAAGCGGTCGCCGCTCATCGCGAGGTCGTGCGTCAGCAGGTGCGAGGTTCGCCAGTCGACGCGTCCCTGTTTGTGGGCGCATCGCAGCTTGCCGCCACGGACCGACCAATCCTGCAGGCGGTTCGCCCACATCGCCGGCCCCGGCCAACGCCGGTCTTCCACGCCTTGCCAATCAACCGAGGTCGTCGCCGCGTGCGTGGTTGCACTGGCGACGACGCCGAGAAGCAGGGGGAGCAAAGCGGAGAGCGCGGCAGCGGATGTGTGCTTCATCGTGGCGGAAGAACTCGGGGAGTCGAGGAATGTCTTTGGTGAGTATGGGTTGGCGATAGACGAGTCGGCCCGCGACGGATTCGTGTCCAGACGGGCGGCCAACCGAATGGACCATTGTAGACAATTTACGCGCGGGTGAGAACGATTTCCGTGCGATCCGCGGTCCACTGGCGGAGGAAAGTCAACGCGAAACGCCCTCGCCTGCCCCCGAAAGCACGCCGTCCTCCAGCCGCCAAACGCGATCGGCGATGGCCGCGGTCTCCGGTCGGTGGCTGACCACGACGACGGCCGCGCGGCGGTCGCACGCTTCGCGGAGCAGCCGATGCACGAACTCGGCGGAGTGGGCGTCGAGATTGCCGGTCGGTTCGTCGGCGTACAGCACCGGGGGCTGGTTGATGCTGGCACGGGCGATGGCGACGCGTTGCTGCTCGCCCTGCGAAAGGGCGCCGGGCTTGGCGTCGGCGCGGTCTTCGAGCCCGACCGCTTGGAGCATCTCCCGCACACGCTGCCGGCGGTCGCCGCCGCGGACGGCGAGCACCAAGTTCTCGGCCGCCGTCAGGTACGGCAGCAGGTGGAAGGCCTGGAAGACGAAGCCGAGCTTCTCGGCGGCTCGCCGCTGAGCCCGCTGCGACCAGCGGTGCGGGATCATCGGGCCGATCAGCGGCGCCACGTCGTACTCGCATTCACAGTCCATGCTGACCACGGCCAGCAATCGATCAAGCTTCTTGCCGGCCAGCTCCTCCGCCGTGAGCGGATCGCCCAACCGTCGGCCGCGGCCGAAGAGCACGACGACCATCGGTTCGCTCGCGGCAGTCTCTAGCTGCTATTCGATGGCGAGCGACCAGATCAGCAGCCGATTCTCGGAAAGCTGGTCTCGTGGGATCGTCACGATGGCCGGCCTACGGCGATCGCCGTAGGCCGGAGCGCGCTGGAGGCGACCACGCGGTCGATCGTCTCCTCGAGCGTCGCCCTCGCTGACCGATTGGCTTGCTCGTCGGTCCCCTCCAGCAGCAGCAACAGGGTGTGGGCGTCGAGGCACCGCTCGGCGAGCGCCGTCGTTTCTTGGAGCATCGCGTCGACGTCGGGCTCGCCCTCAAGCGGCAGCCTAAGCCCAACGGACGCCACCAGGGACCAGCCCAGGGGCGATTGGTTTCCGGCGGGCGCTGCCTTCGCGCGGAGGTTGGTGCTGCGAAGGACTGCCTGCAGCTTGGCGATTTCCTCGTCGGTTGGGGACGAGTCGGTTTCGTCACCGGACCAGACCAAGCCGTACGGCCGATGGCCTAGGTCCACGAACGCCGTGTCCCGCACGTTGAACCGGCAGGCGAACCCGTCGGCCGCGAGCAGACTCGCGAACAGGTTCGTCGCGCCGTGCGTGGCGAAGCTTCTCGTGAAGGCGGCGGGCCTGTTGTGAGCGATCAACTGCAAGCCGGCGATTATCAGGGGCGCTGCTGCGCTGTCTAAGGTTGGACCGCAGAACGACTGCTGCCGTGCGCAATGGGCGGGTGCGGTCATGGTTAAGGTCGCTGTGACGCCGCGCGGACCGACGCCATTGCTCGCCCTCACCAATTCTCAACACACGCGATGTGGCGTGGGCGGCCGACGGGTGATCGACCAGTCGCACCGGAGCCCGCCCATCGGCGGTCGTGCCGCAACAAGCCAAGGAGCCAACGTGTCGCTTGCCAACTCCACACCGCCCAACGTTGCGATGCAAGCCTTAGCGGTTGTTGCCGCGTTCGTTCTTACAACCGGCGCCCCTTGCCTGGCGATCGACTCCGCGGCCGGCGCCGGTTGGCCAACCGTGCGTGGCAACGCCCAGCGCAACGCGGTGACGCCCGATGAAAAAGACGCCGCCCGCCTGGCAGCGGCAGAGCGGCACGCCCCGCACTGCGTCGCACGGGCCGGCCAAGTGGGACGCCTAAGCCGGCGCGCGCGACCTGCACTCGATGCGCAACTACGACGCCGTGCCGCACACCATCGTGATGGCGGGCGGGCTCTACTACAGCTCAACGGTCGATAACTCGGTGACCCGCCTCGACGCCGAGCCCGGCAAGCCGCTTTGGAAGACCTTCGCCGAGGCGTCGGTGCGCATCGCCCCGACCTGGGCCAATGGGCTGCTGTACTCTGGGGCCGACGACGGCTACGCCTACTGCGTTGACGCCGAGACCGGCGACGAAGTCTGGCGGTTCCGGCGGCCGCTGCCCAAGGCGCGCGGCGCCAAGCGGCTGCTGGTCAACAACGGCGACTTCATTTCGCAGTGGCCCATCCGCACCGGCATCACGGCGGACGGCGGCGTGGCCTACTTCGCGGCGTCGCTGCTGCCATGGAACGAATCGTACCTGTGCGCTGTGGACGCCAAGACGGGCCGCGCCGCCGGCGAGGGCCGGTTCGTGCAGCGGCTCGAAGGGCTGACCTTCGAAGGGCCGCTGGCGCTCTCGAGCGGCCTGATCGTCGCCCCGCAGAGACGCGTCCCGCCGCGGCTTTATTCACGGCGAGATAGCTCGGCCGTGGGCATGATCACGGGCGGCGGCGCGTTTGCGGTGGTCGCCGGGAGGGAGATCCTGCACGGGCCGGGCAACAAAGCCGGGTGGATGACCCGCTCAAACGCCGCGTCGCGCGAGCGCCTCGCCACGCACCAGCAGGCCCGCGCCGTGGTGGTGGTTGATGGCGTGACGTACTTGCTCACCAAGCGATCGCTCGTGGCGTTGCCGGCCGGCGCCGAGGCCCCGGCTTGGGCGACGCCGGTTGAGGATCCACTCTCGCTCATGGCCGCCGGGCAGACGCTCAGTGTTGGCGGCGTTGACGAGGTGCGGGCCTTCGACTGCGACGGCGGCGCTCCGCTCTGGCGACACGCGGTCAACGGTCGCGTCTTCGGCCTCGCCTCGGCCGGCGGCGCGATGTACGCCTCATCCGATGCCGGCGGCCTGATGTGCGTCACCCCGCGCGGTTACGCGCGGAAAGGCCCGAGGGAACCCAGCGTCGCCAAGACCACCGGTGAGAACGACTCAGCCGACTCGCCCCAAGCGCCACTGCCCACGCCGCCGTCGATCGACGACCCGGCGCTCGTATCGCGCTGGGTGTTTCAACAACCACTCGGCGGGCCGAGCGGCGTCCGCGACCTGACCGGCAACCACCCCGCGCCGGCGGCCAACGGCCTCCAGGTCGAACGCTTCGCCGCCGGTGAAGACTGCGGGCGGTCGATTGAAGCGTGGCAGCTCGACGGTGAGTCGTCGCTCACCATCTCGGAGCAAGACCGTAAGCTGCGTTTGCCGGATAAGGAGTTCTCCGTTGAGGCGTGGCTGCGCGTTAATCGCCCGCAGCCGTGGGGCGCGGTGCTCGGCTACCTGCAGGACAATGGGAACATCGAGCACGGCTGGTTGCTTGGTTACCGCGACGATCGGTTCTGCTTCGCCGTCGCCAGCCAAGCCGGCCCGGGCGGCCTGACCTACCTGACCGCCGACGAAGCCTTCACGCCGGGCGAGTGGGCCCACCTCGCCGGCGTCTACGACGGCTCGGCGATGCGGCTCTACGCGAACGGACGGCTGGCCGCGGAGAGCACGGCGCAGTCGGGCCCGATCGATTACCCCGGCGAGGCGGTGCTGGAGATCGGCGCCTACCGCGACGCGAATGAGTACGACCCGCTGGTCGGCGCCGTTGCCGAAGTGCGGCTGTGGGAGCGGCCGCTGGCGGAGGCGGAAGTTACTGAGACCGCTGCGAAGCTGGCCGCGTTGGCGCCGGCGCGGGCTGAGCCCGCGCTCGGCTTCGCCCCTGGCGAGGACCCCGACCCCGACCTCTCGGCCGGCCAAGTGGCGGTTGGGCCGTGGCTGCGATTCACGGCGCCGGGCGAAGCGCTCGTCGAGTGGCGGACCATCTCGCCCACCCGCGGCGTGGTCGCCGTCACCTTGGATGGCGAGCAGCGAGTCTTCCGCCAAGCCGGCGGCGCCGCAACCAAGCACGCCGTGGCGATCGACGGCCTTCGCCACCAGCGCGTCTACCGGTACCAGATCGTTGACCCCGCGTCGGGGGCGACGACGGCTTCGTTCGAGTGCGACACCTTCTTCAATCACACCCCGCGCACAGCGGCGACCAACGATTCGAACCGCGTCCTGCGTTACGCCACGCCCCGCGGCGGTCTCTGCCTGGTGCTGGGCAGCGCAGACGTAAGCCTCGCCGCGGAACTCGTTGAGCACACCACAATGAAGGTCGCGCAGTTGGCGCCGACCGTCAAGCAAGCCACCGCCGCCCGCGTCTCCCTCGCCGAGCGCGGCCTGCTGCCGCACGTGACGGTGGCGTGCCAAGAGCGGCTCGGCGGCGGCTGGATCACGCCGAAGTGTGTGAACCTGCTGGTGCACGATCGGCCAAGCAGAAAACCAACCGCGGAACTGCGGCGGCTGCTCGCCCCCGGCGGCAAAGCGGTTTCGGCGGACGGTGAGCTCTTGGCGGAAGGCCTGCCCTTCGCCGGCGCGGGCGAGTGGACGACCGCGTACGGCGCCGCCGATAACTCCGCCTACGGCGGCGAGCAACTGGCCGGCGCCAACCGCGTCGATCAACTCGCCACCCAGTGGCTCGGCCGGCCCGGGCCGCGGTATCAGTCTGACCGCCAAAGCCGCAAGCCGCCGCCGCTCGCCGCCGGCGGCCGGCTGTTCCTGCAAGGGCTCGACCGCATCATCGCCCAAGACCTCTACAACGGGTCGGTGCTGTGGGCGATCGAGGCGCCGTTCGTCCGCCGCTACAACATCCCCCGCGACTGCGCGAACTGGTGCGCCGACAACGACCACCTCTACACGGCGGTCCGCGACCAGCTCTGGAAGATCGACGCCGCGCGCGGCGATGTCACTCCGATTGCGGTCGATACCGACGGCCTACCCGAGGGTGAGCACGACTGGGGCTACATCGCCTCGGAGGGCGAGCTGCTCATCGGCTCCGCCGTGAAGCAGGGGACCGCCGTCGGCGACTTCTTCGGCGGGCAGTTCTGGTTCGACAAGACCAACGGCCCCGACACGCACCAAGCGTGCAGCGAACACCTCTTCGCCCTCGCCAAGTCGACCGGCGAGGTCCGCTGGCGCTACCGCGGCGGCCGCGTGCTCAACGCGTCGATCGCGGTGAGCGAAGGCCGGGTGCTGTTCGTCGAGACGACAAACGCCGAGGCGCTCGCCGACCCCGCCGGCCGCGTGGCGACGGCGACACTCTGGGACGACCTCGCGCTGGTAGCGCTCGACGCCCAGTCCGGCAGTCGTCTGTACCGCCGTGAGCTCGACATCACGCCCGGTTCGGTCATGTTCAACACGGCCGCCCAGGCCGGGAAGATGGCGATGGTAAGTTCGCACCCCAAGGCGTTTCACATCGTTGTTGTCGATACCGAAACCGGCGCCGAGGTCTGGCGGGGCGAGGAGCCTTGGCCCGGCGGCCGGACCGACTACGGCGTGCACCTCGCCCGGCCGGCGGTTGTGGGCGACCGGCTCTTCCTCCGCCCGGCCATGTTCAGCATGACCACGGGCGAGCGTTTCGACGCAGAGTTCCCGGTCGGCGGGTGCGGCACGTACGCCTGCACGGCCGACGCGCTGCTCTTCAGCTCCGGCTCCGGCGGCAAGCTCAGCCTGTTGACGACCGGGCCCGACGGCTACACCGCGTGGGACCGGCTGCGGCCCGACTGCTGGCTCAGCTCCATCCCCGCCGGCGGCCTGCTGCTCTCGCCCGAGGGCGGCGGCGGCTGCAGTTGCGGCAACTGGATGGAGACGTCACTCGGCTTCATCCCGCGGGCCCACTTGCAGTAGCACAACCGGGCGCCGGATTTGTAGGTACGCTCAAAGCCCGCGGATTCAAGCGCCCATGACGTCCGGGATGGCGTAGCCCTGCCGGTACTCGCCGCGGTAGACACGGCTCGAAGCGTCATCGGCGGCGCCGGCGACGCGACCAGTTTCGCTGTCGATCGCCCGCCAGGCGCTGGCCTTGAACGGAGCGTCGTCCGCCGAGATGCCAAGCTCGCCCATCCAGCCCCGCACCGATTCAACGGCATGCCGCCAGGGGGCTGCCTCGCCGACGACGGAATCGATCTGGCTCGCCGAAGCGGGAACGCCCGCCAAGTAGGCCGCGTTTCCGTAGTGGCACCAAGAACTCGAGTCGTGACCAACCTGAACGTCGGCCGTGAGCAGATGACGGTCGTTCTGCCGGACCGCTTCAAGGAAGTTGCCGCAGTGCTCGCGTTCGCCCGAGCTGCCCGTGAACTCTCGGACCAGCTTGCCGCTGGCGTCGTAGGCCCGGCCGCCGCCGCGACGGCCTTCGTACCGGCCACCTTCGCACGACACTACGTACCCGGCAGCGACCCCGCCGAGACGCGGTGGCTCGGCGCCCTTGGGCTCGCGGAGGTTGTTGATGATGCAGGCAATGGGCATCGCCGGCGTCTCGAACAGCGAAACGTGGACGTTCGGCGTCTGGCCCGCGTCGTCCCAGGCGGCCCGGGCGCCGAGGCCGGCGACCGCCGTGGGCGCCGCGACCGAGTCGTTCAGCACCACGTTCCTCACGTCATCCAAGACGTGCACGCCCCAGTTGCCCATCTCGCCGTTACCGGTCGCCCAGTCCCAATGCCAGTCGTAGTGGAACTTGTCGCGGTACATCGGCGCGCGAGCGGCCGGGCCGAACCAGCGATCAACGTCCACCGAATCGGGCGGGCTGAGCGGCTTGGAGCGCTGACCCACTGCGGCGCGGGCGCCGAGGCGGCAAGCGATGGCGCCTTGGAGCTCGCCGAGGGCTTTCTCTTCGTGCAGAAATCGCCGGACCTCCGCCTGCATCGGGTCCGATCGCTGCTGGGTGCCAACCTGAACGACTCGATCGTACCGCCGAGCGGCGGCGATCAGCTGCTGCTGTTGCCATAGGTCGTGCCCCAGCGGCTTCTCCACATAAACGTGCTTGCCGGCCTGGCAGGCGTGAATGGCAGGCAGGCAGTGCCAGTGGTTGCACGTGGCAATCACCACCGCATCGACTCCCGGATCGTCGAGCAGGTCTTCGTGCGAGATGTAACGGTTCTGCACGCCGTGCTTGTCCGCGGCCGAATTCAGCCGATCCCGGTCAACCTCGCAGAAGGCCGCAAACCGCGCGCCGGACTGGCGACTGAACAGCTCCGCCAGCCGCAGACCCCGGCCGCCAAGGCCGATGAAGCCAAGACCGATCTGCTCATTGGGAGACTTCGCCGCCAAGGCCGTCGAGCCGAGCAACCCAACCCCGGCGACCGAGGCGCTTGAGGCTTGGAGAAAGCGACGCCTACTGAGTGTTGAGTTCGTCGGCATGGCAGTATCGGTTTGAGATGAAGTAGAACGGGGCGGTCGACGACGGGTACTCGGCGACGGCCCCCTGAGACCGACCCGCCCGCTGCGCGGATGGGCCGTCCCGTTCCCTACACTTTAATCGCATCGCAATCGCGTTGGAAACCACCGCCATGGCGCACCAAGCAGGCCCGCACGCAGCGACCAGCAGTGCCGCTGCCGATGAACGGCGGCGAATGGGGTATCTTTCGAGTTCCACAACCTGGGCGTAATCATGAAACCAAAGCGACCGAGCTGTTGCCGTCTCGCCGCGGTGGCTTGCTGTTTGGCGTCGTCGGCGGCGTTCGGCCAGTACGAGCAGGACATCGCACGCTGGACCGCCCAAGACGCCATCGCTCCGCCCGCGCCGGGCGGCGTGCTGTTCATCGGCAGTTCAAGCATCCGCCGGTGGGAGCAGCTTACGCTGGACTTCGCCGGCTATCGGGTCTTGCAGCGGGGCTTCGGCGGCGCGAAGCTCGACGACGTGGTGCGGTACGTTGACGACATCGTGCTGCCGTATGCTCCCTCGGCGATTGTGCTCTGGGCCGGCACCAACGACATCGCGGCGGGGTCCGACGGCCAAGAGGTGATTGCCGACTACGCGGAGTTTGTCCGCCTGGTCCACGCGGAACGGCCCGCGACGGAAATCTTCTACCTGGGCATCATGCCCACGCCGGGACGGTTCGCCAACGGTCCTCAGGAGCGCATCGCCAACGACGCCATCGCCGCCCTCGCCGGGTCAAACCCGAAGCTGCACTTCATCGACCTCGCCTCGGCTTTCAACGAGCTGAGCCCGCCCAGCGGCCAGGCGTTCCTCGATAAGTTCGTCGACAGGATCCACCTCAACCGCGCTGGTTACGACCTTTGGACGAGCGTGATCCGGCCGCGGGTTGAGGCGGTGGTCACGCCGAACAAGACGTTTGCTCAAAACCCACGGGCGCCGCGTGAGGGGGATCGGCTCTTGATGGACTTCGGCCCCAGCAACCCCGATGACGGCGACCCCACCGCCGCGGCGGAAGCGGGCGGCAACCGTTGGAACAACTGGCACAGCGCCAAGGGCGGCGCGGCCGTTAACGCCGGAGAGCGGCTAACCAATCTGGTCGACACAAAGGGCCACCCCACGGGCGTTAATCTGATCATCACCGGCGGGTTCCTGACCAACGGCAAAGCGAACGGCGGGCTTCTCGATCCCGAACCGGCGTTGCTGGGCAGCTTGGCGATCGCCACGGCGACGCAGGACTACTTCTTCAGCACCGCCGACGGCAAGCAGGGTGGCGGCAACGACAACGTACCGGGCGGATTCATGCTGGACGGGCTCGACCCCAACCAGAGGTACGACCTGCGTTTCTTCGGTTCATACCGCACCACGGAACGTTGCGTGACGGAGTACGCGGTCACCGGCGCCGATCGGCAGGTCGCCCTGCTGCAAACCTCCGGGTTTCGTATCGGCAAAGGCGGCTACAACGGCAACAACGACCGGTTCGCTCTGGTCGCGGGCGTGCAGCCCGACGAGTTCGGCCAAGTCTTTGTCGACCTCACCCTCTCCGAAGGGTCTGGTGCCTACATCAACGCGATGGAGTTAACGGTCGCCACGCCTTAGCCAGGGGCCGCGACGAGCGTGCTGGGCAACGCAACGGCCCTCGCATCCGTCCTCGCGGGCCGGGTTCGGGCTGCGATGCCGAGCGCTTCGCTGAGTCTCTCGAGGCTGGCGACCGTCCACGGTGCGATTGCCACCGGCGCGGCGCTGGGCGATCCTGTTGCCGACCTTGATCGAGGAACCCCCAGGCGAAGCCGTGCCGGAAGCCCGCCCCGACAGTCCGCCCGCCGAGACCGCCGCCCGCCCAACGCGTTTGCGATCGCTCGACGCAATGCGGGGCCTCGTTATCGCGGCGATGCTGCTGGTCAACATGACCTGGGACCGCGACTCCCTGCCGGCGCAACTGTTCCACGTGCCCTGGAACACCCCGGCGCAGGGGGCGACCTTTACCGACCTAGTATTCCCCTGGTTCATCTTCATCGCCGGCGCCGCGGCGCCGTTGTCCTTGCGCTCGGGCCGCGGCAGGGGCATGACCGGCCGGCGGATCGTCTCGGCCGCGGCCGTGCGGGCGTTCAAGCTCTACCTGCTGGGCGTTCTGCTCACCGTGGCGTCGTTCGCCACGGAGCGGCCCCTCGTCTGGTCCGACCTGCTCTCGTGGAACATCCTTCAACTGCTCGGCGCCGCCTACTTCTTTGTTGTGCTCGCCCAACTCGCGCCGCCGCGTTGGCGTGTGGCGATCATCGTCGGCCTGCTGGCGGCGAAGTGGGCGACGTTCCTGCTGCCGTATGAGACCGTGGCGTCGCTGGCCACGCTGCGGCCGGCGGAAGGCGCTCCGACGGGGCCAGGGACCTGGGCGCACTTCGATGGTGTGAAGCAACTGCTCCACATGGAACACGTGCCCTTGCCGACGTTCGCGTCGTTGGTGGTTGGCTGGTTTGGCATGGCGCAGCAATACCTGCCGCTGGCGACGATCGGCATGGTTGGAGCGCTCGCCACCGAGCGGATCGAGCGCGGCCGCGACACCCGCAGCGCGATGACCATCGCTGCCTGGGGCGTTGCCCTGGTCGTGGTTGGAGCGCTGCTCCAATGGGGGTACGACCCGGCCGGGGGCGGGCTCTGGGGCGTTGCGACCGTGCCGTACAGCAAGTGGCTCTTCAGCCCCGCGTACTGCCTGCTCGCCGCCGGCACCGGCGCCCTGCTATTAGCGGCGATGTTTGCGGCGGTCGACGTGGCGGGCCTGACCGGCTTCGGCCTGCTGCAGTCGCTTGGCAAGAACGCGCTGGCGGTCTACGTCGGCGCCGAGCTCAGCTTCAAACTCATCGTCAGCCGGTGGCTGCTGCCGCTGCCCGATGGCGCCGCCGACTCCATCGCCGGCGCCATCCAAGCCTGGATCCGCTACGCCACCGGCTCGGCCGTAGCCGCGAGCCTGGGCTGGGCCCTGCTCTGGGTGGCGGTCTGGATGCTCGTCGCGGTGCGTCTCGACCGCCGCGGCCTGTATTGGCGCGTCTGAACCGCGTGGCGTCGCCCCCCAAACGCCGGCGTGCTGCGTGGGACACGTCGATCGCGCTTTGCTCGCGATACGCTGGCCGCATGCCGCGGCTTCATCCGTACAGCGGCCCGTAGGCTGCGCACGCGCGGAAGTCGGCTGACTCGCGGCCCTCGGTGCCAAAGGCGTTCCAAGCCGTGGGCCGGAAGGGGGCCACATCGCTCAGGTTGTGCATGTAGACCGGGATGCGGAGCATCGACGCCAACGTCACCAGATCGGCGCCAACGTGCCCGGGGGTCATCACGCAGTGGTTGGCGCCCCAGTGATTCATCACCTCGTAGGTATCGCTGAAGACCCCGGAGTCGGTCGTCCGCGGAGCGAACCACGTGGTTGGCCAGGTGGGGTTCGTCCGCCGGTCGAGGGCGTCGTGAACCTCGGTCGGCAGGTCAACCGTCACGCCCTCGGCAAGCTGCAACGCCGGGCCGAGCCCTTCGACAAGGTTGAGCCTGGCGATCGTCGCCTTCATGCCGCCGCGTGTGCGATAGCGTGTCGACCACCCGCCGCCGGGGAAGTACTCGGTGATCGACGGGTGCCACGTCGTCGCATTTCGGCACGCTTCGGCATCGGAGTCGGTGACCTGCCACCACGGTTTCATCGTCGGCTCGCCGTCCAAGGTCTGCTCCCCGGCGCCATCGAGCGCCGCCGGCCCGGAGTTGATCAGGTGCAGCAGCCCGCCCTCCGCGGCGCCCTCCAGCCGCCAACCGGTGACGCGCTCAACCGCCTCGGGGCTCCAGTAGGTCCGCAGGTCGGCGAACACCTGAGCCGAACCCGTGAGCAGGTGCCCGAACAGCATCGTGATGGCGTTCAGGGCGTCGTTCTCCGTGGCGATGATCGACGGCTGCCGAACGCCGCGCCAGTCGAATGAGGAATTAAGCATCGCCTCCATGAAGTCGCCGTTCGGCCGGTGGTCGGTCCACTGACGCTGCCCCTGAAAGCCGCCGGCGATCGCGTTGTGCCCCAACGCCTCCTCACCGTAGCCCAGCTCGCCGAGCCGCGGGTTGCCTTGCATCAGGTCGCGGACCACGAGCGCCATCTTGACGCTCGTTTCCCATTCGTGATCGAGCGACGAACGATCGCGGCGGGCCGCTTCGTCGTTCGCATCGAACCCCTCTGTGCAGTGAGCCTTCACCCACGCGTGAGCCGCCTCGAATTCCTGGGAGTCGAAGATCCCGCGCGCGATCCGCCGCTCGACCTCGATCATGTCGACGCACTCAACCCGCATGCCGAGGTACCGCTCAAAGAGATCGGCGTCGACAATCGAGCCGGCGATGCCCATCGAGACGCCGCCGACCGACAGGTACGAACGCCCCCGCATCTGCGCAACGGCCAACGCACCGCGGGCGAACCGCAGGAGCTTGTCGGCAACATCGCCGGGCACGCCCTCGGCGTCGGCGTCCTGCACGTCGCGGCCGTAGACGCCGAACGCCGGCAACCCCTTTTGGGAGTGGGCCGCGAGGGCCGCGGCCAGGTAAACGGCGCCCGGGCGTTCGGTCCCGTTGAGCCCCCAGATCGCCTTGGGACGCAACGGGTCCATGTCGATCGTTTCGGAACCGTAGCACCAGCAAGGCGTCACCGTGAGCGAGGCGCCAACGCCCTGCTGCTGGAAGTGGCGCTCGGCCGCGGCCGCCTCGGCGGCGCCGCCGATGGTCTGCGGGAAGACAACACACTCCGCCGGCTCGCCGCTCGCCAGCCGCACGTTGCCGGAGATCAACTCCGCCGCCGCGTGGGCCATCGCCATCGTCTGCGACTCAAGCGACTCGCGGACCCCTCCCAGCCGGCCATCGATCGTGGCGCGAACGCCGATTCGGGCGAGCGTTGTGTCTGGCATGGATTGTTCGCTTGGGATCAGTTCGATTGGGATCAGAATTCGAGCGGTGACGAGCCGTGAGAGGTAACCGGCGTAACGAGTGTCGCCGATTAGGACGCACCGGCCTAGCGAAGGTGTGCCGCCACCGTCTGTCCGAGGCGTCACCCCCGCGTACGCACGTCTCAAACCGTGTGCAGCAGCTCCGCCACGCGCTCACACTCCTCGCGAGAAACGCCCAGGTGCGTTACCAGCCGCAGCTTCTGCTTGCCGAGCGCCAAGACCTGCACTCCGGCGTCGTGAAGGCGGCCGGCGATGTCGGCGGCGGTTCCGGCGGCGGGGTCGACCTGGAGCATCACGATGTTGGTTTCACACCGGGTGGCGAAGAGCGAAAGGTGCGGGGCGTCGTTGGCGGCTTCGGCCAGCAGGCGGGCGTTGGCGTGGTCGTCCGCCATTCGCTCCAGGTGATTCTCGAGGGCGAAGAGGGCGCCGGCCGCCAGGATACCGGCTTGACGCATGCCGCCGCCCATCGCCTTGCGGTGGCGCCGGGCGCGGGCGATGTGCTCCCGCGTGCCAACAACCGCCGACCCCGCCGGCGCGCCGAGGCCCTTGCTGAAGCAGACGCTCAGCGTGTCAAACGGCGCCGCGAGCTCCGCCAGCGAGCGGCCGCTGGCGATGGCCGCGTTCCACAGCCGGGCGCCGTCGAGGTGCCGGGCGAGGCCCTGACTGGCGGCCCATTCGCAAACCGCTTCCACCCCTTCGTGCGGCAGCACGGCGCCGCCCAGGCGGTTGTGGGTGTTCTCGAGGCACAAGAGCCGTGTCCGCGGGAAGTGGATATCGTCCCCCCGCACCCGGCCATCGAACAGCTCCGGCGTGAGCATCCCGCCCGGCGCCGGGATGGGCTGGCAGGCCACACCCCAAAGCTGGGCGTAGGCGGCCTGCTCGTATTGGTAGATGTGGCAGTCCGCCTCGCAGAGCATCTCGTCGCCGCCGGCGCAGTGCAGCCGCACGCCAATCTGGTTGCCCATCGTCCCGGAGGGGACAAACAGTGCCGCCTCCTTGCCCAGCATCGCGGCGACGCGCTCCTCCAGCCGATTCACGGTGGGGTCTTCGCCAAACACATCGTCGCCCACCGGCGCCGCGGCCATCGCCTGCCGCATGGCGTCGGTGGGTTTGGTAAGGGTGTCGCTGCGGAGGTCCATATGGGAAGCCGGCACTGAGGATGACGAAGTAGGGACTGACGCGCCAGGCGGCAGTGTAGCCTGTGGACGGGTTCGCGCGTGGGTTGGCGATTGGTGGGGGGGCGGATAGCCTCTAATGCATGCCCGTTGCCATCCAACGAATCGACGCCCGACAGCCCGGCGCCCGCGCCGCGCTGGACGATTTGCGGGCGAAGCTGGCGCCCTCGGGCGATGTGGTTAGCGAGGCGGGCCAGCGGAAGACCGTTGAGGTCTTCGGTGAGCCGCTCACGCCCACGCAGGTGGTTGAGCGGATCTGCAACGAAGTGCGCCGCCGCGGCATCAACGCCGTGCTGGAGTATTCCGAGAAGCTCGACGGCGCCACGCTCACGCCCGAGACGCTGCGAGTCTCCGCCGACGACTTGGCCGAGGCCCACGCCGCGGCGGAGCCGGAGTTCCTTTCGACCGTCCGACGAATCCGGGACAACCTGCTACGGTTCCAGTCCGCCATTTTGCACAAGGATGTCCGAGTCGACCTGCCGCACGGCAGCTACCTGCGGCAACGGTACCTGCCGCTGGAGCGTGCCGGGCTTTGCGTGCCAGGCGGGGCGGCGGCGTACCCTTCGACGCTGCTCATGACGGCCGTGCCGGCCCAGGCCGCCGGCGTGCGTGAGTTGGCCGTGGTGGCGCCGCCGACGGCGTTTGGCAGCTACAACAAAGACCTGCTCGCCACGTGCCACGAGCTTGGCGTGACCGAGGTCTACCGCATGGGTGGCGCCCAGGCCGTGGCGTCGCTGGCGTACGGGTTGACCTCTTCGCCTGGAGAATCCGGCGAGGTGTCACGGCTGCTGCGGCCGGTCGACATCATCGTCGGCCCCGGCAACCTGTTCGTGGCCCTCGCCAAGCGGCACGTGTTTGGCGAAGTGGCCATCGACTCCATCGCCGGGCCGAGCGAGGTGATTGTGGTGGCGGACGAAACCACCTCGCCCCGCCACACCGCCGCCGACTTGATCGCCCAGGCCGAGCACGACCCCGGCTCGGCGGTGCTGGTTACCTGGCACGAGCCGCTGGTGGATGCCGTGCAGGCGGAGTTGGACCGGATGCTCGGCGGCCTCTCACGCGGCGACGCGGCGACGCGGTCGCTGGAGTCGTTCGGCGCCCTGGTGACCGTGCAGGACCGCGACCACGCGGCCGAGGTCTGCGACCTGCTCGCCACCGAGCACCTGCACCTGGCGTGCGAAAACCCGGAGGGGTTTCTCACTCAGATCCGCTGCGCGGGCGCCGTGTTCCTGGGCCCGCACAGCCCGGTGCCGGTGGGCGATTACGCGGCCGGCCCATCGCACGTGCTGCCGACGGGCGCCACGGCCCGCTTCGCCAGCGGCCTTTCGAGCAACGACTTCCTGCGGTCCAACAGCGTGATCAACTGGACCGAGCCCACGCTCAAGGCCAGCGCGGAAGACATCGTCCGCATCGCCGAGAAGGAAGGCCTCACCGCCCACGCCGCAACGGTAACGGTCCGCGTCAACGGCGCCGAAGCGGGCGACGACCAGGCCTAACGCGGCCGGCACGAAAGTGGCAAAAGAAAGCCGCGGGCCGAGCGTCGAAGGGACGGTTCTCGCGATTTCTTGCCCCGAACTCAGCGGATGCCCGAAGTCGCAGCGGCTGCGCTTAACGACTTACAGCGACGCAAGCCGAGACAACGCCCCGGCGATGCAAAGCGGCAATTGTCAGGCTACCGGACCGATCGCCAAATTCCAGCGCGATTCGTGTACGCGCCGTTTTGGGCACTGGCCCGTAACTGTGTGGGCGTCTTGAACCGGGCGGCGGCGGCTCTATCTTCGCCGGGATGGACGCTATCGAGAAGCTGAAGGCCGAGGCCCGCGCTAAGCGGGACGCGGCGATCAAGGCCGCCAAGCTGGACTACTCCACGACGCTGGCTCTGCTCCGCAAGACCAAGCGGCAGCTAGAGCGGCAGCCCAAGAGCCGGCTGCGTCGCTGCTTCAAGCCGGCGCCGGGGGCGTCG
>JBCDJN010000100.1:0-18537 GCA_039414355.1 Planctomycetota bacterium | reverse complement strand
GTAATCAGGCCCCACCAGAAGAGGCTGGCTCGAAGATTCGGGGCATCAGCCGTCATCCGATCGTCTCCTTGCCGGCGCCTCGGGCACGCCTGGTTTGGCCGCTTCGCAGTTCATGCTCAGACCGCGCAACCTATTGGGCCTAGAGGCCGCCCGTGATGACGTTCGCGTCGTCCATCATGATCGAATACATCATGCTCACTTCGTCAACATCGTCTGGCAAGAAGTCAACCCGGCCATCGACATACGCGGCGTTCACTCCGCCTACGTGATTGCTCCGGGGCGCGGCGGAGATGTAACCTTGCCACTGGTTGGTGCAAGGCAGGCGATCAAGGACTTCGCCTACCGGGTCCGGGCACTCGTAGAGAACATCAACCTGCTTGCTGTTCGGTGGCTGCGTCACGCCTAGCGAGCGATTGTTCGGTTGGTAGTCGGCGCTCTCAGTTGGCAGTGAGAGCCCGGACCTTCCGGGAATGCGGATTGGGCGCGGGTGGAGGTCAAACGCAAGCAGCGTTGCCCCGGACCACGGTAGAGCCCACACACCGCGTTGGTCACGGGTGTTGTCCCTGGTGCGAACCTCTGACAGCATGAGCGTGTTCGAAGTGCCGTCCGTCACGTCGCTGAGGCTCACGCCGTACAAGGCGATCGGTCCCGACTGAAGAACGTTATCGGTGTGAAACGGATTGGCCCACGCCGCGTAGTTGCCTTTTCCGAACGGTGCGGACTGTTCGCCGTAACCGTCGGGAGAATCGAAACGCCTGCCGAGAGCTTCCCCGCTCGGGCACAGCAACGCCGCCGGCTGTGCCGCCTGTGGGTTCGCGGCATTGTCGGTGATGTGCCGGGTTAGATCGAACTGATCGAACAGCGGCGCCTGCTCCAGGTACGGCAGAAGCGAGACCATCCAATTGTGGTTCGGACCGTTCTGAAGCCGCACTCGTTGCTGATAGAAGTAGTACTCCGCCTCCGACTTAGGGCCGAAGTCGCCCGCCGCCGGCAAGCTGTCTTGGGCCGACGCGTAGTTTTGCACCGCCAAGCCGAGTTGCTTCAGGTTGTTGACGCACTGGAGTCGCCGAGCGGCCTCCCGGGCGGCTTGAACCGCGGGCAGCAGCAGCGCGATCAGGATCGAGATCACGGCAATCACCACCAGCAGCTCAACGAGCGTAAATCCCGGGCGAACAGCTTGCCGCTGCGGCCGGTTCGTTGAGACTGCGGGGCGGGTGCGAGCCATAGCGAGAAGAGACGGTGGTGTCTGGCCTTTCAATATAGCCGTAAGGTGCATGGACGCCACGTTTCCGCACTTCGCAGCCGACGCTTTCGTATAGTAGTCGCCCGTCGCGAGCTGAGTCGTAAGCTGCTACACTCTGCCCACGCGGTCATGAGTCCTGGCTGGCTAGACCCGGCTTTTCCAGGCTTTCGGTGAATCACGGAGGAGGCTCAATCGATGAAGCGCAGTTGGCACCTAGTTTGGGTTGCGACAGCGGTTGGCGCCGGCCTCTTGGCAGGACGCGTGGGGTTTGACGCGCAGCCCGCGGTGGCCCAAGAGTCGCTGCCCGCTCAAACGCCGCCTGCCGCCCAGACGATTGCCTCGGCGCCGTTCGAGCAGCAGCTAAGTTACTGCCTGGGCCTCAATATTGGGGTCGATATGCGGCAAAACGGCGTTCCGCTTGACCTTAAATCGTTTACCACCGGCGTCGCCGACGCACTCGCCGGCGCCAAACCACGGCTGACGGATGGCCAACGCCAAGCGATCCTTCAGCGATTCCAACAACAGTTGCAACAGAAAGCTCAGGCACTCATGGCAGAGAGCAAACAGCGTGGAGAAGCCTTCCTAGCCGAGAACGCCAAGAAAGAGGGCGTTGTCACCACGGCCAGCGGTCTTCAGTACAAGGTGATTGAGGCCGGCACGGGCGAAACGCCCACCGCCCGCGATACCGTTCGTTGCCATTACGAGGGCACGTTGATCGATGGCAAGGTCTTCGACAGCTCCTACCGGCGCGGCCAGCCGGCCGAGTTTCCCGTGGGCGGCGTCATCGCCGGCTGGACGGAAGCCTTGCAGCTCATGAAGGTTGGAGCGAAGTGGGAGGTTTATCTCCCGAGCGAGATCGCGTACGGCGCCGGTGGCGCCGGGGCGGACATTGGCCCTCACGAGACGCTGATTTTCACGATCGAGCTGCTAGGCATCGTGAAGTAGCGCGGCCAATCGCCGATCACTGCTTGACTCACTGCGGGCGTGGGCTGCACCAGCTCACGCCCGTTTCTTATGCGCTGGCGTCTGCTCTTCGCGCACAAAAATACGCGATATTCGGGGAAACTGGACCGCCGAGCCCGGTTTTTTACTTCCACGAATCTGGGGTAGTGAGTAACTTAGCCAGTCGATGTGGGTTGGGGGGACTGTGGGCTTGGCTGAAAGTGGGGTCGTTATACGACGGCGTCACCGTTGGCCTCTGTTGTCTCCTTGGCCCCAAACTGCCCATTTTCTGTCGGCAGTCCGCACAGACACGAGTCGTACGCTACGTTCGTTCGTAAGGGCCTGTGGCCAGTTGACCGGCAGCAGGGCCCCATTAAAATCCGCCTACGACTCACACTCGACCCGGATTGCCCAGATGTGTGGCAGCCGCTGTGCGGCAGTACGCAGAGCTAAGCCATTTTTTTCTTTCTCGCGACGGAGGACTCATTTAATGCGGCGCCAACTGTTCGCCTTGTTGCCGGCAATCGCCCTGCTGGCAGCTACCACGGGCACGACATGGGCTGATTGCGGCTGCGCTTCGCCTTGCGATAGCGGCTGCGGCGAAGCGGTAGCTTCGGACTGCGGCGGCGGTTGCGCCGAGGCCGCGGCTCCGGTGGCAGACTGCGGTCCGGCCATGGTCACAAAGACCATCTACGTGCCGACTTACGTCACCGAGATGAAGACGGTCACGTCGACCGAGTACACCACCGAGCAGCGTGAGCGCAGCTACACGGTGTACAAGCGGGTTCCCACGACGGAAACCAAGACGCGCACCGTGACGGTCATGGTCCCCGAGACCAAGACCAAGACGCAGACCTACACCGTCATGACGCAGGTGCCCGAGGAGAAGACCTCGGAGTACACCGTCATGGTGCCCTACACCGAAGAGGTCGAGCAGACCTACACGGTGATGGAGCAGGTCGCCGAGGAGAAGACCGCTGAGTACACCGTGATGGTTCCGACCCAAGAGGTGAAGACCCAGACCTACACGGTCCAGGTTCCTTACACCGAGGCGGTTGAGCAGAGCTACACGGTGATGGTCCCCTCGTACGAGGAGAAGACCAGCACCTACACGGTCCAGGTCCCTTACACCGAGCAGGTTGAGCAGACCTACACGGTGCAGGTTCCGTACACTGAGGCCGTCACCGCTTCGCGTACCGTGACCAAGCGTGTTCCCGTCACCACCTACAAGACCGTGACGGTCAACACCGGCCACTACGAGACGCAGATGGTTGAGGTTCCCGCTTGCGGTGGTTCGGCTTCGGCCGGCTGCGGTGGCGGTTGTGGCGACCCCTGTGGTGACCCCTGCGGCGGTTGCGCTCCGGCTACCAAGACCGTCTGCAAGAAGGTCTGGGTCCCGGGTTGCGAGACCAAGCAGGTGCCCGTCACCACGTACCAGTGCGTGACCGAAGAGGTCCCGTACACGTACAACGTGACCAAGTGCAAGACCGAGACCCGCTCGAAGATGGTCAACGTCACCAAGTACAACACTGAAGAGCGGACCAAGACTTACAAGGTCTGCAAGATGGTGCCGGAAACGAAGACCAAGACGGTCAACGTGACCAAGTACAAGGCCGAAGAGCGCACCCGCGAGTACACGGTCACCAAGTGCGTGCCCGAGACCCGCACCAAGACCTACACGGTCACCAAGTGCGTGCCGGTCACCAAGACCAAGATGGTCACGGTCACCAAGTGCAAGCCTGAGACCCGCACCAAGACCTACACGGTCATGAAGTGCGTGCCCGAGACCAAGACCAAGGAAGTCACCTACACGGTGATGGTGCCCTCGACCAAGGAAGAGACGTACGACGTCACGACCTACGAGTGCGTGCCCGAGACCAAGACCTCGACCTACACGGTCCAGGTTCCGGTCACCGTGACCAAGGAGGTCCCGGTTCAGGTCTGCAAGATGGTCGCTCAGACCGTCACCGAGCCCGCCGCGACCGGCTGCGGTGGCTGCGCCCCGGCGCCGGCTGCTAGCGGCTGCGGCTGCAACTGAGCCCCTTTGGCTCAGTTCGTTTGGCCTAGCCCGTAAGGGCGGCCGAGTGATTGAAACCCACAGCGACCCGGCCCCAAGCGGTCCGGGTCGCTTTTTTTGCGCCTCATGCTGATGGCAACTCCGAAACTCCTCGCCAAGGGCGGATCCGCCTTGTGCTATGCGCTGACTTGTCGCTACAAGCCCCGCCGCGGTACCGCCGCGCCCATGCACCCCCTATCAGCCTTGAGCCCCGGCGTCCTGATGCGCTGTTTGTCGACGATCGCGTTCTCAGCCGTGGCCGCAGCAACCCTCACGCTTAGCGCGAGCGCTCAGTCCATCGGCGAGTTGCCGACGCCCTATCCGTCGACCGGCGTGCCTGCCTTCCTTCCGCCGCCGCTGTTGCCGCCGCCCCCTGCCACGGACGCTTTGCCAACCCCCGTGGAGCCGGCCCCGGTGGCCGCTCCGCCGCCGGTTGCCACGCCGCCTGTTGCTAAGCCGGCAGACGCGGCTGTCGTACCGAGCGAAGCGACGGTTGTTGAAGCCGCTGTCGAACCTGAAACCGAGCAAGTCGTCACGTGGTACCAGCCGAGTAGTTGGTTCCAGCAAGACCCGTGGGATGCGGGGTTCGAGCTCGGCCTTAATGGTTCGACCGGCACGAGCGAATCCATCAGCCTCCGCACCGGCGGCTACGTGAAGGGGCGGACGCGTCACTCCAAGTTCAACACCAGCCTCTACTACAACAAGACCGAGGCAGACGGCGTGCTGACGCAGAGCAACGCCCAGTTCAAGGCCCGGCACGACCTGCTCTCCGAGGGCACGCCGTGGACCTTGTTCACGCAGAACCAGGTCTTCTACGACGAGTTCCAGGCGTTCGACCTGAATGTGAACATCAACTCGGGTCTCGGTTACCGGGTCTTCGACACCAAGCGGTTGAAGCTCACCACCAGCTTCGGCGCCGGCGCCTCGCGGGAGTTTGGTGGCGTGGATGACGAGTGGGTGCCGGAGGCGCAGTTCGGCTTCGACTGGGAGCAGGAGATCTCCGACAGCCAGCGGTTCTACGCCAACATCGACGTCTTCCCGGAGTGGGAGAACTTCAACAACTACCGCGCGCTGAGCGAGATGGGCCTGGAGATCGACCTGCCGCGGCCGTCGAACACCAGCCTGAAGCTGTCGGCCTCCGACCGGTTCGACAGCCACCCCGACGGCGTGCCGCCGCATATCACCAACTACTCGGTGCTGTTGCTCTGGAAACGCTGATTGCAACGGCCGCCGCCGCCCGCTCGACGGGGATTCTGGCGGCGTCGCCCCGGTTAACGGCTGGCCGAGGGGCATGGCGTGGTGGTAAAAACGGCGGCGTAGCGTCCCCTATCCCGAGCCGTCTCCCGTGTCGCTGCTGCCCGAACTGCAAGAGGTGATTGACCGCGAGATCCCGGTGTGCCGGGTGATGGGCATGCGTCTGGCGACGGAGAGTGACGAGCAACTGGCCACCGATGGTCTGCGGGTGGTCATGCCGCTGGAGATCAACCGCAACCACCAGGGCACCGCCTTTGCAGGCAGCTTGAACGCCCTGTGCACGCTGGCCGGCTGGGCGATGACGTGGCTGCAGCTCCGCCAGCTCCACGACGCGGGACGCGGCGTGCCGTCGGTGGAGCCGGGCGCGATCGTGATCCGGCGGAGCAAGATCCAGTACAACTCGCCGGTGCTCAGCGAGGTGGTCCTCGCCCGCTGTCTGCCGCCCGACCAGACGACGTGTGAGCACTTCGCCGGGATGCTCGCCGCGAAGGGGCAGACGAAGCTCGGCTTAACGGTCGAGATCGCGGGGCCGACGCCCGAACGGCCCGCGGTGCTCTTGGATGGCACGTACGTGGTGCTGCCCCCCGGCGAGTGAAGGCGACTGGCCGGCGACCTGCGTGTGGCCGAGGACGTTTCGCGTAAGCGTGGTTCTTCCGTGGTTTTCTGGCCACGCGTTGGTCGCGGGCTACGGGAGCTACCTCTTCGCTGGCTTGCTGGTGGCGGGTTTGCTTTCTTTCGCGCTCGCCGCGCAGTAGCCTCTTCGCACGCACGCCAAGTCTCATAGGTGAATCGATGGACTGCCCCCGCTGCCATCTCGGGATGACGCCCTCGGAGTACGAAGGGCACGACGTCCACTTCTGCCCCACGTGTTGGGGCTTCTGGCTTACCCGGCCGCAGTTGGAATCGATCATCGCCGGCGGCGACTACCACTTCAGTCGGGCCGAAGCGAAGGCCGTGCAAGACAGCCATTGGTTGGGCGACGTTGATCGGCAAGGCGACGAGTCGGCCATGATCGCCTGCCCGGTGTGCGGTGCGACGATGAACAAGCACCAGTTCGCGCCCAACGCGCCGGTGGAGGTTGACGAGTGCCCCGAGCACGGCGTGTGGCTCGACACGGGCGAGATCAAGGACCTTCAGGTAATGCTCGAAGGCCGGAACTGACGCGGTCCATGGCGCCGCGGCTCTAGGGGTTCGGAGTGGCGGACCACTCCCACACGCTGCGGTAGGCGCCCGTCTGCTGGAAGTGCTCCACCATCGCCGCGTAGAACGGGTGGCATGAGAGCGTTGCGCTGTCGCCCACGATCCGCAACGCCCGGCGGGCACGAGTCAGGGCGACGTTGGTCCGCCGCGTGTCGGCGAGGAAGCCGATCTCGCCGGTGCGGTTGCTGCGGACCATGCAGACGATGATCGCTTCCTTCTCGCGGCCTTGGAAGCCGTCGACGGTGTCCACGTCCAGCCCGTCAATCCGCAGCCGGTTGCGGAGCAGCCTCACCTGGGCGGCGTAGGGGGCGATCACGCCGATCTGCTCCGGGCGGACGCCGGCGGCGGTGAGCCTCGCGACCTGGTCGACGACCCAAACCGCCTCGCGCGGGTTCTGCTTGCTCTCGCCGTCGGGCTCCAGTTCTTCGTCCCACTCGGCGCCGGCGGTGTCCCAGAACTCCACCACCGGCATCGGATCGTCCGCGTCGGTCTCCGCTACCGCCGGCAGGTCGGCCAGGGTGTGGGCGATGACCGAGTCGTGCGCGATGAGCGAGCCGTCGTAGAACTGCTGGCTGGGCAGTTTCATGATCTGCTCGTTCATGCGGTACTGCACGGTGAGCTGTTGCGTGGTCGCGGGTTCTAGTTTGTCAGCGAGCCGTTCCATCGGGCTGATGGCGAGGCCTTCGCGGGCCGCCTCGGTGGAGAGAACCGTCGGCGGTAGTTGGCGGTGGTCGCCAGCCAGCACCACGCGGTCGCCGCGGAGCGCCGCCTGCCACAACGCCGGCTCGGTGGATTGGCACGCCTCGTCGATCACCACCAGGTCGAAGCGACTGCCGGCGAGCAGGTCTTCGTCGAACGTCAGCGTCGTGCAAACCACGTCGGCGCCATTGAGCACTTGGCGGACGATGTCGCGCTCCAGCCGCCGCGCCTGCTGGCGGAGGTCGCGGGCATTGGCGAAGAGTTCGCCGCGGCGGCGGCCCGATTCGCGCGAGCGCGTCCGCTTCTTCGCCTTGGCCACAATCCGCTCCGCCTCGGCAAACATCCGCCGGGCGATGGCGGACATCGGGTCGTTCTCCACCAACTCGTCCAGCGTGTGCCCCCGGAGCGACTCGAAGACCCGCGCCGGGTGGCCCACGCGGATCACGCCCGGCATGAGCTCCACCAGTCGCTCGAGCAGGTTGTCGACCGACGTGTTGCTCGGCCCGCAGGCCAACACCCGCTCGCCGTTGCGGACCGCCTGGAAGACCAGCTCCGCGAGCGTGGTGGTTTTGCCGGTGCCGGGCGGGCCGTGGATGATGGCGACGTCGCGTGCCGCGATCCCAAGCCGCACGGCGTCTTGCTGGGGATCGTTGAGTGTTGTGGCGAAGTTGATCTCAGGCAGTGGGTCAAAGCGCGGCTCACGCTCGCCCAGCAGCACATCGCGGAGCGTTGCGTCACGGCCTGCCGCCAACCGTGCACGGGCCATCGCTTGGAGCTGCCGCAGCCGGGTGCGTTCGTCCGGCGAGAGATCCAGGCGGACCTGCTTCGCCTCGGGCGGATGATCCAGGGCGACTTGGATGCCGTCGCTGGTGCGTCGGCTCACCACGCCGGGCAGCGGCGGGGCGGCGGCCCGGAGTTCGTCGGTGAAGACCACCGGCGAGCCAACCCGCAGCCGGTTGTCCGGCAGACGCTGACCGAGCGGCTTGGCCAGGTCCACCAGGCTGCGGCCCGCCAGCCCAGGGCGGACGTCGCCGATCCGCAGATTGATAAGGGTCTCGCCGGTCCGCTCGGGGTCGCCGGAGCGTTCCCGCCGCCGCCGATCAGCCAGCCGCTCCCGCTCGGCTTCGCCTTCCATGGCCAGCCAACGCTCGAGGCGATCGAAGTACTCGTCGTGAGCGGTCAGGGCGGTGTGCGTTGGAACGAGAGCGGGGGAGGGGTGTCGCGTCGCCCAATTCTAGTCTGCCGGTAGCCGACGGCTAACGGGTCGTCGCGGCGTGGGCGGTCCGTCAGGGCTGCCAGCGATCAACCTCTTCGCCCGCCCGCGTGGCGAGGTCCTGCAGCACTGTGAAGTCGATCGCTTCGGGCAGGAAGTGCACGCTGCCGTCGGCCATGGCGACTTGGGCGCCGCCGGGGTGCTGGCTGCCGAGCGGGAGGTCGTTCTCCAGCATCGTCCGCGGGGCGCCGGCGGGGGCGTCGGGGTCGAAGCGGTAGTAGCCAACCCGATCGGTGGCGGCGTTGATCGGCCAGACCACGTTCCGCGTGGCGCCCATCTGGATCTCGTCGAGCTTCCGCCGGCGTTCGAGGAACGTGGCGCCGAACAACCAATCGGAGGCGTGGGCCATGTAGGTCTGCTCGCCGATCGCAAGCGTGTGCGACGTGCCGTCGCTGACCTCACTGAGCCGGGTTTGGCTGCCGGGGTAGAAGAGGCCGTCGGTGAACACATCGCCATAGAACGCGGCGCCCGGCAGGTTCATCTTGCCGTCGTCGCCCCGCCCGGCGCCGGCGATCGCCGTGTAGTGTGAAGCCTGCAAGCCGGCCAAACCGCGGGTGGGCGGCTCGTCGCTCGGGCAGAGGAAGAGCGGGGGCATGACGCCGCCGACGCTGTTGTTGTAGTCGCCCGAAGGCAGCGGGGCGATGCGGTCGTAGAGGGCGGGCTCCTCAACAAACGGCAGCAACACCACCCGCCAGCCGTATGCCCGGCTGAGCGGCTCGCTGTGCAGCTTGGCCCCCGGCGGCAAGTGACCGTGTTGGGACTCGTGGGCCAGCGCCGCCAGCGCGAGTTGCTTGAGCTGATTCGCGCACTGCGAGCGCCGACTCGACTCTCGCGCCATCTGTACGGCCGGCAAGAGTAAGGCGATGAGCACCGAGAGGATAGCCATCACCACCAGCAGCTCAACCAGGGTGAAGGCTCGACGACGGTTCATCGCCACCTCCGCCCACCGGAGACCGAGAGGGCGACAGCCAACAAAGCGACCGACGTTGGCTCGGGCGCCGGCTGCAGCAGCGCTGCGACTTGTTCGACCGACGTTGAAACGCCGCCCGACTCCAGCACGCCGACAAACCACTCGATGTCGTCGAAGTCGAACGTGCCGTCCGGCTCCGTGCCGCGCGTGGAGGGCAGTTCGCCGTAGTACGTGTTGCGGTACTCAATCGCGTCGAGCAGACCGAGCGCGAACGCCGGCACGTCGCCCGAGTCGAGCACGCCGTTCACGTTCATGTCGCCCGGCAGCGTGGTGATGGTGAAGACTTCAAGGTTGTCCAGCGCCCAGTAGCCGTCGTCGCCGGCGTTCTCCATGGCAAACTCCAAGCCGGCCATGCCGCCGCCTGAGCCGCTGCCGGCCGATCCGTCGCCGGCCTGCATCGAGTTGAGCATCGCGGCAGCTTGGGCGGGCGCCAGGTCGAGCCAAATGCGGGCGTCGGGGATGAAGGGCTGGAAGTGGGGGTTCGGCATGGTCTGCGGGCCGGGCTGGTTGCGGGGCTCATTGTCGGGGCCGAGGAACGGCGCCGCTTCCCAGCGGAGGACATCGATCGGTTCGTTGCCTTGGGTCAGCAGGCGAATGACCGCGGTCTGGTTGTTCGAGAACGGCTCCGGCTGCTCGGGCGGCTGGAAGTTCTCACCGTCGTCGCAGCAGCCGCCGCCGAGCCAGGTGGTGTCGAAGCCGAGCTTGAGCCGCACGTCGGGCGGGGCCGAGGAGCTGATGTCGATCGGTGGGGTCGTCAGGAACGAGTTGAAGAACCCTCCGCCATCGTCGTTGGCCGGGTTGCCGAGGTCGTTCCACTGATCGGGGTCCGCAACGGCGATGACGCCCGTGCCGCTGGCGAAGGTCTGCCGCGGCGAGGGGTCGGCGGTGGCCTGCCAAAAGTCGGCGGCGGCGAAGGACCAGCCCTCCCACTCCGTTACGCCCACGGCGGGGTCGCCAATGCCGGGCACGTCATCAAGACGGTCCCAGCCCGGCGGCGGCAGAGGTGTGAAGGCTTCGGGGAAGGGAAACTCGTCCACCGAGGGCTGCAGCGGCAGGCCGTCGAAGTCCTCGGCGAAGAGCACTACCTGCGCGGCCGCGTTGCCAACAAGCAAGCAGGCAATCGCCGCGGCGCCGATTGAGCTTTGCAGGCCAGGGGCACGCATGCGGGGCCTCAACGGGCGGTGACAAGAAGTGGCAGGCTAACACGGCCGGCATTCGGATCAAGCATTTTGCAGACAACGCGGCAGCGGTGGCTTACACTCGGCCGGGTCGGGGATCGCCCACCATGATCGCACCAACGCCTCATCCGCTCCTCTCGCCACGCGCCGGGTTGCTGCCTCTGGCCGTTCTGGCCGTCGCCACACACGCCCAGGCGGCCGCTACGTTTTGGCTCTCCACAAGCGGCGCCTCGCCGCCCGGACCCGAGGTCGCGTCGTACTCGCTCTCGCCCGGCGAAAGCGACGTGCTGTACGTCTGGGCCCGGCCCGAAGCGGGCAAGCAACTCCGCAACGTCTCGCTCAACCTCTTGGCGGACAAGACCGGTGTCGACTTCACCGATGGCGCCTTCACCGTGCTGAACGCTGCCGGCGGCTCGGTGACGCGATTCGGTTTCCGCAAAGACTCTTCGACGTCTCCCGAACTGCTTTCCGACTACACGCTGGGCGAAGTCTCGGCGGGCGACGTTGATGGGCTGTTCGATCTGCAGGGCTTCTCGATCGGTTCCGACGCCGACATCCGCGGCATGGGGCCCGGCTGTTTGGCGGGCGACGCGAACTGCTTCCTGGCGAGCGACGGCGAGCCGGCTTGGCTGTTTGCGACCGTTGGCTTCTCCGCCACCACCGTCGGCGTGGTGAACCTGAACCTGCAGGTGGGCGAGTCTGGCATCAACCACCAGACCCTCGCCGACGGCGACTACAACTTCGACGGCACGGTGGACGATGGCGACCATACGTTCTGGAGCGATGACTTTGGGCTGACGGCGAACCTGGCGGCCGACGGCAACGGCGACGGCACGATTGACGCGGCCGACTACACCGTTTGGCGTGACAACCTGGGCGCTTCCGGCATGGTGGAATCGGCTTCGCTGACGACGGTTCGTTTTGGCGTGGACAGCGTGATGGGCGTGGACGAGCCGGCCTACAACGCCGCGACCGACCGCTCGATCACACTCTTCGGCGACGACGCCGACGCGGTGATCACCATCACGGCGCCGGGGCCGATCCTGGGCGCCGCGCCGGAGCCGGCGTCCGCCGGGTTGGCGTGGATCGCCGCGGCGGCACTGGCCGCCCGAAGAGCCAATCAACGACGTGGCGCGTAGCCCGACAGGTGTGCCAAGAAAGTCACGCATGATGGACCGAGCGTAAGCGAGGCGTAGCTCCTCTCCCCGGCAGGGGGAGAGGCGGGGTGAGGGGGTTGAAGTGGGGCAAGCTACTGCCGGCGAGCGAGGCCGCGTCTCGTTTCGGCCGTCTGGCAAGGCGAACATGGATGGCGGGGCAACCCCCTCCCCTAGCCCCTCCCCCTGCCGGGGAGGGGAATGGCTACGCTTCCGGCGTCCATGCCGCCCTGATGACGCCCATCTTCCGCTCAATCGTCCGCTCAACCACGCCGAGCTCCTGAGCGATCTCGGCGTTGGTGTAGCCTTCGAGCTTCTTCTGGGCGATCTGCCGCAGGCGGTCGTCGGGCAGCAGGTCCATCAGCCGGCGGCACTCTTCCTCGAGCGCCACCAGGAAGTCGGGGCCGATCTCCTGATCGATCAGCTCAATCGCCGCCCGGCTTTCGTCCTCGGCGCCCCCTGCCAGCGGCAGCGCTGCGCCGGGGCCCAGGTCGCCGCCCCGCTTGCGGGCCAGCTTCCACTTCCGCTGGTTGATCGCCTTGCGGGCGGTGATCTTCGCCAGCAGCGACCACAGGTTGTTGCGATCGTTCAGGTCGGGGAACCGCTCCTGCCCCACGCCGCGGAACAGGCTCTCGAAGGCGCTGAGCACCACGTCCTCTTCGTCCGCCACCCCGCGTGGGGCGTTGCCCAGTTTCGCCCGGGCCAGGGCCAGCAGCCGCCGGAAGTACCGCTCCCACAGCTCCCGCTGCGCGGCGTCCTCATCCCCTTGCCGCAGGTCGGCAATGAGCTGGGTGACGGAGCCGTGGGGGTCGATGGGCATGACGGTCGGGGGGCAAGTGATCGCCCTAATGGAGCGGATTCGCTCGAAATGACGCTGCCGGCCACGCAATGTCTAGCGGGTCGGCGCGAGACTTGCTAGACATTTGTCCCAGGCGGGAACCACCCAATTTAACATCCCTCGCGCAGGCGGCAGGTCTGATGGGCCGCCGCGTCGTTTTCTCGCCCTTCGGCTGACGCCGCTGAGATGAACTACCAGTCGGACACGTACGACGAAGCGTTCGACCCCGCCGGCGAGCCGCGGCCCGTTTGCCGGGAGTTTCTGCGACGGCTCGAAGCAGTCGGCCCCGCCGAGCTCAAGAGCCGGCAGCAGGCGGCCGAGCTGCAGATGCGCAACTCCGGCATCACCTTCAACGTTTACGGCCACAGCGACGGCGTGGAGAAGGTCTGGCCATTCGACATCATGCCGCGGGTGATGGACCGCGAGGAGTGGTCGAAGATCGACGCCGGCCTGCGGCAGCGGGTTACGGCGCTCAACCTGTTCATCGACGACCTGTACAACGACCGCCGGATCGTCGCCGACGGCGTCTTCCCCGAGGACATGGTCGAGTCGTCCAAGACGTACCGCCCCGAGCTGAAGGGCTTCAGCCCGCCGCACAAGGCGTGGTGCCACATCAGCGGCGTGGACCTGGTGCGGGACAAGAACGGCGAAGTCTACGTCCTCGAGGACAACCTCCGGTGCCCCAGCGGCGTGTCGTACGTGCTTGAGAACCGCGAGGTGATGAAGCGGTGCTTCGCCAAGGTCTTCGACGGTGTCTCGATCGCCCCGGTTGAGGAGTACCCGGAGCAACTGCTTGAGACGCTGCTGAGCTGTGCCCCACAGCGATCCCGCAACCCGCTGGCCGTGGTGCTAACGCCGGGCGTTTACAACTCGGCGTACTTTGAGCACACGTTCCTCTCGCAGCAGATGGGCGTGGAGCTGGTGCAGGGCAGCGACCTAGTGGTGATGGACGACACGGTCTTCATGCGCACCACGCAGGGACTGCAGCGGGTCGATGTGATCTACCGCCGCATCGACGACGACTTCCTCGACCCCGAGTTCTTTCGCGAGGACTCTACCCTGGGCGTCCGCGGGCTGATGCGGGCGTACCGCAAGGGGAACGTGGCTCTCGCCAACGCGCCGGGCACCGGCGTGGCCGACGACAAGGCGGTGTACGCCTACGTGCCGGAGATCATCCGCTACTACCTGGGCGAAGACGCCATCCTGAGCAACGTGCCCACGCACCTCTGCAGCGACCCGAAGCAGCGCGACCACGTGCTGGCCAACCTCGACAAGCTGGTGGTGAAGCCAACCAACGAGTCGGGCGGCTACGGCATCATGCTCGGCCCGCTCGCCACCGAAGAAGAACGCGCCGAAGCAGGCGATAGAATCCGCGCCGACCCGCGCAACTACATCGCCCAACCGATGCTGCAGCTCTCCACCGTGCCGACGCTGGTGGACGACAAGCTCGAACCCCGCCACGTTGACCTGCGCCCGTTCGTCCTGTGCGGCGAAGACATCTATGTGATGCCCGGCGGGCTGACCCGCGTGGCGCTCGAGGCGGGATCGATGGTCGTCAATTCGTCCCAAGGCGGCGGCAGCAAAGACACTTGGGTGATGAAACACTGATGGGGAATGCGGATTTCGGATTGCGGATTGAGCCGCTGACGATCCTGCCCACGAGAGAATCCGCAATCCGCAATCCCAAATCCGCAATCGCATCACGCAGACCTCCCCACGGCCCCCGGGCCCGCTAACCAGCAACCCCTCATGCTTAGCCGCGTCGCCGATTCGATCTACTGGATGAGCCGCTATATCGAGCGGGCGGAGAATGTTGCGCGGTTTATCGACGTCAATTACAGCTTGACGCTTGGCGAGGACGTGAACGGCGGGCCGCAGTGGGCGCCGCTGGTCTACACCACCGGCGATCAGAAGCTGTACGAGGAGCTCTACGGCGAGCCTAGCCGCGAGGGGGTGCTGCGGTTCCTGGCTTTCGAGCGGAAGAACCCGAATTCGATCCTCGCCTGTGTGTCGGCCGCCCGGGAGAACGCCCGGAGCGTGCGGGAGTCGATCACGGCGCCCATGTGGGAGCGGATCAATCGCTTCTATTGGATGGTTCGCGACGCCTCGGGCGATAGCACGCTCCTTGCCGAACCGACCGATTTTTGCGACGAGGTGAAGCTGGCAAGCCACGCTCTTGTGGGGCACGCCTACACGACGATGTCTCATGGCGAAGCGTGGCACTTTCTGCGGGTTGGCCGGCTGCTGGAGCGGGCGGACAAGACCTCGCGGATTGTTGACGTGCAGTATTACCACCTGCTGCCGTCGGCTACGGACGTCGGTTCGCCGGTCGACTTGGTGCGCTGGAACGCGCTGCTGAAGTCCACCAGCGCGCTGACCATGTACCGCCGCCAGCACGGCCGGATCACCCCGGAGAGCGTCGCCGATTTCTTGATCCTCAACCGAGACTTCCCCCGGGCCATGCGGTTCTGCGTCACGCGGGTGCAAGACAGCGTGAACGTGATCACCGGCAACCGGCCGGGCACTTTCACGTGCCGAACCGAACAACTCGCCGGGCGGCTGCGGTCCGAGATGGACTATACCGCCGTGGCCGACGTCATCCGCGAGGGGTTGCACGAGTACATTGACCGATTCCAAGCCTCGCTCAACGCCATCGGCGAGGCGCTGCAACGCGACTTCTTCACGCTGACGAGCGAATCCGAGAGCCAGTCGCAAACGCAAAGCCAGATGTAAACGAATCGACGCTCGGAAGCTCCGGGCGCTGACGCTCCCGGCTCGCCACGGTGGTGAGCCGCGAGCGTTAGCGACCGGAGCACAACCGACCAGCCACACCGAAGAACACCACCGACCGGATGGAACCGCCAAGACGCCAAGCCAAGGGGCATGAGCCCGAGGGCCGGCGGCTTCGGCGGTTTTTCTTCCGGCGACGCCCGCCTCCCAACTTTCCACACCGGCATACGACCCGCCGTCCGATGAGCATCCACGTCGCGCTGCACCACTCGACCACGTACCGCTACCCCCGCCGCATCGAGCTCGGCCCGCAGGTGATCCGCCTGCGCCCGGCGCCGCACAGCCGCACGCCGATTGAGAGCTACTCGTTGCGCGTCGGCGAGGGTGAGCACTTCCTCAACTGGCAGCTCGACCCCTTCGGCAACTACGCCGCGCGGTGCGTCTTCAACGAGCAGGCGGCGGCCCTAACCGTTGAGGTCGATCTGGTCGCGTCGCTTTCGGTGATCAACCCGTTCGACTTCTTCCTGGAGCCGGACGCCGAGGCGTTCCCGTTTGAGTACCAGCCCGAAGTGCGCCGCGACCTGACGCCGTACTTCGTCACCGACCCCGCCGGCCCGCGGATGCACGGCCTGCTGGCGTCGATCGACCGCACGCCACGCAAGACGATCGACTTCCTCGTCGACCTCAATCAGCGGCTGCAGAAGGAGATCAACTACCTCATCCGCATGGAGCCGGGCGTTCAGACCTGCGAGGAGACCCTGGAGCGGGCGAGCGGCTCGTGCCGCGACTCGGCTTGGCTGCTGTGCCAGACGCTGCGGCACGTGGGCTTCGCGGCGCGGTTCGTTTCGGGCTACTCGATCCAGCTCAAGGCGGACCAGAAGGCGCTCGACGGCCCCAGCGGCGTGGCCCAGGACGTTTGCGACCTGCACGCCTGGACCGAGGTCTACCTGCCGGGCGCCGGGTGGGTGGGGCTCGACCCCACGTCGGGCCTGTTCTGCGGCGAGGGGCACATCCCGCTCGCATGCACGCCGCAGCCGACCTCGGCCGGGCCGATCACCGGCGCGCACGAACCGTGCGACGTGGAGTTCGACTTCTCGATGAAGATCGAACGCGTCCACGAAGACCCCCGCGTGACGCTCCCCTACACCGACGAGCAGTGGGACCGCATCACCGCGACCGGCGCCACGATCGACGAGCACCTGCGCGCCGCCGACGTGCGGCTAACGATGGGCGGCGAGCCGACGTTTGTTTCCATCGACGACATGGACGGCGACGAGTGGCAGACCGCCGCGGTTGGCCCCACCAAGAAGCGGCTCGGCTACGACCTGATGCGGCGGCTGAAGCGGCGGTTTGGCGCCGAGGGGCTGCTGCACCACGGGCAGGGCAAGTGGTACCCGGGCGAGAGCCTGCCCCGCTGGGCGATGCACTGCTTCTGGCGGAAGGACGGCCAGCCGGTGTGGCGAGACGCATCGCTCTTCGCCGACGACGGCGTGGACCTCGGCCACACGATTGAAGACGCCCGCCGCTTCGGCCGGGCGCTCGCCGAACGGCTGACCGTGAACGCCGATCACGCGATCGACGCCTTCGAAGACTCGATGTACTACGCGTGGCGCGAGCGCCGGTTGCCGGCCAACGTCAACCCGCGCGACTCGAAGCTGGAGGAGCCGGAGGAGCGAGAGCGGTTGGCCAAGGTGTTTGAGCAGGGCGTCACCAAGAGCGTGGGCGTGGCGCTGCCGCTGCAGTTCCAGTGGTGGCTGCCCGAGCCACGTTGGCAGAGCGGGGCGTGGGTGGTGCGGTCGGAAGAGATGTTCCTGCTGCCGGGCGATTCGCCCATGGGCTACCGCCTGCCGCTGCAGGGCCTGCTCTACCAACCGGCCGCGGCCGGCGGCATGACCCAGCCGCTGTACGACCGCGACCCGCTTGAGGCGCTCGCGGAGCTGCCGGCGTACGAGGCGCTGCGCAGCCGTCGGTCGGTGCGGCAACTGGTGGGCGTTGACGCGGGCGGCAGTGGCGACTCCGCCGGCTACGCCGGCTGGCCGCAGCGGCAACGCCCGGGCGGCAACGGCGCCGCGGGCCGCTACGGCTTAGGGCACGGCGAGGGCAACGGCGCCGGCGACGACCCGTTCGCCCGTCGCGTCAACGAAACGCCACCAACCACCGCCGGCGAAACGTACAAGGCCGATGTCAACTACGGCGACCCCGCCGACGTGATCCGCACCGCCCTCTGCATCGAGCCCCGCGGCGGCGTGCTGCACGTCTTCATGCCGCCGTGCGATCGGTTGGAGGTTTACCTTGACCTCGTCGCGTCGATCGAAGCGACGGCCGCCGAGTTGCAGACGCCGGTGATCGTCGAAGGCTACCTGCCTCCGCATGACTCGCGGCTGCAGCACATCAAGGTGACGCCCGATCCCGGCGTGCTGGAGGTGAACGTCCACCCCGCTGAGACGTGGGGCGAGCTGTGCGACATCACCACCGGCGTCTACGACGACGCCCGGCAGTCGCGGCTGGGCACGGAGAAGTTCGACCTCGACGGCGCCCACACCGGCACCGGCGGCGGCAACCACGTGGTGCTGGGCGGCGCCACGCCGGCGGACAGCCCCTGGCTCCGACGGCCCGATCTGCTCAAGAGCTTCCTCGCCTACTGGCAGAACCACCCGTCGCTGTCGTACCTGTTCAGCGGCAAGTTCATCGGCCCCACCAGCCAGGCGCCGCGCGTGGAAGAAGCCCGCGCCGACTCGCTCTACGAACTGAAGATCGCGTTCGAGCAGATCAAAGCCGGCGAGCCGTGCCCCGCGTGGAAGGTGGACCGCGTCTTCCGCAACCTGCTGGTGGACGGCACCGGCAATACGCACCGCGCGGAGTTCTGCATCGACAAGCTCTACTCGCCGGACTCCTCGACCGGCCGGCTGGGGCTGCTGGAGTTCCGCGCGATGGAGATGCCGCCGCACGCGCGGATGAGCCTGACGCAGCAGCTCCTGATCCGCGCGATGGTGGCCCGCT
>JBCDJN010000099.1:0-18584 GCA_039414355.1 Planctomycetota bacterium | reverse complement strand
GCGTGGGCCTCGTTGTGGTGGGTTTCGTTCTCGTCGCGCCTCTGGTCGACCGCGCGGGGGCCCCCCACGTCAATCTCCTCGACGTTCTGCGCCAGCAGCGAAGTGACGCGCTTAGCGAGCTGGCGTGAGGCGCCGGCGTGGCTGAAGTCGCTCGAGGCGGGCGGGCGGCAGAACACGACGACACGCTTGGACTCGAGCGCCTCGCAGTCGGCGTCTACCAGGTTACCGCCTTCGAAGACGTAGATCCCCGTTGCGATCAACTGGTGCAGGCAGCCGGTCGAAGGCAGCAGGGCCAGTACGCCCAACAGGGCGGCAAAACGGGTGTAGCCGTGGCGTTCCATCGCGTCTCCAAGGTTGCCGCTGGGGGCGGAAGCGGCGGGAGACTAGCGGCGGCGCGCGAACGGGGCAAGACGGTTTACGGCTCCGCGGCGAGTTGTTCTGCCCGCTCCGAGTCGACTACCAGCCGCCGGATGGCAATGGCGTGGCCGGTCTCGGGGTCGGCCTCGATGATCGTGCCGCAGAGGCGTACGTCCTCGTCGGCCACGTCGAACGGCGCCGGCATTCCCGTGAGCGTGGCGGATAGCACCCGATCGATCCGCCGGCCGATGATGCTCTCGTGCGGCCCGGTCATGCCCACGTCGCACTGAAACGCCGTGCCGCCCGGCAGCACCCGCTCGTCGGCGGTCGCCACGTGCGTGTGGGTGCCCAGCACGGCGGTCACGCGGCCATCCAGGTAGCGGCCCATCACCTGCATCTCGCTGGTCGCCTCGGCGTGGTAATCGACGAGGCGGATCTTCACGTCCGACGGCATCTGAGCCAAGCAGTCGTCGATCGCCCGGTAGGGGCTGTCGATCGGCTTCATGAAGAGCTGGCCGAGCGCGCAGCAAAACCCAACGTCAACGCCCGACTCCGACCGCACCACCGCCCACCGCCGGCCGATCGCCTCGGCGGGGAGGTTCGCGGGGCGGACGATGTTGGCCTCGTTCTCCAGCGTCGCCCCGATCTGCTTCCGCCGGTAGACGTGATCGCCCAGCGTGATCGCATCGACCCCGGCGCCCACCAGGTCCCGATACAACTCGGGCGTCAGCCCCGACCCGCCGGCGGCGTTCTCCGCGTTGGCGATCACCAGGTCCAGCGACTCCGCCGCCTTCAGCCCCTGCACCGCGCGGACCACGATGTCCCGCCCCGGGCTGCCGACGATGTCACCGATGAAGAGAAGACGCATGGGGGCTGTTGGCTATTGGCTGTTGGCTATTGGCTGTTCGCTGTTGGCTGTTGGCTCTTCGCTGTTGAGGCTCTGCCTACCATGGCCGGGTGTACCCAGAGCAGCCAGCAGCCGGCGACCACGAGTTGCCAACCCGCGAGCAACACGTCGTAGTCAAACCCGAGTTCCAAAACCTCGTTAATCGCATAGGTCACCGCAGCCACTGGGGCAAATCCGGCGATACACACACAAGCTAGTGGGCTTACTTGCCATAGTCTTGAAATGGAATCGCGTCGAAACTCTTCAGCGCCGAAACCGGGCAAACGACGTGATCCGGGAATAACGGCGGCCGCCAACAGCATCCACGCCAGTACAACCGTTGCGGCCCCATACTCCACAGTGATCCACCTCGGCAGGCCGACTACGCCAAGGTCTAGGCCCGTGACCATCAACGCTCCGCCCAGGCAGATCAAGACAACGCCAACGGTCTGTAACCAGCGATCCATACTCTTTGCTACCAACGGCCAAAGGCCAATAGCCAAAAGCCCCTTTACTTCGCGGTTTCGCTAACGCGCGTCTCGCGAATCATGGTGACCTTAATCTCGCCCGGGTACGTCAGGTTTTGCTCGTACGCGTTGGCGATGTCGCGGCAGATCTTGGCGGCGGACTCGTCGGTGGTTTTCTTAGTGCTGGCGATGACGCGGACCTCGCGGCCCGCCTGGATGGCGAAGGCCTGGTGCACGCCGTCGAAGCCGGCGGCGATCGCCTCGAGCTCCTGCATCCGCTTGATGTAGCGGTCGAGCGTTTCGCGGCGGGCGCCGGGGCGGCTGGCGCTGCACGCGTCGGCGGCGGCGCACATGACCGTGTACGGCTTCTCGATCACGATGTCGTCGTGGTGGCCCAGGGCGGCGTGCACCACGGTTTCGTTCTCGCCGTACCGCTTCAGCAGGTCGGCGCCAATCTTGGGGTGCCCGCCCTCGGCGTCGTGGTCGGCGGCCTTGCCGATGTCGTGCAGCAGCCCGGCGCGGCGGGCCAGGTCGCCGTCCAGGCCCATCTCTTCGGCGATCATGCCGGTGATCTGAGCGACCTCAATCGAGTGCCGCAGGACGTTTTGGCTGTAGCTGGTGCGGTACCGCAGCCGGCCAAGCAGCTCAATGACCTTTGGGTGCAGGCCCATCACGCCCACCTCGTGGGTGGCCTCCTCGCCGTGCCGCTGGATCTCCTTCTCGACCTCTTTCTCGGTCTCGCCAACAAGCTCCTCGATGCGGCTGGGGTGGATGCGGCCGTCGGCGATCAGCTTCTCGAGCGCCAGCCGGGCGATCTCGCGGCGGACCGGGTCGAACGCCGAGACGATCACGACGCCGGGAGTATCGTCAATGATCACGTCGACGCCGGTCGCCTTCTCGAAGGCGCGGATGTTGCGCCCCTCGCGGCCGATGATGCGGCCCTTCATCTCGTCGTTCGGGATGTCGACGGTGCTGGTGGTGCTATCCGCCGTGTGGGCCGACGCGTACCGCTGGATCGACATGATCAGCATCTCGCGGGCCTTGGCGTCGATCGTCTCAGCGATCGCCTTCTCCCGCTTTAGGATCAGCTTGCCCTGCTCGTCGGAAAGCTCCTTGTCGATCCGCTCCAGGAGCTGCTTGCGGGCTTCGTCTTCGGAGAGACCGCTCAAGCGGTGCAGGGTTTGGCGTTCGACATCCAGCAGGTCGTCGAGCTCCTTCTGCCGCCGTGTGGCGTCTTCGATCTTCTCGGCGAGGCGGCGTTGGTTGCTCTCAACCATCCGCTCTTGCTTGCCGAGCTGATCGCCGCGGCTGGTGAGGTTGTCTTCCGCCTTGTCGAGCTGCCGCTCGCGTTCGTGCAGGGCTTGGCGGACCTTGTTGGCTTCTTCCTCGGTCTTCGCCTTCTCGCTTAGGGCGATCTCTTTGGCTTCGATCTCGGCTTCCTTGCGGCGTGACGAGGCGTCGGACTCCGCCTTGTCGAGGATCAGCTGGGCTTCTTTCTCGGCGTCCCGCTTGCGGAGGTAGCCGATCAGTTGGACCATCCCCATACCGAGCAGGGCGGAGATCACCGCCACGGCGCACACAATGAGAATCTGAGTTTGTGTCATCGACTCTTGACCGTTGGAGTCATCGCGGCCGGCTGCGATTGGGCAGCCGGCGCGTGGGCGTGGAGTTCTCCCGCCGACGGTTCGGACGGGCGCGTCGCTTTCGGCGAGGGCGTGGGCCGTTCGCCGGGCGGGCCGCCGAGGGCGGACGCGACCGAAGAAGAAAAGAGCTCGCGGCGTGGGCTACGCCGCCGCAGCTTGGCACCAGGTTTCGCGAGTGGCGACCTGCACGGTGGCGCCCGGTGGCCCGGCCGCTCCGAGTTTTGGCCACGAGCCGCACGACGCTTTGGTCGGTGCTCGATGGCTGCCGCCGCGTGGCGGCCGCGTTCTCCGCACCGATGCCTGCGGCGAGCGCCGAGCCGTCTCGTCCCACGCGAGCCGATCACCGTTGGGTGCGGGCTCGCCGGGCGGATTGAGCGAGGCGATCGCCAGTCGATGGTCAACAAATCGCGCTACGCAGCCCACCAGCCAGATCAGCGGATGAAGAGCTGGCGTGCGAGCCCGACTTGGCGCCGGCGGGGCGAGTTGTTGGCTGTCGGGTGTCAACGCTGGAGCCTGGGTTCTTCTTCAGTCCGTCTCGCGGAGCGATTCGGGGCCGTCGCCCGGCGAGGGGGCGTTGCGGCGGGCGACGCGGATGAATGCGGGCTGGCGGAAAGGGATCCGCGGAAGAAGCTATAAAACCAGCCGATGCGTCTGTTCGCCGCTGCCTTCGCCAGACAGCGAGTGGAACGTACAAGAATCGCCACCAAAACGCAACGCGGCCCCCCAGTGCATGGCCGCGGGCGGCCGCCCAAATGCCCCGCAATTCGCACAACCCGGGAAGTCCCACGCTGCCGGCCGCCGTCGCCCAGGCTTGGCCGCCGGCTGACTGGGATGCGGTGAACGTCATCCTCGCCGTCTCCGGCGGGGCCGACAGCGTGGCGATGCTCCGGGCGCTAGCCTCCATCAAGACGCAGGTCGCCGGTCCTGGGCGGCTGGCCGCGGCGCACTTCAATCACCGCACCCGTGGCGACGCGTCTGACGGCGACGAGCGGTTCGTTCGCGCGCTCGCCGATGAGTTGGGAGTTCCCTGCCTCGTCGGCCACGCGGAATCGCCGGTTGCCAGCGAGGAAGAAGCCCGAGACGCGCGGTACGCATTCCTGGTCGACGCCGCCCGCCAGCGGGCGGCTCGGTTCGTGGCCACCGCGCACACCCAGGACGATCAGATCGAGACCGTTCTGTTTCGCGTGCTCCGGGGCAGCGGCTTGGTGGGGCTCGGCGGGATTCCGTCCCAGCGACCACTGACTGACAGCGTGACGCTCGTCCGCCCGCTGCTAGGCGTCTCGCGGGCGGCGGTGGAGGGTTACCTAGCGGAGATCCGTCAGGAGTACCGTCGAGACGCGACGAACGACTCCCAACAGTTCACACGCAACTGGCTTCGTCACGAGTTGCTGCCGCTGGTCCGCGAGCGGATGGGCGAGACGGCGCCGCAGTCATTGCTATCGCTCGCCGAGCAAGCCGCGGACCTTGGCGACTGGATGGCGGTTCCCGTGGCGGATTTTGTTGAGACGGCGATAGCGACCGAGCCGGACGGACACCTGAGCATCGAATGCGTGGCCTGCCGCTCGGCGCCGCGGGCGTTGTTGCTGGCGAGCCTTCGACACGCTTGGCGGGAGCAGGGTTGGCCTGAGCAGGCGATGACCCACCGGCATTGGCGCCAGCTGGGCGAAATGGCGACGGCGAACGAGCCGCTCAGGCCGATCACACTCCCAGGCAACGTGCGGGCAGAACGATGGGCCGAACGCCTGGTGCTGGCGCCTCCCGCCGGCCGCGGCTCTTGACCCTGAAGGCGGCCCTCTCCTACCCTCCGCCGCCCGAATGCGCCGGGTGCGCCCAGTCGCACCGCCGCTTCGACATGGTGAAGGCACGGGAGCCCTCCCTTGCGGCGATTGATTAATACGTGCTGGACCTTCTTTAAGTGGGGCTGTGCCCTGCTGCTGATTGCTGCGCTGACGGCGAGCGGCTACCTGTACTTCCGTCTGGACGAGGAGATCCGCCGCTACGCCCAGCAGATGCTGGCCGAGCAGTACCCGCAGTTGCAGGTGTCGGTCGGCGGCGCCCGCTTTGTGCCGGGCCGTGGTGTCACAGTCTTCGACGTCTCTCTCGCTGAGCCTCCGCATCGTCGCGGGGCGGGGCCGGCGGAGCCGCTGGTTCATCTGCCCGAGCTGACGCTGGCGGGCAAATTCGAGATGCGGCAACTGCTCGAGGGCGCGCCGGTGATCGATCGCGTGATCGTCCGCCGGCCGCGGCTAACGGCGTCGCGCCGGGTTACCGGCGAGTGGCGTCTGGACCAGCTGCTGCCCCTGCCCGAGGGCGGCAAACGGCCGGCGCCAATCGAGATCATCGACGGCACGCTGGTGGTCATCGACGAGGCGAGGGCGCCCGCCACGCCGCTGGTGGTCCGCAACGTCGCCGTTACCACGGAGCCGGTGCCGGATTCGACTCAGGTCCGTTTTCAGGTGACGGTGTCGGAATCGATCGCCAAACGGATTGAGGCGACCGGGCACGCCGATCGCCGGACCGGAGCGTTCTCGGTCAACGCCGACTTCACCTCGCTGCGGATCGATGACCAGCTTCTGGCAGCGGCGCCAGTGCGCCTGCCGGCCGGTTTACGAGCGCGGGCCGCCGCCTCGGGTGTGGCGACCGTTTCGTTGACCGAGGCCGGCGCGCCGCTCGATTGGCGAATGACCTGCCGGGTTGAGGGCGGCAGCGTCGCTCACCCGTCGTTGCCGCGCCCGCTTGCGGAGCTCTCGCTCACTTGCCAAGCCACTCCCGCTCGGTTGGCGATCCGCGACCTCAACGCCAAGTGCGGCGCCGCCGAAATCAACGCCGCCGGGGATCGTTACGGTTGGTCACCCGACGCGACAGCACGCGTTCAGGGCCGCGTCACCGGGCTGCCGCTGGATCGCAAGCTGTACGCGGCGTTGCCCGGGCAGTTGCGTCGGAAGTGGGACCGGTTCCAACCCGAGGGCGTCGTCGATGTGGCGGGCTGGGTCTCGTACGACGGTAGCCGCTTGCAGACGGACGCGACGATCGATTGCCGAGGCCTGTCGGTCACCGACGCGGAGCACTTTCCCTACCGGCTGCGAGACGTAGTCGGCACGCTGCACTTCCACGATACGCAGGCCAGCGGCCAGCTCGCCGGCGGGCAGCTTGAAGTGAACCTGCGTGGCTCCGCGGGCCGAGAGCCGGTGGTGCTCTCTGCGCATTTCTATGGTCTGCCCTGCCCCGCGACGGGAGGCCGGTCTCCACACCCTGACCCGCCGGGGACCAACGCCCCCTGTCCCGTTGGCTGGGTGGATATCAAAGCGCCCCGGGTGCAGGTATCGCCGGCGTTGATCGCGGCCCTGGCGCCGCACCAGGAGGCCTCGATGGCGGCACAGGCGTTTGCGCCGACGGGCGACTTTGGCATGCACTGGCGGATGGAACGCCCTTCGCCGGCCGACCTCCGCCCCAAGCTCGCTATGGAACTGACCGCGCTCGACCTGGGTGTCACGTTCGACAAGTTCCCGTACCCGCTCCGTCACGTCACCGGCCAACTTGTGCTGAAAGACGGTGTCTGGACGATCAAGGACTTCAAGGCGCGGCAGGCGAAGGGGCCGCGGATGGTGACGGGTTTCGGCACGCTGACCAAGTCCGCCGGCCGCGGCGTGCTGCAGATGCGGCTGCAGGCTACGGCAATGGAACTGGACGAGCCGCTCCGCGCCGCCCTGCGCCCCGAGCATCAAGATGTTTGGGCGCGTCTGCGTCCCGAGGGCCGGATCGACGCCACCGCGGACATCACCTACGTGCAGGGCGAAGGCGAGCCGCAGATCGTGCTCTACGCCACGCCGCATCAGCGGAGCGTCTCGATTGAACCAACGTTCTTCCGCTACCGGCTTGACCGCCTCGACGGCAGGTTTGTCGTCCGCGATGGCCGCGTAACGATGACCGGCGTGCAGGCCGAGCACGGCAGGACTGAGCTCTCTGGCGATGGCGCCTGGACGCCAACCTCCGCCGGCGGCTGGCGGATGGCGATCACCAACCTACAGGTCGACTACCTCGACGCCGACCACGACCTGCGGCTGGCAGCGCCGCTCGCTTTGCGGCGGGTGATTGACGAACTGCGGCCCGAAGGCAGCTTCGGCGTCCATGACGGCCGGATCACGTTCGACTTCGCCCCAGCGCGGCGGCAGCCGCTGTGGACCGGCTGGGATGTCTGGCTCGACTGCCATCAGAGCGACGTGAATTTTGGCGTACGAGTGGAGGGCGTCACCGGTTCGGTCCGGCTGGCCGGTTCAAGCGACGGCGACACGTGCCGCACCCATGGGCAGCTCGACCTCGATACGCTCTTCTGGAACGGCCTGCAGCTGACCAAGGTGCGTGGGCCGGTCTATGCCGACGCGGCGGAGTGCCGGCTCGGCCGAGGCGTGGCGGACACGCCGCCGAGCGCTCTGCCCGCCAACATCGCCGGCTGGAACCCGCCGAGCTTCCCCGCCGCCGAGATCGCCGCCGAGGCGTACGGCGGAGCGATCACGGTCAACACGCGGGTGCTGCAGGAAAAGCGGCCGCGTTACGCAATGGCCATCGGCTTGCAGGGCGTTGATCTCGAACGGTTTTCACGCGACTACCTTCACCTGCCGGAGCCGGTGTCGGGCCGTGTCGACGGGCGGCTCTCGATCAATGGCGCGGGCGTGTCGCTGAACGGCGTCGAGGGCGAAGGCTCGATGGAACTCTCCAACGCTACGCTCTACGAGCTGCCGGTGATGGTGGCGCTGCTCAAGGTGCTCCGCAACCGCACGCCCGACACCACCGCCTTCGACGGCTGCCGCGCCGAGTTCACACTCGCGGGACCGAACATCGAATTCTCACAACTCGATCTGCTGGGCGACGCCGTGAGCCTCAAGGGCCGCGGCGCCACGAACCTGGACCGGGAACTCAACCTGACGTTCCACACCGTCGTGGGTCGCGGCCCAAGCCGTCCGCGGCTGCTGCGTTCGCTCATGGGGCAGGCGAGCGAGCAGATCCTACGGCTCCGAGTGACCGGCCCGGCGAACGATCCCATGATCCAACGCGAAGCGCTGCCGGTCGTCGGCAACGTGCTCGAGCAATTCAGGAACGACCTGCAACCGCAGCCCCTCACGGCGCCCGCGGAGGTGCCCAAGGCGGCGGCATTGAGGAGGTTGAGCAAGTAAGCGGCTAGCAACTAGGTAGCAGCACAATCGACGGCGGGCGGCAGGCTGCCGGCGGCGATGCGGTCGCCGGGAGACGTCAAAGCAACCGACTCGAAGGATGCCAAACCCCAGAGGCCTTCATTATGAGTGTGGGACCGATTGGTGGCGTGCTGAGCAGCGCGGCGGGGGCCCCCCTGTCGCAGACCGCGGGAAGCGAGACCGAGCGAGCCAAGACCGAAGGCGCCAGCCAGGCCCGCGAGCGGGACGCCACGCAGAAGGCGGAGAAGTCTTCCGGCGTGGGGCAGACGCAGGAGGACCAGGGCGCCTCGGACCGAGACGCGGACGGGCGGAGGATGTGGGAGGCGCCCGAGGACACAGTGGACATTGAGTCGACCGGCGAGGAGCAATCCGATACGGACGCGGCGCCGACATTACCGACGAAGGAATCGAAGGACGCGACCGGCGAAGCCGGCAACTCGCTCGACCTGACGGTTTGATCGGGACGCGCGCGACAACACACAGTTCGAGACAGCGAAGCCGCCGGCGGACGCCGGTCGGCCGAAGGACCAGCATGAAGCTCAACGGACCCTTGGTCACGTCTGCCGCCAGCCTGCCGCTCTACGCCGGCGTGCGGGCGTGGATGTCGACACTGCGTTGCCGCGTTTGGTACCGCGACCCCACCGTCGATCCGGCGCTCTTCGCGGGGCCGCCCCGGCTGTACCTGTTTTGGCACGAGGGCATCCTGCTGCCGCTGCACTTCCGCGGCGGATGCAACATCGCCATGCTGCTCAGCCAGCACCGCGACGCCGATTATCTCGCGCGGATCGCGGGGCGGTTCGGCTTCGAAACGGTGCGAGGCTCCACGCAACGGGGCGGCGCCCGCGCGCTCCGTGAGCTCGCTCGCAAAGGCCGCAACATGCACCTCACCATCACGCCCGACGGGCCGCGCGGCCCGCGCCGGGTTTGCGCGGCGGGGCCGATCTACCTGGCGTCTCGCTTGCAGATGCCCATCGTCTGCATGGGCTACGCCTACCAGCACCCCTGGCGGATGCGGAGTTGGGACCAGTTCGCGGTGCCCAAGCCGTTCAGCCGAGCGCGGGGAGTCGTGTCGGAAGCGATCCACGTTCCGGCCGAACTCGACCGCGACGGCGTTGAGGCTTGGCGGCGACGCATCGGCGACCGCCTGAACGAAGCGCAGGACGAAGCGCAGGCGTGGGCGAACAGCGGCGCCAAGCGCGCGGGCGAGCGGCCGATGGTGCGAGCCGGCGCCTCGACGACGCCGCCGCCCCCGAGCGCGGCGGCCGCTTAACGCCGCCTGCGACGACGCGTTGGTCGTCGGCTACTTGTGGAGGGCGATGCGTCGCGCCCACAATCCCGCCATGCTGCCTGAGCCTCTCTCGACCGATACGACGCCGGTGTCTTCACCGCCCGCGTTGACCGTTTCGCAGCTCACGGCGCAGATCAAGGGGCAGCTCGAAGCCGGGTTCCCCAACATGTGGGTGACCGGCGAGGTCTCCAACTTCTCGCGGCCCTCGTCGGGGCACTGCTACTTCACGCTGAAGGACGATGCCGCGCAGATCCGCGCGGTGATCTGGCGGGGGTCGGCGGCGAAGATGCGGTTTGATTTCACCGATGGCTTGGAGCTGCTTTGCCACGGCCGGATCGACGTCTACGCGCCACGCGGCAGCTACCAACTGGTGATCGACCAAGCTCAGCCGAAAGGGCTGGGCGCGCTCGAGCTGGCCCTGCGGCAACTGCGCGAGCGGCTCGGCGCCGAGGGGCTGTTCGACGCCGACCGCAAGCAACCGCTGCCCACCATGCCGCGGCGGGTTGGTTTTGTGACGAGCCCCACCGGCGCCGCGGTGCGGGATTTCTTGGAAGTCGCACGGCGGCGTTGGGCGGGGATCGATGTGCTGGTCATCCCGACCCGGGTGCAGGGCGACGGCGCCGCCGACGAGATTGCCCACGCGATCCGGCAGGCCCAGCAAGTAACGCCGCGGCTCGATGCGCTGGTGGTAGGCCGCGGCGGCGGGAGCATGGAAGACCTGTGGTCGTTCAACGAAGAGGCGGTCGTTCGAGCTCTGGCCAACTGCCCGCTGCCGACGGTCTCCGCCGTGGGGCACGAGATTGACACCACGCTGGCCGACCTCGCCGCCGACGTGCGGGCGCTCACCCCGAGCGAGGCGGCGGAGCGCGTCATCCCCGCCGGCGAAGAAATGACACGCCGCGTTCGGACGCTCGGCGAGCGACTCCACAACGCCGCGCGGCGTACGGTGACCACCCGGTCTGACCGCCTCGGCCGACTGCGTGAGCGACCGCCGCTCGCCCGCCCATTCGCACTGATTGAGAACGCCAGCCGCCGGGTTGATGAGTTGGAGCTGGCCGCTCGGTCGGCCATGCGTCGTCGGCTGAGTGATCAGCAAGCCCGCGTCGGGCAACTGGCGGGCAAGCTTGAGTCGCTCAGCCCGCTGGCCGTGCTCGGCCGTGGGTACAGTCTCACGCTCGACGCCGATGGCGCCGTCGTTCGTTCCACCAGCCAAGTCGTGGCGGGCGACGCGCTGTCGATCCGGCTGTCGGAAGGCCGGATCGAAGCGATCGTGGACGCCACGCGCGACAAGAGTTAACCAAAAGCAAGCGAAGCATCCCGATGGCCAAGAAGAAAGCCGCGAAGGCAAAAGCCGAAGAACCCACCTTTGAGCAGTCGCTCGAAGAGCTGGAGGCCGTGGTCACAGCACTTGAGAGCGGTGAGCTGGGGCTGGATCAGGCTCTGGAACGGTACGAGTCGGGCGTGACCAGCCTGCGGCGTTGCCACCAGCAGCTCGAGCACGCCGAACGGCGGATTGAGGTGCTCAGCGGCTTTGACGCAGACGGAAACCCGGTCACGGAGCCGCTGGACGAGGCGGATACGCCGACGGGCGAGGCTTCGAGGACCGCCAAGCGGTCGCGGCGGTCGGCGGGCCCCAAGACCTCCGGCGTGGACGATTCGCAGGGGCTTTTCTAGAATTCTGCGGCATCGCAAGTTTCCCCCCATCCCCGGCGCCGCAATTGCCGATCCCCCCGCTTGAACCGGTCTCAGAGACGCCCGAGGGCCAGGATGCGCCGTCGCCCGAGATCGCGGCGATTGACACCGCGCTATCGCATTGCCTGAGCTTCGGTCCCGGGTGTCCCGAGCGGCTCGGCGAAGCGATGCGTTACGCCGTGCTGGGGCCCGGCAAGCGGCTGCGTCCGCGGCTCGTGCTGATGGCTTCCCAGGCGTGTGGCGGCCCGCCCGTGCCGCTGACCGCCGAGGCGGGCGCCGCCCACCCGGCGATGCCCTCCGCCTGCGCGGTGGAGATGATCCACGCGTACTCGCTGGTGCACGACGACCTACCGGCGATGGACGACGACGACCTCCGCCGCGGCCGGCCGACGGTACACGTGGCGTTTGACGAGGCGACGGCCGTGCTCGTGGGCGACGCGCTCCAGGCGCGGGCGTTCGAACTGGTCGCCACGCAGACCCAACCGCCAGAGCTCGCAGGCCGGCTCTGCGGAGAACTGGCCCACGCCGCCGGCGCCCAGCAGCTGGTGGGCGGGCAGGCGGACGACCTCGCCGGCGACTTCGAGGGCGCCACGGTCGATCACCTCAAGCGGATCCATTCGCGCAAGACCGGCGCCATGTTTGTCGTCTCGCTGCGGATGGGGGCGATCTGCGTTGGCGCCTCGCCCGAGCAACTAGAATCAATCACGGCGTACGCCCGGGCGCTTGGGCTGCTGTTCCAGGTGACCGACGACCTGCTCGACGTCTCCGGCGCCCAATCGGCGGTGGGCAAGCGGGTGGGAAAGGACGCCGAGGCGGGCAAGCTGACCTACCCCGGCCTGCTTGGCGTGGAGGCGAGCCGGCGGATGGCCGAGTCGCTCGCCGAAGAGGCCCGGGCGTCGGTAGCGCCGCTCGGCGCAGGGGCGGCGGCCCTTGCGGAGCTCGCCACCCGCGTCGCCAGCCGCGATCGCTAAAACACAACCGCAACGCCACGGACCGGCGAGTACCAACTTCGAGGCAACCCAGGCGGACCCGCAATGAAGCCCCCCAAGCCGCTGCTGCCCACCATCCAGTCGCCCCGCGACCTCGACGGCCTGTCGCTCCCGCAGCTCGAACGCCTCGCCGGCGAGATGCGCGAGGCGATGTGCAACCTGGTTTCGGCGCGGAGTGCGCACTTCGCGTCGAACCTGGGAGTGGTCGAGCTCTGCCTGGCGTTGCACCAGACGTTCGACTTCTTGAAGGATCGCCTGATCTGGGACACGGGCCACCAGATTTACCCGCACAAGCTCATCACGGGCCGCTACCCGCAGTTTGACACCATCCGGACCAAGGGTGGCCTGATGGGCTACCCCAACCCGGAAGAGAGCGACTACGACCTGTTTGTCACCGGCCACGCCGGGGCGAGCGTCTCCACGTCGCTTGGGTTGGCGAGCGGTGATCAGCTTCTGCGTGACGGCGAAGACCGCTGGAGCGTGTCGGTCATTGGAGACGGCGCCTTCCCCTCCGGCGTGGTTTACGAAGCGCTCTGCAACATCAAGTCGGCGGGCGAGCGGACGCTGATCGTCCTCAACGACAATAAGATGAGCATCTGCCCGCGTGTGGGCGGCATGGCCGACTACCTGGACCGGCTCCGCATGAACCGGATGTACTCCGGTTTCAAGGAGGAAGTGGTCAAGGTCCTGCAGAACATCCCGGTGCTGGGCGACCCGGCCGAGCGGCTGCTCACGCAGGTGAAGGAGGCCGCCAAGGCCGGACTGCACGGCGGCATGCTCTTCGAGGAGTTCGGCCTTCGTTACGTGGGGCCGATCGATGGGCACAACATCGGCCTGCTGCGGAAGTACCTCCGTATGGCCAAGAAGAGCGGCGGGCCGATCCTGCTGCACGTGGTGACGGAGAAGGGCCACGGGTTCCGCCCCGCCGCCGAGGACCCCGTGCTGTTCCACGCGCCGCCGCAGTTCAAGCGGAACGAGGACGACGAGATCCTCGAGATGAAGAAGGGGGGCACGCGAACGTTCACCCACGCCGCAAGCGAAGCGATCCACGCCGCGATGACGGCTAACGACCGCGTGACGGTGATGACCGCCGCGATGTGCCAGGGCAACAAGCTCGAGCGGCTGCGCGACGACTTCCCCGATCGCTTCTTCGACACCGGCATCTGCGAGGCCCACACCGTGGCGTTCGCCGCCGGACAGGCGAAGGTGGGCGTGCGGCCCATCGTGGACATCTACAGCACGTTCTTGCAGCGGGCGTTCGACCACGTCTTCCAGGAGGTCGCCCTGCAGAACCTGCCGGTGACGCTCATGCTGGACCGCGGCGGACTCTCCGGCCCCGACGGCGCCACCCACCATGGCGTCTTCGACCTGGGTTACCTGCGGGTCTTCCCAAACATGACCGTCATGGCGCCGGGCGATGAATATGACATGCGTGGCATGCTCAACTTCTCGCTCACCCACGACGGCCCGTGCGCAATGCGTTACCCGAAGGCGGCGATCGGCGAGGTCGAAGGCGAGCGGGCGCCGATCGAGCTTGGCAAGGCCGAGGTGCTCCGCGAGGGCGGCGACGGCGCGATCCTGGCTTGTGGCGGGATGCTCGACCACTGCCTGGAAGCGGCCGACACGCTTGCTGAGCAGGGGATGGATGTGACGGTGGTCAACGCGCGGTTCATCAAGCCGATCGATTCGAGCAAAATGATCGAACTGCTCAGCACGATGCCCTTCGTAGTGACCGTGGAAGAAGCGGCCCTCGCCGGCGGCTTCGGCAGCGCGGTGCTGGAAGCGGCGGCCGACGGCGGCGCCGACACACGCCACCTCCGTCGGCTGGGCATCCCCGATCACTACGTCGAGCATGGCGAACGCGGAGAATTGCTCGCCGACCTGGGCATCGACGCCGCCGGCATCACCCGGGCGTGCCTCGAAATGGCCGGCCGAATCAGCGAGCCCGCCTCCGGCGAGACGACGCCGTCCGGCGCCCGCCGCTAGCTAGCGAGCACGGCGTGCCAGCGGGTACGATTCGGGCACGCCCGCCTAACAACTCGGCTCCACGCCATGCCCCGCCCCGCCGCCGCGGTCATCTTCGAAGCGACCCGCCCCGTCCTCGGCGATCGAGCCCGCAATCTGCTGCCGACGGTGCATGAGCATTTCGAGGTGACCAGCGTGCTGGACAACCTCGACGGCCCCTTCGATCCGCAGGGCGCCGAGCTGGTCGTAGCGATGGGCGGCGACGGCACCATTCTTCGCTCTGCGCGGCTGATGGGTCACAACCAGTTGCCGGTGGTGGCGGTCAACCTCGGCAAGCTCGGCTTCTTGGCCGACACGCCCCCCGATTCACTCGGCGAGTCGCTCGCATGCGTCGCCGATGGCGACCGGCGGATGGTCTCCCACCTGATGTTCGAGTGCACGCTCGGCCGCCAAGGCATGCCCGAGAGCTTCGCGCCCGACTGCCGGCTCGGCCTCAACGAGGCGGCGGTGCTAGCAGGCGAGCCGTTCCGCATGATCGACGTGGAACTCTACGTTGACGGCGTTTTGGCCACCACCTATGGTTGCGACGGCCTGATTGTAAGCACTCCGGTGGGCTCGACCGCGCACAACCTGGCGGTCGGCGGACCGATCCTGCGGAAGGACCTCGAGGCGTTTGTGATCTCGCCGATCAACCCGCACACGCTCACCGTGAGGCCGGTGGTCGATACCGCCGACCGTGTGTACGAAGCGGTGGTCCAAGACCCCAACCCCGGCACGCGGCTGCTGGTCGACGGCCAGGTGGTCGGCCCGCTCACGCCGGGCGACCGCGTGCGGGTTGAGCGCAGCCAAGCGGTATTCCAACTGATTGAGACCCAACCCGGCGGCTACTACGGCACGCTGCAAGAGAAACTCGGCTGGGGCCGCCGGCTCCGCAAGTAGGGCAGGCCTCGCCTGCCGCAAGAGACAGACAAGCGTCGGCAGGCAAGGCCTGCCCTACCCAATCACCCGCAAGGATGTGCGTGATGTCCCGCTCTTCGTTGGTGCTCCTCGCCATTGCTTTCTCGGTTCCTTCGGTCGGCTTCGCCGCGGGGAAGAAGACCTACACGCTCCGCTACAAGTTCAAGCCGGGCGATGTGATCCGGTACGAGGTTGACCACCGGGCCGACATTCAGAGCACCATGGAGAAGACCACGCAGCGGGCTCAGACGCGGAGCCAATCGCTCAAGGCGTGGAAGGTGATCGACGTGCTCGCATCGGGCGAGATGGAGATGCAGAACGTCGTCGAACGGGTCCGCATGACCAACCGCCTGCCCGATCGCGCTGAGCAGGTTTTCGACAGCACCAAGGACGAGACGCCTCCGCCGGGCTTCGCCGACGCCGCCAAGGCGGTGGGCGTGCCGCTCTCTCAGTTCCGCATCCAGCCGTGGGGCGAGGTGACCGATCGCACCATCAAGCACCACCAGCCCGCCGCAGACCCGCATGCCCCCATCACCGTAGTGCTGCCGCAGAAGCCGGTGGCGGTAGGCGGCTCGTGGGACGACGAGCAGGAGATCAAGGTTCAAACCGAAGACGGCGGAACGAAGGAGATTCAGACCCGCCGGCATTTCACTCTCAAGAGCGTTAAGAGCGGAGTCGCGGTGATCGAAGCCAAGCAGCAAGTGCTCTCGACAACGACGCCGTCGATCGACGCCCAACTCGCCCAGCGCATGCTCAAGGGCTAGATCCGCTTTGACGTGGACCGCGGCCGCATCATGAGCCAAGACCTGAGCGTCGACCGCCGCATTATTGGCTTCGCGGGTCCGGCGAGCCGCATGCACTACCAGATGCGGATGCAAGAGAGGTTGATCGAAAAGACGGCCTTCCAAGAGCGTTCAGTGTTGGTCAAAAAGCGTAAGAGGTAGGCTAGTTCTGCAGGCCTATTGGTGCTTCCGCGCGTGGCGCGGGACGGGTAAGCTTTCGGTTGTAAGGTTCCTGCCAACCAACCCGAAGGCAACGAGATGCCCCTGAAAGCTCTGCCGGAACTGACCCTCTCCAATAGCGCGATGAGCGTGCTCGAAACGGCCGAAGCGGCCGGTCGATTGCACCTCGCTGGCAGCGTTGACGAGTTGGTAAAGCTCGCAACGCCGGACGCCTCGCTAGGTCTGGGCGAAGTGGGCCCCGACGGCTTCTACACGGTGGGCTACGACGTGCCGGGCCGCGGCTTCGTGCCAGAAGTAAACGTCTGCCAAGTCAAGAACGGCGTGGCGGCCAACTATGTTGAGCCCTACATGCGGCGGCGCGATCCCAACTGCATGGTGGTGGGCGACCACGCCGCGACCGACAAGCCGACGTTTGAAGCGCGGTTCAACAAACCGTTCGAAGGCGTCCGGCTTGAAACGCTTGAGTGGCTTAAGACTCAGCCCATTGCGTGCTTCTTCTTCCGCAGCGGCCTGCCCGACGAGCCGCTAAACGCTCTGGCCATCGCGCCGGCGAACGCGGGTTTCTTCGCTCTCGGCCTTGCCATGCTGCAGGGCATTGTTCCGATCGAAGAAGTCAATGCCGCCGGCAAGGACTACTTCCACGGCGCGGTGCTGTACATCGCCCCGCCGTTCCGCCACACGCATTTCGACGGCAAGCAGGTGGTGGTTCACAACCGCCGCTTCGAGCAGGAAGACGGCCTGCATGAGCTGTTCAGCTACAACCTCTACCCCGGCCCGTCGGCCAAGAAGGGCGTCTACGGCATGCTGCTCACGCTCGGCGAGCGTGACGAGTCGCCGTGGACCACGGCCCACTGCTCGACGGTATCGGTGGTGACCCCGTATGAAAACTCGACGGTGATCATGCACGAGGGCGCCTCGGGTGGCGGCAAGAGCGAGATGCTCGAGCACATGCACCGCCAAGCGGACGGCACGCTCGTCTTGGGCGAGAATACCGTCACGGGCGACGTCCGCCGGCTCACGCTGCCAACCGGCTGTGCCCTGCAGCCGGTAACCGACGACATGGCCCTTTGCCACCCGGCGTTGCAGCACAGCGATGGGCCCGTGAAGAAGCTCTCGCTGATCGACGCCGAAGCGGCGTGGTTTGTGCGGGTGAACCACATCGATCACTACGGCGTCGACCCGGCGCTTGAGCGATTGACCATCGCGCCTCCCGGTCCGCAGTTGTTCCTCAACATCGACGCGCACCCGGGCTCAACGGCTCTCATCTGGGAGCACACTCAGGATGAGCCGGGAGTGCCCTGCCCCAACCCGCGTGTTGTCATCCCACGCAGCTACGTGCCTGGCGTGTTGAGCGAGCCGGTGACGGTTGATATCCGGAGCTTCGGCGTGCGTTGCCCGCCGTGCACCAAGGAACTGCCCACGTACGGAATTATGGGGCTCTTCCACGTTCTTCCGCCGTCGCTGGCTTGGCTGTGGCGGCTGGTGGCGCCGCGCGGCCACGGCAACCCATCCATCGTGGATCAGGGCGGCATGCAGAGCGAGGGCGTTGGTTCGTTCTGGCCGTTCGCCACGGGGCGGAAGGTCGACCAAGCCAACATCCTGCTCGACCAAATCCTGTCGACGCCGGACACGCAATTCGTGCTCATCCCCAACCAGCACATCGGCTGCTGGAAGGTGGGCTTCGCGCCGCAGTGGGTCACCCGCGAGTACCTTGCGCGACGCGGCGCCGCGAACTTCGACAAGGCCGATCTCAAAGCCGCCCGATGCCCGGTGCTTGGCTTCCACAAGGAGACGCTGATGGTTGAAGGCCAGACCATCGGCAAGTGGTTCCTCGACGTTTCGCAGCAGCCCGAGGTTGGCGAGGAGGCGTACGACAAGGGCGCCAAGATCCTCACCGACTTCTTCTTCCAGCAGCTCGAAGAGTTCCGTTCGCCGGATCTTCGGCCCCTTGGCAAGAAGATCATCGAGGCGTGCCTCGATGGAGCCGCTGCTGAAGACTACTACGGCTTGGCCGAGTAGCGTCAATCAATAGGTGGCGCCCGCAATGCGGCGTCCCTAGTCAAAGCACCTAGTGCCGCGGGGGGGGGGGGTGGGGGGGACAGCCCCCCGGGGGGGGTGGTGGTGGGGGGCAAAACCACCGCAACCCCCCGGGGGGCCCCGGCGCGCGGGGTGGCAGCGAGAACGCACGC